>JANWWM010000004.1 GCA_025055975.1 Chloroherpetonaceae bacterium | reverse complement strand
TTGTCATTCCGAGCGAATGCGAGGAATCCATAAGGATTGCGAATGGCGAATTGCGACTTGTGCGTCCTCGACTCTCCATTCTCGCTCCTCGCTTCTCTGAAATGGATTCTTCACTCCGCTTTGCTCCGTTCAGAATGACATCACATTCGCTTCTTCGCTCGCCCCTTCTCCCCGTCATTCCGAGCCTTTTCCCCTTGTCATTCCGAGCCTTTCCCCTTGTCATTCCGAGCGCCAGCGAGGAATCCATCAAGGATTGCGAATGGCGAATGGCGAATTGCGGATTGCGAATTGAGCGTCCGCGATTCTCGCTTCTCGCTCCTCGCTTCTCTGAAATGGATTCTTCACTCCGCTTCGCTCCGTTCAGAATGACATCACATTCGCTTCTTCGCTCGCCCCTTCTCCCCGTCATTCCGAGCGCCCTTTGTTGTCATTCCGAGCGCCAGCGAGGAATCCATCAAGGATTGCGAATGGCGAATTTCGAATTGCGAATTGAGCATCCTCGCTTCTCGCTCCTCGCTTCTCTGAAATGGATTCTTCACTTCGCTTCGCTCCGTTCAGAATGACATCAAATCCACATTGCCTCTTCGCTCGCGTCTTCTCTCTGTCATTCCAAGCCTTTTCCCTTGTCATTCCGAGCGCCAGCGAGTAATCCGCGATGAAAACGCTCACTGGTTCTGTTCGGATTCGTAGAATTCGGAAACATAGCACTCGTCGGCGCACCCAAACGCGCCATAGCGATTCGCCGCGATGAGCTTGTAAAGTTTCTCTCCTAATTCCGTCTTAAAAAATCCCGACCCGATTTTCAGCATTGGAAAATGCTCCGCCAATTTCGCAACGGCTTCGCCCGCTTTGAAGACCTCCCCGCTTTCGCTAATGAAGTGAATCGCCGATTTGAGTTCGTCGGGATTGAGCCTATGTTCGGCAATCAATTTTTCCGCCCTCTGAAACGGAACGAAGCGCGCTTTGAAATCGCCGTCGCGTCCGCGATTCATCGTCTCCAAAGTTTTGACGAGGCTGATGCAGAGATTGCAATAGCCGTCGTAAATCAAGATAGGCTTCACGAGTAGAGGTTGTTTAAGTTTTATCAGTTGGCGCGCAAAAGTTACTTTTTAGAATCCTTAACTTTGCGCCTTTCAGGAGTTCTACGCCGTTATAGTTTTTTCGCCCGCGCAATCTCCCGAATAGTTCGTGATGAGAATCTCTTTGATTTTTCCGCGCTTTTCGCCGTCGCAATTTACCGCTCTGCTCGCCGAGACTCTGAATGTTATATCCCGAATGCGCCTTTTCAAAAAAATCATCTTCGGGATTTTCGTTTCGGCTTTTTGCAAGGCTTTTGAGGCGGCTAAAATGTTGGCTTCGTCAAAAATTTTCGCCTTTTATACTTTCCAAACGTCAGGTTGAACTCGCCTTTTGAGTTGAGACGAAACAATCCGTTGAAGCACGTTTTGTTCAAAAAAATGAATTGCGCCGCCCTCAGAATCTAATTATCGGAGAATTTTTTATAGTCTATTTCAAAGCGTTGCGAATTGAACCGTTCCCGAACCGCCAAAAATAGCTCGTTTCGTTTTTCTTGTCGGGTTTGGTCGTATTCTTTTTGACGGCGTTCTAAAAATTCTATCAACTCGTTAGGGCGTCGTTGAACGACTTGGTAAGTTAAAATCAAATCTTTGTTGATGTCGGAGAGATATGCGTTCTCGATCTTGCAACGATGAGCCAATTCGAAAAACAACGCTCCGCCGCCCAAGAAAGGCTCAATGTATTTTTTATCTCGCCTTCTCTACATTGGCGAGGGTAGTGGTTTTCAAATTGTTCTAAAACTTGATTTTTTCCGCCTACCCATTTGGCAAAGGGTCTTGCTTTCGCCATCGGTCTCACGAGTAGTAAGCGTTTGGTTTCAAGTTAGATAAAAACTTTTCGGCGGATTCCCGAATGGCGCGCTTTTGTTCGCTGGGCATTTTATCAAGCGCGCCGTAAATCACCGCGATTCGGTTGTTTGGGCGCAATTTCGCTTCGTTTCGCATCAAGAAATCCCAATAGAGATAATTGAACGGACAGGCGTTTTCGCCCGTCTTTTCCTTTGGGCTATATGAACACGATTTGCAGTAGTCGCTCATTTTGTCAATATACGCCGCGCCCGAACAATACGGCTTCGTGGCGACAAATCCGCCATCGGCAAATTGCGACATTCCAATCACGTTCGGCGTTACGACCCAATCGTAAGCGTCGAGATAAAATTCCCAAAACCATTGATTGATTTGCTTCGGCTTCACGCCCGCTAGCAAGGCGAAGTTGCCCAAAACCATCAGCCGCTCGATGTGGTGCGCATAGCCAAACTTTAAGACCTTTTGAATCGCGTTTGAAAGGCAGTTCATTTTCGTTTCGCCCGTCCAATAAAAGTCGGGAAGCGGTCGCTCGTGATTAAAGAAATTTTCTTCGTGATAATCGGTCTCCGACATTTTGAGCCAATAGCACCCGTAAATGAACTCGCGCCAACCGATGATTTGCCTGACGAAACCCTCGACCGAGTTGAGCGGCGCGCGCCCATTGCGATAGGCTTCGACGGCTTTCTCGACGCATTGCGTCGGCTCGATTAAGCCAATGTTGATGAGCGGCGAAATGACGGAGTGAAACAAGATGAGTTCGTTTTGGAGCATTGCGTCTTCGAAGTCTCCAAAATGCGCGAGACGATGCTCGATGAAATCGTCCAAGAATCGTTCCGCGTCGCGTCGCGTTGTTGGGAGGCAAAAATGCTCGGTCGCGCCGATGTTGTTCGGGAAAAATTTTTCGACGAGCGCCTCGACTTCCCTATCAATCGCGTCTCGTTCAGGCTTCCATACGGGCGGGATTTTCAGGCGCGATTCGACGAGGGCTTTGGCAGTCTGGCGATTCTCTTTGTCGTAATTCCACTCGCCGCCGACGGGCTTGCCATTTTGCATTAGGACGTTGAGTTTCTTGCGCATCTCGCGGTAGTAGTTTTCCATAATGAGACGCTTTTTGCCCCTGTGCTTTTTGACGAAGTCGTCTCTATCGGTGAGAAACATCGAATCGGGCGTGAGCGCGACGTCGATGTTCAATTTTTCCGAAAGCGATTCGGCGAATTTCACCGTTGCGTATTCGCGCGGCGACATTACGAAAAGCCTTTCGATGCGATGCGTCGCAACAGCGTCGCGCAGGGCTTGAAGAAAGTTTTTGCCGTTGCCGAGTTCTTCGTAGCAGACTGCATAGCCTTTTTGGCGCAATTCGTCGCGGAAATGGCGCATCGCGGAAAAGCACAGCATCAGTTTCGCCTTGTGGTGATTGAGCTGGCGGGCGTGTTCGAGCGATTCAATCATGATTACGACGTCGCTTCGCTTGTCGAGGCGTT
Source organism: Chloroherpetonaceae bacterium (assembly GCA_025055975.1). Classification (GTDB taxonomy): domain Bacteria; phylum Bacteroidota; class Chlorobiia; order Chlorobiales; family Thermochlorobacteraceae; genus JANWWM01. Next base: position 25,210 of record JANWWM010000004.1, on the reverse strand, counting down.
GAAGCGCGGAGTTGCGGAGCGAGAGTTGGTCGCCAAGAATCCAAGCCGCTTGTTTCATTGGGTTGAGTTGGTTGCGATGAATCGGCTCTAACTGTTTGAGCGATTAGAGAATTTCAACGCCGTTGCGTTCCGTTTCGCTCGGAACGACGGTTGCGCGTCGCTTTTCGTGGATTCCTCGCTCGCGCTCGGAATGACAAAAGAAAGCATGCCAAATGCGTCATTCTGAACGGAGCAAAGCGAAGTGAAGAATCCAGAACCTCACCCCTGATTCTGACTGCGTCAGAATCGTTCTTCTCTCCTTTGTTAAGGAGAGGGGCAGGGGTGAGGTGGATTCCTCGCTTTCGCTCGGAATGACCAAAAGACGCGGGAATGACAAAGGCACGCGCTCAACTCTTAACTCTTAATTCTTCACTGGGTTGGTCAGAGGTGAGGTTCATTCCGCGTTCTCGCGCTTTTTTGCGGGGCGTTTGAGTTCGAAGCGGTCGCCGATGCCGCAATACCACAAGCCGCCCAAGCGTCCGACGGGGTTGAGTTCCGCCATATCGATTTTGCCGTTTTTGAAGACGCGCTCGTCCAAATGCGTCATCACGATTTCGCCCAAAATCAAACTGCCGCTTTGAACCTCCCTGCCAAAGTCGATGATTTGATAAAGCCTGCACTCAAAGTTGATGGGGCTTTCGGCGACGCGCTTCGGCTTGACAAGCCTTGATGGCTCTCGCGTCAAGCCGACGGCATCGAATTCGCTTTCGTCGGGCGCGTAGTCGAAACTCGTTTGATTCATTTTCTCGACAAGGTCGCGGCTGACGACATTGACGACGAACTCTCCCGTTTCTCGAATGTTGCGCAAGGTGTCTTTTTCGGTTGGCTTGCCGTTATGCTCTTTCAGCGCGGGCGCAAAGGCGAGAATCGGCGGCTTGACGCTCACGGCGTTGAAGAACGAAAACGGCGCAAGGTTATCGACTCCGTCTTTGCTCGTCGTTGAGACCCACGCAATCGGGCGCGGCATCACCGCGCTGACGAGAATTTTGTAGAGGTCAATCGAGTTCGTCTCGCTCGGATTCAGTTCGCGTTTCATCGGCAGGTTGCGTTGGCGGTTATGGAATCGTTGCGCGCGACTTTTGCGAATTCGTCGAGCGCGTAGAAGCGCGTTTCGTCTTCTCCGAAGAGGCTCGGCTCAATCTTGCTTTTGATGCGCTCCACATAAATGGGATCTTTTTCCGTCAGAAAGAAACGCCTGCCCAACGCCTTGGCGACCTGCCCCACCGTGCCGCTTCCCGCGAAGGGGTCGAAGACCAAATCGCCTTTGAACGAGTAATGCTGAATCACGCGCTTGCAGAGTTCAGCGGGAAAAACCGCCGAATGAACTTTGTCAAACGCGGGGTCGATGCGCCACACGTTCGTGGTTTCGTAGCCGTCGCCCACTTTGCTCGCTTCTACGGTTTCTTGGTCGTAGCGGCGAATGTTCCAATCAATGAGTTTCGTGGTTTCTTTGCGATAGACCATCAGATACTCCGTTACGGCGTTGGGCTTATACATCAGCGGCTTTCGATGTTGCATAAATCCGCCAATGCGATTCTTGACGGAGCTTTCGGGCTTGAGCCAAACGATGTCGTCGATGAACTCCCAACCGTTTTTCGCCAAGCGATGATGCAAGTCAAACGGAATCGGATAACGCTTGCTGCTGTGCGCTCGGCTGACGCGCGGAATGATGATGGGCGACGTGTTTACGACGAGAAAACGCCCTTCTTTCGTAACGCGATGAACCTCTTTGAACGTCGCCGCGAGAAATTCCAAGTATGCGTCGTAACTCGGATAAATCGAATAGTCGCGGGCGTTGTAGTAAGGCGGCGAGGTGAAGGTGAGATGAATGCTCTCGTCGGGCACGTGGCGCAACACGTCCAAGACGTCGCCTTGCACGACGACGTTTTTCAAAAAATCAAATGTCTCCGAGTGCGGCAAACTTTCGCGCCCGTCGCTCTCGCCGTCGCCAAAGGCGCGCTCGACAATCGCTCTGACGATTTCGTTGGGGTGATTCAGAAGCGGTTTCAAGGCTTCATCGACATCGCGCTCGCCTTGAAAGACGAGCAAGCCGCGAATCGCTTGACAGACGACTTTCGGGTCTTCGTCGTTCAGGGCTTCTTTCAAGAGGCTTGCGCATTTTGGGTTTCGCATTCTGCCAAGGGCGGAGACGATTTCGCGTCGCGCGAGCGTGTTGGATTCGCGTCGGAGCGCGTCGGCAAGGTGGGGCAAGCATGTTTCGTCGGCGAGTTTGGCGATGTTTTTGGCGGCTAATCGGCGAATGTCGGGGTGGTCGTGTCGCAACATCGGGAGCAGAAAATCGCCGTTGAAGCCTTCGGGAAGCGCACCCAAGTTTTCCAGAATGAACGCGAGCGATTTAAGGTCGCTTTGCCGATTGACGAGCCGCGCCAATTCTCCATCGCCCTTGCGTTTGAGTTCCTCAATGAGTTCCTTCGTGAGCATTTCAGAAGGCTTCGTTGACTTGGACGTAGAAACCATGCGTTCCCGCGCCTTTGCCGAAATCCAATCGCGCGAAGACGCGCTCTTCGGGCGTGAGGGCGAACCGCAAGCCAACGCCGTAAGAGAGTTTGAGACGATCGAGCGCGATTTCGTTTAGCGCGCCCGACACGCTTCCCACGCCCACAAACGTCGCCATTGCGAATCGCCAAACGAGCGGTCGGCGGTATTCGGCTTGAATCGTGAGCAACTGTTTGTCGCGGAATCGCCCTTCGTAAAAGCCGCGCATTCGCGCCCCGCCGCCGAGCCGCGGCAACATCTGAAACGGCGCCTCGCCCGAAACGAAACTAAAATACCCTTGCAACGCGATAACCTCGCCGTAGCGAAGCGCGAAGAATTTTCTCGCGTCGAACGTGTAGAGCCAAAACTCATGATTGCCGCCAAGAAAGCGATTGTAGTTCATTGCGATGGCTTGACAGAACGCGCCCTCGGTTGGCGAGAAGGCATTGTCGCGCGAGTCGTAGTTGAGAATCAACCCAACGCCCGCGTTTTTGCTTCCCGTTCTGCCAAGAATGGAATGGTCGGTGGCGAGAAGCCCGTTGGCTTCGACGCTGAGCATCGTGAAGGTTTCGTTGTGATACTGAACGCCGACGTTGAGTCGCGGAACGAGTTGTCGCAGAAGCGTGAGGCGAATTCGAGCGATTTCGTGTTCGTAGCGTTCCTCCGCGTCCCAACTTGTCGAGTTGCCAATGCCCCAGAACTTGTCGGCGAAGCGTATGAACGAAAAATCCGCGTCGAGAAAGTAGGTTTCGTTGAGCAGGTAGAGTTGCGGTTGAAGTTGCAGAAAAATTTGACCCAATTGCGTGTAAATCGCGTCGCCCTTGACGTTCGAGGCTCTCGACTCGCTAGAACTGCCGGGCAAGCGGAAGTAGTAAATTCCGACGATGCCGCCCGCGGCTTGCGTTTCGGGCGAATAGAACACGATGGGAAGCGCCAGCCCGCTTGCCGACGGGCGAAGCAGACTATCGGGCTTGAGGCTTTTTTTGACAGGATCTTCGGCGGCATGTTGCCCCAACGCCGACGTGGCGACTATGCTCATCAAAGCCGTCAGAAAACGAAATCGGCGCATCGGTTGTCGTTTCGATTTGCGCAATTTACGGAACGCTCGCTCGCGTTTGAGGGCGGATTTGCCGCCGAACTTTTTTTGTTTGATTTGAGTATTATTCGCTTCAACGCGAGCCTTTCGCCACGCTTTTCGTGGCGCGGTCGCAAATGAATCGTTTTCATCGAAATTTTCGCCTTTGAACGCTTATGCGTCACGCTTCTCGTTTGACTTTCGCGCTCGTTTTCGCCCTGCTTGCGTTCTCGATGCGGCTTTCGGCGCAAGCCTATCAGCCGACTTTGAAGCACAAAATTCTCGCCGCGAAAATCGCCTCGATTTTGTCTCAAAATCACTACGAAAAGCCCGAACTCGACGATTCGCTCTCGGCGGAAATGTTCGAGCGGTACTTGGACGCGCTCGACTACAATCGGATTTACTTTTTGCAATCCGACATTCAAAACTTCTCGATTTATCGCTACTCGTTTGACGACGATATGAAGGTGGGCAACCTGACGGGTTGCTACGAGCTTTTCAGCGTCTTCAAAGAGCGCTTCGATGAACGCTACGCCTACGTTCGCCAATGCCTTGCGCAAGGCTTTGATTTCAGCGCGAACGAGACCTTCAACGCGGATTTGCGCGCTCAGCCTTGGGCGAGCGATCGCGCCGAACTCGACGACCGATGGCGCAAGCTGCTCAAAAATCAAGCGCTCGAGCTCAAACTCGCGGGCAAGAGCGATTCCGCCATCGCCGCCACGATTCAAAGTCGCTACGACGTTCAGAAGCGCAATTTGGACAAATACAACTCCGACGACGTGTTTTCGCTCTATGTCAACGCCTTTTGCGCCGCCATCGATCCGCACACGAACTACCTTGCGCCCGCCAACGCCGACAACTTCAAAATCGAGATGAACCTTTCGCTCGAGGGCATCGGCGCGAGACTTCAAACCGAAAACGAATACACGAAAGTTTTTGAAATCGTGCCTGGCGGACCCGCCCACAAAAGCAAACAACTTCACAAGGACGACAAAATCATCGCCGTCGCGCAAGGCGACACGGGCGCGTTTGTCGATGTGGTCGGTTGGCGCATCGACGACGTCGTCAGGCTCATTCGCGGTCCGAAAGGCACCGTGGTTCGATTGAGCGTCATTCCCGCCAGCGAGGGCGTCAATTCGCCGCCGAAAATCATTCGCCTCGTGCGCGAAAAGGTCAATCTCGAAGAGCAAGCCGCCAAGAAGAAAGTGCTTTCGTTCAAGCAAAACGGAAAGCTCTACAAGATTGGCGTGATTAGCATTCCGAACTTCTATATGAACTTCGAGGAGTATCAACGCGGCAACCCCAACTACCGCAGCACGACGCGCGACGTCAAGAAACTCATCGGCGAACTGCAACAAGAAAAAATCGACGGGCTGATCATCGACCTGCGCAACAACGGCGGCGGCGCCTTGCCCGAAGCCGTCGGCTTGACGGGGCTTTTCGTTCCGAGCGGTCCCGCCGTTCAAGTTCGCAACCTCGATGGCTCCATCGAGATTATGAAAGACGAGGACGGGGAGACGTTTTACAGCGGCGCGCTCGGCATTATGGTCAATCGCTTTAGCGCCTCCGCTTCGGAAATTTTCGCGGGCGCGATTCAAGACTACAAGCGCGGCGTCATCATTGGCGAGAGAACTTTTGGCAAAGGCACGGTTCAAAATCTCACGTCGCTCAATCGTTACGTGCCGCTTAAAGAGCCTCTCGGCGATTTGAAATTCACGGTCGCAAAGTTTTATCGCATCACGGGCAGCAGCACGCAATTGCGCGGCGTTTCGCCCGACATCGCGTTTCCGTCGCTCTATCGAGACGGCGAAGTCGGCGAGGACGCCGAACCCAACGCGATGGCGTGGGACGAAATCGCGCCCGCTTCCTTTTCGCGTTACGGAAGCGTTACGCCCAAGCTCATCGCCGAACTGCAAAAGAAACACGAGGCTCGAATGAAGTCCAACGAAGAACTGCGAGAGTATGTCAAGGACATCGAGGAACTCAAACAGCGACGCGCCAACAAAATCATTTCGCTTAACGAAGCCATCCGAAAAGCCGAGCGCGACGAGCTGGAAAAGAAACGTTTAGCCAAGCAAAAAAAGCCCGACGCGAAATCCAAAGACGAAATTTCCGAAGATGACGACGCGCCTTCGCCGTCGCCTAATGACGCCGCGCTCAACGAAGCGGCGAGAATCGTTGCCGACATGATTGGCGTTTCGTGAATTTTCCAAGAGGCTTCGAGCATTATGCGCAGGCATGAACATTGGCAAAGGATTTCGGCGATTTCCGCCGTCGCGCTCTTTTGCTTCTTTTTTCCGTTCGAGGATGCGACGGCGCAACAACAGTCGGGCTTCGACAATCGCTTCGTCGCTCCGCGCGCGCCCGATTTCAACGCCGACATCGTCGCCTTCAAAGACGACAGCGCGAGCGCGACTCGCCTCACGCTCTACACGCGCATCGCGCACAACAAACTCTCTTTCGTCAAGCGCGATTCCGCCTTCTACGCCTTCTACGAAATCAACGCCGCGTTCTTCGACAAGAACGGACGGCTCGCCCACGAAGAAATTTTCACCGACACGATTCGCGTCTCGGATTATCAACGCTCCGTCGCCAAAGACGTCTTTCACTCCAATAGTTTCTCCTTCACGCTTCCGCCAAACGCCTACGAGGCGCACGTCAAAATCACCGACCTCGAAACGCGACGCGAATACAAAGAAACGCGCCAAGTCGCCGTCAAAAACTTCATGCGCGCGGGCATTCATCTTTCCACCGTGATGCTCGTGCATACGCTCATTGATTCGCTCACGGGCAAGATCACCTACGTCCCGAACCTCTCTTCCGCCATCATTCAAGACAAAACCGAGCCGCAAATCTATTACGAAGCCTACGTCGTCGGACGCGAACTCGATAGCCTGCATTTCATCTACAACATCGTCTCAAAAGGTTACAAGGACGAGGAAGTCGACAACTACGAGCGCGCCTTCGTCTCGACGGGCAAAAAAACGCGCATTCTCGACACGCTCAACATGCAAAAAATCAAAAGCGGCAACTATCTGCTCACCATCAGCGCCATCGACAAATTCACCAAGCGCGTCTACGACAAAAGTTCTCTTTTCTTCTACGCGCGCGTTTCGGGTCAAGCCTTGTTCATTCGCAACCTCGACGAAGCCATCGAGCAGCTCGAATACGTCGCCGACGGCGACGAAATCGACAAGATGCGCAAAGCCAAAACGCAAGAAGAAAAACTGCGCCTTTTCAACGCCTTTTGGGCGAGAGTCGACCCAACGCCCAACACGCCCGAAAACGAACTCATGATGGAGTATTACGCGCGCATCGAGTTCGCCAATCAAAACTTTTCGTCCTACTTCCCCGGTTGGAAAACCGACATGGGCAGAGTCTACATCAAATACGGACCGCCCGATTTCATCGAGCGACAGCCGTTCAGCATGGAAAGCCAACCCTACGAAATTTGGGAATACTATCAGCACAACCTTCGGCTCATTTTCGTCGACACGTCGGGCTTTGGCAATTATCGCTTGGTTCGACCCGAATGGGACGCTCGCAATCGAATTCGCTGAAATCGCAACCTTGAAACGATGAACGAACAGAAACCCATCGTCTACATTTGCACGAACCTTCGCTCGCCCTCGTCGCCCAAGCCCTCATGCGCGCGGCGCGGCTCCGAAAAATTTTTGGAAATCTTCAAGCGCGAATTGAAAGCGCACGGTTGCGAAGACGCGCTCGATGTGGAAAATTCGGGATGCCTTGGCGCCTGCGAAGACGGCGCGACCGTGATGTTTTTCGAAGAGCAAATCTGGTATGGCAACGTGCAAGAAAGCGACATTCCGCGAATCGTCAAGGAGCACGTCAAAGAAGGAAAGCCCGTGCAGGAACTTTTCATCAAGCGCCTCATGACGCGCCGAAAGACGCTTTAAGCCGGGTTCAAACGAGCGTCCAACGCGCCTTCAACGATTGGACGCAGACCGCGCAATCGATCCTTGTGCGTGGATTCCTCGCTTTCGCTCGGAATGACAAGGGGAAAGGCTCGGAATGACGGGGAGAAGGGGCGAGCGAAGAAGCGAATGTGATGTCATTCTGAACGAAGCGAAGCGGAGTGAAGAATCCATTGGAGAGAAGCGAGCGACTTGAAGTCGCAATTGGCGTTTCGCAAGTCAAATCAACGCTCTAACGGCTCCGACAACGCCGTCTCGCGTTGGCTCAATTTGAAGCCGAAAATCGTAACATCGTCTCTCTGCTCCGCGTCGCCTTGAAACAGCCGCATCTCCGTCTCCAACCGCTCCTTCTGCTCCGCCATCGGCAAACGCGCGATGTCCTTCAACAACGCAATGAATCGCTTGCGACCATAACTTTTTCCCTGCGCGTTGCCCATATCCGCGTAGCCATCCGTCGTCAAATACGCGACGTCGTCTTTCTCCAACTCCAATTCATGCTCCTCAAATTTCTCTTCTCGCCCCCCATATCCTCCGACGCTCAGGCGTTCTCCTTTCAACTCGATGATCTCCGTTCCTTCTCGCGTCGCTCGCGCCACATACAGCGGTCGGCGCGCTCCCGCAAACGTCAATCGCTTTCCCTTCGCCTTTGCCAATCCGATGTCCATTCCGTCTTGAAGCGTCGCCAACATGTCTCCGCCTTTTTCCTGATGCAACGCTTGGCGCACCATCTCGTTCAAGCGCGTCAAAATCTCGGCGGGCGACTGAAGTCTTTGCTCCGCAATCAACTGATTGAGAAAACTTATCCCCAACGCCGACATAAACGCCCCAGAAACTCCGTGTCCCGTGCAATCCGCCACCGCGATGAACCATGTTTGTTCAACTTCATAGAACCAATAGAAATCGCCCGACACGATGCCTTGCGGCTTGTAGAACGCAAACCATTCCGAAAACGCGCGAGAAATTTTCTCGCCGTCGGGCAAGAGCGCGTTCTGAATGCGCGAAGCGTATCGTATGGAGGAAAGGATCTTCTCGTTGGCTTGGGCAAGTTCAATGTTGCGCAGACGAAAAATCTCGGTTTCTTTTTGGAGCAGCTCGGCTTGTTTGCGCGCTTGCTCCGTCTCGAACCGCACTTGAAGTTGCGACAACTTCTCCTGCGTCTCTCGATTGAAAACCTCTTGCCGCGCCTCGTAAAACGCCACGTGCGTCCGATATGCCTCCTCGTAGCGTCCCATCTGCGCGCGCAGCTCGGCAAGATGTCGCAAAATCTGGCATCGGACGTCTTTCAGCCCCAGTTCGTCGGCAAGTCTCAGAGCTTGTTGAAAGATATCCTCCGCTTCGGCATGCGAACCAAGTTGGACATAAGTCGCGCCAATGTTGTTCATCGCCAAAGCGACGCCGTATTTGTTCCCGACTTCGCGTTGAAGCGCAAGGTTTTGTTGATAGATTTCGAGAGCCTTGCGATAGTCGGCAAGATTGTGATAGACCTTGCCGATTTGCCCCAGCGCGTAAGCGATGCCTTTTTTGTAGCCGATTTCTTGCTTGATGGCGAGACTTTCTTGGAAATGTTGGAGAGCGTTTGGATAGTCGGCAAGGTTCAGATAGGCTGTGCCGACGTTGTTGAGCAAGATTGCGACGCTGCGTCTTTCGCCAATTTCTCGAAACGTGGTCAGGCTCTGTTGATAGTAGCGTATGGCGTTGGCGAAATCGGAGAGATTGAAATAGACGTTGCCAATGTTCGATTTAACCACTCCGACGCCATGCTTGTCCGCGAGTTCTTCGAAGAGCGCGAGGCTTTTTTGGTAGCATTGCAGCGCGCTGTGGTAATCGGAAAGTTTTTCAAACGCTTGACCGATGTTGCAAAGCGCTTTCGCCTCGTCATGTTTTTCGCCTCGTTCTTGAAACAGCGCCAACCCTCGTTGATAGTGGCTGAGCGCGTTGGCGTAGTCGGAAAAACCGAAATAACAAAGACCGATGTTGCAAAGCGCTTTCGCTTCGCCGCTTTTGTCGCCAAGTTCTTCGAAGAGCGCGAGGCTTTTTTGGTAGCATCGCAGGGCGCTATGGTAATCGGAAAGGTTTTCGTTCACGTTGCCGACGTTCATCAAGGATAGCGCGACGCCGCGCTTGTCGCCGAGCGTTTCGTAGAGCGCGAGAGCGGATTGCGACGCGGCGAGAGCGCTCGAGTAATCGCTCAGCGTTCGAAGCGCGAAGCATTTGGTTAGCTCCGCGTCGGCTTTTTCCCTCGTCAAATTTTCTCGGTTGCCAATCAAGGTCAAGGCTTGTTCGACGAGGTCGAGGGCGCGTTTCGGGTTTGCGCTTCCCAACGCTTTGGCAAGCGCGGTCAGCGCGCGAATTTTCTCTTCGGGAGTTTGCGCTTTTTGGAGTTCGTCTTCGAGGTTGCGCGTCTCGGACATTGGCGGGACGTTTTGAGTTGGGGAATTTCGCTACGGCGCGGCGGGCAGTTCGACGAAAAAGGTCGCGCCTTTGTCTCTGCCCTCCGATTCCGCCCAAACTTTGCCCTCGTGCAACTCGACGATTTGCTTGACGATGAACAGCCCCAACCCCGTCGAGCTTTCGCTCGCCGTTGGTTGCGCCGAAAGTCGCTGAAATTGACCGAAGAGCTTGGCTTTGTCATCTTCCGTCAAGCCTTGACCTTCGTCTTTGACGGCGACCAAGACGCGCGCTTCGTTCATCGTTTCCGCGAGAGTTTTTTTGCAGAGCACGGAAATCGGCTTGCCGATTGGGCTGTATTTGATGGCGTTTGAAAGCAAATTGTCGAAGACTTCCTGCATTCGCGCCGCATCGACGAGCGCGAAGCAATCGGGCGCGAGTTCAAGATGGCACGATTGATTTTTGAGCGCGATGCGCGCCGCGTTGTTTTGCGCGACGATCGAAAGCAAGGCGCCTATGTCGCATCGTTCTCTGCGAAGCTCGCGGAGCGCGAACTCATACCGCATGCTTTTGAGCAATTCGCCAATCAGCTCAAGCATTCGGTTGGAATTGGCTTCGATTCTTTGCGCGCATTTGCGCACCATGTCAGGCTCGTTGGGCTTCATGGCGAGAAGTTGCGCGAAACCCATAATGGCTTGCAAGGGATTTTTGAGGTCGTGCGCGACGACGGAGAGCAATTCGGATTTGAGCCTGTTGGCTTCTTCGGCGCGAGCGCGTTCCGATTGGGCTTCTTCGTAGAGTTTGCGCGTCTCGGCGTTGAGCCGTTCCAATTCGGCTTGGGTTTTGAGCAATTTGCGTTGCGCCGCGTCTCCGATGTTGGTGAGCGTTTGGGCTTGTTGCAAGAGCGCGTTGTATTCGCGGAGCAAGTTCTCAAAGCCTTGCGCCAGCGCGTTGCGGTCGAGGCTCGAATCCTGCGCCATTTTCGCGGCGCGCTCGGCGACTTGCAGCTCGCTTTTGAACATTCGCTCGAGGCGCGCTTTTTTGCGTTGAGACTTGTCGGCGCGAACCTTGCGAGATTTCGACATAACGCGCTTGCGAAAAACTTACTGCGGCACCAAGTTGAACGGCGCGGCGCACATTTCTTTGAAATCTTCGCCGCTTTCGAGCATATCGTCGTCGTCTTGGTCGTATTTCCAATTAATCACCACGCTTTTTCCCTTCTCGTAACCCATTTCCGACTTCTTGATGATGTTGAGCAAATACTTCGACGTGCTCGTGTTGAAATAGGTGAGATGAAACGTGATGACGAGAGGCTTGTCCTCAACCCAATACTCATCTATCCAAGCGAGAATAGGCTCGTAAACGCTGGCGGCGTTGAGCGGATAGGATTGTCCCGAAATGACGATTTCGCCCGTCTTTTCGTCGGCGCGAATGGCGGGCGTGTCGCGCGTGGCGGCGATGTTTAGCGGTTTTGGCATTTGCGTCGTCGTTGTTCGTGATTGCGAGTTGCGATGGATTGCAAAGGTAAGAAACGCCCCGCAAACGAGGGTCAGCGCGCTTTCGGGACGAAGCCGAAGATGGTGACGTCGTCTCTCTGCTCCGCTCCTTTCTGATAGGTCTCCATCTCTTTTTCCAATCTCCGCTTTTGCTCCGACATCGGCAACGACGCTATCTCCTTCAACAATTCCTTCAACCGCTTTCGACCAAATCTTCTCCCCTTTTCATCTCCCATGTCCGCATACCCATCCGTTATCAAATACGCGCGTTCTTCCCCCGTCAACTCGACGCTTATCTCCTCAAAATCCGCTCGTCTCGCTCCATATCCTCCGACGCTTCGCCTTGCCCCCTTCACTTCCTTTACTTCCGCTTGCGCTCCATTGACCCGACCGACATACATTGGCATGCCCGCTCCTCCATACCTCATTGCCCCTTCTTCTACGCGAAGAAGCCCCATCTCTGCGCCATCTACCAATCCGAACTCCGTTTCGCCTTGGCATAACGTCTCACGAATCATCTCGTCCATTCGTCTCAATATCTCCGCCACGTTTCTCTCTCCGCCCTCGACGACAATCTGGTTGAGATAACTCATCGCCAAAATCGACATAAACGCTCCTGGAACGCCGTGCCCCGTGCAGTCCCCCACCGCAACGAAATAGCCTTCTCCGTAGTCGTAAAACCAGTAGAAATCTCCCGACACGATGGCTTGCGGTTTGTAGAGCGCAAACCACTCCTTCAATCGACCGCCTATTTTTTCCGCGCTCGGCAACAAGGCGCTCTGTATGCGAAACGCATATTGAATTGACGACAACATTTTCTCGTTGGCTTGCGCCAACTCGATGTTGCGTAGCCGAAAGATTTCCGCTTCCTTCTGCTTTAGCTCCGCTTGTTTGCGCGCTTGCTCCGTTTCGAATCGCGCTTGAAGTTGCGACAACTTCTCCTGCGTCTCTCGATTGAAAACCTCCTGCCGCGCCTCGTAAAACGCCACGTGCGTCCGATATGCCTCTTCGTAGCGTCCCGTTTGCGCGCACAGCTCGGCAAGATGTCGCAAAATCTGGTATCGGATGTCTTTCAGCCCCAGTTCGTCGGCAAGTTCCAGCGCTTGCCGAAAGCCCTTCTCCGCTTCGACACGCAAACCGAGATTTGATTGCGACAAAGCAAGGTTCATCGTGGCGAAGACGAGACTTCTTTTGTCGCCGATGTCTTGGCAAATGCGGATGCATTCTTGATGGCAATCAATGGCTTCGGCGTAATTGGCAAGTTCCCTGCGAGCGTTGCCAAGATTGTTGAGAGCGCGCGCAACGCCGCTTCTATCGCCGATGTCTCGGCAGATGGCAAGGCTTTCCTCGTAATGCCGCAGAGACTCGGAATGGTTGGAAAGCTCTTCATAGACAAGCCCGATGTTGTTGAGAACGCTCGCCATGCTGCGCTTGTCGCCGATTTCTTGATATTGTTCAAGGCTTTGTCGATAGTAGCGCAGCGCGTCGTCGTAGTTGGCGAGATTGTAATAGACGTTGCCGACGTTGAGAAGCGCGTGAGCGGTTCCGCGTTTGTCGCCGATGCTTTGACAGATGTCCAAACTTTGTTGATAGCGTTGCATCGCGCTGGGGTAGTCGGCAAGGCTGCAATAAGCGTTGCCGATGAGGTTGAGAGCGTTTGCGACGTTGCGCTTGTCGCCGATTTCTTCGAACATCAGCAAGCATTCTTGGTAGTAGCGAAGCGCTTGCGAATAGTCGGCGAGCGCCAGACAAACGCCGCCAAGATTGCCCAGCGACTTTGCGACGCCTTGTTTGTCGCCCAGTTCCCGCCGAATCGCAAGGCTTTGTTGGTGAAAGCGACGCGCGTTTGAGTAGTCTCCGACGTTGGAATGCACGTTGCCGATGTCGTTGAGGGCGTTGGCGACGCCGCGTTTGTCGCCGAGCGTTTCGTAGAGCGCAAGGGCGGATTGAAGACACTCGAGCGCGGGAGCGTAGTCGCTCAATCTCCACAACGAATCGCCCTTGAAAAATAAAAGATCGGCTTTTTCTTTTGCGAGATCCTCGCGTTCTCCAATCCAGCTCAACGCTTCTTCGGCGCGTTCAAGGGCGCGTCGCGGCTCATTGAACCGAGCGTTTTCGACAAACGCGATGCAGGCGCGGACCTTCTCCTCCGTCGTCTGCGACGATTTCAATGCGAGTTCAATATCGTTTTGCGAGGGCATTTTCGTCGTTTTAATTCGCTTTGCGGCGACGAGCAAGCGACGCGATTTTTCGCGGGCGAAACGATTTTTGAGCGAAACTTGCGAAATTTGCGTCGGTCGTTTCGCCCTTTTGGCGCAACGCCGTTGAATTTTCGCAAACTAGAAAAACAAGGAGAACCACTATGCCGCTTCAAGTTGGCGACCTTGCGCCCGACTTCGAGCTCGACTCCACCGATGGCACGAAAGTGAAACTTTCCGATTTCAGAGGAAAGAAAAACGTCCTTCTTTCGTTCTATCCGCTCGACTTCACGCCCGTTTGCACGGCGCAAAATTGCTCTTACTCGCAAGATTGGAGCCGATACGAACAGCTCAACGTCGTCGTGCTTCCGATTTCCGCCGACTCGAAATTCGCTCATCAAGCCTTCCGCGAAAAATACAATATGCAACACCACCTTCTTTCCGACTTGCGCCGCGACGCCATCAAAAAATACGACGTGCTCTTCGAGCCGCTCAACGTCAGCAAACGCGCCTATTTTCTCGTCGGAATGGACGGCAGAATCAAGTGGTTCCACATTGAGAAAGAACTCAAAGACAGCCGCACCGACGACGAACTCATCGCGGCAATCAAGCAAGCCTTGAACTAACCGCGTCGCTCGCTTCCGCGCGACGCGAACGGTTTAGGCGTCTCGCTCAAAAAACTTTCAAACTCAGATGGCGAAACTCATTCTCATTCGGCACGGCGAATCGCAATGGAACTTGGAAAATCGCTTTACGGGCTGGGTCGATGTGCCGCTCACCGAAAAGGGCAGGCGCGAAGCCCGCGAAGCGGGCGCGAAAATCAAGGACATTCCAATCGACTTTGGCTACACGTCGGTGCTTTACCGCGCCATTGAGACGCACATTCTCGCGCTTGCGGCGGCGGAACAGCTCGATCGCGTGCCGACCTTCTTCAACAAAGCGCTCAACGAGCGGCACTACGGCGCGCTTCAAGGACTCAACAAAGCCGAAACCGCCAAGAAATACGGCGAAGAGCAAGTCAAAATCTGGCGACGCAGTTACGACATTCCGCCACCCGCCGACAAAACCGAACTCAATCCCGACGGCTACACCGAAAGCCTCAAAGACACGGCGGCGCGAGCGATTCCATACTTCGAAAAAGAAATCTTGCCCAAACTCGTCGCGGGCAAAAACGTGCTCGTTTCCGCGCACGGCAACAGCCTGCGCGCCATCGTGATGAAGCTCGACAACCTCACCAAAGAGGACGTCTTGGAACTCAACATCGCCAATGGCGTGCCCATCATCTACGATTACGAGGGCGAGCGCATCGTCAAAAAGGAAATTTTGGCGTAGGCGCGCCGATGGTCGCTCGGAACGGAACGGCGATTCCTCGCTTCGCTCGGAACGACAAGCGATTTGCGCGTTTGCGGAACGGCTCTTTTGAAAAAGAACTTTTCGTCTCGCTATATTCTTTTGGCTCTTGGAGCGATTTCGTTCAAACCTCTCGACGCGCATTGCGATGAAATTGCTGAAAAACTTTTTGATTCTTCTTGGCGCGCTGTTTTTCTCGCTGGTCGCGGGAGCGTCGCTGTTGATTTTGGAGACTTGGCGAGAATGCGAAGGCGCGGATTCCCCCGAACTTTCCGCCGCCATCATTTTCGGCAACGAGGTTTCGGAGCAGGGCGAAATCACGCCCGACCTGTCGCTTCGTTTGGACAAGGCGGTTGAGCTTTACGAAAGCGGCAAGGCGTTCCTGTTCATCCTGAGCGGCGGCAATCCCAACCTTTCTCTTGCCGAGCACGAGGCGCAAGCGATGAAAGCCTATCTCGTCGAAAAAGGCTTGCCTGAAGGACACATCGTGCTGCAAGCCAAAGCGGGCAACGCGATCGATAACATTCAATTCGCCAAGTTGCTTTTGGATAGTCTCGACTGCGAAATGGTCTTCGTCGTTACGAGCAAGCCGCAGTTGTGTCGCGCCCTTTTGATTACGGAGCAAAGCGGGATACCCTCCGTTGGCGTAGCCGCCGACGTGTCGGGGGGCTTTCTGCGCCTGTGCGCCGCAACCATCGCCGAGTCGTTCCGATTGCTTTACTTTCTTGCCGTCGAGCAATGGCAAATTCCCGAAGAGCTTTTGATTCCGCAGACGGATTTTCAACTTCGCTACACGTCGCTTTGACGACGCTTCAATCAAAAAACCTCTTCGCTAGCAATGTCTCACGTGGTTACGCTTCTTCCGGGCGACGGCATCGGACCCGAAATCACCGTCGCCGTCAAGAAAATCATTGCCGCTTCGGGCGTGCGCATCGATTGGGAAGAGCATCTTGCGGGAAAACTCGCCGTCGAGAAGTTTGGCGACCCTCTGCCGCAAGCCGTTCTTGATTCAATCCTCAAAAACAAGGTCGCGCTCAAAGGACCCTTGACCACCGAAGTCGGAAAAGGCTTCAAATCCGTCAATGTGCAACTGCGCAAAACGCTCAATCTCTATGCGAATTTGCGCCCCGTGAAATCCATTCCCGGAACGCGCGCCCGCTACTCGAACGTCGACATCGTCGTCGTGCGCGAAAACACCGAAAGTCTCTATTCGGGCATCGAGAACGAAATCGCCCCTGGAGTGATACAAGCCTCGAAAGTCATCACGCGAGAAGCCTCGCTTCGAATCGCCAAGTTCGCCTTTGAATACGCTCGTCAGCGTCGGCGCAAAAAGGTTTCCGCCATTCACAAAGCCAACATTATGAAACTCGCCGACGGCTTGTTTCTCAAATGCTGCCAAGAAGTCGCCAAAGATTATCCCGAAATCGAATACAACGAGGTCATCGTCGACAACTGTTGCATGCAACTCGTGATGAACCCGCTTCAATTCGACGTGATGGTGCTTGAAAATTTGTATGGCGACATCGTGTCGGATTTGTGCGCGGGCTTGGTGGGCGGCTTGGGCGTGGTGCCTGGGGCGAACATCGGCACGGAAGCGAGCGTCTACGAGGCGGTGCACGGCTCTGCGCCCGACATCGCGGGCAAAGGCATCGCCAACCCAACGGCGATGTTGCTTTCCGCCGTGATGATGCTTGAAAGTTTGGGCGAGAGCGTTGCGGCGGAACGCATTATGAACGCCGTCTATCGCGTTTTGGGCGAGGGCAAAATCGTTACGCCCGACTTGGGCGGCAGCGCCACGACGATGCAATACGCCGATGAAATCGTCCGCCTCGTCGAACTCTGAAGAAGAGCGGAGAGGGCGGGATTCGAACCCGCGAGGGCTGTTACACCCTACCCGCTTTCCAGGCGAGCGCACTAGACCAACTATGCGACCTCTCCTCGCAGAAGCGTTTGGTTGAAAGGGCGCAAAGATACGACTTTTTGCGAAACATCGAAGACATCCCTCGATCGCAAGCGTCGCGCCTTTCGTGAACGGCGACGTCCTTTTTTGGCTTGCCACATCGCAACCCGCTTTTTCGCGCTTTAACGAAAACTTAACAAGCAAAGCCTCGTGGCGCGTCGTAAATTCGCGCCCGTCCAACGAGAGCGCGTTTTAGCGCCAAACGACGTCGTTCAAAGCCGAATGTCTCAACGCTCAACGATTCGTTGCGTAACCATCAACACGCATCGCGGCAGAGGTCCCAAGCTTCCCTATCTTCTCGCGCAAGTTTCCGTCGATGAAGCCGAGCGTCTTGAGCTTTTGCACGACACGCGCGCCTACACCTACTACATCGCCGAATGGCTCAATCAGAACAAGGAGCGTTTCGACGTGGTCGGCTTGCAAGAGGTGTTCAGCGGCATATTGGGCGTCGGCGATTTTTTCTTTCGCAAGTATCGTCAGCGCGACCACTATCGCGTCATCGCGGGCTATCGCTCCGTCATCGCTCACGGAGTTGGCTTCGCCGGCTTTCGCTACGAGAACTTGATGCTCTCGCAACTGCAAAAAATCGGACAAGTTCAAATCAATTACCTTCTGCCCGGACGCATCGCGTTTCTTGCCGCTTGCGGTTTTACGCTCGTGCCGTTCATTTTCAACGGGCAAGTGGTTTGGGTTGGCAACACGCATCTTCACCCGTTCAATCCGCGAGACCGAGAACAACAGGCGCGAGGCATCGCCAACGAAATCAAAAAGCACGGCGACGTGCCCATCATCTTTATGGGCGACTTCAACACCGTTCCGCCCGGCTGTCGCGTTACGGGCTTCCCCGCGGGCGATAACGACGTCAATAGCTACAAAAACGACAAAACCTTCGAGATTCTCACCGACGCGGGCTTGCAACTCTTTCCGCACAAAGACTCCGAAGAATTCTACACCTACCCGACGGGCTTGCCCAATCGCACGCTGGACTACATTCTTTACACGCGCCATTGGGAAGTCGAAGAATATCGCGTCTTGAAAGACTTTACCTTCTCCGACCACTACCCCGTCTTCGGCGAATTTCGCTTGCGAGATTGAGTCGAATTCAACCCGCTTTTCGTCGCGTCAAAGAGGCGATTCTCAGGAGCAGGCTTGCGACTTGCCTATGCTTTATGTTTGTCGCGCCGCTTCGCTCGCAAACGCTTTGGCTTTGCGCAAGCCGTTCCATCGCTTCCTCATGGCGTTTTTGCGGTTCGAGCAAATTCGCCAAGCCGTTGAGCGCGTTGGCTTCTCCGCATTTGTCCTGATAATCCTTGCAGACTCGATCGCGGTTCGCGGCGTTTTCAACGACTTGTCGGTCTGCCGACGCTGAAATACTCAAAGCCCATCTGCTTCATTTTTGCCACGTCATAGACGTTGCGTCCGTCAAAAACGAGGGGCTGTTTGAGCGTTCGTTTCATTCTCTCGAAATCGGGATTTCGAAACTCGTTCCACTCGGTAACGATGACGAGCGCGTCGGATTCGACGAGCGCGTCGTATTGCGACGCGACGAAAGTGATTTTGCCGTCGTAGTGTTTGCGCGCGTTTTCCATCGCTTCGGGGTCGAAGGCGGAAACGCTCGCGCCGCGCTTTAAGAGTTCTTCAATCACGACGAGAGACGGGGCTTCGCGGATGTCGTCGGTGTTCGGCTTGAACGACAAGCCCCACAGGGCGAAGCGTTTGCCTTTTATTTTTTCGCTTCCGCCGAAACGCTCCTCGATTTTTTTGATGAGCCAACGCTTTTGCGCGTGATTGACGGCTTCGACCGATTTGAGAATTTTGAAATCGTAGCCGAATTCCTCCGCCGTTTTGACGAGCGCTTTTACGTCCTTCGGGAAGCAACTGCCGCCGTAGCCGATGCCCGCGTAGAGAAAAAGTTTGCCGATGCGCGAATCCGTGCCGATGCCGCGCCGAACCATATCGACATTGGCGCCAACGCGCTCGCAAAGGTTCGCAATCTCGTTCATAAACGAAATCCTCAGCGCGAGCATCGCGTTGGCGGCGTATTTGGTCAGTTCCGCGCTGCGCTCGTCCATCACGAGAATCGGGTTGCCTTGTCGCACGAAAGGCTCGTAGAGCTGCTTCATCAGCTCAATGGCTTTTGGCGACGAGGAGCCAATGACGACGCGCTCTGGCTTCAAGAAATCCTCGACCGCCACGCCCTCGCGCAAAAATTCGGGATTGCTCACGACGTCGAAATCGCATTTGGCGTTCTCGGCGATGGCGGCGCGCACTTTTTCCGCCGTTCCGACGGGCACGGTGCTTTTGTTGACGATGATTTTGTAGCCATTGAGCGTTTTGCCAATCTCCCTTGCCGCGCCAAGCACGTATTTCAAATCCGCCGAGCCATCTTCGTCGGGCGGCGTGGGAAGCGCCAGAAACACGAACTCCGATCGCTCGACCGCCATTTTCAAATCGGTCGCAAAGCGCAAGCGTTCTTCTCGCAAGTTGCGCTTGAAGAGCGCTTCCAAGCCCGGCTCAAAAATCGTGATGACGCCGCTGGAAAGTTTTTTCACTTTCTCCTCGTCGATATCGACGCAAACGACGTCGTTGCCCGTTTCGGCAAAGCACGTGCCCGCCACCAATCCGACATAGCCCGTGCCGATGACAGCGATTTTGAACATTTGAAGCGAAAATTTTGGGTTAATTGCGTTTTTCGATTCTGCGCAAAAGAGAGCCTGCCATAAAGGCGTTTTTGTCCTTGATTTTTTCGTATTGCAATCGCGCCGAATCCATCTTGCCAAGCTCGTAATACGCCACGCCCAAACTGTATTCCGCTTCGACATAATCCTTGCGCAGCGCGATGGCGCGTTGATAGCACGGGATCGCCTGCTCGAACTTTTTGAGGTTCATATACACATTGCCCAAGTTGAAATGCGCTTCATAGTTGTCGGGCGCAAGCTCGACGAGCTTTTGAAAGGGCGGCAAGGCTTCCTTGTAGCGTTTGAGGTCGAAGTTCGTGATGCCCAAAATGGCTTGCGCCGCCGTGTCGTTGGGATTGAGTTCGACGGCGCGATGCAGAGCGGCGACGGCTTCGTCGTATTGCTTCTCCGAAAGATAGGCAAGCCCCAACTTGAAGTAGGCTTTGGCGTTGTTGGGTTGAAGATTGACGAGGGCGCGCAAATTCTTGATGTCTTCTTTGGCTTGATTGTTCGGAGCGCAGGAGGCAATGGCGACAAGAAGCGCGCCAATCAGCGGTCTTTTCATAGTTCAATTAACTTTCGCAGTTGTTCGGCGAGCGACGGTTCAAGCCGTGAAAGCGTCTCGTAAAGTTCGACGACTTTGGCGCGATTGCCCAAACGATAGTAGATGAATCCCAGCGCGAGATAGGCTTCGGCGAAATCGGGCTTCAGGGCGATGGCTTTCTCGATGGTTTGAAGCGCCAATTCGTTTTTGCCCACGTCGTCGTAGACGTTGCCCAAGTAGAAGTGCGCATGCGCGTTGTCGGGCGCGAGCGTCGTGGCTTTGCGCAAGCGTTCTTCCGCCTCGCCAAGCAAGCCCTTGTTGAGCAACGCGCACCCCAAGCCAATCAACGCTTCGACGGAGTTCGGATTGAGCGCGAGCGCTTTTTCGTATTCCGATTGCGCTTCGTCGTAACGCCCCTCTTGAAAATGCGTCTCGGCGGATTCAAAGTGAGATTGAAAGGTCTTGGCGGGCATAACGGCTCAACGCTTTCGAACGCACGAGAGATTCTTGCGAGAACGGAGCGGATGGCGGAGCCGACGGGTCTCGAACCCGCGACCTCCTGCGTGACAGGCAGGCGCTCTAACCAACTGAGCTACGGCTCCTTTTCCTTTCAAAAAGGAGTGCGAATATAGCGCGGAGGCGCGTCGTTTCCAATAGCTCTTTCAAAAAAATCGCTTTCGTTTCGCGTTCAATTCAGTTCCGCCAAGTATGCCGCGCCTTTGAGCACCGCGTCGTTTTCGATTTCGTCGAACTTGAGTCGCTCGGCGACCAACGCCGCGTCGCCGCCCGTTGCGACGATCTTGACGCGCTTTTCGCCGCGCGTTTTTTTCAAATGCTCTTTCAGGCGAACAATCAACGATTCCGTTTGCGCGATCGCGCCCCAATACGCGCCGCGTTCCAAGCACTCGACGGTGCTTTCTCCGATGAGTTCCGTTTGAGACGTCAGCGCGACTTCGGGCAACTGCGCCGTTTGACGACGCAACGCCGAAAGCGACGCTCTGAACCCGCTCAAAATCAAGCCGCCGAGATAAATTCTCTCCGACGCGAGCACGTCGTAAGTAATCGCCGTTCCGAAGTCGATCGCGATGACGGCGACGTTTGGAAATCGCTTCGCCGCGTAAGCCATCAACGCCAGTCGATCCGCGCCGAGCGTGTTGGGCGTTTTGTAGCGCAGTTCGAACGGCAACCGCAAATTCGCCGACACGCTCACCACGCGCTTTTTGAACGCGCGCTCGATTCGATTCGTCAGAAGCCTTGCCACGTCGGGCACGACGGCGGAAAGCGCGATTTTTTCCGCTCTCGCCTCTCGCGCCTTGACCTCTTGGAGAATCGAGTCGCAAAATTCCCGACGAAATTTGGCGGATTTGAAGCGTTGGGTTTGTTCCTGCGTTTTGAACAGAATTTCGTCGCCCCTCAAAAGCGCAAGTTTGAGACGAGAATTTCCAATGTCTATGCTGAGAATGTCAGGCATCGGAGGGTTAGGAGCCGCTTCGTTTCACTTCAAAAATTTTTTCGGGTAGAGGAAAAATTGGAACACGCCTTTGCCTTCTCCGAGGCTGCGCCAAGTCGGCGAATCAAACGCGATGGAAAACACGCCGCTCGTCGGAATGTTGTCCACTTTTTTGTCGGTGAGATGATTCGCCAAGTCGGTAACGGCGGGATTGTGGCAGAAGACGGCGACGCTTTGCAATTCGTCGGGCAGGGCTTGAATGACGCTCAACAGCGTTTCGCGCGACGCTTCGTAAATGCGCGGTTCGGCGACGATTTTGTCCGCGCCGAAGTCCATCGCGCTCGCAAACAGCTGCGCCGTCGTCCAAGCGCGCTTGGCGGGGCTTGACAGGAAAAGGTCGGGCTTGATTTGCTTTTCGCGCAAGAGCATTCCCATAAAGGGCGCGTCGCGCAAGCCGCGCTTGCTGAGCGGTCGCTCAAAGTCCGTCAGTTCGGGATAATCCCAACTCGATTTCGCATGGCGAATCAGGTAAAGCGTTTTCACGAGCGTTGGTCGTTGAACTTGGAAAGAGCCTGTTTGAGAAAATCAATCGCCTCGACGGGCGTTGGGTCTACGCCGTTCAGAATCGCAAGGTAGTAACTCACCCAATCTCCGAGCAGAATCAGCGAGAAGAGTCGCGCAAGAAGCGATTTGCCTTCGCTTTCGACGTCAATGACGCTCGATGCGCATTTTTTGACGATGGATTTCGTAACGCGCATTCGAAAAGCGTTGCGCGGGCGATCGCCCTCGTCGTGAAGCATTATGACGACGGTTCGTTTCAGCAAGTCGGGATATTGATTCCACCCCACAAGTTCGTTGTGATTGAGTTCGGGAAAGACGTTGGCGTAGGCGAGCGTTTTGGCGTTCTCGCAAATTTGTCCTTTCCAGCGCGCCGCAACGGCGCTCGCCACGTCGTCGCTTGCGTAAATGATGGGCAATTTGCCATAACACTTTTTGGCGATGGCGACGGCGAGATTGCCTTTGCGTTTGAAATCGGCGTATGCCCGCGATTTTTCTTTGAGATATTGAGCCGTTTCGGCGATGTCGCTCTTTTTGTCGGCGATGAACCCGAACTTGGCGAGGGTTTCAAGCATGGGCGCGAAGAGGTAACCAATAGCCGCGCGCGGCGGCGCGCCCGCGGGAATTTTGACGAGATAATGCCGATGCGTCAGCGCCAATTCTTCGACCTTGCCGCCCGACGTAATGCAGACGATCTGCGCCTTGCGCCGCATCGCGTCTTGATAGGCGGAAATCGTCTCTTCCGTGTTACCTGAATACGACGAGACGATGACGAGCGAAGACGAATTCACAAACGCGGGCAAAGCGTAGTTGCGATTGACGAGAATTGGCACGTCGCATTCTTCGGAGAGATAGGCGCGCATCAAATCGCCGCCGATGGCAGAGCCGCCAAGCCCCGTTACGACGATGTTTTTCGTCTTGCTCTTGGAAATTTTCGCCCTCGAGTTGAGCGTGACGAACTCGGTCTCGAATTGTTGATAAAGATTTTGAATGCGCAGGCTCATTTGCGCCTTGTCAATGGCGCGAATCGTTTTTTCGGAAATGGACATTGATTGAACGATTGGATTGATTTGCGTTGGCAAAGCGCGTTAGCCGCGTTGCGCGCGCCGCTCGCTTGAAAATCGATTTTCGTCCGCTCCGTTCAGAATGAGATTTTCCTGACCGTCATTCCGAGCGCAAGCGAGGAATCCACAAACAATTGCGAATTAAGCGTCCGCGATTCTCCATTCTCGCTTCTCTCAAATGGATTCTTCACTCCGCTTCGCTCCGTTCAGAATGACGGCGCGCCTTCACCGCCATTCCCAACCGAAGTTGTTTGTCATTCCAAGCCCAGTTGCCCATCATGCCGACCGCTTCCTTTGCGTTATTCCGAGCGCAAGCGAGGAATCCAACCTCGCCCCTGCCTCTCTCCTTGACGGAGGAGAGGGGTGCGATTCTGACTGCGTCAGAATTGGGGGCGATGTTTAATCGCAACTTGCGAATCGAGCGTTTTCCGCTTCGTCGATCGTCATTTGCGCTCCGCCATCAACTTGACGAATTCATCGAACAAGTAATGCGAATCGTGCGGACCCGGCGCGGCTTCGGGGTGATACTGCGCGCAGAAGATTGGCAACTTTTTGTGTCGGAATCCCTCGACCGTGCCGTCGTAGAGATTCAGGTGCGTCAGTTCCAAGCTCTTCGGCAAGGTTTTCGGGTCGACCGCGAAGCCGTGATTTTGCGCGGTGATTTCGATTTTGTTCGTCATCAAGTTTTTGACGGGGTGATTGCCGCCGTGGTGTCCGAATTTGAGTTTGTAGGTTTGCGCGCCGAAAGCGAGCGCGAGCAATTGATGTCCCAAGCAGATGCCAAAGGTTGGAATTTCGCGCCCCGCTTTTTTCGGGTTCGTGAGCAGTTTGATGGTTTCGATCGCGTAGCCAACGGCTTCGGGGTCGCCAGGACCGTTGGAAAGAAAGATTCCGTCGGGATTCATCTTCAAGACGTCTTCCGCCGACGTTTGCGCGGGAACGACCGTCGCTTCGCACCCCGACTTGACGAGCATCCGCAAGATGTTTTGCTTCATTCCGTAATCAAACGCGACGACGCGATAGGCGGCGTTGTCGCCTTTGACGACGAACGTTTTGCCGCGCGTAACGAGGCTTGCCAAGTCTTGCCCGTTCATTTTCGGAATGGCTTGCGCGCGCTCGATGAGTTTGGCGATGTTGGGCTCGGTCGAGATCACGCCGCGCATCGCGCCCACGTGGCGCAGCATGCGCGTCAAGCGTCGCGTATCGATGCCGCTGATGCCCATCACGCCTTGCGATTTGAGGTAATCGTCCAAGCTCCGCTCCGCGTCGAAGTTGCTGTATGCGCTCGACAATTCGCCGACGACGAAGCCCGCCGCCCAAACTTTCTCCGACTCCACGTCGCGCGAGTTCGCGCCGTAGTTGCCAATGAGCGGGTAGGTCATGCAGACGATTTGTCCCTTGTAGGAAGGGTCGGTCAGAATTTCTTGGTAGCCCGCATGCGACGTGTTGAAGACGACTTCGCCTTGCGCTTCGCCAATTTCTCCGAAAGCGACGCCTTCGAAAAGGGTGCCGTTTTCAAGAACCAATCTCGCTTTGGTCATCGCGTTGGCTGTGGAAGGTTACGCCGTTTCCAATTTCTCGCCCGTGTCGGTTTTCTCGACCGTCGAGATGGCGGAGCGATCGAATTTGAGCTTCACGCCGCCCGCTTCGATGAGAACGGTTTTCTTTTCTTGATTGACCTCCACGACCGTGCCGTGCAAGCCGCCGATGGTTACGATTTTGTCGCCTTTTTTGAGCGCGTCCAAAATTTTCTCCCGCTCCTTTTGCTTCTTTTGTTGCGGGCGAATCATAAAAAAGTAGAAGACGACGATGATCAAGACGAAGGGAATGAGTTGCACCCAAGGGCTTGGTTCGGAGCCGTCGGCGGGAGGCGGCGCGAAGAACAGCAAAAACGAAAAAAGTTTGAGCGACATCATAGTTCTGACATGCATTGCGTTGAAAGAGCGCGCGAAGATACGGTTTTGAAATGGCTTTTCAAC
>JANWWM010000082.1 GCA_025055975.1 Chloroherpetonaceae bacterium | reverse complement strand
AAAAAAAACCCACGCGGAAGCCAGCAAGAGAGGCGTTCGTTTTTAATTTTAATCCCACATTGGCGCGGTTAAAAGCAGAAAATATAAAGGTTTGTACTTATCGCGTTGTAATTCCAATCCCACATTGGTGCAATTATATGTTGATGCAGCGAAAAAGCTGCGCGATAGAGTTGTAATTCCAATCCCACATTGGTGCAATTATATGTGATGAGCTATGCCGTGTCGGCTTAGTGAGTTGTAATTCCAATCCCACATTGGTGCAATTATATGAGCCTTGATCTCTCTCTTCAAAACTTCAGGTTGTAATTCCAATCCCACATTGGTGCAATTATATGTGGTGGCATCGTCTGGTCGGATCGAGTTAGTTGTAATTCCAATCCCACATTGGTGCAATTATATGGGCACGCAAACAGAACCTGAAATCTTAGAGTTGTAATTCCAATCCCACATTGGTGCAATTATATGAAAATATCAATAGATAATGGAACGAATGAGTTGTAATTCCAATCCCACATTGGTGCAATTATATGCGAGCGAAAAAAAATATTATGCCAGGCTTGTTGTAATTCCAATCCCACATTGGTGCAATTATATGTTAGGGCTGGTGCAAAGTTGGTGTTGGCGAGTTGTAATTCCAATCCCACATTGGTGCAATTATATGTGAAGAATTTGAAACAAAAATCCAAAGAATGTTGTAATTCCAATCCCACATTGGTGCAATTATATGAAAGGTCTCAAGAAATCAATTGCATTCTAAGTTGTAATTCCAATCCCACATTGGTGCAATTAGAAGCCGCTCCGACAAGCCCAAATTCGCCCTGAAACTACCGATTTTCCCCCAAAACGCCAAGCGAAACTGTCGTCGGGGTGCGATAGCCGAAAAACCCTTGCCCTCCGACGATGGCGAAATTCGCGCAAAATGGGCGTTTTTGGTCGTTCTCCTTGCGTCGAAGGGCGGATTTTGAGGCGCGTTTGGCTCGTTTCGACGAAGCTCGACGATGGCATCTATGTCCAAACTTTGACGCAAGCGCGGCATTTTCTGATGTTGTCGGGCATTGTGGTCGAGGCGCTTCAGGATTTCTTTTTTGAGGTCGTTTTTTTGGTTGTTGTCGCGCGGCGCGTCGTTGATGTCTTCTTTTCAGCGGTTTTGCCGCTGGCGGCTTTGGTTGGTTGTTTGGCTGTCGGGGTCGCGCCTTTTTTCGTGGCGACGGGCGTTGGAGCGGTTGGCGTCGCGTCGGCTTTTTTCGTCGTGGTTTTGCTGGCGTTGGCGTTGTTTCCGCTTTGCCGCGTCGCGCTGGCATTTTTCGTCGAGGCTTTGGCGGACTTTGTCGAGGTTTTGGCGGATGTCTGGCTTTTGGCGACCGACTTTTGGCGCGCGGCTTTGGGTTTGTCTGGCTCGGCTTGTGGCTTTGGGGGCAAGGTTTGAGCGGACGGGGTCGTTTCAGAGGGCTTTGCGGCTTGTTTGCCGATGGGTTGCGCGTCTGGGAGCGGAGCGGCTTGGGTGGCGGTTTGAATGGCTTTCTTGATTTCGGTCGAAAAGCGCAGTTCGGTTTCTTGTTTTTGCAGGTTGCGCTTGATTTCCGTCGAGAAGCGCAGTTCGGTTTCGTCGGTGGCGACGGGTTTGGCTTGTTTTGCGGCGGTTTTGGCTGGCGACGGTTTGGCGGCTTGGTCGGAGACGTTTGGCGCGTCGGCGACTCGACGCTTGGCGGCGCGAGCCTTCGGCGCTTTGGCGACGACGGCGGGGGGCGCGGGTTCGGGCTTGGGTTCGAGGTCGCGTTTGAGCCGCTCCAGCAAGTGGTCGTATTTGAACTCGGCTTCGATGGCGTTTTGGCATTGCGCGTTGTAGGCGGCAAGGAGCGGCGCGAGAGTTTTTTCGGACAGGCGTTGGGTTCGGGCGGTTTCCAGCGCCCAAAGGGCGACGAGCGCGCCGAGCAAGGTTTCGTAGCGTTCTTTGTTGAAATAGACGATGCCGTCGTAGAGATTGACGCCGAGATAAACGTTGGCGAATCGGGCATCGAGGGCGGCGTAGAGCGCGGGGACGAAGTCGGGGTCTTTGGGCGGGGTTTTGGCGATATCGAGCAAGATGCGCGTCAAGGCGGTTTCGGATTGGGCGCGTTCTTGGGCAAGCCCGAGCTGTTCGAGGGATTTGGCGACGAATTTATCGAGGCGGAAGTCGGTCAAGAGGTTCTTGGCGTGGGGGTTATCGAGTTGGTTGAAGGCGGCAAGCATCGCGTAGCCGAGCAGGGCGCGTCCGCTGGCGTCGCCGTTGGGCTGTTCGGGGAAGATGACGCCATTGATGAAGTTGGCAAGGTCGGGCGCGATTTTTTTGTTTTTGCCAAGGGCTTTGAGCGCGCAAAAGGCGCGATAGCGTTCGAGGCTCTGGTCGATGACGGATTTGGGAATATCGATGTCGGGCTGAACGGCGCGCATCGCGTCGCGGATGGCGCGGAGCGTTTCTTTGAGGCGCGGTTCGGCGTTGGGTTCGCCCTCGTAGAGAGATAGGAAAGTTTCGGGCGCGAAAGCCTCTTGAATGGCGGCGTGCAAGGGACGGAGCGAAAGTTCCAAGACCGCGTCTTGAAGGGAGGGCACGCCCGCCTCGCCGAGTTGTCGCCAGAGTTCGTCGTAAGGGAACAGCGCGGAGGGTTTGACCTCTCGGAAATCCAAGAAGACGTGATGTTCGTAGGCGCGCAGGTGGAAGCGCAGTCCGTTTGTCCAGACGTCGCGGGTTGGGCGCAGGAACTCCAAGCCCGTCGTCGCGTCGCGGAACAAGACGAAGGCACCAGGGTCGTCGGAGAGCGCCAAACCTTCGGCGATCGAGGTTTGAACGAGCTTGCCCGTTTGGACATCGAGGAACGGCGCGGAGCGCTTGATCGCGCCCGACGTTTCGGCGTATTTGTTGTGATAGATGGCGAGGGCGCGCTCGTTTTCGTAGCGATTGCTGAAGGCGAAGACGTCGTCGTTGACTTTGCCGCTCGGCTCGATGAAGTCGTAGAGGCGGAAGTTTTCGACTTCGGCGAAAAGGTAGCGTTTTTTGAGCAAGGGGAAAATTTCCTTTTCGTGTCGGGCGACGAGCCACGGGTCGGGGGTTTCGTCGTAGTAGGCGCGTTGGTATTCCATGCCGTATTTCTCGGCGAAGCCTTCGATTTGCCCGTGTCCGAACATTGGCAAGCCGGGCATCGCGCACATCATCGCGCACACGCCGAAGTATTTGTCGCCTTTGCCGAACTGCTTGACGGCGGTTTCTTCGTCGGGGTTGTTCATAAAATTCACGTAGCGTTTGAGGATGCGCGGGTCGTATTCGAGCGTGTCTTTGATGAGCTTGCGGTATTGGGCGTTTTCTTCCTTTTTGAACATGTGCATAAAGGCGCTGTTGTAGACGCGATGCATGCCGAGCGTGCGGACGAAGTAGCCTTCGAGCATCCAGAAGGCTTCGGCTAAGAGGAGGGTGTCGGGCGCTTCCTGCTGAACGCGGTCGACGACCTCGCGCCAGAACTCGTTGGGCATGGCTTGGTCGAATTCTTCCTTCGTCATCGCAAACGCCGCGCGCGAGGGAATCGCGCCGCCCTTGCCGGGTTCGGGAAACCAGAGGCGTTGCACGTGTTGCTTCGCCAAGACCATCGCCGCATCGAAGCGAATGATGGGGAACATTTTGGCGACGCGCAAGATGGTTTGAATGACTTGCTCGCGGACTTCGGGTTTGAGGAAGTTGAGTTGGGCGGTGTCGTTCCACGGCATGTTGGTGCCGTCGTTGCCGTGATAGATGTATCGGACCTCGCCCGTCCATCGATCGAGCCGCGCGAAGACGACGGCGGCGTCGGTTTTGCGCCAGTAGCCATCTTCGATGAAGATGCCGACGCGCGGGTCGTTGGAAAGGTCGGGTCCGCGAAACGTGTAGTTCGGAAAGGGCGGATAATCCAACTGCAAGAACCATTCGGGGTGATTGATGACCCACTTGGAGTCGATGCCCATGTGGTTAGGCACCATGTCGCTGGCGAGTCGAATGCCGCGTTTGCGAGCGCGTTCTCGGAGGTTGAGATAAGCGTCGTAGCCGCCGAGGTCGTTGGCGATGACGTAGTCGTCGAGCGCGTAAGCGGAGGCGATGGCGTCGATGTTGCCGTTCAGGTGTTTGATGCGCTTGGAGGCGTGGCTGCGCTCCCAAACGCCGATGAGCCACAAGCCCGTAAAGCCGCGTCGGGCGAGCGTATCGAGCTCCTCGTCGGGAATGTCGTCGAGGCGCTTGATGGGTCGCTTGTAGGTTTTGGAGAGTTGGTCGAGCCACACGTAAGCGTTTTTCGCCATCAAGACGAGGCGCGGCATCCAGTTGAGGTCGGGCGTGAAGTTTTCGGGGGCTTCTTCGTAGATGGCGCTTTTGTAGTCGGCGACGGGCGGGGTTTCTTTTTCGAAGTCGCCGAAGAATTGCGCCTGACGGACTTCAAGCGGTTGGCGTTCTTTGTCGGCTCTGGCGGCTTGCAGCATCAAGAAATACTTGCCCTCTTCCCTGACGAAGTCGATGCTTTGGAGCAAAAGTTTTCGGAGCGCGGGCGAGCGCGAAATGATGGCGTCCCACTTCTCGACGATGTAGCGCAGTTGGTCGAGAATCGAGTTGGGCGCGGCTTTGATGGGAGCGAGCAAGAGACGCAACAAGGGCAAATTTTCCGCGCCGAAGGCCGGTTGCGTCGCAAAGAATTGGTCGAGGCTCGTGATGATTTGGTTGTAGGGCGTTTCGCGCGCGAGGGTTTCGTCGTCAATGAGGTCTTCGAGTTGAGCGAGGGCGGGATTTTGGTTTTCGATCCAAACGAGCATCAACTCTTCGAGGGCGACGTGCGCGTTTGGAACGCCGTCGCTGGAACGCGCCAGGAATTGCTCGGCGCTTTCGTCGCCCCGATAAATCGTGAGCGTCGGAAATTCATCGATGAAGCGCAAGAGGAACGCGCGCGTCGTTTCGTCGCCAAATTCGCCGCGCACCCACGCCTCGCACTTTTGGAACGCGGCGGGATTGACGTCGTCTTGATAGACCGAGATGACGAAGTGAAAGACCTCGTGCAACAAGGCGGCGGCGAAAACCTCCGCCGTCCGAACCCACTGCGATTCGGGGACTCCCCTTTCGGCGCGTTGGGCGTTGACTTTCGCCGAAAACTCTTGACAGGCTTGAAAGTTCGGGAACAGCGCCACGCCGCGAATGGAAAAGAAACGGTCTTCGAGCTGGTATCGCTTGCGCCCGTTGCGCGAGACGTGAAATTCAAACTCCGTTTGTCGCATAATTCTTGACGGCTTGACGGTTTCGTTCAGGCAAGTTTGGTTAAGAAAGTTTTTGTTTGTCTTCGATGCGAAACCCCATTGGCGCCAGGGTCGCGGGTGGTTCGTTCATCATTTTAATCGCGCCGAACGTCGCCTCGTATTTTGCGACGTTGTCTTGCAACGCCAAAAGCAAGCTTTTGGCGTGTTGCGGCGTCATCACGATTCGGGAATGCACTTTGGCGCGTTGCATGCCGGGCAGGAGCGTGGTGAAATCCACAATGAACTCGGCGGGAGTGTGATTGATGATGGCGAAGTTCGAGTAAGCGCCTTCGGCGGTTTTGTCGTCGACTTCAATGTTGATTTGAATCGGTTGTTGCTCGTTCATCTTGTCAAAACGTTTGGACGGTTGAAACGCGCTTTGCAAAGATACGACGCGGCGCGTTTTTCATCGTTTGGAGCGTTTTCCATCGTCGTTCCGAGCCAAAATCGCTTTGTCTCTTCAAGCGTTTTCCTCCGCTCCAAGCGTTTTCCCTCGTCATTCCGAGCCTTTCTCCTTTGTCATTCTGAGCTTTTCCCCTTGTCATTCCAAGCCTTTCCCCTTGTCATTCCAAGCCTTTCCCCTTGTCATTCCGAGCTTTTCCCCTTTGTCATTCCGAGCGAATGCGAGGAATCCACGAAAATTTTATGTCGCTTTCCTTCTCCGCTATCGCTCCGCGCGCGCCGCAACTTCGTAGATTTTGGCTTGCACGAAAATGTCGAAGAGATCTTTATCGATGCGATGGTCTTTGACCTCCAAGCGCAAAATGTCGAGGGCGCGCTCGACGGGCACGGCTTTTTTGTAGGGGCGGTCTTGCGCCGTGAGCGCGTCGTAGATGTCGGCTATCGTCATCATTCGGGATTGAATCGGAATGTCAGGCTCGCGGACTTGGCGCGGATAGCCGCTGCCGTCGAGTTTTTCGTGATGCGAGTAGGCGATGAGGGGCACGTTGCGCAGGTCTCGGGTCCAAGGAATTTGCTTCAAAAAGTTGTAGGTGTGCGTAACGTGCGAGTTGATTTCCTGACGCTCCTGCTCGTCCAAACTGCCTTTTGGAATCGAAAGTCGGCGCGCTTCGGCTTCGGTCAGGTAGGGATAAACCTCGTTTTCGCCGAAGACGAAGATTTTGGATTTGATTTCTTCCAACTTTCCGAAGCCCTCGCTTTTGAGCACGGTGGGTTCGTTGGTTTGCAAGATGAAGCGCAGGTAGTCGTCGAGTTCGCGCAGTTTTTCGGCGACTTCTCGGTCTATGGCGTCGATGAGCGGCAGGGCTTCTTGGCGCGATTTTTCGAGCAACAGCTCGACTTTTCGCTTTTCGGCTTTGAGCTCGATGGCTTTGCGCAAGATGGCGTAGCGATTTTCGATTTCGCGCAATTCGTGGTCGTAAAGTTTTTTGGCTTTGACGAGCACGGGTTCGCGCACGCCGATTTTGCCAAAGTCGTGCAGCAGCGCGGCGTATTCGATTTCTCGAATGTCTTGCTTGGAGAACTTGACGTCGCGGAACGGACCCGTTTGAATTTTGCTGACGGTTTCGGCGAGGGAAACGGTAAGCGAAGCGACGCGCTCGGAATGACCGCTCGTGGTGGGGTCTCGCGCTTCGATGGCGGTTACGGAGGCGCGAATGAAGCCTTCGAAGAGCGCCTTGATGCTGTCGTAAAGCAATCGATTCTCGTAGGCGATGCCCGCTTGCGAGGCGAGCGAATAAACGAACAGCTCGTCGCGTCGCGTGAAGGGATAGACGAGATTCCGCCACAGTTCGACTTCGGGCAGAACGATGCGAAAGTCCTTCTTTTTGTTGATGAGCTGAATGACGCCGATGGGTTCGCGGTCGCGGTTGAGCATCGGCACGGTGAGCATCGACTTGGTGCGATAGCCGAGTTCCGCGTCGGTTTGGCGACCGCCGAATTTGAAGGGCACGCCTTCGGGCAAGAAATACACGTCGGGCAGGCTCAACGGCTCGCGGGAAATGGTGACGTAGCCCACGATGCTTTGCGGCGTGATGGGCATCGTGAAGCCTTGCAGTTTGATGTCGCGGCTGTAATTCTTGGCGTAGCGAAAGCGCAATTGTTTGTCGGCGAGGTAATCGTTTTTGTCGGCTTGCGCGCCCGGCTTTTCCTCGACGATGTAGAGGCTTCCCGCGTCCGCGCCCGTGATTTCCATCGCCGACGTGAGAATCAGGTCGAGCAGGGCTTCGGTGTCCTCTTCGCTCGAAAGCGCCGCGCCGATGTCGCTGATTTTCTGCAACTCGTTTTGCGATTCCGTCAGCTCGCGTTGCAAAATCGAAAAGCGCTTTTGATGATGAAACAAATGCGCGAGGCGATGCAGCAAAACGGCGAAATCCGTCGCGCTGATGGGGCTTTCGAGAATGTCGGTCGCCTCGAAATTTTGCAGGATTTTCTCGATGCCGCCCATTTCTTCGATTTCCGCCGCCGAGCCGATTCCCACGATGGCTAACGAGCGATGCAACATTCGCGGCACGAGCGTTTTGGCGCGATGCAACAGCGAAAGGTCGACGAGCAACGCCAAATTGACGGGCGTGAAAACCCCCGACATCGACGCTCTGAACGTGTCCCAATCGCGCTTGAACCGATGATACTCGAATTCATACCCCATCGCCACGAGGGCGCGTTGCGTAACGCTCGCGCTCAATCCGACCGCGTCAAGCAGGTGAATTTTCTCGGCTGAATCCGACATTGATTTTGAATTTGGACGAGACGATTCGAAAGGGCTTAATATACGCGAAGCCCGCTGCCATTTCAAAGGCGTTTTTCGATCGCCCGTTTTTCGTTGGATTTTTCCAATAACGGAATTTTTGAGCGGAGCGAAGCGGAGGCTTTCTTTTCAAAGAAGCGAGAATTCAGAGCGTTCGATTCGCAGTCCGCCATTCTTTGTGGATCCCTCGCTTCGCTCGGAATGACGACGCGAAAAGATCTCGAAACGACGCGCCATCTCGACTCGTCAGACGACAAAGCGCGCCTCATTCTGAGGGATTATGGGCGAGGCGAATCCGTCGCTTCGCTCGGAGTTGCGCGTCCGCGCGACCTAATTCGCAGAGGGCGGAGATTTTTTGAACATCGCCGCGCCGATAACGCCCCCAAGCCCCGCAAAAAGCGGATAAATGATCGCCGTGCCAATCACGCCCAAAACGATGTTTGATATGCTCAGCGCGTTTTGCTCTTGCTCGCGGAACGATCGCTCCAATTGCGCTCTGACCGTAGGGTCGTCGCCAAGCGCATTGAGCATTAGGTCGCGGATCTCGTTCAAACCGGGCTGATAGTTGAACAAGGCGATCAGAACGTAGCCCACGACCAAACCCGCCAAGCCGCCCAGCAAGCCCGCCAGCGCGCCAAGTTTGAAGCCTTCGCCGCTCGTGAGCGAAAGCCCATGTCGCGTGGCGTAATGCCAAACCGCCGCGCCGCCGCCAAGCATAATGCCCAAACAGCAAGCGTTGAGCACATTCAGAAGCGGAATGAGACCGATGACGAGAATCACGCCGCCGCCAAGTAGCGCGGAGTTGAAGTTGTCGGGTTCTTCGGGTTGAGAAGAAGGCGTAGAAAGTTGCTCGCTCATAGAGAATGTTTTTTTGGTTTAAGGCGCGTTTGAACAAACGGACGCTTTAATTCGCCATCCTCGCGGATTCCTCGCTTTCGCTCGGAATGACGGCAGAGAAACGCCCGCAATGAACCACGATGGATGTCCATTCTGAACGAAGCAAGGAAAAAAACCTTGTCATTCTGAACGGAGCGAAGCGCAGTGAAGAATCCATTTCAGAGAAGCGAGGAGCGAGAATTGAGAATCGCGGACGCGCAAGTCGCAATCCGAAATTCGCCATTCGCAATCCTTGCGGATTCCTCGCTTTCGCTCGGAATGACAAGAGAAAAACGCTCGCAACGACGAATGCCGCGCTTGGAACGTCGTGAAAATTTCTTCGCAAAAAACGCTCCCGATGGCGCGCCGACCCGTTTCGTTTAGTCGGATTTCTTTTCGCCAACGAGTTCGACCAGCACGCGATTGGCGGTTTTGGGATCGATGAAGCTCACGATTTTGCCCTCCGCGCCTGGTCGCGGCTCGTTGAGAATGCCAAAGCCGCGAGCGGCGACGTCTTTGACCTCTTGATGAATGTCGGTCGTCTCGAACGCGAGATGATGCAAGCCTTCGCCGCGCTTTTCGATGAATTTGGCGACGACGCTATCGGGCGAGGTGGCTTCGAGAAATTCGATTTTCGTGTCGCCCACGTGAATGAAGGCGACGCGCACTTTTTGAGCGGGCACTTCCTCGATGGTTACTTTCGCCACGCCGTCGGCGATGAGGGATTTGAACAGCGCGAGCGATTCGTCCAAGTTCTTGACGGCGATGGCGACGTGGTCGATGCGTTTCAACATCGGTCGGCGAATTGGATTAAGCGTTCATTAGCTTGAAGAACTCCTTGTTGCTCTTCGTGCCCTCCATTTTTTCCAAGATGAACTCCATTCCTTCGACGGGGCTTTTGTCGGCGAGATATTTTCTCAACAGCCACACTCTTGAAAGTTCTTCTTGGGTCAGGAGCATTTCTTCTTTTCGCGTGCCCGATTTGAGAATGTCGATGGCGGGGAAAATGCGCCGCTCGGCAAGGCGACGATCGAGCACGAGTTCCATGTTGCCCGTGCCTTTGAATTCTTCGAAGATGACGTCGTCCATTCTCGACCCCGTGTCGACGAGCGCGGTGGCGATGATGGTGAGCGAGCCGCCTTCTTCGACGTTGCGCGCCGCGCCGAAAAAGCGCTTGGGCTTGTGAAGCGCGTTGGAGTCGATGCCGCCCGAAAGAATTTTGCCCGAATGCGGAATGACGGTGTTGTGGGCGCGCGCAAGGCGCGTGATGGAATCCAGCAAAATCACGACGTCGCGCTTGACCTCGACGAGACGCTTGGCTTTCTCGAGCACCATATCGGCGACTTGAACATGGCGTTCAGGCTCTTCGTCGAAGGTCGAGGAGATGACCTCCGCCTGCACGTTGCGCTCCATATCGGTAACTTCTTCGGGACGCTCGTCGATGAGCAAGACGATGAGATAGACTTCGGGGTGATTTTTGGCGATGGCGTTGGCGATTTTTTGGAGCAGAATCGTTTTGCCCGTTTTGGGTTGAGCGACGATAAGCCCGCGTTGACCTTTGCCGATGGGCGCGAAGATGTCGAGCACGCGCGTCGAGTATTCGGTTGGCGTGGTCTCCAACTTCAAGCGTTGTTGCGGGTAAAGCGGCGTCAGGTTGTCGAACGGAACGCGGTCTTTCAGCTCTTCGGGTTGAAGTCCGTTGATGGTTTCGATTTTGAGCAAGGCGAAAAAGCGCTCGCCTTCTTTCGGGGCGCGCACTTGTCCCGACACCGTGTCGCCCGTCTTCATATTGAAGCGCTTGATTTGCGAGGGCGACACGTAGATGTCGTCGGGCGACGAGAGATAATTGTAGTTGGCGGAGCGCAAAAAGCCGTATCCATCGGGAATGGTTTGCAACACGCCCGTATTGACGATGACGGCGGGCGACGCCTCAGGCGCGACTTCGTTTTTCTGCGCCTGCGCTTCGATGATTTTGAAGATGATTTCGTCTTTGCGCAAGCCGCTGGTGTGAATGCCCATCTCTTTGGCGATGGCGGTCAGCTCGGCGACCTTCTTTTTTTGCAGAACGTTGATGTCGAGGCTCGTGCCTTGACCATTGGCGGCGGCGGGGGAAGCGTTGGTTGTTGCGTTGTCGTTTGGCATTGCTGTTAAGCGATTAGCGTTGGTGAGGTTGATGAAATTGTCGATGAAAAACGATGGCTTCAAACGAGAAGCGTCGGCGCATTTTGCGTTGATTGAATGCTCTTGAAAGTTTGGAGCCTGACAACGATTCGGCGCGAAACTGCGATTTGCGCGCTCTCAAACGCGGGGAGAGCGAATTCTTGGCTCAAAGGAGCTATCAAATGTCGTCAAAATTTTTTCGCTGTCGATTGACCTTGCAAAGAGCGAATGCGATTGATTGCGAAAGTCGTCGCGTTAATTCAAGTTTGGAATTAATACGAGCGAGCAGCGTAACGCTGAGATATGATGCCTACGGCGGCGAACAATCTTGAAGCGTCGCAAATATAAAAACTCTTGCGACACAAACAACGTTTTTTGCCAACTTCTTTTTCGCGGTCAAGTGCCGAAGATGCGATCGCCCGCGTCGCCCAGTCCGGGCAGAATGTATTTGTCGGCGTTCAGCTCGCGATCGAGCGCGGCGGCGAAGATGGGCACGTCGGGGTGCTGCTCGGAAAAGCGCTTGACCCCTTCGGGAGCGGCGACGACGGAAACGAGCGTCAAGGTTTTCGCTCCTTTCTCTTTGAGCAGAGAGGTCGCCATCGTGGCGCTGCCGCCCGTGGCGAGCATCGGATCGAGCACGATGCAACGCAGTTTCTCGATCCGCGCGGGAATGTTGGAGTAATAAAAATGCGGCTGATGCGTGCGATGGTCGCGCGAAATGCCAATGTGCGAGACCGTCGCGTCGGGCAAGAACTTCAAAAAGCCGCTCTGCAAACCCAAGCCCGCTCGCAAAACGGGCGCGATTAGAAACGACTCTTTGAAGCGATAACCAACCGTCGTTTCGAGCGGCGTCTCATACTCGAACGTCTCCAACGGAAAAGAGCGGCAAATCTCAACCGCCATGATTTCCGAAATGCGCTCCATCGTGGCGCGAAAAAGCGGAATCGAGGTGGATTTGTTGCGCAACGTGGATAGCTCGGTTTTCAGAAGCGCGTTGTCGAGAACGGTGAACGTCGTCATGTGGAATCGTCTGTTTCGCGTTGGTTAAGGTTGCCGTCGGACGCCTTGCGTCCAAGCCGCGCGAGCGCAAGCGGCAAGCGTCGTTCCGAGAGCTTTTGTTTGTCATTCCGAGCGAATGCGAGGAATCCACAAACAATTGCGAATTGCGGATTTCGGATTGCGAATTGAGGCGCTCGCTTCTCGCTCCTCGCTTCTCTCAAATGGATTCTTCACTCCGCTTCGCTCCGTTCAGAATGACATCACATTCGCTTCTTCGCTCGCCCCTTCTCCTCGTCATTCCGAGCTTTTCCCCTTGTCATTCCGAGCCTTTCTCCTTTGTCATTCCGAGCGCCAGCGAGGAATCCATCAAGGATTGCGAATGGCGAATTGCGACTTGTGCGTCCTCGACTCTCAATTCTCGCTCCTCGCTTCTCTCAAATGGATTCTTCACTCCGCTTCGCTCCGTTCAGAATGACATCACATTCGCTTCTTCGCTCGCGTCTTCTCTCTGTCTTCCGAGCCTTTTCCCCTTGTCATTCCAAGCCTTTCTCCTTTGTCATTCCGAGCGCCAGCGAGGAATCCATCAAGGATTGCGAATGGCGAATTGCGACTTGTGCGTCCTCGATTCTCAATTCTCGCTCCTCGCTTCTCCCAAATGAATTCTTCGCTCCGCGTTTAGAAT
>JANWWM010000003.1 GCA_025055975.1 Chloroherpetonaceae bacterium | reverse complement strand
GGTTCTTCGCTTCGCTTGCGACGCTTCGAGCCACGCTTCCCTCCCGCATTCGCGTCGTTTTTTTCTTTGCCCAAAAACTTCTAAACTTCGCCTGACTTTTCGTCTCGCGTTCAACGTTTTTCAGCGATGACCAAAGACCTGCGGAACTCGCCTGATCTTCTCGTCGTCAAAAACCTGCGAACTTGGTTTCCGATTCGCAAGGGGTTTTTCTCGAAAATCGTCGGCTACGTGAAAGCCGTCGATGACGTGTCTTTCACGATCAAAAAAGGCGAAACGCTCGGACTCGTGGGCGAATCGGGGTGCGGCAAAACCACGACGGGACGCTCCATTTTGCGCCTTATCGAGCCGACGGGCGGCAGCGTGCTCTTCGACGGCAAAGACGTGCTCAAAATGGACAAGGCGGAGTTGCGAAAACTGCGCAAGGATATGCAAATCATTTTTCAAGATCCGTTCAGCTCGCTCAATCCGCGCCTGACGGTTGGGCAAACCTTGCGCGAGGTTTTGGAAGTGCACGAAATCGCCGAGGGCGAGGCGGCGCAAAAGCAAGCGGGCGAACTTTTGGAAATCGTCGGTCTGCGAAGGCAGTATTACAACCGCTATCCGCACGAATTTTCGGGCGGACAGCGCCAGCGCATCGGCATCGCGCGCGCCTTGGCGGTCAAGCCAAAGTTCATCGTTTGCGACGAACCCGTCTCGGCGCTCGATGTCTCGATTCAATCGCAAATCATCAATCTCTTGATGGATTTGCAAAAGGAATTTGGACTCACTTACCTTTTCATCTCGCACAGCCTTTCGGTCGTGGAGCACATTTCCGACCGCGTCGCCGTGATGTATTTGGGCAAAATCGTCGAGATTGCCGACTACAAAGACCTCTACGAAAATCCGAAGCACCCCTACGCCGAAGCCTTGCTTTCCGCCGCGCCCGAACCCGACCCGAAACGCAAGAAACAGCGCATCATTCTCGCGGGCGACATTCCCTCTCCCGCGAAAGTTCCGTCGGGCTGTTATTTCCACCCGCGCTGCCCGAAAGTTCAAAGCGATTGCAAGACGCTCGCGCCTCTTTTGGCTCCAATCGACGGCAATCCCGCGCACGAAGTCAGTTGCTTGCTTTATCCGACGAGCGTTCCGAAGTCGCGCGCGGTTGAAGCCGCGTAAATTTCCGAGTTCGCCTCGTTCCTCTCCGAGAGCGTCATAAGCGGCTCGTTTCCCCGTCGCCGCGCGTTTTTCTCGCGTTCTCCGTCGCCTTCGTTTCTGGGCGTTTCGCGCCCCGAACGACGCTCGATTCGCCTCGCTCGAACTTTTTTTTTCGCAAACTCTTGACTATTCAAAAATTTTTTAATAAAATTGCGCCGCTTTTTGTTAACTAAAACTTTAATAATAAACTCAAAACGATTATGAAAAACGCGCTTTTTGTTTTCGCCTTGACGCTCGCCGTCGATCTTTCGGCGCAAACGCGAAATCCCATCACCGCCGAGCAAGCGCTCGAGCGACTCAAAGCGGGGAACAAACGTTTCGTCGAGGGCAAAACGATTCACCCGCGCCAAAGCCCCGAGCGCGTGCGCGAAGTCGCCAAAGGACAGAAGCCTTACGCCATCATCGTCGGTTGCGCCGACAGCCGCGTTCCGAACGAGATCATTTTCGACGAGGGGTTGGGCGACCTGTTCATCGTGAGAACGGCGGGTCAAGTTTCCGCCGCCGCGTCGTTTGGCAGCATTGAGTTCGCGGAAGCCGTTTTGGGCGCGAACCTCATCGTCGTGCTTGGGCATACGGAGTGCGGAGCGGTCGCCGCCGCGTGCAATTATCAAAAGCCCGTTCCTGGGCACATCATCACGCTCGTCAACGCCATCAAGCCCGCGGCGATGCGCGTCGAGCAATTGCTCAAAGCGGGGCAAATCAAGCAAGAAGACTTCGTCAACGCCACGGTGCGCGAAAACGTGAGAACGCAGGTCGAGCAACTGCGCACTTTGGAGCCGATTCTCGCCAACGCCGTCAGAACGGGCGAGGTCAAAATCGTGGGCGCGGTCTACAACCTCGCCACGGGCGTCGTGGAGTTTCTGCCTGAAACTCTCAATCCGTAACGGAGGGCGACGATGGAATTTCAAGCGTTGGCGATTTCGCTTCTTTCGCCGATGGTGCTCGCCTTCGTCTTGGGCATCGTGGCGACGCTGATGAAAAGCGATCTCAAATTTCCCGAAGAGCTATACGTCGCGCTCACGATTTACTTGCTCGTGGCGATTGGCTTGAAGGGCGGTTACAAGCTTTCCATCACGCCGTTTTCGGAGTTTGTTTATCCCGCGCTCGCCGCGCTCTTTTTGGGCGTGGCGATTCCCGTCGTGGCGTATCAAATCCTCTTGCGGCTTGGAAAGTTCGACATTGCCAACTCGGCGGCGATCGCGGCGCATTACGGCTCGGTTTCCGCCGTTACCTTTGGCGAAGCGCTCGCGTTTCACGACAATCTGAAAGCCGCCCTGCTCGAGAAGAATCCGCAGATGACGGAAGAAGCGCTCAAACTGGCGGGCGGCGTTTATGAAGGCTTTATGCCGGGCTTGCTGACGATTATGGAGTTTCCCGCCATCATTTTGGCGATTCTGACGGCGCGTTTGGCGCAAGGCAGGTCGTCGGAGTCAAACGGCGAGGTTTCGCTTGGCGGCGCGCTCAAAGAGTTGGTGGCGGGCAAGAGCAGTTTGTTGCTCATCGGCTTTTTGATCATTGGAATGATTTGCGGCAAGCGCGGTTGGGAGCAGGTCGCGCCGTTTTTCGACGCGCCGTTTCGCGGCATTCTCGCGCTGTTTTTGCTTGAAGCGGGGCTTGTTACGGGTCGGCGTTTGGGCGATTTGAAGAAGGTTGGCGGCTTTCTCATTGGCTTTGGAATCGTGATGCCGTTGCTGCATTCGTTGCTCGGCATTTGGCTCGGAAAACTCTCGGGGCTTTCGCTCGGCGGCGCGACCATTCTGGGCGTGCTTGCGGCGAGCGCCTCTTACATCGCCGCCCCTGCCGCTTGTCGCGTCGCTCTGCCGCAAGCCTCGCCGACGCTTTACCTCACCGCGTCGCTGGCAATCACGTTTCCGTTCAACATCATCGTTGGACTGCCGCTTTATCACTATTTCGCAAAACTCTTCTACGGCGCGTAAGGAGGAACGATGAAAACCGTATCGCTGAAATTGCTCACCATCATCGCCGACGAAGCCTTGCAGCGACGCTTGGTCGAGGACGTCAAGAAACTTGGCGCGAAAGGCTACACGATCGAAAAAGCCTTTGGCGAGGGCGAACACGGCGGGCGCGTTAGCCAATGGGAAGGCGAGAACATTCGAATGGAACTGCTCGTCAGCAAGGAAGTCGCCGAGAAAATTTTGGAAAAACTCGCGCGCGATTACTTCGAGAAGTTCAGCGTCATCGCCTATCTCTGCGACGCGGAGGTCCTGCGCGGCGGCAAATTCTTGTAACGCGAAGCCTCGCGCCAGAGCGCAGCATCTCGCCCCCACGTTTCCCCTTCCAAGCGAGCGAATGGCAACGAAACGCGCTCTCGCGTTTTTGGCGTTTGCGTCGTTTGCGACGCACGGCTTTCGTTCAAAAGGGCTTATCTTCGTCGCAACCGTTCTCGACCGCCAATGAAGAAAACCTACTTTTTTAGCGACGTACACTTCGGTTTGCAGGAGCGACGTCTCGAAGAAGCCAAAACCGATTTGATGCTCGACCTGCTCCAAGAAATCAAGCGCGACGGCAAGCGGCTCTATATGGTCGGCGACATCTTGGATTACTGGATGGAATACAAGCGCGTCGTTCCCAAAGGGCACTTCCGATTCTTTGCCGCGCTCTACGACCTTGCTCGAAGCGGCGTGGAGATTCACTACCTCGCGGGCAATCACGATTTTTGCTTGGGCAACTACTTCGACGAGGAACTCGGCGTGAAGACGCACTACGGCGCGTTGCGACACGAGATCGACGGCAAAACGTTTTACATCGTTCACGGCGACGGCGTGGGCAAAGGCGACATGGGCTACAAATTCTTTCGCTCGCTCGTGCGCAACGATTTCAACCTCGCGTGGTATCGATGGCTACACCCCGATTTCGGCGTGGGCGTTATGGACTGCCTCTCCAAACTTTCGCGCAAACACGCCTACTCGCCCAAAGATCACGGCGAAAACGAGCGGCTCATCGTCTTCGCCAATCAAGAACTTCTGCGCGAGCCGTTTGATTATTTCGTTTGCGGACACCGACACATCGTCAAACTGCATCCGCTTCGCAATCGCAAGAGTTTCTACGTCAATTGCGGCACGTGGATTGGCGGAACGCCCACCTACGCCGTTTTCGACGGAACGGAAATGAAACTCATCAAAGCCAAGACGCGCGAAGTTCTTTTCGCCGAATCGCAAGAGCCTATCGCGGTTTGAAACGATGATGCTCGAATCCATCAATCCGACGACGGAAGAACTCGTCGCTTCGTATCAAGAGCATTCGCAAGCGGAAATCGACGCGGCGTTGAAGCAAGCGAGCAAAGCCTTCGCGCATTGGCGCGGCTTGTCGTTTTCGGCGAGGGGGGAGCGCTTCAAGAAATTGGCGACCTTGATGCGCGAGGGCGCGGCGCGATTTGCCGAGCTGATGGCGATCGAAATGGGCAAGCCCATCGCGCAAGGCGTTGCGGAAATCGAAAAGTGCGCCTTCACGTGCGAATACTTCGCCGAAAACGCCGAAGCGTTCTTGGCGGACGAAGTCGTGCCGACCGAAGCGATTAGAAGCAAGGTCGTCTTTCGTCCGCTCGGCGCGATTTTGGCGATTATGCCGTGGAACTTTCCCTTTTGGCAAGTGATTCGCTTCGCCGCGCCGACCTTGATGGCGGGCAACGTCGCGCTCGTCAAGCATGCGCCCAACGTGACGGGGTGCGCGCATGCGTTGGACAAACTTTTCCGCGAAGCGGGCTTTCCCGACGGCGCGATTCATTTTTTGGACATCGCGCCCGACAATGTCGCCGACCGCGTTTCCAAACTCATCGCCCATCCGCTCATTCGCGCCGTGACGCTCACGGGAAGCGCGCGGGCGGGCAGGTTCGTCGCCGCCAAAGCGGGCGAAGCCCTCAAAAAGTGCGTGCTCGAACTTGGCGGCAGCGACGCCTACGTCGTCTTGGAAGACGCCAACCTTGAACGCGCCGCCGAAACATGCGTCCAATCGCGCCTCATCAACTCAGGACAGAGTTGCATTGCGGCAAAGCGCTTCATCGTCGTCAAAAAAATCCGCGACGAGTTTGAACGGCTCGTCGTCGAGAAAATGCAATCGAAAAAAGTGGGGTCTCCGCTCGACGAATCGACTGATGTCGGACCGCTCGCTCGAAAGGATTTGCTCGAGAACTTGCATCGGCAAGTGCAACAAAGCGTTCAAGCGGGCGCGACGCTTCTTTGCGGCGGGAAACTCTACGAGGGCAAGGGATTCTTTTACCCGCCAACGGTTCTTTCGGGCGCAACGCCCGGAATGGCGGCGTTTGACGAAGAAACCTTCGGTCCCGTGGCGGCAATCGTCGTCGCCAAAGACGACGACGAAGCGATCGAGCTTGCCAACGCGACGAACTATGGCTTGGGGTCGGCGATTTTCACGAGCGACGCTTGGCGCGCCGATAGCATCGCTTCTCAATTGGACTTCGGCAATTGCTTCGTCAACGCGATGGTCAAAAGCGACGCTCGCTTGCCTTTCGGCGGCGTGAAGGAATCGGGCTACGGACGCGAACTGGGTCGCTACGGCGTCAAGGAGTTCGTCAACGTCAAGACGATCTGGGTGGGCGACGCATAGAAGGTTTCCAAAAGTCCGACGCTTTCAGCGAATCAAACTTCCACGACCGTTACGCCCGTTCCGCCCTCGTCCCAATTGCCCAAGCGAAAGCTCTTGACGCGCTTGTCGGTTTTGAGGTAATCGGCGATGCGTTTGCGAAGCGCGCCCGTGCCCTTGCCGTGAATGATGTCGACGCGCTTCAGCCCGTTGGCGATGGATTCGTCGATGAACTTTTCGACGCGCAAAATCGCCTCGTCGCCCATCAAGCCTCGCAAATCCAAGCGCGTGGAGACTTCCTTGATTTCCGCGAGCGCGCTCGCGCCGCTCTGAACGCTTGGCTTGCGTTCCAACTCTCGCGCTTCCTTGTTCGAAATTTTTTCGAGGTTGCGCAGCGAGGTTTTCATTCGGAACGCGCCAAACGAGACCGTCGCGTCCTCGGCGCTTATGTCCAAGACTTCGCCAACGGAATGCGTGTCGAGCAGTTTGACTTTGTCGCCGACGGCGATTTCAAACGGTTCGCTCGGCTTGGGCTGTTCCGCGCCGATTTTGGCTTCTTCGCTAGCAAGGTCGCGTCGCATTTTTTCGACCTCTTTTCGCGCGGCTTTGATTTTTTCCGCGTCGCCCGCGCTTTCCTTGATGTCTTTGATGGCTTTTTCAATCAGTTCGCTCGATTGCGCCAGAAGTCGTTTGGACTCTTGGAGGGCTTGTCGGCGCAGGTCGCGTTTTTCGTTTTCGAGGTCGCGCAGTTTTTGTTGATGCTGTCTGATGAGCCGCTCCAATTCGTCGCGCTCTTCGCGCAGTTTTTGACGCTCTTGACGAGCGCGTTGAAGTTCGAGGTTGAGTTTGGCGATGAGGTCTTCGA
Organism: Chloroherpetonaceae bacterium; assembly: GCA_025055975.1. GTDB lineage: Bacteria > Bacteroidota > Chlorobiia > Chlorobiales > Thermochlorobacteraceae > JANWWM01. The sequence continues at coordinate 3,301 of JANWWM010000003.1, read as the reverse complement.
GAGCGTGTTTGGCGTTGCCCAAAAACTTTTTGGCGTTTTCCAAAACGTGCGGCGCGAAGCCCATTCGTCGCGCCATTTCAAGCGCGAAGGAACTGCCGGGCAAGCCGATTTGAAATTGATAGGTCGGGCGCAATTCTTTCGCGTCGAATTGCATCGAGCCATTGACGACGCCCTTGCGTTGATAGGCGTAGGCTTTGAGCGCGCCTTGATGCGTGGTCGCCATCGTCAGCGCTTTGCGCGCCAGCAGGCTTTCCAGAACGGCGGTCGCGATCGCCGCGCCTTCTTCGGGGTCGGTGCCCGAACAGATCTCGTCAATCAAGACGAGGCTTTCGTTGGTCGCCTCGTCCAAAATCGCTTTGAGATTTTTGAGGTGCGAACTGAACGTGGAAAGGTCGTTCTCGATGGATTGCTCGTCGCCGATTTCGACGAAGATGCGGTCGAAGAGCGTAAAATGCGAGCCTTCGCCGCACGGCACGAGGTAGCCGCATTGCAACATCAGCGAGAGCAAGCCGACGGTTTTGAGCGCGACGGATTTTCCGCCCGCGTTTGGTCCCGTAACGACCAAGACGTGATGTTCGTAGCCGAGTTCCAACGAAAGCGGCTCGACGGGCTTGCCCAACTTGCGATGCGTTAGGAGCAAATACGGGTGAAAGGCGTTCTCCAATTTGAGTTTCTTTTCCAGCGTTACGGTCGGGCGAATCGCGCCGATTTCGATGGCGAACTTCGCCTTGGCGCAAAGCGCGTCGAATTGCGAGAGAATTTCTTGGTTGGCGAGCAGATTGTCCAATTCCTTTCGCAACGCGCGCGCCAATTCGCGCAAGAGGCGCTCGATTTCGCGCTGTTCTTGAATCTCCAAATCGCGGATTTCATTCGAGAGCGAGAGCGTTTCGGCAGGCTCGATGAACACCGTTTGCCCCGACTGCGAAAAGTCGTGAATGAAGCCCGGCACTTGATACTTGTATTCGACGCGAAAGCCCAAGACGAGCCGTCCGTTGCGAATCGTGATGGCATCGTCCATCAGCATGTTTTCGCTCGCGTAGCGGCGTTGGAGCGATTCGTATTTGCGGCGCAGGATGTCGCGCTTTTTTTGCAACTCGCTTCGAAGGAATTGGAGCGCGTCGGAAGCCGACGAGCGCACCTCGCCGAACTCGTCGATTTTTTGAGCGATTTCGTATTGCAAGGATTTTTCCATCCACAAGTTTTCCGTGAGCGAATTGAGCGCGGGATAAGCCTCCTTGCGAGCGTAGACGAACTTTTTGAGTTGCGACGCCAATCGAAGCGACGCGCCGACTTTGAGCAGTTCTTGCGGTTGAAGGAAGTTTTCTTCGATGGCGAGCTTTTTGAAAATTTCTCGCGTGTCGTAAAGCGCGGGAATGGGCAGCTCTTCGCCCGACTCCAAAAGGAGCTTCAGTTCTCGGACGCGCTCCAACTCGGTTTCCAGCGCGGGAAGCGCAAGAAAGGGTTGCGCTTCGGCAAGACGCGCCCTTCCCATTTCCGAGAGGCAATGCTTGCTCGCGTGCGCGAGGATTTTGTCGAACTCTAACTTTTCCGCCAGATTCATTCGCTATTTTCTTGATTCGCAAAGGCGCAAACTTACGAAGATTCAAGAAGGTTTCGCAGTTTGGCTCGTTCAACTTCGCCAATCACGAAATTCAACGCTCAGATGCGACTCCAAGCCGAAAACATCGCTTCGCAAGAAGGCAAGAAGGAAATTTTGCGACACCAAAACGTCGCGCTCTATCAAGGCGATTCCGCCAATCCGCTTTTGTTCGATGCGCCGTTCATTGATCTCATCGTAACCTCGCCGCCTTACAATGTCGGGATTGATTACAACTCCAACGACGACGATTTGGCATACGACGACTACCTTGCGTTCTCGCGCCAATGGCTTGCGAACTGTTATGCGTGGAGCAACCCGCAAGCGCGCTTGGCGATGAACGTGCCGCTCGACAAGAACAAAGGCGGAGCCAGAAGCGTCGGAAGCGACCTGACCCGAATCGCGCAGGAAGTTGGTTGGAAGTATCAATTCACGATCGTGTGGAACGAGGGCAACATCTCGCGTAGAACGGCTTGGGGGTCTTGGATGTCGGCATCCGCGCCGACCGTCATTGCCCCTGTTGAACTTATCGTCGTGCTCTACAAAGAGCAGTGGAAAAAAACCAACGGCTCACGTCGCTCCGACATCACCCGCGATGAATTTATGGCTTGGACGAATGGGCTATGGACGTTCAACGGCGAAAGCGCCAAGCGCGTCGGGCACCCCGCCCCTTTTCCAAAAGAGTTGCCTTACCGATGCATAAAACTGTTTAGCTACGTTGGCGACGTGGTGTTCGACCCGTTTGTCGGAAGCGGCACGACGCTCATCGTCGCGCAAAATCTGAACCGCGTCGCCATCGGCGTTGAAATTGACCCGACCTACTGCGAGATTGCGAAACGACGCATCTTGTCCGAAACCGACGCGCTCGAACTCATCAATGGAGAAGCTCAGCGTTAGAGACTTGGTGATGGAGTTTTTCAAAGCTCGCCCACGCGAAGATATGGAGCACGCTCCCGTCGTCGATTGGGTCGAGGAGCGATATCGCTCGCTCTATCAAAAGAAACCCCGCGATGTGTGGCGAGCTATTAGAAAGCTGCATCAAGAAGGATTCCTTGTCAAAGTCAGAAAAGGCGTTTATCGCTACGAGCCTGACCTTGAAACAAAACGCGAACTTGAAGACTTCACGCCCGAACAGAAGCGAGCGATTTTTGAAAGAGATGGATACCGATGCGCGCTCTGCGGGAGAAGCGCCAACGAAGGCTACGAACTTCACGCCGATCACATCTTGCCCAAAGACAAAGGCGGAAAAGCGGAAATTGACAACGGGCAAACCTTGTGTTCAATCTGCAACTTCAGAAAGAAAAACTACGGTCAGACCGAAAGCGGCAAACGAATGTTCATTCGAATGTGGGAGACTGCCAAGAAAATTGGCGACGCGCATACTGCAAAGTTCTGCGAAACCGTGCAAGTCTATGAGACATACGACATCAACGGACATATTGAGTGGAATCCAAACAAGCGCTATCGGAAATGACCTTTTCAACGCAACTTCTATCCCCGTCCGACATTGCCGATGTGGTAAAATCCGCTCCAATTGCGAGCGAATGGTCGTTTGCAGGCTACGCGCCGTCGCAAACGGGCAAATGGACGCATGACTATCACCGCTACCCCGCGAAATTCATTCCGCAACTCGTGGAAAAACTTTTGGACGAATACATCTCTCAACCCACTGCCCACATTAACGACCCTTTTATGGGAAGCGGC
>JANWWM010000088.1 GCA_025055975.1 Chloroherpetonaceae bacterium | reverse complement strand
GCCCAGAATGAAGGCACGTGCAAGTTCTGTGGCACGCACAACAGCATCGCCCTCGGTGATTTCATCAATGAGTCCAATTTCTTTGGCGGTCTCGGCATCGAGCGAGCGACCTGAGAGCAAAATTTGCAGGGCGGTTTTCAAAGCGTTGCGATTTGTCATAGTTCGGCGTTGGAATGTTGGATTGCGGTTAGGGAAAGAAGATACGGCAGAGGGCGCGTTTGGGAAAGCGCGTTGATTCAAAAAGAAAGGGGCGAGAACGCTCTCGCCCCAAGTCTGAACGCTCAAAAGCGGCTCACTTGACGAGCATCATTTTGCGCGTTTGAACGAAGTTGCCCGCTTGCAAGCGGTAGAAGTATAGTCCGCTCGCAAGGTTGTTGGCGTTGAAGTTCACGCTGTATGCGCCCGCGTCTTGACGCGCATTGACGAGCGTAGTCACTTCCTTGCCGAGCATATCATAGACTTTGAGCGAGACGTCGCTTGCCGTTGGCAGTTGATAGGCGATGGTCGTCGTCGGGTTGAAGGGGTTGGGATAATTTTGCTCCAGCGCGAAGGTTTTGGGCAAGCCTGCGTTGACCTCGATGACGTTGCTGTATTCGAATTGACCGTCGAAATCGATTTGCTTCAAGCGGTAGAAGACTCTGCCCGTCGCGCTCGCATCGAGGAACGAGTAGGATTGCGCTTCGGTCGTGGTGCCCGCGCCGCGCACGAAGCCGAGCGTCGTCCAATTCGCTTGATTTGTCGAGCGTTGCACTTCGAAGCCCGCGTTGTTGAGTTCGGAGGCGGTCGTCCAAGACAGACGCACGCCATCGTTCAAGACTTGCGCGCCAAACGAAGTGAGTTCGACGGGGAGCGCAATCGCGCCCGTGTTGAACGGACCCGAGTATCCCGTTGGAGGCGACGTGAGGTTCGGGTCGAACCCAAGATTCGCGTTCGACGCAGTGCCAGGAACGAGAACATTCGAGAAGAATGGGTTGTTCGCGCCCACGATGATGGCAAAAAGGCGCACGTTGGCTGCCGCATTCGTGCCAAGCGCCGAGAGCGTGAAGCGAATTTCAAAACCCGTATTGGTGGTGCGAATGTCGCTTGCGGTTTGATTGTTGAGCGCAAAGGTCGCCGCGCCCGCGGAAAGAATTGAGCCCGCGCTGTTGCTTGAAGCCGTGGTGGTCGCCGTGCCAAGCACTTGCGAGCCAACGTTCGCGCCTGCCGTCTTGGCAATAACGACTTGTCCATTATCCGTTCTCACCGAGAGCATGTAGTCGACTTCGAAATCGGCGCGGTAGTTGTTGTTCGTCCATGTGCTGTCCAAGTAGGTGCCCGTTGTGTGCGCGCAGCTAAGGCGCGTGCCCGCCGCTCTGCCCGGAACGTTGCTGAAGCCCATCCAGATGGCCAGTTGGTTGCCATTGGCTTCGACTTTGCAGGGAATGCCAATGTAGAGATCCGTGCCGTTTACCCAAGTGCGAATCGCGCCGATGTCGGATTGAGGTCCGAAGCCATTGTTGCTGACGGGATTAGAATTAGCGAAGGTAACTTGATACTCCGCGGGCGTTACCGTGCCGTTGATGGTCGGCTGCGCGAAAAGCGAGATGGTTCCGCAAACGAGCAAGCAAAGCAAGGCGAATACTGCGTTCTTCATAGTTAGATGGAAGTTTTGCGTTATTGGTTGAAATTGAATTGAGAAGGACTTTCAAGAAAAGTCCTTCCAAAAGTAAGGATTTCGCCGCACGCTGACAAGCGCTTGGAACGCAGATGTCGAATCATCGAAGACCGAAACGAGATGGCGCGGCGAAAAGAGAGGAAATTGGCGCAAACAAAAAGGGCGGAAAACATCCGCCCTTTTGATTTCGCGCGATTGAACTTACGGCAGTTCGGAAAGCGGTCGCGGAAAATTGACGACCACCTGATCGCCTGAACGCTCGATGGGCAGTTGGTTCAAGCGGTTGAAGCGACGCATATCGATCCAACGATGTCCTTCGCAGAAGAGCGAGTAACGACGTTCGTAAAGGACTTTGTTGATGCCGTCGGTTTCGTCGGCGATGGCGGCGTAAGGCGCGACCCCTGCGGCTTGTCGGACGCGATTGAGGTCGGCGAGCGCGCCCGCGAAATCGCCCGTTTTGATGCGCGCCTCGGCGCGGAGCAACAAAAGCTCTTCGTTGCGAATGATGGCGATGGGCGCGGTGTTTGAAGCCCAAACGCTAATCGCGTAATTGGAACTCACGCCGTAGTTGCTCACGGGAGACGAGCGGAAAAAGACCTTCGACAGTCGCGCGTCCGTCGCCGCATCTTGATTTTCTCGGAAGAAATCGCGTTGCGCAAAGAAGCGCGTGGCTTGGGCGGCGGGTTCAAAAACGGGATTGAGTTGGTCGCCTGCGGCGGTAGAATAAACGTGATAAACGCCCGTTCTCATTCCCGCCGCCGTGTTGGTCTCGGTCAGAAACGAATTGCTGAGCGCGGTCAAGCAGGCTTGATAATCGCCCGTGTAAGCGGCGGTTCGGGCGCGCAACGCGCGGTTGAATCGCGCAAAGGTCGCAGGCGTGTTGAAGCCCGCAAATCCGCTTGACAATCGGAAATCAAACGCCGCGCCTGACGAAGTCAGCGCCGCATATGCTTCATCGAGCAGGCGATTGATCTCGGCAAATCCAGCGGCTTTGCTCACGAATGGGAAGGCGGCAGGGTTGGGCGAATAGCCGATTTTGATGCCGTTTTCATTCGTCAGGTTGAGGTTCAGGAGCAATTGATAGGCGATGATGGTTTTGGCGAAACCTTCCAAGCCCGCACGTTGCCCAGCGCGAGACGGCGGTTCTTGCGCGGCGCGGTTCAGCAGAAGTCGAGCGTTGGCGATGGCGCGATACCGAGCGTTCCAAGTGTTGTTGACGAATGGACCGCCCGCGTCCAACGCGCCGCCCACATACTCCGACATATAGCGCGGATCGTCGCCGCCGAAGTAGTAGGCTTCGCGTCCGATGAGCGACGTGCCGTAGATGTAAAAGCCCAAGGCGTCGCGCATCGAACCCTCCGCGCCCGTTACCAAACTCTGAACGCTCGCGGTTTCTTCGGAAGCGGAGTTTGGGTTTGGAAAGTTGCGATCGGGACAAGCATAGAAAACGAGCGCGACGAGAAAGAGCGCGACGCTCGTCGTCAGTCGTTTGAAGACGGTTTGAATGCGATGCATAGTTTGAATCTCCTGCGTTTAGAGTTTGTTCGGGCTTACAAGCCAAATCCGACGGTGAAGTAATACGTGCGCGCCGACGGGAACGGCGTTACGTCGATGGAACGACCGATGGCAATGCTGCCGAAATTGCTCACTTCGGGGTCGTAGCCCGTGTATTTCGTGAAGAGCAAGAGGTTGCGACCCGTGAAACTGACTTTGAGGTTCGTGAAGAAACCGCCGAAGAGCTTGTCGGTTTGCTCGCGGCTGAACGTGTAGCTCAGCGTCAGTTCGCGGAGTTTGACGAAAGAGCCATCCTCGACCCACGGCGTTTCGCGCACGCCAGGGTTGTTCGGGCTTTGTCCCAGGCGGCGTTGAGTGCGCTCGATGTAAGCGGGCGACCCCCAGTCCGCCGTCGTGCCGCCCAAGTCGGTGAGAAAGCGCGTCAGGTTGATGACGTCGCCGCCTTTCTTCCATTCCCACAAGAAATAAAGCTCAAAGCCCTTGTAGGCGAAAGCGTTGGCAAATCCCATTCGGAAGTCGGGCATCTCGTCCCCAATGATTAAGCCGTTGAATTGTCCGACGGCGGCGTTGGGATTGGGGGCTTTGGGATTTGGTCCGAAACTTTGCGAACCGACGATCGATGTGGGCGAGTAACCCTCGCGGATGGTGTAGGCGCCGAGCGCCGTGCCGAAACCGCCCGTTTGGAACGCGGGCACGGTGAGTTTGGTGATCTCGGCGCGCATCCGCGTAAAGTTGACGCGCGCGTTCCACGAAAACGTCTCCGAGCGAATCGGGTTCAAGTTCAAGGCGATTTCAATGCCGTTGGTCTTCATCTCGCCGCCGTTTTTGAATTGCAACGTCGAGCCTGACGACGCCGCGATTTGCGATTCCAAAATTAGCCCCGAAATGTTGCGCAAGTAGTAGGTGAATTCGAGAAACGCCAAGCCTTTGGCGAAGCCAATGTCGGTTCCGAATTCGATTTCCGTAACGCGCTCAGGCTCGATGTTCGGGTTGCCGATGCGAGCGGGAACGCTTAGACCGCTGACGCCGCCCACGTTGTTGGTCGAGAGCGTCGTGAACTTGGCGACCGCAGGCGCAAACGTGCCCGCTTGTCCCGCCGAAACGCGAAGTTTCGCCGACTCCACCGTCGAGCGCAAGCCGTCCCAGAATCCAAATCTCGACAGCAAGACGGACGCGCCGCCTTTCGGGAAGAGATAGAACTTGTCGACGTCGCCGTTGGCGCTGCTTCGGTCCATTCGCAAGCCCGCCGTCAAGAAAAACAGTCCCGAAATGTCGACGTCCTCTTGGAAGTAAATCCCTTGGTCGTATTGCTTTTGGACGGTTTGGAGTTGCTGAATCGAAGCGGCTTGATTGATGTTGTCGGACTCCGCCGCCAAGCCGCGAGCGAACACGAGCACGCTGTTGGAGTTGCGATTTTCAAATTGAACGCCCGCCGACGTCGTAAACGAAAGCCCAGCGTCTTGGTAGCGATGCACCAAGCTGGCGTATAGGTTCGAGAATTGGCTTGGCGTGTTGGTTCTGATGCTTCTGCCGGGCAAGCCCGTGGCGCGCTCGTGAATGGTGTTTATCGGCGAATAGATTTGGTTGACTTGCGTGAAGAAGTCGATGCCGCCCGTCGCCACGAGTTTGAGGTTGTGATTGCCGTGCCGAACCAAGTCCCAATCCAACTTGCCTGATGCGGTTACGCGGTCGATGCGCTCGTTGTTGATGACTTTGTCGATGATTTCAAACGGATTCGACCCGATGCGATTGGAGTCGGAGTAGGTGCCGTCGCCGCGTTGGCGATAGTCGATGAAACTTGGAATGAACGCCGCCGCGTAACCCAAGCTCACGTTGTTGTTCGAGTTGCCCGTCGCGCCTCGGTCCGACGCGCTATTGACGTAGCTTGCCGAGCCATCGATGGTGATGTCGTTGGTGAGCCGATGCGAAATCGTCAGGCGCGTGGCGTAGCGACGATAGCCCGTATTGGCGACGATGCCGCTTTCGTTGCGGGCGCTGCCGCTGACGTAAAACAGCGTCGTGGCGTTGCCGCCGCGCGCGCTCACGTTGGTCTCGTTGACGAAGCCCGTTTGTCCGTAAAGCAGTTCTTCGTAATCGATGTAGGGCACTTCAAACGACGCGGGCGCGGGACGACGGAAAGCGGAGAAGAACCCGTTGGTGTCGGCTTGCCAATTGCGCGTGCCTTGCTTGCGCAGCAGTTGATTGAAGCCGAATTGTTGGTTGACTTCGATGGCGGTTCTTTCGCCAAGCAAACCTTGTTTGGTGGTAATCAGAATCACGCCCGCCGCGGCTTTTGCGCCATAGACCGCCGCCGCGCTGGGACCTTTGAGAATTTGAATGTCGGCGATGTCGTTGGGATTCAAGTCGGCGAGGCGGTTGGTGGGCTGACCTTGGGGTCGCGCGCTTCCCACGCCCGTCGCCGCCGTGAGCGCGTCCAATCCGCCTTGAATTTGGTCGTTGCTGATGATGACGCCGTCGACGAAGATGAGCGGTTGCGAATTGCCGACGAGCGTCGATACGCCGCGCAGGTTGATGCTGATGCCGCCGCCCGGCGCGCCCGTGTTTTGACTGATGGAAAGTCCCGGCACTTTGCCCGCGAAGGCTTGCTCCGTCGTTTGCGCGGGCGCGGGCAGAAGTTCCGACGCGGAAATTGTGCCGATCGCGTTGGGCGAATTTTCGCGCTTGACTCCCGTCGCAACCCCCGTAACCAATACCTCTTCGGCTTTGAGCAAATCTTCGGCGAGTTTAATCACGAGGTTCTCGTTCGAGCCTTCAACGGCGATCGCGCGCGGCTTGTAGCCGACGAGTTTGACGAGAAGCGTCGCTTTCTCGGCTTTGATGAGAAGGCGAAACTTGCCGCTTGCGTTCGTTACCGCGCCCGCGCTGCGAATTTCCTTCACCTGCACGACGGCGCCCGCCAGCGGCTCGTTGGTCGCCTCATCGAGAACGGTTCCAGAGACCGTCATTTCTTGGCAGAAAAGAGACGTTGGACGCAACGCCAAGACCAATGCGCCCAGCGAGATGAGTCGCAAGATGCGTGTCATAGAGAGCGATGTTGTTTTGTTGATAGATGCAGCAGTTGGCGAGAGGATTCGCCAAAAGCGCGGCGTAATTACGATTTTTTCGAAAAACGAAAAAATGCTATGCTTTCAAAAGTTTAATCGCAACCAAACCATCTGCCAGAACGCCATGCCTCATCGAGTCGTCTCGCTTGCGCTCGCCGCGCTCCTTGCCGCTTGCGCCAAACCGCCCGCTCAAAAAGACCAACCGCCAACGACATTCTCGCCCGCGATTTTCGACACGACCGCGCTCCAAAACGGCGGCGTGAAAATGATTGTCATCGACGGCAAATACAAAGTTTGGACGAAGAAAATCGGCAAAGGCGACATCAAACTTCTGCTCTTGCACGGCGGTCCCGCAATGACGCACGAATACTTCGAATGCTTCGAGAGCATTTCAAAAGACGCCGGCATCGAGATTTATCTCTACGACCAACTCGGCTCTTACTACTCCGACCAACCCAACGACGACAACCTTTGGACGACGGAACGCTTCGTCGAGGAAGTCGAGCAAGTCCGACAGGCGCTTGGTCTCAACAAAGACAACTTCTACCTGCTTGGTCATTCGTGGGGCGGCATTTTGGCGATGGAATACGCGCTGAAATATCAACGGCATCTCAAAGCGTTAATCATCTCGAATATGATGGCGAGCATTCCCGATTACGAGAAATACAACGGCGTTCTGCGAAGCAAAATGCGCCCGTCGCTTCTCGATTCGCTTGCGAAGTTTGAAGAAAAAGGCGATTTCAAAAACCCGACTTACGTCCAACTCGTCGAGAAAGAATACTATTCCAAACACGTGCTTCGAATGGCGGAATATCCCGAACCCGTCGCGCGCAGTTTCAAACATCTCAACGAGCATATCTACGTCTTGATGCAAGGACCAAGCGAGTTCAAGGTGGGCGGACGCTTGCTCAAATGGGATAGAAAAGCCGACCTAAAAAACATCGCCGTTCCAACGCTCGCCATCGGCGCGCAACACGACACGATGGATCCCAAAGCGATGGAAGAAATCAGCAAAACCGTTCAGAACGGACGCTATCTCTACTGCCCAAACGGAAGCCACATGGCGATGTGGGACGACCAACCGCATTATTTCCCCGGAGTCATCAACTTTCTTTACGACGTGCATTACGGGCGCTTTCCCGAAAAGAAGAAATAGCCTATCTTTGCGCGAGTTCGTTGGCTTTCGGTGCCTTGCTTGACGCAAGGAGAATAGGGAATCGGGTGAAAATCCCGAACTGTTCCCGCAACTGTGAGTCGCTTTTCTCGGCTTCAAACCACTGACACGTTCGCCCGAACACGTTGGGAAGGTTGAAGCCACAAGCGCGACGAGTCAGGAGACCTGCCGAGAGCCTTTTGCAACCAAAGGCGACGGGAAATTCGCCTTGCAACCGCTGAGGCTCGTGCTTTCCGTTTTCAAACATCTCGCGTGGCTATGCGCGTTGGCATTTGCGTCGACGCTCATCGCGCAATCCATCGACTCGACCAAGACCGTCCGCGTCGACGAAATCCGCGTCGAAGCGACGCGCCTTCTCTCGCCGTCGGCGTCGCTTCATTCCGCCGAAACGCTTTCCAAAGCCGAACTCGATAAACTCAACGCCATCACCGTCGCCGACGCGGTTCGACAACTGCCGAGCGTAACGCTCAAAGATTACGGCGGCATCGGCGGCTTGAAGACCATCTCCGTGCGCAGTCTCGGCGCGGAACATACCGCCGTTCAAATAGACGGAATCAAAATCTCCGACGCGCAAACGGGGCAAATCGATTTGGGCAGATTCTCGATTCAAAATCTCGACCAAATCGAACTCATCAACGGCAACGCGCCCGATATGCTTCAACCCGCGCGCGCTTACGCTTCCGCGTCGGTCTTGAACCTCGTCTCGAAGATTGAATCGTTCCATCGCTCCGCGCGTCAAAGCGAGTGGCGGCTTGGCTCGCAGGTTGGCTCGTTTGAGCAGTTCAATCAATCCGCGTCGCTCTTTGCGAGACTTTCCGAGCGCGCCAGTCTCGGCGTTGACATCGAGCGCATCAGCGCAAATGGCGAGTATGACTATCGCTTGCAAAACGGACGCGAAACGATGAACCTGACCCGACGCAACGCCGACCTTCGCTCCATTCGCGCCGAAACCGACCTTGCGTTCAACGTTTCCGACCGCTCGACGCTGTTCGTCAAAGCCTACTTCTACGATTCCGAGCGCGGCTTGCCGAGCGCCGTCGCCATTCGCCCGAACCCCGATTTGATTGAAGTCTCGCGCCAACGGCTGTGGCATCAAGACGCCTTCGCTCAAACGAGAATTTTCACGAGCCTGAGCGAGCGGCTCAAAATGAGCGTTGGCGGAAAGTTCGCCTACAACTACTTGCGCTTCATTGAACCCGCGCTCGACCCGCGCAATCCCAACATCGATGACCGCTACGTTCAGCGCGAAATCTACGGCGCGGCAAGCCTTGCCTATCGCATCGGCGAAAAAACGACCGCAAGCCTTGCGACCGATCTTGCCGTGAACGCGCTCAATGCCTCGCACTATCAAGCCGCGCAACCAACGCGATGGACGTCTATCGCCGCGCTCGCGCTCGCGCATCAAGGCGAAACGACGTCGCTTGAAACGAATCTCGTCGCCACTTATGCGCGAGAAACGACCGTCTTCGGAACGAGCGCGCCCAATCGCAACGCGCTCACGCCTTCCATCGCCATCGGCTACAAACCCTTTGCGGACTTGGGATTTCGGTTACGCGCCTCGCATCGCCAAACGTTTCGCCTGCCCACGTTCAACGACCTGTATTACGCTCGCGTCGGCAATCCAAACTTGCGCCCCGAATACGCGCGGCAGTGGAACGTCGGCGTCGGCTACGAAAGGCTCTCGTCATCGATGTGGAAGCAAGCGGCGGTTCGCCTCGATGCGTTTCGCATTGACGTAACGGATAAAATTCTCGCCATTCCGCGCGATGCGTTCAACTGGTCGATGCGAAACATTGGCGCGGTTCAAACGACGGGCTTCGATGCGCGCGTGGAGTCGCAACTGCAAATCGCAAGCGCGACGCTTTCGCTCGTCGGAAACTATGCGCGCCAAGAGGCGATTGACGTCTCGCCCGCGTCGCTCACGCCGAATCAGCAAATTCCTTACGCGCCGAAAGAACTTGCGTCCGCGCACTTCTCGCTTGAAAAAGACTTTTGGTCGATCGGCTACGCGCTCTCTTACACGGGCTTTCGCTTTGCGCTTCCCGAAAACGAAGCGAGCAACGTGCTTCCTGCCTTTTGGCTCAACGACGTGAGCCTTTCCGTTGGATTTCCGCTGTGGAGTTTTTTTGCGAAAGCGAAGTTCGAGGCGAGCAATCTCTTCAACGCGCGCTACGAGGTGATTCAATTCTTCCCGATGCCCGCGCGGAACTTTCGCCTTTCGCTCAACCTAACGCCTAACGCAAGATGA
>JANWWM010000073.1 GCA_025055975.1 Chloroherpetonaceae bacterium | reverse complement strand
TCATCTACTACCGCACTTACTCGCGCTGGCTGCCTGAAAAAGGTCGCCGCGAAACATGGGTGGAAACCGTCGACCGCTACATCAACTTTATGCGCGAGAACTTGGGCAATAAACTCACCGAGCAAGAATACGCCGAACTGCGCGACGCGATTTTGAAGCAAGAAGTGATGCCCTCCATGCGCCTCTTGTGGAGCGCAGGCGACGCGGCGCGAAAAACCCACGTCGCTGCTTACAACTGCTCCTACATCGCGCCCGAATGCCTCAAAGACTTCGGCGAGATTATGTATATCCTGATGTGCGGCACGGGCGTGGGCTTTTCCGTCGAGCAACAAACGATTCACAAACTGCCGCAAATCAAACGGCAGACAGGCAAGAAACGCTCGACCTTCGTGATTGAAGACAGCAAAGAAGGTTGGGCTGATGCGTTTGTCTACGGCTTGGAAACGTGGTTCAGCGGTGAAGACGTGGCGTTTGATTACTCGCGCATTCGTCCGCAAGGCGCGCGGCTCAAAACGATGGGCGGCAGAGCGTCGGGACCTGAACCGTTGCGAGCGCTCTTGAATTTCAGCCGCGAAAGAATTTTGCAGCGACAAGGGCGACGGCTGAGCACGCTCGATGTGCACGACATCATTTGCAAAATCGGCGAAGTGGTGGTGATGGGCGGCGTGCGTCGCAGCGCCTTGATTTCGCTGTCGGATTTGGACGATGTCGAAATGCGCCACGCCAAAGACGGCGCGTTCTATGTCTCGCACCCGCAACGCGCGATGGCAAACAACTCCGCCATCTACAACGAAAAGCCAACCGTCTCGGAGTTTCTGGACGAGTGGCTTGCGCTTATCAAGTCGGGCAGTGGCGAGCGCGGCATCTTCAATCGCTCGACCATCTTGGAGCAACTGCCTGCGCGCCGACGCGAAAGTTTTGCCAATTACCTCTCGACATGCGGCACGAATCCCTGCGGCGAAATCATCTTGCGCTCCAAGCAATTTTGCAATCTCTCTGAAGTCGTCGTGCGCGCCGAAGACACGCCTGACACCTTGCTTCGCAAAATTCGCCTTGCGACGATTCTCGGCACGTATCAAGCCACGCTTACGAACTTCCCCTACCTTTCGCCCGAATGGAAAAAGAACTGCGAAGAAGAGCGCTTGCTTGGCGTGTCGATTACGGGTCAGTGGGATTGCCCTGCGGTTCGCAATGCGGAAGTTCTTCGCGCGTTG
>JANWWM010000053.1 GCA_025055975.1 Chloroherpetonaceae bacterium | reverse complement strand
GGGGAAGCGTTCTTGGTCGTCGGGGGAGAGGGCGTTCCAGCGGTCGAGGCGCATCCAAGCGCCGTCGGAGAGGCGCACCGAACCGTTTTTGAGCCTGAAACCCGTCGAGGGACTGAACGCTTTGCCCAATCCGCTGCGGCGGTTCCAATCTCTCAACTGTCCGTTGATTTCGCTTTCAATGATGCCTGTTTTTCCGCCGGTTCCTGCCATGATTTCGACCTCGCCGTTTGAGTTGAGTTCCATTCGCAAGTTTGGGTTGGCGCGCGAGAAGCGGTAGAAGGCGTCGGCGTTCATCGCGTCGGGAAAGGCGATCACCAATCTGTTCTCCGTGAGCATAGCGGCGTCGTTCAATGGATTTGCGGAAGTTACGCAATCCGCTCGATTCAAAACCGAAGCGAGCGACGAGTTTGCGAATTGCGCGCAAGCCCGTTAGATTGCTGGCGACGACTCAAAAATCTTCTTTGCGCCTGCCTAATGCTCATCACGTTTGAGGGCATCGATGGGAGCGGCAAGTCGACGCAGATTCGATTGCTCAAAGAATGCTTGCGCGCCCATGGCGTGGAGCCTTTGGCGTTGCGCGAGCCTGGGGGCGTTCCGCTGTCGGAGCGGATTCGCGCCTTGCTTTTGGAGGGCAAGGAAGAGATGGGAAGCGTAACCGAATTGCTGTTGTTCGCCGCAAGTCGCGCCGAACTGATGAGAACGCTCGTCAAGCCCGCGTTGGAGCGCGGCGAAGTCGTCTTGCTCGATCGCTTCTGCGATTCCACGACGGCGTATCAAGGCTACGGGCGAGGCGTGGATTTGGACGTCATTCGTCAAGTCAATCGCATCGCGTCGCTGGGCATCGAGCCCGACCTGACGTTCTATTTGGACTTGCTTCCCGAAGACGCTTTGATTCGAAAGTTTTCGGAAAAATCCTTGCCGCTCGCGTTTGGCGAGAACGAGATTCCGCTCGATCGAATGGAAAGCGCGGGGCTGGAATTTTATCGTCGCGCGCGCGAAGGCTACAAGGCGTTGGCGCGCGAGCATTCGCATCGCGTCGTGGAAATCGATGCGCTGCGATCCATTAACGACGTTCACAAGCAAATCGTGGCGACGCTTCGTCAGCGTGTGCCTCAATTGTTTTCGGCATCGAGCGAAACGAGATGAATCCGCGACCGCCGCTCAAAGCGCGACTCACGCCGTTTGAAAAGCGCTTCTTGGAGCGATGCAAAACGCGAGGCTTGATTGAAAAAGGCGACAGGGTGTTGATTGCGTTGTCGGGCGGCTCGGATTCCGTGGCGCTGCTCAAACTATTGCGCGCCGTTCAGCCCTATCTCAAACTTTCGCTGGCGGCGGCGCATTGCAACTTTCAACTGCGCGGCAAAGAAAGCGACGACGACGAAGCCTTCTGCCAAGCGCTCTGCCAATCGCTCGGCATCGAGTGTTTTGCGAAAAAGTTTGACGCCGCCCTCGTCGCCGCGCGAGAAAAAACCTCCATCGAAGAAACCGCCCGAAACCTGCGTTACCGATGGTTCGCCGAACTGATGCGAGAACGCGGATTCAACAAACTGGCGACGGCGCATCAACGCAACGACAACGCCGAGACCATTCTCTTCAACTTGTTTCGCGGCGCGTCGCTCTTGGGGCTTGCGGGCATTCCTGAACGGCGCGGCGACATCATTCGACCCGCGCTGCACCTGACGCGAGAAGACTTGCGCAACTACCTTGCCGAAACCAATTCGCCCTTTCGAGACGATTCCTCAAACGCCTCGCTGGATTTCGACCGCAATTTCATTCGGCTGCGCGTCATTCCGCTCATCGAGGAGCGTTTCGGGAGCAAGTTTCTGCAAAACCTTTCGCGCCTTTCCGAAAACGCCGCCGAATTGCAAGCCTTCGTGGAATCGCATATCGAAAAACTTTCGCGCCGAAAGGGCTTGTCGTTCAAGAACGATTCGTTTGACGTCGCCGCGCTCAAAAGGCTCACCGCCTTCGAGCAAAAGGAACTTTTCAAGCGCGCCTTGGCGAAATTCGGAATCGAGCCGTCGGCGCAAGCGTTGTCGAGGCTTGCGGGATTGTTGAACGCGCAATCGGGCAGAAAGATCGCGTTGAGCGCGCGCGTCGAAGCCGTTTGGAAAAAAGATCGCCTAATGTTCGTCGCCAAAGATTCCTCGCGCCCAACCTGACGAAGCGCATCGCCGCAACTGACGCTGCCAACGTCAAAAGAACCTCACCCCCGATTTTGACTGCGTCAAAATCGTTCCTCTCTCCATTGCGAAGAAAAGGGGTTGGAGGCGAAGCGGATTCCTCGCCGTCGCTCGGAATGACGAGGGGAAAGGCTCGGAACGACGGCAAAGCGCCGTCATTCTGAACGAAGCGTAGGCACGATTTGCCATTCTGAACGAAGCAGAGCGAGACTGTTTGTCATTCTGAACGGAGCGAAGCGGAGTGAAGAATCCATTTGGGAGGAGCGAGGAGCGAGAATTGAGGAGCGAGAATGGAGAATCGCGGATGCTCAATTCGCAATCCGAAATTCGCAATTCGCAATCCTTTGTGGATGCCTCGCCGTCGCTCGGAATGACAAAGGGGAAAGGCTCGGAATGACCGAAAGCGCCGTCATTCTGAACGGAGCGATAATCCCTTGTCAAAAAACGATTTCAAAAAACGATTTGCCAAAGGCTAAATGTTTGTTTAGATTCAGTCTAAACAGAACGCTATGCAATCCATTGAGCCAAATTGGGTGTCGCTTCAAGCCGTTAGGAAAGGCGAGCGGTTCGTCGTGAGGCGAATCGACGACAAGCAAACGAGGGCGCAACTGTTGCGCTTCGGGCTTGCCGAAGGCAGCGACGCGACCTGCTTTGAACGCTTGCCGCTCGGACCCATCGTCGTCAAGCGTCGTCGTCAGGAAGTCGCCATCGGCGCGGAACTCTCGGAAAAAATTTGGGTCGAGGTGATTGCGAACTAAACCACGCGACGATATGAACGCGCTTGCTATGGAAAGCGATGCCGCGACCGTTCAGCCCGCTGTCGAAAAGAAGGCGTCGCCTCAAAAGCTTGTCTTGGTCGGCAATCCAAACGTCGGAAAGTCGCTGTTCTTCAATCATTTCAGCGGCTTGTATGTCGATGTTTCCAACTATCCGGGCACGACGGTCGAAATCACCGAGGGCAACTACAAGAACTTCCGCGTCGTTGATACGCCCGGCATCTACGGCGTGAGTTCCTTCAACGACGAAGAGCGCGTCGCCAGAGACGAAGTGCTTTCCGCCGACATCGTGCTCAACGTCGTCGATGCGATGAACTTGGAGCGCGATTTGTTTCTGACGCTTCAACTCGTCGATATGCAGTTCCGAATGGTCGTCGCGCTCAATATGATGGACGCGCTCGAAGAGGCGGGAATGGAGATCGATGTCGAGCGACTATCGGAAATTTTGGGCGTGCCCGTCGTGAAAGCAACCGCCATCAAAAAGCGCGGTTTCGACGACTTGGAGCGAGCGCTCGAAACCGCCAAAGTCGGCAACATCGAACCCGACCTGCAAAAAGACATATCGGCGGTGATGGCGCGCCTGCGACCAACGGCAAACCCCGCCGCCGACGCGCTGATGATTCTGGAAGGCGATGAAATCGTCGCCGCGCGACACGGCTTGGAGCCGCAAGATCGGCGCGAGGAAATCTACGTCGCTCGCCGCAACCGCGTCAATGAAATCGTCGCCGAAGTCCTGCGCGAAAAATCGCAAATGAAGTTCGGCGCGATCGTCTCGGAAAAATTGGGCAAATGGACGATTAGTCCCCTTACGGGCGTTCCGATTTTGATTTTCGCCCTGTGGCTGATTTATCAAGTCGTGGGCGTGATGGTGGCGCAGCGCGTCGTGGGGCATTTGGAAGTCGAACTCGGCAACAAGCGTTTCGAGCCATTTGTCAAGCATCTCTTCGCCAAAATCACCCCCGTCGAAATCGTCGTTGAAGTCCTGAACGGCGACGACGTCGTCGAAACCAAATCGTTCTCGTTCCCCGAAGGCACGAGCCGAGCGAAAGAAAAGTTCGAGGAGTTCGAAGCGTTCATCGAGGGGAAAGACGTAACGCAGAACTTCGCGTTCTCGCAAGAGACCTTGTGGGGCAAGGCGGTTACGATTCTCGCGGGCGAATTTGGCGCGTTCACGATGACGGTTACGTATCTGGCGTTTCTTTTGCTTCCGCTCGTGATGGGCTTTTATGCGTTCCTTGCGGTTTTGGAAGATTGCGGATACTTGCCGCGCCTTGCGACGATGGTCGATAGACTCTTTTCCGCGATGGGCTTGAACGGGCGAGCGGTGATTCCCATCATTCTCGGCTTCGGGTGCGTAACGATGGCGACCATCACGACGCGCTTGCTTCAAACGTCGCGCGAGAAGACCATCGCCGCCTCGATACTCAACTTTGCGATTCCGTGCTCGGCGCAACTGGCGGTCATTGCCGCGCTCCTGACGAAAGCGGGCGGATTCTACTCGCTCGTCTTCTTCCTCGTCATTCTCGCCAACCTCGTGGCGATTGGAACGATTTTGGACAAACTCTTGCCCGGAAAATCCTCGCCGCTTCTCATCGACCTGCCGCCGATGCGCTTGCCGCGCCCGACGAACGTGCTCAAAAAGACGTGGATCAAGACGAAAAGTTTTATGATGGAAGCCGCGCCGTGGTTTTTCGTTGGCGCCCTCATCGTCTCCACGATGCAAGTAACGGGCTTGCTGGAAGGGTGGGTCAGGCTCTTCGAGCCGATTACGACGCATTGGCTTCATTTGCCGGCGGAATCGGCGCGCGCTTTCGTGATGGGAATGGTGCGACGCGATTTCGGCGCGGCGGGGCTTTACGAACTGCCTCTCGCGCCCGAACAAATCGTCGTGGCGCTCACGGTCATCACGCTCTTCGTGCCGTGCATCGCAAGCCTGATGGCGCTCGTCAAAGAACGCGGCGCGAAGGAAGCGATGATCATTTGGCTTGGAAGTTGGATTTTGGCGTTTGGCGTTGGCGGCGCGGTGGCGCTTGTGATGCGAAACGCGACGCAAAATTTTTAACGACGATGTCGAACTGCTCCAAACAAAGCCTTTTGAATCTGCCGCAACGCGCCTTGGAACGCGAGTGCCCCACGTGCAAGCTCAAAATCGCCAATCAATACCTTGCCAAGTGTCCGCGTTGCGCCGCGCCGTTGAGCCTTGCCGAACTCTGCGTCGGGTGTTTTCAGAGCGGCGCATGCCACGGCGAAGCGGAGAAAAAGCCCAATCTCTTCACGATTGCGTTGCCCAAATGGGCAAAGCGTTGACAAACTCGCGTCAAATCGGCGCAAGCGCCGAAGCGAAGAAATCCATTGGAGAGAAGCGAGGAGCGAGGATGGAGCATCGCGGACGCTCAATTCGCAATCCTTTGTGGATTCCTCGCATTCGCTCGGAATGACAAAGGAGAAAAGCTCGGAATGACAAGGGAAAAGGCTCGAAACGACGGCAAAGCGATGTCATTCTGAACGGAGCGAAGAGATAAAGGCGATGGTCCGTCGGTGGAAACGATTCGCCAAAGCGATGTCATTCTGAACGGAGCGAAGCGGAGTGAAGAATCCATTTCTCAAAGAGGCGAGCGCGTTCAAGTTTTTTCTTTTTGCTCGTTGCGTTACATTCCCTTCGGGCTAATCGCGCCTTCGTTTCGCCAATTCAAAATCCAACCAGCGATGAACCGTCTTCGCTTTCTCGTTCTGCTGACGCTCGTTCCAATCGCGCTATCGGCGCAAACCTACGAGCCAATCGGTCCGTGGGGCGGCAGGGTCAACGCGTTTGCGCGAACCGCCAACGGCGACATCTACGCCGCAACGATTGGCGCGGGCTTTTTCAAATCCACCAACAACGGCAACACGTGGCGAGAGGTCAATTCGCAAGCGACGCTGAGAACGTCGTTTGCGATTGCGGCGATTGGCGACACGGTTTGGGGCGCGCCCTTCGGCGCGGGCGTATTCAAAACGACGGATGGCGGAAACACATGGGTTGCCGATACGAATGGCGGATTGGGCGGACGCTCCATCTACGCGCTCTATGCCGACGCGAACGGCAACCTCTACGCAGGCGGCTTGAATATGGGCATCTACTTCCGTCCGCCCGGCGCAACCGCTTGGCAAAACGTCACGGGCGACCTTCCCGCAGGCACGGGCGGCAACCCGCGAACCGTGCGAAGCATCTTCAAAGACAGCAACGGATTGCTCTATGTTGGCACGGAGGGCGGCACGGCGCCCAACGACGCGGGGATTTATGTTTCCACGAACAACGGCGCGAATTGGACGCGCAACAGCGTTGGACTCGGCACGACCTTTCCGAGCGTCAGAGCCTTCGTTCAACGCGGCGACACGCTCTTCGTGGGCGTGTTTTCGGGCGGCGCGGGCGTTTATCGCAAAGCCTTGACGGCGACGTCGTGGACGATCGACACGGTCGGGCTTGGCGCGCGCGCCATCAACGCGATGTTCGTCGACGCAAACGGCAACCTCTACGCGGGCTTGAACCCCGTCAATCCGGGCGGCGTGTTTCGCCGAGCCGCGAACAGTGGCGTTTGGACGCCAACCGTCTTGGGCGGGCAGTCCGTTTTTGCGTTTCTCGGAGTCGGAAGCGAAACCTTGATTGGTTCAAGCGTCTGGGCGGTTTCGCGCACGACGAATTTTTCGTCGCTGACGATTTCCAACGTGGGTATCAATGCGTTGAGCATCTTGGCGTTGAAGGTTGGCTCCGATGGCGCTCTGTATGCGGGCATCAACAACAACGGCGGCGTGATGCGAAGCGCGGACAACGGCGCGACGTGGCAAATGGACACGGTCGGACTGGGCGCGCGAACCATCTGGGCGTTGGAAGAAGTCGGCGGAACGATGTTCGCCGCCGCAGGCTCGGTGGGCGTGTTTCGCCGAACCGCGTCGGGCTGGGTGGCGGCAAACGCGGGCATCTCGACGCGCACCGTCGATTGCCTTCTTGCCGACGGCAACGCCCTCATCGCAGGCTTGACCGCATCGGGCACAAGCCCCGTCATTTATCGCACGACGAACAACGGAGCCACGTGGGTGGCAGGAACGGTCTCTCTTCCTTCGCTCGGCGCAGTGCGCGCGCTCGGCAGAGACGGCGCAGGCAATCTCTATGCGGGAATGTCAAGCTCCACGACCGTCTTGCGCGGCTTGCTCAAATCTACCGACGGCGGCGCGACGTGGTTTCAATCCAACGGCGGAATGAATCCGCTCAACGAAGAGTTCTACGCCATCGCTTTCAACCCCTTCACGAACACGCTTTACGCCGCGCCCAACGTCAGCGGCATTCACAAATCCACCGACGGCGGCGCGACATGGACGCCTGACTCGACGGGAATGAGCGCGACGGTCGACGACATCTTGATTCCCACGACGCTTCCGCCATCGAGCGGCTTGCAAGGGTCTATGCTCGCCGCTTGCTTGGGACAAAACACCGAAGGCGGCGTGTTCCGAAAGCGCATCGACGAAACGAGTTGGAATCGAGCGGGGCTGGACTTGTTCTCCGTAAACGCGCTTGCCGAAAAGAGCGGCGTTCTCTACGCGGCAACCAATCACAGCAGCGTCTATCGCGTTAGTTACGCAAGCATCGCGTTGCCCGTCGAGTTCTTGGAGTTCAGCTACCGAAAAGCGAAGCGCGGCGTTGAACTCGTTTGGAAAACCGCGTCCGAAAAAAACAACGCGGGCTTCGGCGTTGAGCGCAGACGCGAAGGCGAGGCGTGGCAAAGCATTGGCTTCGTGAGAGGAAAAGGCACGACGACCGAACCGCAATCCTATTCGTTCCGCGACGAAAACGCGCAAGGAAAGCTCTTCTATCGATTGAAGCAAGTGGATTTCGACGGCGCGTTCCAATACAGTCCCGTCCTTGAAGTCCATCTCGTCGCGCCAACGACGTTCGAGCTTGCGCAAAACTATCCCAACCCGTTCAATCCGACGACCAACATCGCGTATCGACTGCCCGTCGCAAGCGACGTGAAGTTGGAAGTCTTCGACGCATTGGGCAGAAAAGTCGCTACGCTCGCGGACGAGCGACAAGAGCCGGGCACGTATTCCATCGCGTTTGACGCGGCGCGTTATGGACTTGCGACGGGGATTTACTTCTATCGTTTGCGAGCGGGAAGTTTCTCGGAAACGAAAAAGATGACGCTCGTCAAGTAGCGACGTCATCGCTCTGCCAAAGGCGAGAAGGCAAAGGGCGAGTCCCGCAGCGGATTCGCCCGTTTGTTTTTGGCGAATCGAAAACCAAAGTCAATGAAAACGCTCCGACTCGTCTCGTCGCCTTTTGAAAATCTCGTTAGAGACCTTTTGCGAAACGCCGAGCGAGAAATCCTCGTCGCCAGCCCGTTCATCAACCTCGACGGCGCAAAAATTTTCCGCGACGCGACCCCAAACAGAAATCGCATTGAGCTTGCGCTGCTGACGAACCTCTCGGCTCAAAACATCGTTGCGGGCGTTACGCAGCCCGACGCTGTTCTCGAACTTTGCGAAGGTTTCAAGAACGCGAGCGTTTCCAGCTTGCATCGCTTGCACGCGAAAGTCTTTGTGATTGATGAACGCATCTCGCTCATCGGTTCGGCGAATTTGACGGGTGGCGGGTTGCGAGAAAACTACGAGTATGGCGCGATGATCGACGACGAAGAACTCGCCTTGAAAGTCAGAGCCGACATCTTGCGATACGCCAATCTTGGCAATCAAATCTCGCAAGAACTTCTGCGAGAAATCGCGCAAGACGGCAAACGCTTGGCGGCGTTGAAAGCGGCGCAAGAAAAAGAGACCCAGAAGCGAGAAGCCGCAAAAGCGTTGCGAATCGCAGAAAGAAAGCTCAATGAAAAATTGCTCGCCAACCGAGCGAAATCGGGCAAAACCATCAACGAGATTTTTGCCGAAACGATTTTGCATCTGCTCGCGGAACGCGGCAGACTCACGACGCGAGAACTGCATCGCCTCGTTCAAGAAACTCACCCCGACATCTGCGACGACAAGATAGACCGCGTAATAAACGGGCTGCGTTTCGGAAAGCTCTGGAAGCATCAAGTCCGCAACGCGCAACGCTTCCTCAAAGCGCAAGGCAAAATCCAGAACGTCGGCGAGGGCAGAAAAACCGTCTGGACGCTGAAAGCGTAACTACTCCGCGTATTCTTTCTTCAAGCGAGCTTTGTATTCCTTCTGCAACTTCCGCACCTTCGGGCTGATGACGAACGTGCAATACGGATTGCGATCGCCAACGCGGTTGTAGTAGTTTTGGTGATAATCTTCGGCGGGATAGAAAACTTCAAACGGAACGATCTCCGTCACATACTTGCCGTTCCACAAGCCTGAACGTTCCGATTCCGCTTTGGATTTCAACGCGATGTCTTTCTGCCGCTCGTCGTGATAGAGAATGATGGAGCGATACTGCGTGCCGACGTCGTTGCCTTGTCGGTTGAGCGTCGTCGGGTCGTGCGCATGCCAAAAGACGTCCAAAATCTCCGCGTAAGAAATTTTGCTGGGGTCGAAGTGGATTTGGACGACTTCGGCATGACCCGTGTTGCCGCCGCAAACTTGCTCGTAAGTGGGATTTTTCGTCTTGCCGCCGCTGTATCCCGAAACGACTTTCTCCACGCCCTCGATGCGTTGAAAAACGGCTTCGATGCACCAAAAGCAACCGCCGCCGAGCGTGGCGACTTCGAGTTTCTTTTCTTGCGCGTTCATCGATGTTGAAGCGAGTTGGATTGAAAGAATCGCAAAAATAACCTTCATCGTGAATTTTGCTTGGCTTGAAGTATTTTGTCGCAAGCTCAACCGTTTCGGTGGTTATCAAGTTTTCTTTCGTTCAATGAAAATCGTCGTCGTCGTTCAAGCCCGAACAGGCTCTACGCGCCTGCCCAACAAGGTGATGATGCCGCTTGCGGGCAAGCCGTTGCTCTTGCGCCAATTGGAGCGAATCCAAGCCGCCTCGTCGTTTGATGATCTCGTCGTCGCCACCACGCAGGACAAATCCGACGACGTCATCAGAGACCTCTGCGAACAAGCCCGCGTGAAATGCTTTTCGGGACACCCCACCGACTTGCTCGATCGGCACTACCAAGCCGCCTTGCGAGAAAACGCCGACGTCGTCGTCAAAATCCCGTCCGATTGCCCGCTCATCGACCCGCGCGTCATCGACAAGGTGTTGAACTTCTACAAGGAAAATTCCGACAAGTTTGATTACGTGAGCAATCTTCACCCCGCCACTTACCCCGACGGCAACGACGTGGAAGCGATGCCCATCGACAAACTCGAACTCGCATGGCGCGAAGCCGCCAAACCCTACGAGCGCGAGCACACCACGCCATTTTTTTGGGAACAACCTGAACGCTTCCGCATCGGCAACGTGGTTTGGGAAACGGGACTGAACTACTCGATGTCGCATCGCTTCACGATCGATTACAAGGAAGATTACGAGTTCATCAAGCGCGTCTACGACGAACTCTACGCCGAGAATCCGAAGTTTTCCTTGACCGACATTCTGAGCCTTTTGGAGCGCAAGCCTGAGATTTATCAAATCAACGCCAAATACGCGGGCGTGAATTGGTATCGGCATCACGTCGGCGAACTGAAAACGATTTCCGAAAACGAAACTCGACGCGAACCTTTAACCTGAAACGGCGATGAGCTTGAAGGAAAAAATCAAACGCGAAGTTCTGCGCGAATACGGCGACGGTTATCACGCCTTTGGGCTGAATCGCGTGATGGGTCACATCGTCGGATTGCTCCTGTTCGCCAACGAGCCGCTCTCGCTCGACGACATCTGCAAGCAACTTGGGCGATCAAAGGGCGTGGTGAGCCAAATCATGCGTCGGCTCGTGGAGCGCAACTTGGTTCGAAAGGTGCTCTCGACGGGCACGCGCAAAGATTTTTACGAAATTCACCCGTCCGTTTTTGAAAACGCCTTTCGCAACAATCTCGAGCTCATTCGCAACAACGCGCGCATCGCCCACCGCTTGAAAGATTTGGCCGAGCAAAGCGACGACGCGTCGCTCGCTCCGCTCCAACTCCGACTCGCCGAAATGGCGCGCTTCTACGAGCTGACCGAAGAGCATTACGAAAACTTCCTCAAAGAATGGCAAGCCGAAAGGGAAAAAATCCACCTGAAATTTTCGCGCAACGGCAAAAAGAAAACGCCGACGAAGTGATTTTTTTTGTTCCCCTCGTTTTATATTTTTCAAACGTTCAAAACTTTAAAAAACGACGATGAGACGCTTGGAAGGAAAAGTCGCCGTCATCACGGGAGGCGCGCAGGGCATCGGAAAAGCGACGGCGGAAAAGTTCGCAAGCGAAGGCGCTTCGCTCGCCATCTGGGACCTGAACGAACAAAAGGGCAGAGCGCTGGTCGAAGAAATGGAAAGGAAAAACGTCCGCGCGCGCTTCCAAAGCGTCAACGTCGCCGACTACGAAAGCGTGGAGCGCGCCGCCAAAGAAGCCCTCGCCGAGTTTGGGAAAATCGACATTCTCATCAACAACGCGGGCGTTACGCGCGACGCTTCGTTCCTCAAAATGACGCGCGAACAGTGGCAACAAGTCATTGACGTCAATCTCACGGGGGTTTTCAACTGCGCCAAGGCGATCGCGCCGCTGATGGTCGAGCGCAAATACGGTCGCATCGTCAACGCGAGTTCCGTCGTGGGCGTCTATGGCAATTTCGGGCAAACGAACTACGTGGCGTCCAAAGCCGGCGTGATTGGCATGACGCAAGTTTGGGCGCGCGAGTTGGGACGCAAAGGAATCACCGTCAACGCCGTCGCGCCTGGCTTCATCGCAACGGAGATGATTCAAACGATCCCCGAAAAAATCTTGGAAGCCATCAAGGAAAAAACGCCGCTCCAACGCTTCGGAACGCCCGAAGACGTGGCGAACGTCTATTGCTTCTTGGCTTCCGACGAGGCGGCGTTCATCAACGGAGCGGTCATCAGCGTCGATGGCGGATACATTCCCGCTTAGTCGCCAACGAGGCGCGAAGACGTCGCTTGGCTCTGAACGACGAAGGAGGCTTTATCCAACCGCTTTGACGAAGCGGACAAACATCAACGACAATGAGAAACGCGGTCATCGCATCGAGCGGATTTTACGCGCCTGAACGGGTCGTGCCGAATCAATACTTCAACGAGCTGCTCGGAGAAGACGTCGACACGTGGCTCGTTCAGAACCTCACGATTCGAGAGCGACGTTGGGCGAAACCCGACGAATCGACCGCCGATCTGGTCGTTCAAGCCGCCCAAGACGCGCTGCGTTCAGCCTCGCTGTCGCCCGAAGAATTGGATTTGATCATCGTGGCGACCGACACGCCCGAATACATCTCGCCCTCGACGGCTTCGGTGGTTCAACATCGCTTGGGAGCGAGAAAGGCGGGCACGTTCGACATCAACGCGGCTTGCGCGGGCTTCGTTACCGCGTTGGACGTCGCCTCGAAGTTCATTCGCGCCGATGAACGCTACGAGCGCATTCTCGTCGTCGGCGCTTACGCGATGAGCAAATACCTCGACCCGCGCGACAAGAAAACCGTAACGCTCTTCGCCGACGGCGCGGGCGCGATGATTCTTTCCGCCGAAGAAAATTCCTCTCGCGGCTACCTCGCCAGCGAACTCCTGACCGAAGGGCAGTATCACGACTGGATGGGCATCTACGCGGGCGGAACGCATCAACCCATAACGCCCGACGCGCTCGCGCGCAAAGACCATTTGCTCAAATTCGTCAGAAAGTTTCCCAAAGAACTCAATCCCGAAATGTGGACGAGAATGATTCGGAATCTTTGCGAGCGCTTGAAAATCCAACCCCGCGACGTGGCGCAATACTTCTTCACGCAAATCAACATCAACAGCATCTGGGAGACGCTTGACCGATTGGGCGAGCCGCGAGAAAAAGCGCATGCGATTATGGATCGCTTCGGCTACACGGGGTCGGCGTGCATTCCGATGGCGTTTCACGACGCGGTCGAGAAAGGCAAAATCAAACGCGGCGATTTGGCGATGTTCATCGGGTCGGGCGGCGGGCTGGCGTTTGCGAGCGCGGCGTTTCGGTATTAGGCGGAAGCGAAAAAAACGAGAAACGAGCGCTGGACGCGATTCGCGATCGAGGATTCCCCATCGCGTTTAGATTCCGCGCCCGGCTCGGAGAAAACGACGCAAAACGAACAAGACGCACGATGGAACAAGCGATTTCCATAGAGCCTGCAAGAACGCGCGTCGGCGGCTATGCGTGGTATGCGTTGGGCTTGCTGACCTTCGTCTACCTCTTGAACTTTCTTGATCGAATGCTCATCTACATTCTCTTCACGCCCATCAAGAAAGAGATGTCGTTTTCGGACGTGGAACTGGCGCTGTTGAGTTCGACGTCGTTCGTGATTTTCTACACGCTTTTAGGCATTCCGTTTGGGCGACTTGCCGACAAGATCGAGCGCAAGAAAATGATTGCGCTTGGGCTGGCGGCGTGGAGCGTGTTTTCGGGAATGACGGGGTTTGCGACGGACTTTTGGACGATTTTCGCGTGTCGAGTGATGGTCGGCGTTGGGGAAGCGACGCTCGGACCCGCCGCGCTGTCGCTGCTATCGGACTTTTTCCCGAAGAGAATTCGAGCGACGGCGCAAGGCATTTATTCATCGGCGATCGCGGTCGGAAGCGGGCTGGCGTTTTTGCTCGGCGGCTGGATCGCCGACGCGATGGGCTGGCGATACGCCTTTTATTTGTTGGGCTTTCCGGGCGCGCTCGTCGCCATCTTCGTCTTTTTGCTCAAAGAGCCGACGCGAGGCGAGAGCGAAACCAAAAGCGAAGCGAAATCGGAAGCGAGTTTGAAGGAGCTTTTCAAAACCAAAACGCTGTGGCTGCATCACTTGGGCTACGCGATTTTCAACGTTGGCTCGGCGAGCATCGGCGCGTGGCTGACGGTCTATTTCGCGCGCGTTCACAAACTCTCGCTCAGCGAAATCGGGCTTTGGTTTGGCGTGGCGATGATGACGGGCGGCGTCGCGGGAATGATTTTGGGCGGACGCTTCGCCGACAAATTCCGCAAAAAGCAAATAGGCGGGCGAATGCTCGTGGCGAGCGTTTCCGCCCTTGCGAGCGCGGCGATTTGGGCGATGATGCTTTTGGGCGACGACGCGAAAACCTTGCTGGCGCTCAACGTCGCAATGCAAGCCTTCGCGCTCTCGTGGCTTGGTCCGTCGTTTGCGGATTTGAACGACATCGTCGAGCCCAAACAGCGCGGCTTGGCGGTTGGCGTTTATTTCTTCATCGTCAACGTCGCGGGCTACGGAATCGCGCCGCTCGTGATTGGACGGCTCAACGACGCGATGAACGTCGTGGCGAATCCGGACGCGATGCGCCTTTCGCTCGCGGTTTGTCCCGCGGCGAGCGCGGTGGCGGCTCTCGTGTTATGGCTCGGCAGTCGCGAAATGAATTCGAGATACAAGGAAGCGTCGCCATGAAGACCGATTGGCTCGAAAAGCTTTGCCTCTACTTTCCGAACAAGGTCGCAATGAAAGAGGCGGAAACGGGACGCGCGCTGACGTATCAAGAGTTTCAGAACTGCGCGTCTCGTCTCGCCAACGTTTTTACAAACGAGCTCGGCTTGAAGCGAGGCGATCGCGTGGCGATTTTGGCGGAAAATTCTCTCGAGCACTTCATTCTCTTTTTCGTCGCGCAAAAGACGGGGCTTGTCGTCGCGCCGCTCAACTATCGATTGGCGGCGCGCGAAATCGACGATTTGCTGTCGGATTGCGAACCGTCGCTGGTCGTCGTTCAAGAAAAATTCGAGCCTCTCGTCGCGCAATCCGCTTTCAAGCCGAGACACGTTTGGAAACTTGCCGATTTGGAGCGCGAGGGTTACGACCAGAAAACTTGCAGGTCGGAATTTTCGGCAAGAGAACTCGACGAAGACGACCCGCTTTTCATTCTTTACACGTCGGGCACGACGGGCGCTCCGAAAGGCGCGTTGTATTCGCATAAAATGCTGTTCTGGAACAGCGTCAACACGTCGTTTCGCATCGATTTGACGAGCGAAGACAGAACGCTCACGTTTCTGCCGCTCTTTCACACGGGCGGCTTGAACGTGGTCGCCACGCCATTTTTGCATCGCGGCGCGTTCGTAACGCTCGTCAAAAAATTCGACGCGGAACTCGTGACGCGGCTCTTGGAAGAAGAAGCCATCACGATTTTTATGGGCGTGCCCACGACGCTCAAAATGATGGCGGAGTCGAGCGCCTTTCAAACCATTTCCGTCAAGACGGTGCGTTTTGCGATGGTGGGCGGCGAGCCAATGCCGCTTCCCTTGATTGAAACATGGCACGAAAAAGGCGTGTGGATTCGTCAAGGCTTCGGAATGACGGAGGTCGGACCCAACCTCTTTTCGCTTCATCAAGACGACGCGGTTCGCAAAATCGGCTCGATCGGAATGCCGAATTTCTACGTCGACGCTCGCGTCGTTGATGACGACGGAAACGACGTCAAACGCGGCGAGGTTGGCGAACTCATCTTCAAAGGTCCCGTCGTAACCAAAGGCTACTGGAAAAATCCCGAAGCGACGAAAGCAGCGTTCAAAGACGGTTGGTTTTACACGGGCGACTTGGTGCGACAAGACGAAGAGGGTTACTTCTACGTCGTGGACAGAAAAAAATCGATGTTCATTTCGGGCGGCGAAAACGTCTATCCCGCCGAAATTGAAAAGGTTTTATACAAGCATTCCGCCGTCGCGGAAGTCGCCGTGATTGGCGTGCCCGACGAAAAATGGGGCGAGGTCGGAAAAGCTTGCGTCGTTCTCAAACCAGGCGCGAGCGCGAGCGCCGAAGAACTCAAAGCGTTCTGCTTGGAACGATTAGCCAAATACAAAGTCCCGAAACATTTTGAGTTCTATGAAGCTCTGCCCAAAAACGACGCGGGAAAAATCAACAAAAAAGTGCTTTTGCAACAACGCCGTTCTTTGTGAGGCTGACTTTTCAACAAACCTAAACTTTGGAGGACAAAACAATGAGAAGACTACTTGGCTTCTTGCTCGTCGGAGCGATTGTCGTCGCCATTGGCGCATGCGGCGAAGACTCGACGTCGCCATCGACCGACGTGACGGTAACGGGCGTAAATCCGACGTCGGCGAGCGTGGGGGACGTGGTAACGATTACGGGCACGAACTTCGGCTCCGACAAGGCGGCTCTGACGGTGCGATTTGGCAACGCGAGCGCGACCATCGACACCATCATCGGCGGAACGCAGTTGCGCGTCCGCGTGCCTGAAAACGCGCCCATCGGTCAAACGACCATTGCCGTAACCAAAGCGGGCAAAACCGCGTCGGTTCAATTCACGGTCAACGACCCCATCGTCGGCAACTGGCGCGCCGAAGGCTTTACGACGATTACGACCCCGACGGGAAGCGTGCAAGTGCCCAACGTCTCGCCGCTGCTGTTCGGCGCGCCGTTCAGAATTCGCCGCATCGACGCGACCTTCAACGCCAACGGCACGTATAGGGTCGTAACGGTGGACTCGGCGGGAACGAGCTCGACGCTCACGGGCACTTGGACGACGAGCGCGGCGGACACCGTAGGCATCACGATTCGCAACATCACCGTCAATCAATCGTCGCCGACGAGCGTGACGTCGCAAGGCATCTATCAAGTGAGCGTTTCGGGCGGCGCGACGCGAATGCTCTACGAAATCGCGCAAGTTCAACCGCCGCTTCAAGGCGTAACGCCGCCCACGCCGCGCGGAGGCTTTGGGAGCACGTCCAACGGCGCGTTTGGCATCGCCAACATTCAACGCTACGTGAAACAATAGGTCGAACGTCGGGGCGGAGAGAGAAAATCTCCGCCCTCTTTTTTGCGACGAAGGAGGAACGAAATGAAACGTCTGCGATGGCTTGCGATTGGCGTCGCCATTTTGACGACGGAGCTTGGAGCGCAAGTCGTCAACTACCCCGTCGACGACGAGCGTCGGAGCGGCGCGCCTGAAAAACTGCCGCCCGAACTGCAATTCATCGGATTTTCCTTTCATCGTTTCACGGGCACGAACGTCGCGCCGCAAAACGAACTCTTGCGCGGGCAAATCATCGGTCGACTCTACGGCAACAACAGCACCACGACCACGCCGCAAACGGCGATGTATGGCGAAAGCCGTTTCGTGCCGCTGTTCGTCTATCGCCCCTCAATCCTTGACGGCAGAGCGATTTTCAGAACGTTGCTCAAAGTCGATTTCACTTGGGGCGACGTGAACTACGGCGTGGGCAACAACTTCGGGGGCGCGATTTCGGGCGGAACGGTCAACATTCAGACGCTTCTGGCGAACTTGGAAATCAAGCCCTCGCTCGCATGGAACGTCGTCGTGGGCTTGCAACGCATTTTTGACAACCCGCGCGACCCGAACGTCAACACCCTCCAAACCAATCAGACGAGCGCGAACCGCTTGATGTTTTGGGGCACGCAGGGCGTTGGCGTGAGCAGTTACTTCAATCTCTCGCCCGCGACGATGGGGCGCGTCGGCGTTTTTCAACTCTATGAGAATTTGATTGATCGCGACGACGACGTCGCGTTGTGGATGCTGGACATGGAAACGAAACTTTCGGGCTTGTGGGATTTGGGCGGAAGTTTTTGGTATGTCTGGGACAGAGGCGCGGGGCAGGGCGGCGTGTCGATTTTGGGTCAAGGCTTCAACTCGCCCCTCGTCGACTACAACGGCGGCGCAAGACTTCAACTCGACAATCCGCTCTACAAAGCCGACGTGTTTTGGACGGGATTAAACCTCGCCTACAACCGCGACTTCATCAGCGGGCGATGGTGGGCTTCCGCTTTGGGAATGGCGAACTTCGGCAGAATCGACACGCTCTCGGCGGACAAAAAATCGGCGGGGCGGCGCGTCGATATCCTCGGCGTTGCGACGCACGCTTCGCTTCAATACAAATACGGACAAACCGCTCTCGACAAACTTCAAGTCGAAGCCCTCTTCACGACGGGCGACAAAAACGGCGCGATCGACGGCAAATACGGCGGCGTGGTAACGGGCAACACGTGGGGCACGCCCGTCGGCATTTACAGCTCGCATCGCGCTTTCTTGCTTTTCCCCGACGTGCAAGTCATCAACCGCTACTACTCGGCGGTGCACGACATTTCAAACTTGGGCTACGGCGTGACGGCGTTCTTCTTCAACTACTTCAACGCGCCGATTCCGAACAAATTGCACTACAAACTCGGCGCGGCGGCGGCATGGTCAAACGCCAAACCGCTCGGAGGCGGCAACTTCGTCGGTTGGGAACTCAACGCGGAAATCAAATACGCCTACGCGCTTTTCTTCGACATCGGCTTGAGCGTCGCGCATCTTTGGAACGGCGATTTTTACGACAGCCCCTTCACGCGCAATTCGCCCGAAAAACCCGCAAACGCTTGGACGATTTTCACGACGGTCAGTTGGCTGATGTTCTGACGCGGTCTCGATCTATCCAAGTTTTCGTCAATCTCGTTTTTGAGCGTTCAGAGATGAAAAAAACTCTTTTCATAATCACCATAATCACTCTCGCCCTTGCGACGATGGAAGGTTGCGGACAAGCCAAGCTCTATCACGATTTGCCGCCGTTGGAGTTCGAAAATTTCGATTACGGGTTCAAGACCGAAAAAGCGATTCTAAACGGCGCGGAAGTCGCTTACTACGACGGCAAAACGAGCGGAACGCCCATCGCGTTGATTCACGGGCTTGCGAGCAATATGGGTTTTTGGCGATACGTGATTCCCGAATTGGAGCGAAAAGGCTTTCGCGTGGTCGCAATCGATTTGCCAGGCTACGGAAAATCCGCCAAGCCTTACGGCGCGCCCTATTCGCTCTCGTTCTACGCGCAAACCGTGAACGAACTCTTGAAGCGTCTCGGCATCGAAAAAGCGATTTGGGCGGGGCACTCAATGGGCGGGCAAATTGCGATGGTCGCCGCGCTCAATTTCCCTGAACGCATCGAAAAGCTCGTCCTGATCGCGCCCGCGGGCATCGAGTCGTTCAAACAGGGCGAAGGCGAGTGGCTTCGCAACGCCACGAACCCCGACTTCATCAAGAAAACGCCGCCCGACAGAATCCGCGCCAATTACTCCAACAACTTTTACTCGTGGCGCGACCAATACGAATGGATGATCGAAGAGCGCGTGCGAATGATGAAAGCCAAAGATTTCGACCGCTTCGCCTACGTCGTGTGGCGATGCGTCGGCGCGATGCTCGATGAACCCGTGTGGGACAAGTTGGAGCGCATTTCGTTTCCAACCCTCATCGTCGCGGGCGAAAACGACAACTTGATTCCGAACCCGTTTTTGCACGGCGGCAAAACCATCGATGTGATGCGCGTCGGCAAGGAAAAAATCAAAAACTCCAAGCTCGTGATGTTGCCCGAAACCGGGCACATGGTCATCATTGAGCGCGCCAAAGAACTCGTCGAGGAAATCGCAACGTTCGCCAAGTGAGCGCGCCAAAAGAAACTTAACTTGCTCGCCGACGAACAAAGGCGCAAAAACGCTCGATGCGGATTCGGCTCGGTCTCGTTTGCCTCGCGCTTCAACTCTCGCTCGCGTCGCTGGCGCAGCCGCGCTACGAACTGCGCGGCGCGTGGATAGCGACCGCCTTCGGCATCGACTTTCCAAAAACGACCGATCCCGAAAAACAAAAAGCCGAGCTGGAAGCCATTTTCAAAGACCTCAAAGCGAAGAAGTTCAACGCCGTTTTTTTTCAAGTTCGCGTCCGCGCCGACGCGCTCTACGAGTCGCCCTTCGAGCCTTATCACGAGTATGTCGCGGGCAAAGGCAAATCGCCAAACTACGACGTCGCGCAATTTGCCATTGATCTGGCGCGCAAATACGGCTTGGAGTTTCACGCTTGGTTCAACACGCTCATTTTGCGCGGCAAAGAAGCCTCCGAACTCGCCGAGCAAAATCCGTCGCTCTGGAAAACTCACCCCGATTGGATCGACGCGCGCGCCCGAAACAATCCCAAAATCAAAGACGCTTTTCTCAATCCCGCAAAGCCCGAAGTCCGCGCCTATGTCGCGCGCGTCGTGTGCGACTTCGCGCGCCGATACGACATCGACGGCATTCAACTCGACGACTACTTGCGCTATCCCGACAGAAGCGCCTTCGACGAAGATTTCCCCGACGACGAAGAGTTCAAACGCTTCAATCCAAAAGCCTTGCCGAAAGACGAGTGGCGACGCGAAAACATCAACCAGCTCGTCAAAATGATCTACGACAGCCTGCGACTCATCAAGCCCTTCGTGAAGTTCGGCGTTACGCCCGTCGGCGTGTATCGCAAGGTCGATGACGAGCCTGCGATGGAAAGCGTCGTCGAGGTTTATCAAGATTCGCGCGAGTGGACGAGGCGAAAAATCTGCGATTACCTCGCGCCGCAGATTTATTTCCATGTCGGCGCGACGACCGACGACGAGCGCAAAGCCAAAAAGTTCAATCCCGATTTTGAAAAACTCGTCGCCGATTGGGCGAAGAACAAAAATTTCCGTCATCTCTACGTAGGCATCGGAACCTACAAGCCCGCCGTCAAAGCCGAGTGGCGAAAACAGATTGAAATCTGCCGCAAGTTCGGCGCGGAAGGGTTCATTTTCTACCCGTATAGTTCCATCGCCGATTTGCCCGAAATGTTCAGCGACTACGCCCTGATTCCGCCGATGAAGTGGAAAAGCGTCGTTTCGCCCCCGAAGCCCGAACCGCAAAGCGCGACGCGGCGAGACGGCAAAGTCGAAATCAAGTGGAAAAAGCCCAAAGAAGCGCGTTGGGTGAACGTGTATCAAGAAAGTCATTCGCGCCACGTGCCGATTCGCCAAAACGTGTTTGAAGAAAGCGCGCTGCTCGATGCCAAGTCGGGAGAGCGATTTTATCTCACGGCGATCGACCGCTACGGAAACGAGAGCCTATTTAGCGACCCCATCGTCGCGCCTTGAAAAGCGCAAAAGAAATCCGCCGAACTTTGAACCGCGAGGTTATATTTGCGGCTTTAACGCGCTTTGCGGAATGAACGCGAATCTGCTTTCGTATCACAAAGTTACCGACCGACTGGATTTCGGCGTTACGACCCGAACTCTTGCGGACTTTCGCGCCGACGTCGCGTTCATTCGATCGCTTCCCGAATCGCAACGCCCCGAAATTTGCTTCGACGACGGCTACGAAGACGCTTTCGAAAACGCCTTTCCGATTCTTGCCGAGAGCGAACTCGTCGCCAATCTCTTCGTCATCACGGGCGTTTTGGGACGGCGCAACGTTTGGGACTTCACGCTCTTTGGCGAGTTCAAACATTTGACGAAAGCGCAGGTGAGAGAACTTTCCGACGCGGGTTGGCGCGTGGGCAGTCATTCGAAGTCGCATCTGGCGCTCACGACGCTTTCCGTCGCCGCGCTTCGCGCCGAACTCCGCGATTCAAAAAAATTCTTGGAGGATTTGCTCGGCAAACGAGTGACGACGATTTCTTTTCCGTTTGGAAACTTCGACGAGCGCGTCGTCGAGGAGTGCAAAGCGGCGGGCTACGAAGAAGCGATTTCCATCAAGAAACCCTCGCAAGACGGCTTCGTCAAACGGAGCAAGGCGGTTTATCGTTTTGATTCGTTGAACGCGATTCGCGCCAAACTGCGCAACGACCCGCTGGAACTGTTCAGGTTGCGAGTCATCAACGCTTGTTCGCGCGCGACGATTTTGATGCACCGACTCAAAGGCTACAAACCCATCGCCGATGCAGAGTAGTTTGCCCACATACCTCATCATCGGATTGACGACGGTTCTTTTCTTCACGTTGGGCTATTTGATGCGCGAGTCGCTTTCGCCGATGGTGATTTACCTGTTCATCGCCGTTCTTTGTTACCCCTTGCGCGAGAACCCATACGTCGTGCGGCTGTTTTGGCTCTCGACGGCGCTCATCGTGATTTGGGTGGCGAGCGTGCTTTCGGGCTTGCTCGCGCCGTTCATCGTCGCGTTCATTTTAGCCTTTCTCTTCGAGCCGTTGATGGAGTGGCTCGTTCAGAAAAAAATCAAGCGTTCCTATTCGGCGGTGGCGATTACGCTCTTGGGCGTGGGGAGCGTTTTTCTGGCGATATTTCTAATCGCGCCCCTCATCACGGCGCAATCGCAATCGCTGGTCAACGCTCTCGCCGATTTGCCCGAACTGTTCGATGAGGTTTTTGATAGCCTCGAACAAATGCCGCTCGTCAAGCAATACAACATCGATGTGTCGGCGTTGCGCGCCTCGCTCGTAGCGTTCTTCGAAACCAAAGGCAACGGGCTTGGCAATCTTTTGACCGAAGCGCTCACGAAAGCCGCTCGGAGCGTGCCGACGCTCATCTCCACGCTTGTCAACATCGTCATCGTGCCCGTGCTGGTATTCTATTTTTTGAGCGATTTTCCGACCATCAAGCAAACGCTCGTCAATCTCATTCCGCGCGAATACTTCCCGACCGCGTCGGAATACTTCGCGCTCGCGGGCGCGATTTTGCGCCAATACTTGCGCGGTCAGGTCATCATTATGTTCATTTTGATCGCGATGTATTCGTCGCTGTTTTTTCTCATCGGGTTGCGTTACTCGCTTTTGTTGGGGATCGTTTATGGCGTCATGTCGTTTGTGCCTTATGTCGGCGGCATCATCGCGCTGACGTTGAGCGTCGTCGTGGCGTTGTTTGGCGAGAACGTGGGGCGCTCGATCGCGCTCATCGTCGTCATTTACGCCGTCGTGCACGCGATCGAAAATTTCGTTCTCGTTCCGAAAATCGTGGGCGAGCGCGTCAGGCTGAATCCCATCGCGCTCTTTTTGGCGATATTTCTGTTTGGATATTTCTTTGGTTTTTTCGGCGTGCTTTCCGCCGTGCCGCTCTCGGCGTTTCTCGTCGAGATTTTGAACAAACAGCTCGCGCTCGCCTCGCGGAAAAACCTTTCCAATGATTCTTCAAGCCAAAAACCTGCGTAAATCCTACGCGCCCAAAGGCAGAGAGCGCATCGAGATTTTGAAGGGCGTTTCGCTCTCGGTGCGCGAAAACGAAATTTTGTGCGTCGTGGGCGCGTCGGGAAGCGGCAAAACGACGTTGCTCAACATTCTCGGCACGCTCGACGAGGCGGACGACGGCGAACTTTGGTTCAAATCGGAGGTCGTTTTCGCCAACAAGAAATTTCAGTTAAAGCCCGACGCCATCGCCAAGTTTCGCAATCAGCGCATCGGGTTCGTGTTTCAGTTTCATCACTTGCTCGAAGATTTCACCGCGCTCGAAAACGCCGCAATGCCGCGCTTCATCTTGACGGGCGATTTCAAGCAAGCCAAAGAAAAGGCGGAAGAATTGCTCGTCGCGGTCGGCTTGAAAGATAGACTGCATCACTTGCCGTCGGAGCTGAGCGGCGGAGAGGCGCAGCGCGTCGCGGTGGCGCGCGCCCTCGTCAATTCGCCCGACGTGGTGCTTGCCGACGAGCCTTCGGGAAATTTGGACTCGAAGAACAGCGACAAACTCTACGAACTCATCAGCGCCCTTTCGCGCGAGCGCGGCGCGACGTTCGTCATCGTAACGCACAACGCCCGATACGCCGAACTCGCGTCGCGCACCTTTGAAATGAAAGACGGATTGTTGGAGCAAATTCGTTGAAAGCGATGTCGACCAAGTCGTCGAAGACTTAACCCGAAACGGTTTCGCCCGTCCAGCGCGACATTCCGCCAATCATATTGACGACTTGCGCAAAGCCCAGTTGAGTGAGCAAGCCCGCCGCGCTTTGACTGCGAATGCCGTGTTCGCACAACACGATGATTTCTTTTTCGCGGTCGAGTTCGTCGCATCGCGCCAAGAGTTCATCGAGCGGAATGTTCACCGCTTTTGCGATGCGGCGACGCGCGTATTCAAACGGAGCGCGGACATCGAGGAAAACGACATTGGGATCGTTTAATTTTTCCGCCGCTTGTTCGGGATAAATGTGCGTCATCGTTGAGCGGTTTGGCGTTGGCGCGCGAATTTAACGACGACGAAAACAAACGAAAGCGGCTTGCAAAACGAGGCGCGTCGGCGTATATTTGCGTCCTTTTTGAAAAGGGTTCGGGGTGTAGCGCAGCTGGTAGCGTGTCTGTTTTGGGTGCAGAAGGTCGCGAGTTCGAGTCTCGCCACCCCGACGCGACGCTTGTGCCTGTAGCTCAGTTGGATAGAGCAACAGCCTTCTAAGCTGTGGGTCACTGGTTCGACTCCAGTCAGGCACGCGCTTGATGGTGATTGTAGCTCAGCTGGTTAGAGCGCCTGATTGTGGCTCAGGAGGTCGCGGGTTCAAGTCCCGTCTTTCACCCGAAAAAATGCGCGGGAACGCTTTGAGGTTTGCCAAAGTTTCGTATCTTTGCGACCTGATTCAAGACTTCAAACGTTCTTTGCAATCGCATCGCAATGGCCCCATCGACTAGTGGTTAGGTCACCACCCTTTCAAGGTGGCGGGACGAGTTCGAATCTCGTTGGGGTCACGAGCGAAAAAGCCTTGTCGGAGCGCGACAAGGCTTTTCTTTTTTCTCGCGCATTCGTCTCTGAAAGAATGACGCGGTTCAGCCATAATGTCAGGCGTTTGACAAAAAGCGCCAACTCGGCGCAGAAAAGCGCGACAAAATGTTCGCCGCAACAAAACGCCAACCGATGCTTCCGCGTATAACGACCAAAAAGCGACGGCGGAAACGATTTGGCACGCGCTTTGCTAAAAGTTGTTCAACGCAGAGAATGGCAAGGAAACTGAAACGCTGAGCCAAGAACTGCGCAAGAGTTTCGTCAAACTTTAACCCGAAGAAAGAAATGGAAGCCAATTTTTCTCCCGACGCGCAATCTGCGCTGAGACACAGTCGCTCCGAAGCCTTGCGGCTTGGGCACGATTACATCGGCGCCGAACATCTGCTCTTGGGCTTGCTGTGCGATAGAGGCTCAAACGCCGCAACGATTCTGACGAACTTCGGTCTAGACCTCGACGAGCTTCGCAAGGCGGTCGAACAGAACGCGCCGCCAACGGCGGGACTGCCGCCTTTCGGAAACATTCCCTTGACGAAGCAAGCGGAAATGGTCTTGAAGCGCACCTACATCGAAGCCAAGGCGACGAAATCGAACGTCATAGACACGGAGCATCTTCTGCTCGCGCTGCTTTCCGATTCGAACAACCTTGCGGCGCAAGTGCTCGAGATGTATGAAGTGCGCTACGACGACGTGAAAAACGAAGTCGCGGGCAGAGCGTCGTCGAAAGAGCCGCAAAACGAAGCGAGCGAGGGCGAATTCGCCGAAGCGGGCGACGTGCCGCAATCCGAGCCGCAAACGAGACGAGAAGCGCGCAAACCCTCGCCGTCGGGAAACGCGAAGACCAAAACGCCCGTCCTCGATTTCTTCGGACGCGATTTGACGAAACTCGCCCAAGAAGGCAAGCTCGATCCCGTCATCGGACGCGAAAAGGAAATCGAGCGCGTGGCGCAAATTCTCTCGCGCCGCAAGAAAAACAATCCCGTGCTCATCGGCGAGCCAGGCGTTGGCAAAACGGCGATCGCCGAAGGCTTGGCGTTGCGCATCGTTCAGCGGAAGGTCTCGCCCGTCTTGTTTGGCAAGCGCGTCGTCGCGCTCGACTTGACCAGCTTGGTGGCGGGCACGAAATATCGCGGACAATTTGAAGAGCGAATGACCGCGCTCATCAAGGAACTCGCCAACGCGAAGGACGTGATTCTGTTCATCGACGAACTGCACACCATCGTCGGCGCGGGAAGTTCGCCCGGCTCAATGGACGCGGCAAACATCTTCAAGCCCGCTCTGGCGCGCGGCGAACTCCAATGCATCGGCGCGACCACGCTCGATGAATACCGCGAATCCATTGAAAAAGACGGCGCGCTCGAACGCCGATTCCAAAAAGTCCTCGTCGAATCGCCAAGCGTCGAGGAAACGATCGAAATCCTCAACAACATCAAGGGCAAATACGAAGCGCATCACGGCGTTCGCTATACGAAAGAAGCCATCGATGCCATCGTCCGCCTCGCCGATCGATACATCACCGATCGGCAATTCCCCGACAAAGCCATCGATGTGCTCGATGAAGCGGGCAGTCGCGTCAGGCTTGCCAACGTGAAAGTGCCCGAAGAAGTCGTCGAAACCGAAAAGCGCGTGGAGGAAATCAAAAAGCAAAAAGCCGAACTCATCAAACTGCAAAAGTTCGAAGAAGCGGCTCGCTTGCGCGACGAGCAACAAAAACTCGAAGCCAAGCTCAAAGAAGCGCAACGCAAGTGGCTCGAAACGTCCGACGAGGTTTATGAAGTCAACGAGGACACGGTGGCGACCGTCGTCTCGATGATGACGGGCATTCCCGTAACCAAAGTCGGAATGGCGGAAACGCAAAAGTTGCTCGCGCTCGAACAAACGCTCAAAGCCCGCGTCATCGGTCAAGACGAAGCCGTCGAGAAACTGGCGAAAGCCATTCGCCGAGCGCGCGCGGGAGTCAAAGATCCAAATCGCCCGATTGGCTCGTTCATCTTTCTCGGACCGACGGGCGTGGGCAAAACCGAGCTGGCCAAGGCTCTGGCGAAAACGCTCTTCGACAGCGAAGACGCGCTCATTCGCGTCGATATGTCGGAGTTTATGGAGCGTTTCAGCGTCTCGCGTCTCGTCGGCGCGCCGCCGGGCTATGTCGGCTTCGAAGAAGGCGGAGAGCTCACGGAAAAGGTGCGCCGCAAGCCATATAGCGTGGTTCTGCTCGATGAAATCGAAAAAGCGCACCCCGAAGTCTTCAATATGCTGTTGCAAGTTTTGGACGACGGCGTTTTGACCGATTCGCAAGGACGGAAGGTCGATTTCAAGAATACGATCATCATCATGACCTCCAACATCGGCGTGCGCGACATCGAGCGAAGAGCGAAGGGTTTTGGCTTTGCGATGAGCGACGAAGCCGAAGACTACGGCAGAATCAAGGCGACGGTCGAAGACGCGCTCAAACGTTTCTTCAGCCCAGAGTTTCTCAATCGTTTGGACGACGTCATCGTGTTTCATCCGCTCGAGCGCAAGCACATCAAGCAAATCGTCGAGGCGATGCTCGC
Organism: Chloroherpetonaceae bacterium; assembly: GCA_025055975.1. GTDB lineage: Bacteria > Bacteroidota > Chlorobiia > Chlorobiales > Thermochlorobacteraceae > JANWWM01. The sequence continues at coordinate 31,755 of JANWWM010000053.1, read as the reverse complement.
GCGACTTGACGAGCGTTTCAAGGCGTTGGACATCACGGTCGAGATTTCGGACGCGGCGAAGGAATTTCTCGCCGACAAGGGTTACGACCCGAAATACGGCGCGCGTCCGCTTCGTCGAGCGATTCAAAAGCATCTCGAAGAGCCGCTCGCCGAAGAAATTTTGCGCGCGAACCTCAAAGAAGGCGGCTTTGTCAGGGTGGATTGCGACGCGGGCGGCGAGAAGCTTGCGTTTTGCGCGAAAGCGAGCGCAAAGAGCGAGGTCGCTTCAAACGAGATAGGGGCGCAGAAATGACGAGCCAAAGCCCTTCGCCGAAAAAGAGCCTGCGAAAAAGCAGGCTCTTTTCGTTTTGAGAGGGAAGCGGCGGTCAGGTCAGTTCATACTTCTTGCGCAACTCCCAAAGCGATTTCTGCGAGATGCCAAGAATGCTCGACGCTTTGGTGAAGTTGTCGCCGTGTCGACGCAGAATTTCTTGCACGTAAGCGATTTTGATTTCTTCGAGAGTTTTGCCAATGGGAATCGTGAAGTGCGTCGAGTCGTCGGCGGGCGCGTGGCTGGGGGCGGCATGGCGCGTCGGGAAAACCAAGTTCTCGGCGATGATAGGCTCGGTTTCGGGCGTGAAAGCGATGGCGCGTTCAATGACGTTGCGCAGTTCGCGCACGTTGCCGCGCCAAGAATGCGAGAGCAATTTTTCTTTGGCTTCGTGGGTCAAGCCGCCAACGACCTTGTCCATTTCGCGCGCGAAGCGTTCGGCGAAATGTTCGGCGAGCAGAATCACGTCGTTGCCGAGCGAGCGCAGGGGCGGCATTTCGACGGTCATCACGGCGATGCGATAAAACAAATCTTCGCGGAATTCTTTTTCGGCGACCTTCTTGGGCAAGTTGGCGTTGGTGGCGCAAATGAGGCGAGCATCGATGGGAATCACGTCGTTGCCGCCGATGCGCCGAATGCGTTTGGTTTCGAGAACGGAAAGAAGCTTAGCTTGAACGGAAGGCGAAGCGGCATCGATTTCATCGAGAAAAATCGTGCCGTTGTGCGCCAGTTCAAACAAGCCTTTGCGCGAGGTTTTCGCGTCGGTAAAGGCGCCTTTTTCGTAGCCAAAAAGTTCGGCTTCCAAGAGCGTTTCGGGCAGAGCGGCGCAATTGATTTCGATGAATTTGCCCGACGAGCGCCTCGAGGATTGATGAATGAACTCGGCGGCTAAATTTTTCCCCGTTCCCGTTTCGCCAATGAGCAACACGGTCGAGTCGAGCGTCGCAAGGCGCAAGAGCGTTTGCTTGACGGCTTTGATGGGCGCGCTTTCGCCGATGATTTCAATGGATTTGAGCTTTTTGAGTTCTTCGCGCAACGATTCGGCTTCGTGCTTGTAGGTGGACGTCTCGAGCGCGCGAGCGATAAGCTCTTTGAGAATGGTGAAGTTTGCCGACGACACGCCGCCCGCCGTCGTTTTTTCCAAGAAGTGAAACGCGCCCGCTTTAAGCGCGCGCACGGCGGCATCGACCGAGCCGTAGTTCGTAAGCATAATGATGGGAATGTGCGGACGCTTCGCCTTGACGCGCTCGATAAGCTCAATGCCGTCCATATCGGGCATCGAGTAATCGGTGAGAATCAAGTCGGGCTCTTCGCGCTCCAAGCATTTGAGCAGAGAGTTGGCTTCGGCGAAAAGCTTGGTATGATAGTCGCGCGAGAGCGTCGCGTCGACGAGGGCGCGGAACGTCGGTTCGTCGTCTACGATGAAGATTGTTCTTTCCATCTGACTAAACGCTTATGGCTTTATTCGCTTTTTTCGGTTGCGAGCAATTTGGCTTTCAGAAGCAAAAGAGTTTCGGGAAAAACGGTTTGCGTTTCTTGCCAATCTTCGATCGAGAGCGTTTGGCGTTCAGCCGCTTCTTCGAGGCGTTGGCACAGTTCGGCGAGGCGCTTTGCGCCAACGTTGAGCGAAGCGCCTTTGAGGCGGTGAGCGGTCATTTGAATTTGTTTGAAGTCGTTTTGAGAAATCGATTTGGCAAGCTTGTCGAGCTGTTCGGGCGCATGTTGAAGAAAAAGCTCAATGACCTCGCTGACCAAGTCGCGCCCCGTTTGCTCGGAAAGTTCGTTCAGAATGTCGAACGTGGCGGAGTCGAGCAATGGAGCGTTGGCGAGCGTCGCGTTCGCTTTGGCTCTTTTGACGGCGTAGGCGGATTGCAGGGCGGCGACGAGGTTCAATAGTTGAATGGGTTTGCTGACGTAGCCGTCCATTCCAGCGGCGAGCGCGAGGGCTTTGTCGCGCTCCATCGCGTTGGCGGTCATCGCCACGATGCGCGGGCGCGAATCGCCGTATCGCTCGATGATTCGGCGCGTGGTTTCGTAGCCGTCCATTTCGGGCATTGAAATGTCCATCAAGATCAGGTCGTAAGTCTTGCGCGAGAGCGCGTCCAAGACCATCAAGCCGTTGTCGGCGACGTCGGGCTTGTAGCCCATTTTTTCCAAGATGGCGACGGCAAGTTTTTGGTTGACGGCATGGTCGTCGGCGACCAAAATCGTTAGCGGATAGCGAGTCGCCATTGCGGCATCGAGCGCAAGGCGAGACGATTCGCTGCGTGGCTCGCGCAAATCGGAGCCAAGCGAAAGCAGTTGAGAGAAAAGTTCCGACGGGCGAATGGGCTTGGAGACGAAGAGAACGCGCTCGTCGGAAACGAGCTCCGCGTCTCCGACGACGTTCATAAACAGCAAGGGTAGCTTGGGATTGCGCCTGCGAATTTCGCGCGTCATGTCGGTTTTGGAAAAAGGCGGAAGTTCTCCGTCAATCAAGGCGAAGTCGAAACCCGCTTCTTGCTCGATGCGTTCAAGCGCGAGCGAGAAGGAGTCGAGGACTTCGGGAATCATCGAGGCGCGCAGGGCGTATTGAGCGAGAATGCGGCGATGCGTGGCGTTGTCGTCAATGATTGCGATGCGCTTGCCGTGCAGAGCGGAAAGGTCGTTGAGTTTTGAGGCGTCGCCGTTTGCGCTTGGCGCGTCCGCTTCGATCGTGAAGGAAAAAGTCGAGCCGACGTTGAGTTCGCTCTCGACGGAAATGTCGCCGCCCATCATCGTTATCAAGCGTTTGCAGATGGCTAATCCCAAGCCCGTGCCGCCGTAGCGACGCGCGGCGCTGGAATCGGCTTGCGAGAAGGGCTGAAACAAAGACGGGATTTTTTCTTTCGGGATGCCGATGCCCGTGTCGCGCGCCACGAAGCGCAGTTTGACCCTCTCGGCGCGATTGGGAGACGATTGAGCGAGAGTTCTTTCCGCGCAAGAGACGAAAAGACTCACCTCGCCCGACGGCGTGAATTTGATGGCGTTGGAAAGCAAGTTGGTGATGACCTGTCGAAGCCTCGCCTCGTCGCCCAAGATGAGCGGGGGCACGTCGTCTTCGACGAAGAACATCAGGTCGAGATTTTTTTCCGCCGCTTTTGGCGCGAGAAGGGCGCAAACTTCCTCGACGCACTCGGAAACGCTGAACGGTTGCGAATCGAACTCCAACTTGCGCGACTCGATTTTGGAGAAATCCAAAATGTCGTTGATGATTTTCAGGAGCGCGTCGCCGCTTTGCTTGATGGTTTCGACGTAGTTGCGTTGCTCGTCGTTGAGCGGCGTATCGAGCAGGAGGCTCGTCATTCCGAGCACGGCGTTCATCGGGGTTCGGATTTCGTGCGACATCACGGCGAGGAATTCGGACTTCGCTTTCGTCGCGTCTTCGGCGGCTTCTTTGGCTTTGCGCATTTCGGACTCGGCGAGTTGGCGCTCGGTGATGTCGATGGCGAAAACGATCGCGCCGCCCCGATAAGCGTCGGGGAAGTAGTAGGCTTGAAAATAGATGGGACGTTCGGGAGAGCCATACTGCCAGATGGTTTGGGCTTCGCCGCCTTCGAAGACGCTCTTGAAAAGCGGCGCGGAGTCGGGGAAGATGTCGTAGATGGTTTTGCCCACGAAGTCGGCGGGAGAGCGACCGATTTTTTCCAATCCCGAACCCGACGAGCTATGAAAAACGCCGTCTTTGTCGATGCGGTGCAGAATGATGGGAATGTTGGCGGCGACGGCGTTCATGATTTGGTTGGAGCTTTTGATGCGTTCTTCGTTGATTTTGCGCTCGGTGATGTCTTGCGCCGTGCCGATGATTTGTTTGAGCGAGCCGTCAGGGTTGCGCGCAAAGCCCGCGTCGCGCGCCAGAAACCATCGCCACTTGCCGCGAGAATCTTTGACGCGATACTCGACCTCGTAGACTTCGCCCGTTTTGTCGGCGCGAAGATTGGCGAAATGTTGCGCGACCTTCGCTTCGTCGTTGGGGTGAATCATCGCCGAAAGCGGCGAACCTTTGAACTCGGCGACGTCGTCGGGCTGATAGCCCAGAACCGACCATATCTCGCAATTCGCATAGACATTGCGTCGCTCTTCAAGGTCGAAAATGTAGACGATGGCGGGGACGGCATCGACGATTTTCTCGTTGAAGAGCTGAACCTCGTGAAGTTTGGCTTCGACGGCTTTGCGCTTGCCGATGTCGTTGAGCGTGTGATGACTAATCAGGTCGCCATCGTCGCTCACGATCGCCGTGGAGTTCAAAAGACCGTAGAACGCGCTCCCGTCTTTTTTCAAAAGCGCGCATTCGACGTTTTGAAGCAAGCCCTCGTCGCGGAACTTTCGGAGGCTTTCGGAATAAGCCGAGTGGCTTTCGGGAGAGAGAAGGTCGTAGAAGCGTTTTCTGCCGACAAGCTCCTCGCGCTCGTAGCCAAGCCAGCGAAGCGCCGTGTCGTTGATGCGAATGAAGTAGCCTTTTGAATCGAGCGTGTAGTAACCACAGGGGGCGTTGTGATACAGGTCGTTGATTTCCGATTCGGCTTTGCGCTTTTGGGTGACGTCTTCAAAAACGCCGAGAACTTTCACGACCCTTCCGTCTTGAAAGGCGGGCGCGAGCGATCCCTCGACCAAAACGCGCTTGCCCGTTTTGCTCAAGAAGACGGCTTCGATGCGCGAGAGCGTTTCGCCTTTCAAGGCTCGGCTCAAAAGCGTTTCGAAGCGCGAGCGATTGTCGTCGGCGACGATGGCGCTTGGCGAAAGGCGCGAAAGCTCGGAGTCGTCGCGTTCAAGGGCGGAAAGGAACGCGGAATTGGCGGCGCAAAGCTCGCCGCGCGCTCCGACGCAGAAAATCAAGTTCGTCGAATGCGCGAGAAAAATTTTCAAGTCGTTTTGCGCCTCTTCGCTGGCGCGCTTGCCAAAGGAATCGGCGGCAAGCAAGCGTTGAAGCTCCGCGTCCGAATCGTTGAGACGACGAAGAACGACATATCCGAGAAGAAGAAAAAACATCGCAAAGTGCGAGCAGAGAAGCAGTTGCCAAAAGCGAAAGGTCGCGTGTTGGGAAAGCGTTTGGCGTTCAAGGGCAAGGACGAGCGCGTTGGTGGCGCCGCGCCATTCGCCGCTATGCTCGTCAATGCGCCAAGCGACATCGAGAAGCGTCTCGGTCGAAATCGAGTCGCGCGCGTTCAAAATCGGAAGCAACTTCGCTTTGAAAGTCTGCCACGACGGTTCGAGGCGTTCAAGAGCGACCTTCGCTTCGAGGGAACTCAATGGAGAAACGAAAACGGCGGGAAAGTCGTCGCAACCGACAAAGCCGCCGTTTTTGAACGCGGATAGAATCGCGTCGGAGCATTTGACGGCGTCGCGCAGTTCTTCGCGCGCGGAACGAGGAACGACGACGAAAGGCGCGCCCGTTCTGAGCCGCTCTATGTCGCAAATCGCTTCTGAGATTTTCCGCGACGAAAGTCGCAGGCGTTCCGCAAGCGCTTGTTCGTTCAGACGCGCCTCGGTTTCGGAAGCGGCGTAAAACGTTAGCGCAAGCAGAGCCAAAAAAAGAGAAAAGGAAATCGCGGAGAGAGCGAGAAGGGCGCGTCGACGGCGGAGCGCGGAAAACATCGGCGCAAAGGCTTCGTTAAGTTTGAGCGTCGCAAGCATCGTGAGGAGGGTTTAACGGTTTCGCGTCTTTGGAGCGCCGCGGATATAGCTTGGCGGCGCATTCGGGACAAATGCCGTGCGTGAATTCCAAATTCAAATTCTCTTGCAGATACGCTTCAAGCTGATTCCAATAGCCTTTGTCGTCGCGGATTTTCTTGCACGACGAGCAAATCGGAACAAGCCCCGAAAGTTTTTTGACGTTTGCCAAAGCCTTTTGCAATTCGCTCAAAAGTCGCGCTTGTTCGGCGATGAGTTTTTCTTTGGCAAGGCGCGCCTCGTGCAGTTCAATGGCTTTTCGCATCGTAACGCCAAGCAATTTGAGGTAGCCCTGCTCGTCATCCTTGACCACATAATCCAACGCGCCGAGTTTCATCGCTTGAACGGCGATTTCCTCGCTGCCGCGTCCCGTCAAGAACACGACGGGCGGAGGATTGTCAAACTGTTTGAGCGAGATTAAAAACTCCAAACCGTTGAGCAAAGGCATTTGATAATCGGTCAGAATCGCGTCGTAGTGAAACGCCGCGCACCGCGCCAACGCTTCCTGCGCGCTTGAAACGCTCTCAACTTCAAACCCATCGCGTTTCAACGCTTGACTGAAAATCAAAAGTTGCGTCGGTTCGTCATCGATGCACAAAATTTTGCGAGCTGTCACGGCATTGTCAAGTTTAAGGTTTGGCTTTTTAGTCATCAACAGTCGTGCCAAATTCCTTGAAAGCGAAAGAAAATAAAGGTCTTTACGAAAAGTATTACAAAACTCAGTTTGAAAGCGAGAGAAAGATTGGACTTCGAGAAAAAGATTTACCTTTTGTATTACTTTTAGGAAAGGTGGGGGTTGAAGGGTTACTTCACCAACAGCATCTTCTTGGTCTCCACGGCGTTGCCCGCCTGCAAGCGATAGAAGTAAGTCCCCGACGCTAACGCATATCGGGACGCATCAAACGTGACGGCATAAGAACCTGCGGACTTTCGACCATTAACCAACGTGGCTACTTTGCGTCCCAGCGCGTCGAAGACATCGAGCTTCACGTCGCTCGCCGTTGGAAGTTCGTAGCGAATCGTAGTGGTTGGGTTGAACGGATTGGGATAATTCTGCTCCAATTTGAACGAAGGAAGTTTGGAGGCGATCGCCATTGGCGCGGAGACTTGTCCGATTGGGCGCAATTTGCGTTCATAAACGCCGTTGCCAAACGTGGCAGCGCGCATCGCTCGGTTGGGTTTCGAGAATTGCAAGTCCAAAATCATCGCAACGGGCATTCCCGCGTCCCAGCGTTCCCATGCGCCGCCGTTCAAACTGCGATAAACGCCCAAGTCCGTGCCGATGTAGATGTCGTCGGGAAAATCGCCGTCGAGGGCGACGCATTGGACGGGAATGTCGGGCAAATTGTTGGAAATATCTTGCCACGTCGCGCCCGCGTTGGTGGTTTTGTAGACATGCGGATTGCCATAGCCTGAATAGGTAAGGTATGCGATTTTGCTATCGCGTGGGTCGACATAAAGGTCGGTCGGGTAGCGGTCGGGCATTCCGCTTTGGGTGCGATTGACCCACGTCGCGCCGCCGTTTGACGAGAAAAAGACTTCGCACAGTCCGTTTGAGGTCGTGGCGGTCGAGGTGCCCGTCGCCACGTAAAGCGTGTCGGGATTCGTCCACGACATCGCCATCGCGGAAATGCGGTTGCCGTTGAGGGCTTGGTTGTTGTTGGTGGCAAGCCAACTCTCGCCGCCGTTGGTGGATTTGAAGACTTTGGTCGCCCCCGCGTAGAGAACGTTCGGATTGGAGGGCGAGATGATGAACGGAGCGATGAAGTTGGCGTTGGAAGAGCCGTTTTCAAGACCATTGACGGCGTTTGTCCAAGTTTGACCGCCGTTGGTGGTTTTTTTGATGTCAAGATAAACATACTCGCCAAACGCGGTTTGATTGTTTTGCGCGTTGATGGCGCACCAGCCGCCGTCGCCGCCATAGACTTTGCGCCATGAGGGCGAGCCTTCGTATTTGAGCGTGCCATTGTCTTGCAAGCCCGCATAGGCGAGGTTGGAATCGGCGAGGGAGGTGGCAAAGCCGTTGTAGATTTGCGTGGTTTGATAGCCGCCGTTTCGCCCTCTGAAAGTCTCGCCGCCGTCGGTGGTTTCGAAGACGCCGCCGTCGGTGGCAAGAAAAATTCGGTTGGGATTGTTAGGGTGAAAGACGATGGCGTGATGGTCGGCGTGCGCGTAAGTGGGCGAGCCTTCGTCGCCGCCGGGCGCGACGACGCCCATAAAGTAGGCATACCACTCGGATTTGCGCACTAGGTTCGCGCCGCCTTCGGTGGATTTGTAGAAGTCCAAGCCGCTCACGTAGACGATGTTCGGATTTTGCGGGTGAACGGCGATGCTGTTGTTATACCACGATTGCGACGAGGCGTATTGCGTCGAGGATTGAAGCGTCCAAGTCGCGCCGCCGTTTGTGGTGCGATAAACGCCGTGCACGCCGCGCGATTGCGCGTTTCCAACGCCCGCGTAGACGATTTCGCGCAGGGAGTCGGCGTAAAGCGCGAGAGCGGTTCTGCCGAAGTTCGTGGTGGGAAGCCCGCCCGATTGTAAATTCCAAGTCGCGCCTGCATTGGTGGTTTTGTAAAGTCCAGGATTGGGCGCGGTGTTCAGTTGTCCGCATGACGCATAGAGAACCGACGTGTCAATCGGATTGATGACGACATCCATCGCCGCAGGCACATTGAGCGAGAGCGTCCAACTGGCGCCGCCGTTTGTGGTCTTGTAGACGCCTTCGCTCGTGGCGGCATAAACGGTTTGCGGATTGCGCGGATTGATGACGATTTTCTGAATCGCCTTGTATTCTTCAAGGTTCCAGTTCAAGCCCGTTTGCGCCCACGTGTTGCCGCCATCGGTCGATTTCAAGATGCCGATGCCGTAAGTGGCTCTCGCGCCCGGCGTGCCAACCATTCCGGGCTGATTGTAGCGACGAAATTCGCCCGTGCCGATATACATCACGTCGGGGTTGATGGGGTCAATCGCGATCGCGCAGACGGAGACGGTCGGGAAGCCCGTCTCGACGTATTGCCAAGCGTTTGCGCCAACGCCCGCGGTGGTCGTTTTCCACAAGCCTCCCGACGCCGCGCCTATCCAAATCGTGTCGGGGTGAAACGGATGGATCGCAATGGCGCGCGTGCGTCCGCCAACGTTGTTCGGACCCAAACTGCGCCAAACGCTCGTATCGGGCGAGCGAAGCGCCACCAACTCGCTCTTGCCATATCGATAGGCTTCCTCAAACTTTTTGTAATCGAGGAGTTCATTCGGATACGCTCTCTGACCATACCACCACTCAAACGCTTCCCACGGATAACCAAACGGCAAGACCTTTGATTCTTCTTCGCGCTCCTCGATGCGCTCGGCGTATTCTTCGGGCAAGGCGGAACGACGCGCGAGAAAAAATCCAACAAGAAGACTCACAAGCAAAAACGAGAGAAGAAACAAAACGGCGTTCTTCATTTTTTGGCGTAATTTGGCGTTAGAAAAAAAACGCTGAAAACACGTGCGAGAAAGCGAGCGATTCAAGGCTTGTCTTCAGCAGGCGCGCGCATTATGCGAAAACGAACCCGAAAGCGCAAAAACTTTCGCTATGGAAGCCTTGCGTCGCGCAAACGAAGCGAGCTTGCAAGAACGCGCCGACGCGCTCAACATTCTCGCCATCTGCCTGCTTCGATTGAGCGACAACCTCGCCGCCATTGAACGTCTGAACGAAGCGAAGGAACTCTATGAACGCTTGGGCGCGCGAGAACGAGTCGCAACCGTTCTGAACAATCTCGGCAACGCGCATTACGCGCTCGCCAACTACGCCCAAGCCGCCCTCTGCTACGAGCAAAGCCTGCATTTGCGCGAAGAACTTGGCGACAAGCGCGGAATCGCCTCGTGCCACAACAATCTGGGCAACGTGCATCAAGCCACCGCCGATTACGCGCGCGCCCTGCAAGCGCATCAAGAAAGCCTGCGCCTGCGCGAAGAACTTGGCTTGAAGGCGGGAATCGCCGATTCGCTCAACAACATCGGCAACGTCTATCAAGCCCTGTCCGATTACCCCGAAGCGCTCGCTCACTATCATCGAAGTTTGAAAATCGTCGAGGAACAGGGCGATGATTTCCGCAAATTCAACGCGCTCAACAACATTGGTCGCGCCTATCACAATTCGGGGCACCATAACGAGGCGCTCTCGGCGTTCAAAGCCTGCTTCGCCTTGCTCAACGAGCGAGAAGACAAATGGAACTTAGCGTTGCTGCATAACAATGTCAGCGACGTCTATCTCGCCAAAGGCGATTTCGACGAAGCCAAAGCGCATAGCGAGGAAGCCTTGCGTTTGGCAAGGGAAGTGGGCGACAAAAAGCTCGTCGCCGAAGCCTACGCCAATCTTGGCGTCGCCTTGACGCATCTTGGCGATTTTGAGCGAGCGGAAAATCACCTCCGCCAATCCATCGCGTTGCTCGAACTCATCGAAGCCAGACATTCCGCCTGCTTTGCCTATCTTCAACTCGGAAAACTTTACGCCACGAAGACTAAGGCTGAACGTTATGACTAAGCCTCGCGCGGACGCGCTTCGCCAAACGATTCGACGCGCCAAAGCCATCGCCGACAAAGACCCCGAAACCGCAAAGCCCCTCGCCGAACAAGCCCTCGCAAGCCTCGACGAAAATTGCGACGCGCTCGACAAAGCCGACGCGCTCTACGCCAAAGGCGTTGCCGCTTATCGCTTGGACGACTTTCGCGCCGCCGAACTCGCCCTAACCGAAGCCCTCGCGCTCTACGAGCGGCTGGGCGACGCGGCAGATGTCGCGTCCGCGCTCAACGCGATGGGAAACGTCGCCCTCGCCAAAGGCGATTACCCCGCGTCGCTCGACGCTTTTCAGCGAAGCCTGAAAACATGGACGGAAATCGGCGATTCAAAAGCCATCGCGATGGGATGGAGCAATCTCGGCAACGCATATTACAACCTTTCCGATTACCCCAACGCGCTTGATTGCCATCAACGCGCGTTGCGCCTGCGCGAAGCGCTCGGCGACGAGCGAGAAATCGCCGCGTCGCTCAACAATCTCGGCGTGGTCTATGCCGATTGCGCCGACTACGAGAGCGCAAGGGAGGTCTTGGAGAAATGCCTCAAACTAAAAGCGACGTTTGCCTCTCCGTCATCGCTGGCGGCGACCTACATCAACTTGGGCAACGCTTTGAGAAACTTGGGCAGAAGAAGCGAAGCCAAAACCTGCTACGAAACGGCGAAGCGCATTTGCGAAGAAGCGGGCAGAGAAGCGGGCGTCGCCATCGCCGCGCATGGCTTGGGAAAACTTTGCCTCGACGAAAACGCCGTTGCGCAAGCCAAAACTTATTTTTCGCAAAGCATCGAGATTTTCGAAAGGCTGGGAATGAAACGCGAATGGTCGCTCTCGGCTCTCGCGTTGGGCAAAGCGCATTCGAGAGTTGAGCGAGACGATTAGACGCGACGCTCCGTTCAGGACGACCCTTGCGCTCTAACTCGCTTCGGTTCTGCCTTCGAGGGCGCGCGTGAGCGTGGCTTCGTCGGCATACTCCAATTCGCTGCCAATCGGAACGCCGCGCGCGATGCGCGTAATCTTCAAGCCGAGCGGCTTTAAGAGTTTGGTCAAATACAAAACGGTCGTCTCGCCTTCGATCGTCGGATTGAGCGCGAGGATAATCTCTTTGACTTTCTGACCTTTCTCCGTCGCCAGTCGCGCGATGAGTTCCTTGATTTTCAAGTCGTCGGGACCAACCCCATCGAGCGGCGAAATGACGCCGTGCAAGACGTGATAGAGACCACTGTATTGATTGGTCTTTTCAAACGCGATGACGTCGCTCGGAGACTCGACGACGCAAACGAGCGAATGATTGCGCTTCGGGCTTTGGCAGATGACGCACGGATTGACGGCAAGGTCGGTCATGTTTTGACATTCGGAGCAATAGACGACCTTTTCTTTCGCATCGAGCAAGGCTTTGGCGAAGCGCTCCACGTCTTCTTTCTTTTCGCGGAGAATGTGCAGCGCGAGCCGTTGCGCCGTCTTTTTGCCAACGCCCGGCAGTTTGGCGAATTCTTCGATGAGAACCTCAATGGCTTGCGAGGTGTAACGCATCTAACGACAGTGGTTTGAACGAGCGAAAAATAAGGCGAAATCGGTCAAGCGCGATAATTTCGGGAAGCGTTATGAACTCGATGAAAAAAGAAATTGACGAACTCAATCGACAAGGGCTGTCGCGCTACAAAGTTGGCGATTACGCTGGCGCGAGGGACTTTTGGCAAAAAGCGGCAAAGCTGGCGGAGCAGAGCGGCGACGAAAGCGAAATCGCCAACTCGCTCAACAATCTGGGGTTGGCTTATAAAGATCTTGGCGACTTTTTAGACGCGCTGCGATTCTTTCAAGGAAGTTTGGACATTTCACGAAAGCGCGGCGACGAGACGCGCGTCGCAATCTTGCTTGGAAACATCAGCATAGTTTATCGAAGACTTACGGACTACGAAAGCGCGCTTCGCTTCGCTCACGAGGCTTGGCGCGTCAGTCAAAAGCTCGGACAAAAGAAACGCATCGCATCCGCGCTCTCTACGATAGGAAACGTGCATTACGCTTTGAGGGACTTTCAGGGAGCGTTGGATTACTTTCGGAAAAGCCTCGCGCTTTGCGAGGAACTGGGCGAACAGGAACTGGTGGCGCATCGTCTCAACAACATCGGCTCGACGCTAATGGATTTGAACCAGCTCGAAGAGGCTGAAAAGCATTTTGAGAAAAGTCTGTCCGTTTACGAAGCCTTAAACAGCAAACACAACGTCGCCAGCGCGCTGTGCAATCTGGGACTCATTCATTTCAAACGTGGCGACTGCGACGAGGCGATGCGTTTCTTCCGTCGAAGCCTTGCGGCATATGAGGAAACGCAAGACAAATACGGAACCGCGATCGCGCTGATGAACATGGGGAGAACCATCGTCAAAGCGGCGACGCAAAAAAAAACTTTCAAGCGATGATTGACGACGACCGAGCGCGCCTCCGCGCTTTGCTGGAAGAAGCGAACGCTTGTCGCGCAACGAACATGCCGCGCGCTTTCGAGCTCGTCGAAGAGGCGTTAAGCCGAATCGGCGAAAACGCAAGTCTCGCCGAAGAAAAAGCCAACGCGCTGCTGCTGAAAGGCGAACTCCAAGAGCGACGCGGAGAGCATTCGGAAGCCTTGAAAACGACGCAATTCGCCCTGACGCTGATGCGCGCGCTCAACGACAAGCGCGGCGTCGCTCGCGCCCTCAACAACCTCGGCGGCATCTGCATAAAGCTCGCCAAGCACGACGACGCGCTGGATTATCATCAAAAGAGTTTGAAGTTGTTCGAAGAACTGGGCGACGAGCGCGGCAAGGCGCGCGCGCTGAACAACCTCGGCGTGAGTTGCGAAGCGATGGCTGAATACGCCAACGCCTTGACGCATTACGAAGCGAGCTTGGCGACGTTCGAGCGTCTTGGCGACAAGGCGGGAGTTGCCGCCTTGCTGTGCAATCTCGGCAATCTCTGCGCCAATCTCGCCGATTACGCCAGCGCCTTGAATCATTTTCAGCGAAGCGCGGCGATAAGCGAAGAACTGGGCGACAAGCGCGGCAAGGCGCGTCTTCTCAACAATCTCGGTCTCGTCTATGGCAACCTTGCCGACTACGCAAACGCGCTATCGCATTTTCAACAAGCTCTGTCGCTCCATCAAGAGCTGGGCGACGCGCACGGAGCCGCTCGCGCGCTGAACAATCTTGGGGTCATTTACGGCAGAATCGCCGACTACGCGAGCGCGTTGGATTGCTATCAAAAAGGCTTGACGGCTCTGGAAAAAATCGGCGACAAGCGCGGCATCGCCACCGCCTTGAACAATCTTGGCTTCATTTGCGAGCGAATGGGAGATAGCGTCGGCGCCTTGGAGCGTTATCTCAAAAGCCTTGCGGTTCGTCAAGAAATCGGCGACAATCAAGGCATGGCGCAGTCGCTCAACAACGTCGGCAACGCGCGTCTGCGGCTCGGACAGCTCGACGAAGCCTTCAGATGCTTTCGCCAAAGCCTAACGCTCGCGGAGCGAATCGGCGACAAGCGCGCCATCGCCGACGCCTTGATGAGCCTTGAAAAATGCTACGACGCGATGAATCGCCCGAATGAAACTCTCGACTGCTTGCAACGCGGGCTATCCGTCAGCCTTGAAATCGGCGCGAAAGATTTGGTGGCGCAGTTCTATCTGCGTTTGGGCAAACAAATCGCCGCGCAAACTCAACGCAAAACGGATTGAAATGTCGGAAGAACTGTCTCGCCAAGTTCGCGCCGCAATGGACGAGATGGGAACGCGCCGCAAATCCGACCCAAAAGGCGCCATCGAACTCGCCAAAGAAACGATCGAGCGCATCGGGCAACGTCAAGAGCTTCAAAAGCAAAGAGCCGACATCGAACTCATCTAAGGACTGCTTCTGATGGACGTTGGCGATTTCGCGGGCGCGTTGCAAAGCGCTCAATCGGCGCGGACGCTCTACGAAACCCTCGGCGACAAGCGGGGAATCGGCTTGTCGCTCACCAACATCGGCAGCGTCTATCTCGTCCTCGCTGATTATCCCAACGCTTTGAAGTTCTATCGAGAAAGCCTCGTCGCCCTTCAAAACATCGACAAAGACGCGATGCTCAACGCTTTGGGCAACATCGGAATCGTTTGCGGCATTATGCGCGATTACGAAAGCGCCTTGGAGCGCTTTCGACGATGTTTGAGCCTCGCGCAAGAACTTGGCGACAAGAAAAGAATCGCCACCTCGTTGCACAACGTTGGCGAAGCGCTGCTTCGGCAGTCGAATGTCCAAGACGCGCTCCGACATTTCGAGGAGGCGTTGAAACTGCGAAACGAACTCAATGAAAAAGGCGAAGTGGCGGAAACGCTCTTGGCGATCGGCGAAACCTATCTCCAAATTCGGCGCGAAGACGAGGGCGTGGCGTTGCTCAAAGAGCGCCTTGCCATCGCCGTTGAAATCGGCGCGCGCGATTTGGAAAGCCTTGCTTGTTTGCGCATTGGCGAAAGTCTCGCCATCCGAAAACGAAAGGCGCAAGCCTGACGCGAAATGAAAGAAAGCGAAGACGACAAAGTCATTCTCGCCCTGATTGAAGAAGCCAAAAGGCTCGGCAATGGCGAGCCTCTTGCGGCGCTTCAACGTCTTGCGGAAGCGGCGCGCCTCGCCCAAGCCAGAGACGACCTGACGAAAGAGCGAGCCATCGCGTTGCGCGAACAAGCCACTCTGCTGACGCGCTTGGGCAAAACCCAAGAAGCGATGACGGCGGCGCAAGAAGCCCTCGAGCGGTTTCAAAGCCTCGGCGACGACGTCAACGCCGCCAAAACCCTCAACGCCATCGGCAACATTCATTTCATTCGCTCGGAACTCTCCGACGCGCTCCGACGCTACCAAGAAAGCCTCGCGCTGTGGCAGAAACTCAATGACAAACTCTGGATCGCGGGAGCCCTTCACAACATCGGCATCGTCTACGACGCGCTCGCCGACTACGCCAAAGCGTTGGACTATCACCAACAAGGTTTGAGGATTTTGCAAGAGGTCGGAGACAAACGAGCCGTCGCCCTTTCGCTCAACAACATCGGTCTCGTCTATTTCTCCCTCGCCGATTACGCCAGCGCGTTGGAACATCATCGGCAAAGCCTGCGACTCTACCAAGAAACCAAAGACGAGCGCGGAATCGCCGTATCGATGATGAACATCGCAAACGCCTTGCTCGTCCTCGGCGATTGCGCGAAGGCGCAACGCCACTTTCAAGAGAGCTACGAAATCTCAAAGAAACTGCACGACAAGAGAAACGTCGCGCAAGCGCTCTTGGGTTTGGGAAAAGCCTATTCGGGACTCAACCAAGCCGCCGAGGCGATGCGATGCTTCGAAGAGGGGCTTGCCATCGCCATCGAGATAAACGCCAAACTAACCGAAGCCGAATTTCATCTTCAACTCGGAAAACATTGCGCCAGACGGCAAGCCAAACGCTCGTCGGATTGACGCGAAGCCCGCTTTCTCGCCGAATGTCGCCAACGCGCCATGCATCGCTTTGAAAATCGATTCGTTTCGTCGTATAATTGCGGCAGTTTTTTGCGCAACAGCGTTGCGTCGTGAAAGAGGAGAAACATTGCGGAGCACATTGAAAATGAACCTGCAAATTGCCAAGGAGACAATTTGCCGATTAAAAAAGATGAGCAGTATATCCGTGTAGCTCCGATGTCGTCGCGTCAAGTTTCGCTTCGTTTAGCCGCACAGATAGGCTTCTCACCGTCGGCAAGTTTTCTCATCGTTTCGAAATCGCGGTCTCAAACCGCAAGAAGTAGCAGTATCAAGAACGATGCGAAACGCCGTTTTTGCAAGCAGTAACCTCGCAGAAGCCAGTTGGGAGTTTTTCTCGCCTGCGATGAGGAGCGATGGCTCTTCCGCGCGAGCGTCAACCGCTCCAAGCTGTCCGTCCCTTCTCGTTCCGAAGATTCCGCGAGGAAGAAGCCTTCGCCCAAGTTCGTTCCGATTTATCCCATTTCGTCAATTCAAACTCGCGCTGAAAGCAGTATGGCTCAACTTTTTCCGAAGTGGACAAACAAAATTCCCGTCTTTCTGATTGCGGGCGTTTTGGCAACGCTCGTGACGGTCACGTTTGGCTTTTGGTATTTCGGTTCGCCAAAGTATTTGGAAGTGGGTTACCGTCCGAAACAGCCCGTTCCGTATAGCCACAAGTTGCATGCGGGCGATTTGGGAATGGATTGTCGCTATTGCCACGTCGGCGTTGAAAAGTCGGCGCATGCGAGCGTTCCCCCAACCTCGACCTGCATGAACTGCCACTCGCAAGTGCAAGCCCGAAGCGAGAAACTCTTGGTCGTGCGCGAAAGCTACGCCACCAACAAGCCGATCGAGTGGGTCAAGGTTCACAAAGTGCCCGATTTCGCTTACTTCAATCATAGCGTCCACGTCAATGCGGGCGTGGGGTGCAAGAGTTGCCACGGCAACGTGGCGCAGATGGACGAGCGCGGCGTGATGCAAATGGAGCCGCTCTCGATGGGCTGGTGCTTGGATTGTCATCGCAACCCCGAACCGCATCTGCGCCCGAAAAGCGAGATCACGAATATGGACTGGGTCGCGCCCGCCAATCAAAAAGAATTTGCGGCGAAACTCATCGCCGAAAAGAAAATCAAGCCGCCCGTCGACTGCGGCGCGTGCCACCGATAAACTTCGCAACCAATTTTTCAAGCAGTTATGAAACGCATACCAAAACCCGTCGCTCACGAGGAAACTTCAAACGGAAAGAAGTATTGGCGCAGCGCCGAAGAGTTAGCCAACTCGCCCGAATTTCGTCGTTGGCTTGAAAGCGAATATCCCGAAGGCGCGGCGGAATTGGACTTGATGAAGGATAGCCTCTCGCGCCGCAAGTTTCTTGCGATCATGGGCGCGTCGTTCGCGTTGGCGGGACTTTCCGCCTGCCGTCGCCCCGTCGAGAAAATCGTGCCCTACGTCAAACCGCCCGAAGAGGTAACGCCCGGCATCGCCAACTACTACGCCACCACGATGCCGTTTGGGCTTTCCGCTTACGGCGTTTTGGTCAAGAGCAACGAAGGACGACCGACGAAAATCGAGGGCAACGAAAAGCATCCGTCTTCAACGGGCGGAACCAACGCCTTCATTCAAGCCTCGATTCTTGGGCTATACGACCCCGACCGCTCCAAGCGCATTCGCAAAAACGGCGCGGACGCGACCTTTGCGGATTTCGTCGCCTTCTGGCGCAGCGAACAGCCCGCCCTCAAACAAAACGGCGGCGAAGGCTTGGCGATTCTGACCGAATCTTTCGCTTCGCCCACCTTGGCGCGATTGTTCAACGAGTTTCTTTCAACCTATCCGAAAGCCAAAGTCGCCGTCTATGAGCCTGTGAGCGACGAGAACATTTTGAACGGCGTTCAACTCGCAACGGGCGAATCGCTATTCCCCATCTACGATTTCCGCAAGGCGAAAGTCATTCTCTCGCTCGATGCCGATTCGTTCTTGCGCGAATCGGAAAACGTAATGAACGCCCGGGGCTTTGCGGACGGCAGACGAGTGGAGACGGAAAAAGACCAAATGAACCGTCTCTACGTCGTCGAAAGCGCGTTCAGCGTAACGGGCGGAATGGCGGATCATCGCCTAAAACTGCCATCGAGCTTGATAGGCGCGTTTGCCGCCGCGCTCGCGCTCGAACTGAAAGCAAAAGGCTTGAACATTCCCGTCGCCGACGCGCTGAACGCTTACGCTTCGCACAACTTCGACAAGCGTTGGCTTTCGGCGGTTGCGAAAGACCTGATGCAAAATCGCGGCGCGTCGCTCATCGTGGCGGGTCGTCATCAATCGGCGGAAGTTCATGCGCTCGTTTTGGCGATGAACGCCGCGCTGGAAAACGTCGGAACGACCGTTTCCTACCGCCCGATTCGAGACGCGGCGATTCCGAATCGCGCAAGCCTCGTTTCGCTCGTCGAGGAAATGAACGCGGGCAAAATCTCGACGCTCGTCGTTCTTGGCGGCAACCCCGTCTATGACGCGCCCGTCGATTTGAACTTCGAAGGCGCGCTCAAAAAGGTCAAGACCGTAATTCACTGGGGCTTGTATTTCGACGAAACGGCGCGCCTCTCGACGTGGCACGTGCCCGCGACGCACTATCTCGAACAATGGGGCGACGCGATTTCCGCCAACGGAACGATTAGCCCAATCCAACCGCTCATCGCGCCGCTCTACGACGGCAAGAGCAACATTGAATTGATGGCGCTTCTCGTCACGGGCATCGAACAACAAGGCTACAACCTCGCGCGCGACACGTGGAAACAGCGCATCGGCGAACAAAACTTCGAAGCCAATTGGAAACGCGCGTTGCACGAAGGCGTTTTGGAGCTCCCGACCGAAACGAAATCCATCGCGCTCAACGCCGACGCGCTAGCGCAGGCGATCGCGAAAAAACCGTTCCCGACCAAAGCGCCCGACCCGAACTCGATCGAGTTCGTCTTTCTGCCCTCGGAAGCGACCTTCGACGGACGCTTCGCCAACAATGCGTGGCTCCAAGAATTGCCCAATTCGGTAACGAAAATCGCTTGGGACAACGCCGCGCTGATGAGCCTCAAAACCGCCAAAGAACTCGGTCTGCGAGCCGAAAGCGTTTATGCCGCGGGCGACGACCGCGCGCATTTGAGAGATATGGACAGGGAGGTCGTCAAAATCACGATTCAAGGCAGAGAATTGGAAATCCCCGTTTGGATCGTGCCCGGTCAAGCCGATTACAGCGTAACGCTTTCGTTGGGCTACGGACGAAAAGCGGCGGGCAACGTGGGCAACGGCGTTGGCTTCAACTGTTACGCGCTCCGAGCGTCCAACGCGATGGACATCGCTATGGGAACCGTTGCGCGAACAGGCAAAGAATACACCCTCGCCTCGACGCAAAATCAAGGCGCGCTCGACGGACGCGAGTCGATCTTCATCGAAGGCACGCTCGACCAATACTTCAAGAATCCCGACTTCGTCAAGGAAAAACTCATCAAGTATGAGCAAGTCGAGCTCTTCGAGCGACCCTACAAGCACGATGAGGGCAATCAATGGGGAATGACGATAGACCTCAATGCGTGCATTGGTTGCAACGCTTGCGCGATCGCGTGCCAATCGGAAAACAACATTCCCGTCGTGGGCAAAGAGCAAACGCGACGCGGTCGGCAAATGCACTGGATTCGCATCGACCGATACTTCGCGGGCGACTTTGAAGAGCCTGAGATGGTCTATCAGCCCGTCGCATGTCAGCATTGCGAAAACGCGCCGTGCGAACAAGTCTGCCCCGTCGCCGCCACCGCGCACACCGAAGACGGCATCAACGCGATGGTCTACAACCGTTGCGTCGGCACGCGCTATTGCGCCAACAACTGTCCCTACAAGGTGCGTCGGTTCAATTTCTTCAACTACGTAACCGACAATCCCGTCTGGCAAGGCGACGTGCCCGAAACGGTCAAGATGGCGATGAACCCCGACGTGACGGTTCGATTCAGAGGGGTGATGGAAAAATGCACCTATTGCTATCAACGCATCGCGGGCGCGAGAATCAACGCCAAAAATCAAGGCAGAGCGATCGCCGATGGCGAAATCAAAACCGCCTGTCAGCAAGCTTGCCCGACGCAAGCCATCGTCTTCGGCGACATCAACGACCCGAACAGCAAGGTCTCGCAAATGAAGCGGCAAAAGCGCAATTACGAATTGCTCGCCGAGCTCAACGTTCGACCGCGCACGTCGTATTTGGCGAAGTTGCGCAATCCGAATCCCGAACTGGAAAAAACGATCGGATAGAAACTCGTTCAACTTCTAACTCCAACGCGATATGGAAGCCGTAGCGACGCTGAAAACCGAGACGCACAAGGACCACCATCACGTCTATGTGCCCGAACCCGAACTCATCGATGGAAAACCGACCTTCAAAACCATCACGGACGTCATTTGCGGCGTTCCCGAAGGCAAGATGCCGCGCCTGTGGTGGATTTTGTTCGGCGTGTCCTTTGCGCTGATGGTGATGTATCTCTCCGTCATCGCCTATCTCGTCTACAAAGGCATCGGCATCTGGGGCTTGAACACGACGGTCGGTTGGGCGTGGGACATCACGAACTTCGTCTGGTGGGTCGGCATCGGACACGCGGGGACGCTCATTTCCGCGATTCTGTTTCTCTTTCGTCAGAAGTGGCGCACGTCCATCAACCGCTTCTCGGAAGCGATGACGATTTTCGCCGTCATCTGCGCGGGAATGTTTCCGCTCATTCACATGGGTCGCATCTGGCACGCCTATTGGTTTCTGCCGCTTCCGAACTCGATGCAGATGTGGCTCAATTTCCGCTCGCCGCTGATGTGGGACGTGTTTGCGATTTCCACCTACCTTTCGGTCTCGATTATGTTCTGGTATGTGGGCTTGATTCCCGACCTTGCCACGATGCGCGACCGCGCCAAACCAGGCATTCGGAAAATTTTGCTCGGACTGTTCGCGTTGGGGTGGCGCGGCGGCAATCGCCAGTGGCAACACTACGAAAAAGCCTATATGATTCTCGCGGGGCTTTCCACGCCGCTGGTGCTCTCGGTGCATACCATCGTGTCGTTTGACTTCGCCACGTCCATCATTCCTGGTTGGCACACGACCATCTTTCCGCCATACTTCGTCGCGGGCGCGATTTTCTCAGGCTTCGCAATGGTGATGACGCTCGTTATCATCGCGTATTGGATCTTCCCGCAAATCAAACAAATCATCAACGAGCGGCACATCGACAATATGAACAAAATCATTATGGTAACGGGAATGATGGTTGGCTACGCTTACGGGTGCGAGTTCTTTATCGCGTGGTATAGCGGCAATCCTTACGAAGCGTCGATTTTCGTCAAGCGCGCCACGGGACCGTATTGGTGGGCGTATTGGTCAATGGTCTTCTGCAACGTCGTCGTGCCGCAGATTTTCTGGATTAAATCCATGCGGACGAATTTGACGGCGAGCTTCATCGTCTCCATTTTGGTCAATGTCGGAATGTGGTTCGAGCGCTTCGTGATTACGGTTACGTCGCTCTCGCAAGATTTCATTCCATCGAGCTGGAAATACTTCACGCCGACGATTTACGACGTGGCGTGCTTTGTCGGCTCGCTGGGGCTGTTTATGACGCTGTTCCTTCTGTTCTTGCGCTATATGCCGATGGTGGCGATGGCGGAAGTCAAAGGCGTGTTGCCGCATGCCAATCCGCATCACCCCGACCATGCGCACAACGGACGGGCGCATCACGACGAAAAGATCGAAGAACTCGCAACGAAAAACGGAGGGCATTGAGAAATGAACGAACTCGCATCGCAATCCGCCGAAGACCTAAAAAAGCAGGCTGAAGCGACTAGCGCGAAAGCGAAAGAAATTCTCATCGAAGAAGCCGCCGAAGGCGTGGTGGCGGAGTTCGATAACCCTGCCGCGCTCTTGGAAGCGGCGGAAAAAATCCGCGACGCAGGCTACCAACGCTTCGAAGTCTATTCGCCCTTTCCCATTCACGGAATGGACGACGCAATGGGCTTGAAACGCTCGCCTTTGGGCTACATCGTCTTCGGCTTTGGCTCGATTGGCACGATGGGCGCGTTGCTCTTGCAATGGTGGACAAGCGCGGTCGATTATCCCATCGTCTATTCAGGCAAGCCGTATTTCGCCTTGCCCGCATTCGTGCCGATTACTTTTGAGCTTACGGTCATCCTTTCCGCCTTTACCGCAATGGTCGGAATGTTCGCGCTGAATCGAATGCCGCGATTTTTCCATCCGATGTTCTACTCGGAAAATTTCTGCAAGAAGGGAAGCGACGATGGATTTTTCGCGGCGATTTTCGCATGGGACAAAAAGTTCGACGTGCGCGAAGTCAAACGCTTTTTGCAAAGCATCGGCGGCAAGAACATCGAGATTCTTCACCGCCCGCTCAATGGGGAAGATTCGTCAAAGTAAAACGGGAGTTCCTTCCATGAAACGCATTTTGATTGCGATTCTCGGCGCGAGCGCGATGGCGGCAGGGTGCGCTCGAGGCTTGCCCAAAGACGAGCCGCCAATCCGATTGCTTCAAAATATGTATCGCCAAGAAAAGTTCAAGGCGCAATCGGAAAACCCATTCTTCGCCGACGGCTCGGCGATGCGCTTGCCCGTCGCGGGAACGGTCGCTCGCGGTTACCTGCGCGACGACGTGGCGTTCTACGAAGGCAAAACCAAAGAGGGCGACACGATTCGCTACGCGCCGATTGACATCACGATGGAAACGATGTTGCGCGGACAAGAACGCTACAACATCTATTGCTCGCCGTGCCACAGCCGAGTGGGCGACGGCAAAGGCATCGTCGTCGAGCGAGGCTATACGCCCGCGCCAACTTACCACGACAATCGTTTGCGCAACGTGCCTGACGGGCACATTTTCCTCGTCATCACAAACGGGTGGCGAAACATGCCGTCGTATCGAAATCAAATTTCGGTCGAAGACCGCTGGGCGATCGTCGCCTACATTCGCGCCTTGCAACGAAGCCAAAACGCGACTCTTGCCGACGTGCCCGAAAACATGCGGCGCGAGTTGCAGATTAAACAGTAACGAATCGAGGGGCTACGAAGCGTTGCCCGATCGCATTCTCGCAAAATTTTCAGCAAGTCAAACGAGAAAGAAAAATGAGCGCGGAAAATTTCAAACTCACCCGCGATAGCAAGTTCGGAACGATGGCGTTGAGCGTCGGCGCGGCGGGAGTCGCGGCGAGCGTCGCGGGACTTTTCATCGACCATAAGACGTTCTTCTTCGCCTATCTCGTCGCGTTTATGTTCTGGATGGCGATTGCGTTAGGCGGGCTATTCTTCACGATGGTGCACCATCTCGTCGGCGCGGAGTGGAGCATCGTCATTCGCCGCATTCCCGAAACGCTCGCGTCCGCGATTCCGATGATGGCGATTCTCTTCATTCCCATCGTGCTCGGAATGCACGACCTCTACGAGTGGTCGCACGAGGAAGTCGTCGCCAAAGACCCGATTTTGCAACACAAGTCGGGCTGGCTCAATCCGACCTTTTTCACGATTCGCGCCTACATTTACTTCGGCATTTGGACGTTCGTGGCGTGGACGCTCTACAAAGCCTCGCTCGCGCAAGACGAAGGGAAGAACATGACCGAAAAAATGCGCGGCGTGAGCGCGCCAAGCATGATTTTGTTCGCGCTTTCCTTGACGCTTGCCGCGTTTGATTGGCTGATGTCGCTCGACCCGCACTGGTTCTCGACGATTTTCGGCGTGTATGTCTTCGCGGGAAGTTGGTGGGCGACGCTGGGCTTCGTCGCGCTCTTCACGATGCACCTGCGCCAAACGAGCAAACTCGGCGAAGTGATGACGATCGAACACTATCACGACTTGGGCAAATTGATGTTTGGCTTCACGGTGTTTTGGACCTACATCGGCTTCTCGCAATTCATGCTGATTTGGTATGGCAACATTCCCGAAGAAACCATTTGGTATAAGCATCGTTGGGAACACGGCTGGCAATACGTGAGCGTGTTGCTCGTCGTTGGGCACTTCATCATACCGTTCCTCACGCTCATTTTCCGCGCCTCGAAGCGCAATCTCGTCGTGATGAAAACGATGGCGATTTGGTTTCTCGTGATGGAGTTCGTCGACCTCTACTGGATCATTATGCCGAACTTCACCATCGTCAATCCCGACGCGCATCACGGCTTGAACTTTTCGTGGCAACACGTGGCGACCTTCTTGGGCGTGGGCGGAATTTTCCTGTGGTTCGTCTGGAACCGCTTGACCTCCGCGTCCATCGTGCCCGTCGGAGACCCAAGAATCGAAGCCTCTATTCACCTCAAAAACGCTTAATCTGATTTGGGAGAAACTATGACCGAAACGACCGAAACGCTGAAGCCAACGACGCAAGAAAGCCAACCGCCAACCGAACTCGTCGTCAATGGAGTCGATGACGGGCAGGAAGAGAAAGACGCTCGCGTCATTCTCGTCAGTTTCGTCATTGGCGCGATCGCGATCACGGGTCTTTTGTTCTTCTTGACCGATTACTTCACGATTCGCAAGGAAGAGCAGGCGCAAGCCGCCAACGCCGTCGTCGCGCCGACTTACCGCGACATTCGCGCCCGCGAAGAAGAACGACTGAATTCTTACAAGATTATCAACGAAAAAGAGGGCGTCTATCAGATTCCGATTGGCGAAGCGATGAAGCTGCTCGTGAACGAGGCTTACGAAAGAAAACTCAAAGCCGCAGAGCCGCCGCCGCCCGAAGCCAACGCGAAAAACGCAAGAGCGACCAAAGACCAAAAAGACCAAAAGAAAGTCGCAAAAGGCAAGGGCAAGGAAAAGTAGATTTCTCGCTCCGACGGAAGTCGCCGATTTGACGGGAGTTTTCAAAGAACATTTATCACATTCTCAAAGAACATTTTGGGAGCAAGCAGTATGAACGCCGCGAAAAAAGACGCAAAGGCAAACGATGAAAACGTCAAGACCGCTGAAACTCGCGCGCAACGCGAAAATCTCTCGGCGCAAGCCCAACGCCTCATCCGAGAGCAGATGGATCTTGCGCGCATCGCGTTTGGCAGGCGCGACGAATGAATGCGTTTTCGCTTGAAGAAACCCCTTTGAAACTTCGCGCGTCGAAGCGGACGCGCTTTTTCATTCGAGAAACCAGAATGACTCTCGCGTCTCGCAACCTGCGAAGCGAAATCGTCTGGACGCTTGCGCCGATCGCGCTCGCCGTCGTCGTCATCGTTTGGGGCGTTTCCGCTTACCGCGATTCGCAACGAGTGGAAGCCGACGCAATCGAGATTAAGGCGATAGGCAAAAAGTGGCAATGGACGTTTCTCTATCCCAACGGCGCAAAAAGCGTCAATGAGTTGGTCGCGCCCGAAGGCAAGCCGTTGAAGCTCGTCATCTCGTCGGAAGACGTAGCGCACGGCTTTTCCATTCCCGAATTTCGCGTCAAGGCGGAAGCGATTCCAAATCAAGAGGTCGTCGTCGGAGCCAAGCCAACGAGACAAGGCACGTTTGAAATTGTCGGCGCGGATTACTGCGTTCGGTCGGAAATGTTCGGCAAGGCGCGCGTCGTTTCGGACGCGGAGTTTGAACGGTGGCTTGAAGAGCGAAAAACCGCGGAAGGCGAGCGACGGTGATTATGTCGGGCGCGCAATTTTGCGCTCGCACTTGGAACGAAAAAGAGACTCGATGTCGAACATTTTGGAGGGATTCAAAACGTTGTTGGGGTCGAGAATCTGCTTGAACTTTCGCATCAAATCGACCTGCGTTTTGCCCGTCGCCATTTCAAGATATTTTTTCTTCGCAAGCCCCGTGCCGTGCTCGCCCGTAATCGCGCCGCCGAATTTGACCGCCGTTTCAAACGCGCGTTCAAAGAAACGCTCGCTTCGGCGAACTTCGTCCGAGTCGCGTTCATTGATGAGGCAAGTCGGGTGAAGATTGCCATCGCCCAAGTGTCCGAAATTGCCGACGAGCACGGATTCTTGCTTGGCGAATTCTTCAAGCTTCAAAAGCATTTCGGGCAGTTTGGAGCGCGGCACGCTTGCGTCTTCCAGAATCGTCGTCGGCTTCAAGCGGGCGAGAGCGGAGAAGGCGGATTTTCGCGCCAGTTTCAGCCGCGTCGCGTCGTCAAGGGTTTCGGCGGAGGCGATGGACGAGGCGCCGAGTTTTCGCGCAATCGCGGCGATTTTTTGCGCTTCCGCTTCCACGACGCTTTTGTAGCCATCGAGCTCGACGAGAACGAGCGCGGCGACATTCGTCGGAAGTCCGAGCTTCGCGTAATCTTCGACGGCGCGAATCGTGTTGCGGTCAAGAAATTCAAGCATCGCGGGCGTAATGCGCGCAAGCATCGTTTCGGCGACGAACTCGCCAACCGTGGCGATGGAATCAAACGGCATCATCATCACGACCGAATGTTCGGGCTTCGGGAGCAATCGCAACGTAATGGTCGTGAAAATTCCAAGCGCGCCTTCCGAGCCGATGAAGATGTCGCGCAAGTTCAACCCTTGAACGTCTTTGACCGATTCCGAGCCGAGCGCAATCGGTTCGCCGCTGGGAAGAATGACATCGAGCGCAAGGACGTAATTTTTCGTTACGCCATATTTCAAGCCGCGCAAGCCGCCCGCGTTTTCCGCCACATTGCCGCCAACCGTGGAGATGTTGGCGCTTCCAGGGTCGGGCGGATAAAACAAGCCGCGCTTCTCGACTTCGCTTTGCAAACGCGCCGTAATCACGCCCGCTTCGACTTTCGCCGTCAGATTCACCTCGTCAATCGAGAGAATTTTGTTCATCGGCGGAAAGAGAAGCACGACGCTGTTCGGAACGGGAACGCTCCCGCCCGATAGCCCCGACCCCGACCCGCGTGGCACGACGGCAAACCCTTCGTCGTTGGCAAGGCGCAAAATTTTTGAAACGACGTCCGCGCTCCGAGGAATCACGACCGCGTCGGGCTTTTGGCGGAGCATCGGCGTGCCGTCGTAGGAGTAGAGCAGTTTGTCGGCTTCGGAATCCAAATAATTTTCGCGCCCGACGATCTCTCGGAGCGCTTTCAACGCCGAGGCGGAAATCATTTTCGGGGCGAGGCTTGAAGCGTTAGGACAAATCGCAAAACATCAGCGGAGCGAAACGCCGCGCCCGCGCTGTTCGTCGCCACGACGGCGTAAAAAAGCGTATCCGTCGGCGGCGTAACGGAGGGCAAGTTGGCGATGGTTTGATAAGATAGAAAACATTGCAATCCAACGCTTTCAATCGTCGTATCTCTCGGAATGAAAACTCCCGTTGAATCCCGAACATATGCGATGCGACGCGAGAAAATCGTATCGACCGACGGGAGTTCAAGCGTAAGAATGCGCCCGTTGGCGAGCGTGTCGTCGCTATCCAGAATAAGCGCATAGCGGGAGACGGAGCCAATGTCAATGGGGATTTCCCAAGCGAATTGCAGGCTATCGGAGGGAGCAAGGGCGATGGCGGCGTTTTGAACGGGGGAGAGCAGTCGGAACGAAGAAACCGTGCGCGGCGGCGGGGTTGCGAAACCCGTCGGAGCATCGTCGCACGATGGCAGAAGCATGGCGACGAGAAGAAGCAAAAGGCGAAAGACTTGGAACATATTTTCTGTTATTGCAATAAATCAATAAGTTCAAAAAAATTCGGGAACGAGACGACAACGCAAGCGCGATCGTCCAAAACAAGTTCGGAATCGAAAAAAAGGCTCGCTATCCCGAAACTCATGGCGATTCTGTGGTCGGAGAAAGTCTTGACGCGAATCGAACCATTGAAAATTTTTTCTCTTCCGCCAACGGCGAACCCGTCGGAAAATTCTTCGCACTTGTAGCCCATTGCGCGAAGGTTCAAAACGAGCGCGGCGATGCGGTCGCTTTCTTTGGCGCGCAGTTCTTCGGCGTTGCGAAGCTCAAATTCGCCCGTCGCCAGCGCGGAAAGAACGGCGAGCATAGGCAGTTCGTCAATGGCGTTTGCGACGAGGGCTTTGTCGCTGATGCGAAGCGGCGTTTCGAGCGAGGCGTTGGCGCAAACGACGTCGCCGATGCGTTCTCCGCCAATCGTTCTCTCGTTTTCGGTTCGAATCGTCGCGCCCGCTTCCGAGAGAATCGAAAGAAAGCCCGTTCTCGTCGGATTAAGGCAAACGTTTTTCAGGACGAGTTCGGGGCTTTTGGAAAGAAGCGCGAGGGCGACGAGAAAACACGCGGCGGAAGGATCGGCGGGAACGAAAAAATCGCGCGCTTCGAGCGGACGCAAGCCGCGAACCTTGATTTTTGGGGGCGTTTCGGGCGAGCGTGGATCGAGAAGCCCAAGCATCGTTTCGGTATGGTTGCGCGTTTGAATCGGCTCGGAAATTTCGCTCTCGCCATCGGCGTGCAGAGCGGCGAAAATGACGCACGATTTGACCTGCGCCGACGCAACGGGCGTTTCAAAGGCGATGGGCGAAAGCGGTTTCCTGCCGCGAATCTCGATGGGCGCGGTTCCATTTTCGGAAAGCGAGACGCTCGCCCCCATCTGCGAGAGCGGCAAGGCGACGCGACGCATCGGGCGCTTCATCAACGACGAATCGCCGACAAGCGTCGATCGAAACGGTTGCGCGGCTAAAATGCCCGCGAGCATGCGCATCGTCGAGCCCGAATTGTCGCATGGAATCGGCGTTTGGCTCGGCTTCAAATCGAAAAGCCCGTTGGAGCGAATGACGACGGTTCTTCTCGCTTGCGAAACTTCTTGTTGGATTTTGACGCCAAGGCGCGAAAGCGCCGAAAGCGTGGATTGATTGTCCGCGCCAGAGGAAAAATTCTCGATGCGCGTTTCGCCCGTTGAAATCGCCCCAATCAGAGCGGCTCGGTGCGAGATGGATTTGTCGGGCGGAAGAGAGGCGACGACGCCGCGAAATTCAGGCTTTTTCATCGTGAAAAAACAAAAAGGCAATTTCGCGGGGAAATTGCCTTGCGCCAGCGTTAGTCAAGCGAATCAAGAGTTCATCTCTTCGTTAGCGCGCTGCGCTCGACGCTTTCTCCGAGAGAGCTTCAGCCGATTCTCGACCGAAGGCTTCGTGTAGAACGTGCGAGCGCGATATTCTTTGAGCGTGCCTGACCGCTCATACTTCTTCTTGAAGCGTTTGAGCAGCTTGTCGACAGGCTCGTTTTCCATTGCTTGAACGCCTACCAAATGAATTCACCTCCTTTGCTTTGTGGCGCGTTTATGAGTTGCGAGCGTTTTTAACGCTTGATAATCTTTTTGAGTTTCAGTTTGCCTTTTTTGCCAGGGTCGGAAACCGCGCCGTTTTCGTCAATCGTTACGTTTTCAAGCAGTTGGCGCATTCCCAAGTCTTTGAACTCGATCGTGATGGCGCTCGCGCCGCTATTGGTGAGCTGCTTGGAACGCACGATGCCGATTTTGTCGAGCGCTTTGTGATAAATCGCGTCGCCGACGCGATAGATGCCTTGCGGCGTATAAGTGATGCAATCCTCGATCGTCAGCTCGTCCAAGCTCTTCTCGCGGTTGATTTGGATTTTCCACTCTTCGACGACCAAGACGGAAGAGCAGTTTTTGCATCGGAGCCAGTATTTAGGCTCGTTGTCGTCTTCGGGCGGGTCGACCTCGGAATCGCGCGGAACGTCATTCGGTCGCCAATCGCCCACATACTCCCAGCCGCCCGTAACGCCGCAGACGTCGCAGTGCATATCCTTGATTTTGCCCGCGATAATGGCTTGCCGCTTTTCGGCGTTGAACGCGGGCGCGACCCGCTCGTTAGGGCGCGATTCCGCCGAAACGCCATTGCTCGACGGCTTGGCGGAGGCGGACTTGGACTTCGTCGTTTGACTTTTTTTGACGCTTGCTTTCGCTTTCAAGGCTAATCTTCCGAAAAAGGTTGCAAATATAAAAAACAGACGTTCTTTTCAAACGCTTTAAGCGGTGATAGCCGCGATTAAATCCGACTTGGTGATGATTTGCATCGTCGAGTCGGGAAGTTCGACAAGCAAGGCGGAAACCTCTCGGGTGAATTCTTTGGACGCTTCGGCAAGGGTGGTTTCGGGAGCGACGATGGGAAAAGGCTTTTCCATATACCCAACGACCTTGTTTTGTTGCGCTTGCTCGTCGCTGATGAGAATGCTGAGAATGCGATTTTCGCTGATGCTTCCGATAGGCGCGCCATCGCTCAAGACGGGGACTTGGGAAATTTCGTTTTGCTTCATCAGCTCGAAAGTTTCGGCGAGAGTGGTTTCAGGAACGACATAAATCAATCGGTCGCGCTTTTGCATAGCGATGTCAAGGACGGTGATCTTGGATTTGTCGCTCAAACTGCGAGCGAAGTTGTTTTCCTTCATCCAGATGTCGTTGTAAATTTTGCTGATGTAGCGTTCGCCCGTGTCGGTAACCATAGCGACGACGACGGCGGAGGAGTCGAGCGATTTGCACAGTTCGAGCGTGGCGAACATCGTCGCGCCCGACGAGCCGCCCGCGAAGATGCCTTCCATTCTCGATAAATCGCGCGCGCAGTTGAAAGCGTCTTTGTCGGAAACGGCGACGACGTCGTCCAAGATTTGAAAATCGGCGGTCTTCGGGATTCGACTGCCGCCCATTCCTTCGACCTTCCACAAGCCAAGTTCGGAGGGAACGACGCCCGTTTTGAAGTAAGGCGCGTAAGCCGAACCTTGGGAATCAACGCCGATGCACTTGATGGCGGGATTCTTGGATTTCAGGTATCGCGCGATGCCCGTAATCGTGCCGCCCGTGCCCATTGCGGCGACGACGTGCGTAACCTTGCCTTCGGTCTGTTCCCAAATTTCCTTGCCCGTCGTGGCGCAGTGCGCTTCGGGGTTGCGCATATTTTCAAACTGATTTGGGTAGTAACTGTTCGGAATGGTTTTGGCAAGATGCTCCGTAACGCTGTAGACGCTACGCGGGTCTTCGGGCTTGACGGCGGTTGGGGTGATGACGACCTCCGCCCCCAACGCGCGAAGCAAGTCGATTTTTTCTTGCGAGACTTTGTCGGGCATTACGGCGATGAGTTTGTAACCCTTGACGGCGCAAGCGAGCGCAAGCCCGATGCCCGTGTTGCCCGCCGTCCACTCAATGATGGTCGCGCCAGGCTTGATTTTGCCCGTTTGCTCGGCTTCTTCGAGCATTGCGACTCCGATGCGGTCTTTGACGCTACCGCCAGGATTGGCGTATTCGATTTTCGCCAGAATCGTCGGTTTCAAGCCTTTGGCAAGACGGTTGATTCTGACGATGGGCGTGTTGCCGATGGTTTCGAGAATGTTGTTGTGCCACATTGCCGTAAAACGTCGTTTGGTTTGAGGCGATAGCGAAACGCTCTTCTCATTGTCCGCAAGCAGAGCGAACTTGCGCGGCAAACTTGGGCGGAAAGTTAAAAATTGCCCGTTCAAATCCAAATGAAATTTTTGAATCGAGCTCTTGCAAACGTCGCGGCTCGCTTGTATCTTTGCAACCCGATTTGGAGAAGTTCTTTTTCAAGGTTGGGGATATAGCTCAGTTGGTAGAGCGTTGCAATCGCACTGCAAAGGTCAGGAGTTCGAATCTCCTTATCTCCACCGCCGAAAAGCCGCTTTAAGCGGCTTTTGTCATTTTCGGGCGAACGCAACGGCGCGCTGAAAGTCCGCATCGTTTTTCTTCTCGTTCCGAGCGCGAGCGAGGAATCCATCAAGGATGGCGAATGGCGAATTGAGCGTCCTCGATTCTCGCTCCTCGCTTCTTTCAGATGGATTCTTC
>JANWWM010000031.1 GCA_025055975.1 Chloroherpetonaceae bacterium | reverse complement strand
TGGCAAAGAAGCGCGGACTATCCATCGTGAGTTTTGACGCGGATTTTGACAAAACCGACCTTGTCCGAATCGAACCCAAATAGCCCTCACTTCCACCCTACGATGCCATCGCCAAACTTGTAGCGGTTGGGAATCGTAACGGGCAACTTCCCCGATGGCTGGATTTCGCCCTTCAAAAGTTTGGCGACGGCAGTCTCGCTTGCCAAGCCCGCTGAGTAGGCGCAGACATAAGCGTCGGGGTCGTCGTAGCCCATAATCAGATACGGCGTGCCAAACGAGACGAGCGCGAGCGGGACGCCGCTCTTCTTCAAACGCTCAACGAGTTTTTTGAGAAACCTGTCTTGCTCTCTATCCAGCCCAAGTTTGCCTTGCCAAGCGCGCGAGTCGGCGTAGCTGGAAACCACGACGACTTCGGCGCGTTCCGCCGAGAAAAGCGCGGCGTCGTAATTCATTTTGTTGCTGTGCGCGCCCAGTTGATAGCGAATCACGTTGCGAAATCGCTTTTGCAATTCTTCGTGAAAAATTTTTCCGACGTCGCATGCGGCGGAATTTTGAAGCGAGATGTTCACGAGTTTGATGGAGTCGTCTCGGAGCGGCAGCAGGTCGTTTCGGTTGGAAAGAAGCGTGATGGAGCGGTCGGCGATTTCTTGCGCAAGTTCCTTGTGTGGCTTGATGCCGACGATGGCGGAGACGGAATCAAGCGAGACGAAACGATGGCGGTGCAAGCCAAGCCACTCTTTCAAGACGAGCAATTTGCGGACGGATTCGTTCAAGCGGTCTTCGGACACGACGCCATTGCGGACGGCTTCGAGAAGCGCATAATGCGCCTCGTCGGAATCGGGCGGAAGCAAAATCACGTCGTTGCCCGCCAAAAAAGCGCGCACGGCGGCTTCGCCCGTGGAGAAATGCTTTCTCACGCCGCGCATGCCCATTCCATCGGTTACCGTCAAGCCCTTGAAGCCAAGTTCTGATTTCAGAATGTCGGTTGCGATTGCGGGCGAAAGCGAAGCGGGCAAAATGTAGGAGCCATCGTTGAGTTTGGGCAGGGCGAGATGCCCAACCATCACGCTCATCACGCCGCCCTCGATGGCGCGTTTGAACGGTTTGAGTTCAAGGTTTTGAAGGCGCGATTTATCGAAGTTCAACACGGGCAAATCTTTGTGGCTATCGGTGTCGGTGTCGCCATGTCCAGGGAAGTGCTTGGCGGTGGCGATCATTCCCGCTTTTTGCGCGCCGTTGATGAAGGCGGAAGCCATCGTCGCCACAAGCGAGGGATCTTCGCTGAACGCGCGCGAATTGATGATGGGGTTGTAGGGATTGTTGTTGAGGTCGAGCGTCGGCGCGTAGTTTTGATGAATGCCGAGCGCAAGGGCTTCTTTGGCGGTGATTTCGCCGACTTTGAAGGCGTAATTGGGATTGCGCGTCGCCGCGATCGCCATCGCGCAAGGAAACTCCGTGCTTCGGTCAATGCGCATGGAAACGCCCCATTCCATATCGGCGGAAATCAAAAGCGGAATTTTTGCGACGCGCTGATAACGATTGGCGAGCATCGCGGCTTCATAGACGTCGCCTCGCGCGAACATCACGCCGCCAACTTTGCCCTGACGAATCAGCTCGGAATTTTTGACGAAAGCGTCGTCGTCATCGCTCTTGTATCGAGCGTAACTTTGAACGCAAAAAACTTGTCCGACCTTTTCTTCGAGCGACAGTTGGGCGAGCGCGGAATCCGCCCATTGCCAACGAAGCGCGAAAATGTCGGGCGTGAGCGGCGGTTTCGTCGGAAGGTCGGGAGTCGGTTGCGCCGCCAAAGACGAACAAACGAGAGCGACAATCAACGGCAAACGCCTGCGCATGCGCGTATTGGGTTGAAGTTTGAGCCAAAGATAACGAACCACGTCGCGTCGGCGTTTTATTTGGCGAAAATGGCGTCGCCCTTGAACTTTTGCGCGACGATGATGAAGAGAATCACGAGGGCTTGAATGACGAGAAAGATCTCCTTTGGCACATAGGCGTTGATGGTAAGTCCGCCGTAATCGAGCGTGCCGAAAAGGAACGCGGAGAGCGCGATCCACGCGGGATGAGAGTTGGCGAGCATCGCCACGGCGATGCCGAGAAATCCCACGCCCGATGTCGCGCCGAACTCGTAGTAGCATTTGTAGCCCATCACGTAGTTTGCCGCCACCAAGCCCGCGAGCGCGCCCGCGAGCGTCATTGAGCCGAAGACGTGCGCGTTCACGTTGATGCCGGCGTATCGCGCCGCTTCCGCGTTGAAGCCGATGGCGCGAAGTTCGTAGCCCGATTTCGTTTTGAAGACGAAGAAATGCGCGCCCGCCGCCACCGCGAGCGAAAGAAACAGCGCGACATTGACGGGCGCGCGATGAAACAAGCCGCCGAACTCGTCGAGCCGCGCCAGCCGCGCCGATTCAATGATTTCGGGCGTGTGCGTCGTGGCGGGAACGGCAAATCGATTCGTGAGCAAGTAGCCCACGATCGCCGACGCGATGAAGTTGAGCATAATCGTCGTGATGACTTCGCTCACGCCGAAGCGCGCTCTCAACGCGCCTGCGATGGCGCCCCAAGCGCCGCCCGCGATCGCCGCAACGCTCAAACAAATCGCGATCGCAAACGGCGACGGCGTTGATGGCGGCAGAAACGCGCCAACGAGCGCGCACGCAAACGTGCCAACGAGCGCTT
This sequence comes from Chloroherpetonaceae bacterium, assembly GCA_025055975.1. Lineage (GTDB taxonomy): Bacteria > Bacteroidota > Chlorobiia > Chlorobiales > Thermochlorobacteraceae > JANWWM01. The sequence continues at coordinate 28,447 of JANWWM010000031.1, read as the reverse complement.
GTCCCTCGCCGCCAATGTTGAACAAGCCCGCTTGAAACGGAATCGCCACCGCAAGCCCCGTCAGCACGAGCGGCGTGGCGCGATACAAGGTTTGCCCAAACCCATATGGAGTTCCAAGCGTGCGCTCCAACATCTTGCCATAGATCTCCAGCGGATTTTCGCCAATGAGCGCGATGAAAATGCCTCCAATGAAAAACGCGGCGAGAATCGCCACGACGGGCGCGAGAATGGCAAACGCTCTTGAAGCCATTATGAACGCAGATGGTTTTTTTGACGAGCGGAACGGCAAGATAAAACTTTTCCGCTACGGCGGAAACGAAATCGCGCCGAGCAAGGCGGGCGTCGTCATCGAAGCGCTCTTGCCCGAAAGAAGCTCGTTCCCAAGCGCGGCGAAAAGCACGGCTTCTTTGGCTTTGGCGGGAATCGGCGCGTCGCCAAGCTCGTCTTGCCGCATCACGCGAGCGGGCGAAAGTTTCTCTGAAAGCATCTTCATAAGCGTTTTGTTCTTCGCGCCGCCGCCGCTCACGATCACTTCGTCGATGGGCATCTTGGGCAGAACGAACTTCCTGGCTTGCGTCGCAACGCTTTCCGCCGTAAGCGCGACGAGCGTGGCGAGAAGATCGTTTGGCGACAAGCCTTTGGCGAGCCGCAAAATGCGCTGAAAGTATGCGTCCGTGAAAAGTTCTCGTCCCGTGGATTTGGGCGGCTGTTTTTGGTAAAACGGCTCTTGAAGCAAGAGCCGCAGAAGATCGTCCTTGACCCTTCCTTTCGCGGCGAATTTGCCGTCGCGATCGAAAGGTTTGCCGAAAAAGCGTTGCGCCGCTTTGTCTATGAGCACGTTGCCTGGACCTGCGTCGAAGAAAATCACGTCGTCTTTCTTGGCGTTGGCTTTGAGCGCGGTGATGTTAGAGATGCCGCCGATGTTTAGAAGCAAGCGATTTTTCGTCGGGTGTCGGAACAAGACGAAGTCGAGATGCGGCGCGAGCGGCGCGCCCTCTTTGCCGAAAACGAACTCGGCGGAGCGAAAGTCCCAAATCGTGAGAATCCCCGTCCGATGCGCGATGACGTTGCCGTTTCCCAGTTGAAGCGTCGAGCCAACGCGGAACTTGCCGATGGTTTCGCGCTTGGGGTTGTGCCAAACGGTTTGCCCGTGCGACGCGATGAAATCAACGCGCTGGGGGCGGTGGCGTTTGAGAAAGCGCAACGCGCAATCGGCGAAGAGTTCTCCGACGAGAAAATTTAGTTGCGAAAGTTCGTCGAGCCTTGCGGCGTTGAGGTCGCAATTTTTGAGAATCCGCGCTCGAATCGCTGGCGGAATCGGGAAGGTTTGAAAGGCGAGCAAGTCGATCGATGTCGTTTCGCCGCTTCCGCGCAGTCGCGCCAACCCGACGTCGATGCCGTCGACCGACGTGCCCGAAAGAATGCCGACGCCAAAGCGTTCATCGACGGGGATTTGGTTCAAGCGTTCCGCGAGCGTCATGGGGCGCCGTGCGGTTGCGGTTCGCGCTCTTCGTCGGAGACGACGACGCCATCTTTGAGCGTAATGATGCGCGTCGAGAGCCTCTCGGCGAGCGAAAGGTCGTGCGTAATCATCACGATGGTTTTGCCTTGTTGATGAAGTCGTTGCAGGAGCGCGACGATTTCTTCCGTCGTGCGCGTGTCCAAATTGCCCGTCGGCTCGTCGGCTAAAATGAACAGCGGATTCGCCACGAGGGCGCGAGCGATGGCAACGCGCTGCTGTTCGCCGCCGCTTAGTTCGGTTGGGCGATGCGTCGCTCGGTGCGACAGCCCCACGAGCCTAAGCAGTTCGGAAGCGCGTTCAAGCCGAACCTTCTCCGAAACGCCCGCAAAGAAAAGCGGAAGCGCGACATTGTCGAGCGCGCTCATGTTCGGAATCAAATTGAACGATTGAAAAATCATTCCCACCGCTTCGCGGCGGTAGAGCGCCAGTTGCTTCGAGGTCATCTTGGAGACGACTTTCCCGCCGACGATGATTTCGCCCGACGTGGGCTTGTCCATTCCGCCAATCAAGTTCAGCAGCGTGGATTTGCCGCTTCCCGATTTGCCGACGACGGAAACGAAACTTCCTTCGTGGATCTCGAAACTCACGCCGTTGAGCGCATAGACGGGCGCTCGGTCCGAATTGTAGACGCGACGCGCTTGGCGTATCTCAATGAGCGGCGAATCAAAGCGACGCATGTTGAGCGATGAAACGGAAGGCGTTTTTGACGACGCTCGAAAATCGTTAGCGATTGTCGTAACTTTGCGGTTCTTGCGACTACGCAGAGGAACGCGAACTTTGCGCAGTTGGTTTCGCGGTTGCGAATCCGAAAGCGAATCGGTCAATGACAAAAGAACTCATCGCCGCCATCAACGCCGCCAAGCTTGCAGGGAAACACGCTCGAAGAAATTTCGGAACTCTGGGCGCGGGACAGGTGCGTCAGAAGAATCCAAAGGATTTCGTAACGGCGGTCGACAAAGCATGCGAGGAACTCATCGTGTCGTTTCTGCGCAAGAAATTTCCAAGCGACGAAATCGTCGCCGAAGAGGGCACGCTGGAAAAAGGCTCGTCGGGTCGGCGATGGATTATCGACCCCTTGGACGGCACGCTGAATTTCATTCACAATTTTCCGTTCTTCGCCGTGAGCGTCGCGCTGGTCGACGAGAACGACGAAATTTTGTGCGGCGCGATTTATCACCCCATCGCAAAGGAACTGTTCTCGGCGGAGCGCGGCGGCGGCGCATACTTCAACAATCGCAGAACGCGCGTGTCGCGCAACCACAAAAGTCATCACTTGCTCTTGGCGACGGGCTTTCCATACCGAATGTATGAACATCTCGACAATTATCTGGCGCTCTTCAAGGATATGCTTTTGAACACCGCAGGGTTGCGTCGCCCTGGCTCTGCCGCGCTCGATTTGGCATACACGGCTTGCGGACGCTTCGATGGGTTTTGGGAGTATAATCTCAATGCGTGGGACATCGCCGCAGGCGCGCTCATCGTCAAGGAAGCGGGCGGAATGGTTACCGACTTCAAGGGCGACGGGAACTTCTTGAAATCGGGGCACATCATCGCCTCAAACGGAAAAATTCACGCCTTTATGCTCGAGATCGTTCAAAGACATTTTGGGCTGAATTTTGAATGAAGCGCCGAGCCATCGACTATGACGCATGTTCAAGCGATAAAAATCTGCGCCGTCTTGGTCGCATGCGTTGCGCTCGCGTTTCCGACCGAAGCTCTCGCGCAGCGCAAACAGCGCAAGGTAATCGAGGAAGAGGCGCCAAAAAAAAGCGGCTCGACAATCGATGTTGAGAAGGAACTCAAAAAGCAACTGGCGCAGTCTTGGGAGAAAAAGTTTCAACAAGCCCTCGCGCTCTATGCCGACGAGCGATACCGAGAAGCCGATAGCCTTTGGCTTTGCGGCGTGGAACGCGCCGACGGCGCAAGCGCGGAACAAAAAACGCTCGCAATGCTGTGGCGAGCCAAAGCCCTCATTCAGCTCGAGCGTTACCTCGAAGCCGGCATTCTTCACGCCGCGCTTGAAAACGCGACTCTTGCGCCCGCGCTTCGCTCGGAACTGCTCTTCGACAAAGCCGTCCTTCGCGCGCGTCAGGGCGATTATGTCGGGGCGACGCAGCAACTCGTTTCGCTCGTTCCAAACGACTGGACAATGGCGAGCGGCGGCGCGCTAATCGCAAAAGCCCATCGTTACCTAACGCTTCTTGTCAACGCCTATCTTTCCGAGCAAGAGTTGCGCACGACGTTGCCCGCGATTCAGAACCCCGCGCTGCGCTCGCTGTTCGAGTTCAAAATCGTCGAGCATCTCTTGCGTCGTGGCGCGTTCAGCGAAGCGATCGCGGAACTGACGCGATTCCGCGACCAAAATCCGACGCTTGACCCCGACGAACAAAGACGCGCGGCGGACTTGAAATTCCAAGCCATGCAACTCAAAAACGGCTACGCCAAACGCTTGCGCGTTGGCGTTCTTCTGCCTGCGACGCTGAACCCATTTGACAATTCAAGCGATTTGGGCGCCTCGAAACTTCTGCTCGGCGCGATTCTCGCCAAAGACGAAGCCAATCGCGTCTCGCAAAACGTCTTCTTGCATCTCTCGATTCGGAGCACGTCGGGACTTCGCCCCGAAAGCGTCGTCGAGCAAGCCAAGTCGCTCATCGACAAAGATTCCGCGCAGGTGATTTTGGGACCAATGTATAGCGAGGAAGCCATCGCCGTGTCGCATTACTGCGCCTCGCGGGGCGTGGTGATGGTTACGCCGACGGCGACCGACGAGCGCATCTCGAAAGTCTCGCCAATGAGCTTTCAATTCAACCCGACGCACAAGGAGCGCGGCGCCGCCATCGCGCGATTTGCGATTCAAGACTTGAACGCCAAAACCGCGGGCGTTTTCGCGCAGGATAGCACCTACGGCAAGGAAATGGCGCTGGGCTTCAAGGCGGAATTCGAAAAACTCGGCGGCGAGGTCAAATTCTTCGCCTTGCTCCCTGAAAAATTCAGCAGCTTCACGAAGGCGCTCGAACCGTTGAACCTTGCGTTTGACAAAGAATTTGGCTACCCGCTGACGCGGTTCGATGTGATTTACTTGCCAATGACCTCGCCCGAAGCCGTCGCAATCGCGCTCTCGCAACTGCGCTTCTACAACATTCAAGGCGAATTGCTCGGCACGTCGGATTGGCTCGATGAACGACTGTTGAACAACCGCGAACTTGTCGCAAACTTCTACTACGCGAGCGACTTTCATCTTGGCGAGAACTCGGCGACGAGCGGCGTCGCCAATCTTTGCAAGGCGCGCTTCGGCGAAGAACCCAATGCGTTCTTTTGGCTTGGATACGACGCGATGAATTATCTTTGCCAAATCGCGCTGGCGCGCGATGCCGAGCAAAATCTCGCCGAAGCTCTGAAAAACGCGCCGCCCATTGCGACGCATCACATTCCCGCCTTCTTCGACGGCGGCAACGTGAATCGCGCGATGAACATCATCCGATTTTCAAACGGAACGATGGCGAGAGTGAAGTGAGTTTTCAAACAACGACGCAAAAAACGAGAATGCTCATCTATCAACGCACGATCAAAAAGGAGGTCTCGATTTTCGGAACGGGCTTGCACACGGGGCAAGAATGCATGATTACGTTCAAGCCCGCGCCCGAAAACTACGGTTATCGTTTCGTCCGCGTCGACCTTCCGAACTCGCCTGAAATTCCCGCCGACATCGACCACGTGATCGACATTCGTCGTGGCACGACCATTGGCGTTGGAGACGCGAAAGTCCACACCACCGAGCACGTGCTCGCCTCGCTCTATGGCTTGCAAATCGATAACTGTCGGATTGAGCTGACAGGACCCGAACCGCCCGTCTGCGACGGCAGCGCCAAGATGTTCGCCGAAGCGCTCGCCGCCGTTGGCTTCGAGAATCAATCCGAACCCAAAAACTATTTGGTCATTGAAGAGACCGTTCATTATCACAACGCCGAAAAGCAAATCGACATCGTCGCGCTCCCGCTTGACGACTTTCGCATCACCGTGATGGTCGATTACAACAACCCCGCGCTTGGCTCTCAACACACGGGGCTGTTCAATCTTGAACAAGAATTTCTCAAAGAATACGCGCCCGCTCGAACCTTCTGCTTCCTTTCGGAAGTGGCGGATTTGGCGAATCAAGGCTTAATCAAGGGCGGCGACGTGGAAAACGCCATCGTCATCGTCGACAAGAAACTCTCGCAAGCCGAGCTGGACGATCTTGCGCGCAAAATCAGCAAGTCGGGCGTGAAGTTGGAGCTGGGAGAAAACGGCATCTTGAACGGCAAGCCGTTGCGCTTCAAGAACGAACCGGCGCGGCACAAATTGCTCGATCTGATGGGCGACCTCGCTTTGATTGGAATGCCCATCAAGGCGCAAATTTTAGCCGCTCGCCCTGGACATGCCGCCAACGTGGAGTTCGTCAAGAAACTACGCAAGCTTGTCGAGAAGAACAAACTCGCGCGCAAATTCCAGCACGAGAAAAAAGCGGGCGTGGTCTTCGATGCCAACGCCATTCAACGCATCCTGCCGCACCGCTATCCGTTCGTTTTGATTGACAAGATTACGGAATTCAAGCTCGATGAAAGAATCGTGGCGATCAAGAACGTAACCATCAACGAACCTTTCTTTCAGGGACACTTCCCTGGCAATCCCGTGATGCCAGGGGTCTTGATTTTGGAAGCGATGGCGCAGTCGGGCGGCATTTTGCTGCTCAATGGCAACGAAAATATGGACGAAAAACTCGTATATTTTATGGGCATCGACAAAGCCCGATTTCGAAAGCCCGTTCTGCCAGGAGACACGCTCGTAATTGAATCCACGATGAAAAGCCGACGACGCAACGTCTGTCAATTCACGTCGCAAGCCTTCGTGCGCGGCGATCTGGTCTGCGAAGCGGAATTGATGGCGACCGTGGTCGATAAGAAAGCCCCGCAACCGTGAAAATCAAATGTTCTTTTCCTGCTTTCTCTTCAACTCAAACCACTCATTTTGCTATGCAGAGACAAAATCCATCGCTCAAATCGCTGGCAGCGCTATGCCTTGCGCTTCTGCTGTTGTTCAGAAGCGCGTCGGCGCAAATTCAAGGGGAGCGCGGCGACTCCGAAGGCGCGAAAATCGGCATCGGGGTCGGCGGCGGGTTTAACTTGCCGTTTCATTACTATGATACCCAATTGGGCTACCTTGCCGCGCTGAAATTCAAGCTCTTCCTTTCGCCCGAATTCAATCTCAACTTGCAAGCCGCCTATCAAGGTACGGGCGCAGGAAAGAAAACGGTCAATGCCACAGGCGGAGGCTTTGCCGTTTTGGGCATCGGCGGCGCAGGCATCGTCGGCGCGAATCTCACGTTGCAGTATAACTTTCTCACCAAAAGCGTTTTCAATCCTTACATCTTCGCGGGTGGCTCCGTTCAATTTCCTGGCGTTTCGGAGCCCTCGGTGCGCATCAACGGAAGAGGCATCGCCAATGCAACGGCATACCGCGACAACGCTCCGCTTGGAGGCGCCGTGGGCGGCATTGGCGCAGAACTCTTTCTTGGCGAGCGCGTCAGCCTTGACGCCAACGTGGCTTACAACGTCCTCCTTGGCGACAGGCTAACGGGCGTGCCTTACAGAGAAGTGAATGTCGTTACCGCCGCGCCCGCTCGCGCCGCCGACCTTAATTCGGGCTTGCTGACGGGAATGCTTGGGTTGAACATCTACTTCGGCGATTACGCGCCGCCACCGCCGCCACTATCTCCGTCGGTTTCGTTCAGCGCATCGCCCACCTCAATCGATCAGGGCAAATCCGCGACGCTCACTTGGTCGGTGATGTTCGCCGACACGGTGATGCTGGACGGACAGATGGTCGACACCGCAGGCTCGCGCACGGTAACGCCAAGCAAGACGACCACCTACACGCTCACGGCGATTGGCAAGGGCGGCACGATTACGAACACGGCGACCGTTACGGTCATTCCGCCGCCACCGCCGCCACCGCCGCCACCGCCGCCACCGCCGCCACCATCGCTTAAAACGTTGAAGGTCGGCGAAAAACTCGCTTACAAGATCAACTTTGCGAGCGGCAAGGCAATCATCGAGAAGAGCGATTATCCGAAGCTTGACGAAATCGCCGCCGAACTCTTGGAGCGTCCCGATATGGTCGTGGAAATTTCGGGTCATACCGACAACGTCGGCAATCCGCGTCGCAACCTTGCGCTCTCGCGTCAACGCGCGCAAGCGGTCAAGAATTACCTCGTCAAGAAGAAAGTGCCCGCTCGCAACATGGTCGTTAGAGGCGCGGGCGACAAAGAACCCGTGGCGGATAACAGCACCGAAGTCGGACGCGAACAAAACCGCCGCATTGAGTTCAAAGTCTTGCGCTTCATCGAGCCGAAACAGCCCGGCAAGAAAAAGAAGAAGTAACCGCGCCAGAGCGTCTCAAAGCGTCAAAGGCGATTTGCCGAAAGGCGAATCGCCTTTTTTGTTCTTCCTTGAAGGCGCGCAGACTACGCTGCAATCTCGAACCTTGCGCTTTGAACCAAGAATGACCGAATTAGGCTCGAAGCGAACGCAAAGTCCAGATGCTGCATTTCAGAGTTTCCAACTAAGGATGTCTCGAGCGGAAAATCGAGCCCGTATCTGTATGTCTGAACGGGACTTTGAATTTGCGGTATGTCTACGTATCCCTCTCCTTGAATGATTGCATATTCGCCGTTCTTCACGGGTAGGATGAACAATCCCTTTTGCTGAAAAACGGCGGGTCTCTCCTCTCGGCTATCCTGCTTGCAAAGGATGCGAACCTCCTTTTCCGCCGTTCTTCTGAAGTGAGCGGTTGCTTGCTTGATTTCGTCGGCGGTAATAATTCGCGGAGACTGCGAAAAGTCGTGTTCGTCGAGACGATAAGCATCAAAGATTGAGCGCCAAGAAGCGTGGTTCATCTTGATAGTTCAGAATCAAGAGTTCCGAGATGGCGCCGCGTTTTGAGCCAACGGAGTTGATGGCGCGATTGGCGCGGACGCGCTGGATGTTGAAGCCTTCATAGAGTTTTTCAAAAAAGTCGTCGTTGGGGTCGTGGTTTTTCGGGTCGGAGTTGGAGAGCATAACTTTGGCGCCTTTGTGGGTCAGGCGTTTGAAGCATTCCGCCAAGCGTCGTTGCTCGTCGTCATCGAAGGTTTCGCCCGCGTAGGTCGTGAAGCTTGACGTGCGGCTAATCGGGCGGTAGGGCGGGTCGAGATAAACGAAGGTCTGCTCGTCGGCAAACGCTTCGCATTCGGCGTAATCGGCGACGCGCAGTTCGGCTTTCGAGAGCAAGCGCGAAGCCGCGAGCAAATTCGCCGCGTCTAAAATTTTCGGACGCTCGTAATCGCCAAACGGCACGTTGAACTCGCCGTTGCGATTCAGGCGGAACAAGCCATTGAAGCAAGTCTTGTTGAGGAAAATCAATTCCGCCGCTCTCGAAATCCACTCGTCTGAAAATCGCTCGTGGTCGATTCGGTGGCGCGTCGCGTTGAAGCGCGAGCGAACCTCCAAAAACAGCGCTTGGCGGGCGTGGCGCGGGGTTTGGTCGTATCGCGTTTGCAAGTCGCCCAAACGCTCAATCAGCGCGAGGGGTTTGGCTTGAACGACTTTGTAGGCGAGAATCAACTCTTTGTTGGTGTCGGAAAGATAAGCGAGGCGAATGTCGCAGGTTTGCATCACTTCGAAGAACACCGAGCCGCCGCCCAAGAACGGCTCGGCGTATTTGATGATTTTGCCCTCGCGGAGTTCGGGCGGATAGAACGCATCGAGTTGCGCGAGCAATTGGCTTTTTCCGCCCGCCCATTTGAGAAACGGTTTGGCTTTCATTAGGGCTACGCTTGAAACGACGCAAACGCGGAATGGTCGTAACGCAACGGCGAATCGAGTCGCCCGCGCTCCGCTTTGAGCTTTGCGAGAGAGGCAATCATCGCCGCGTTGTCGGTCGAGTAGATTGGCTTTGGAACGTGGAGCGAGAAGCCTTTTTCGGCGCAGGCTTGTTCGAACTTTCGGCGCAGTTCGGAATTGGCGCTCACGCCGCCCGCGACGGAGATGGTTCTCACGCCGAACTTCGCCGCCGCTCGCATCGTCTTCAAAACCAAGACCGACGTGATGGCGTCTTGAATCGAGGCGCAAAGGTCGGCGCGATGCGTCTCGATGAACTCTGGCGATTGGCTCGCAAGGTAGGTTTGAACCGACGTCTTCAAGCCTGAAAAGCTGAAGTCGAAATTTTCTTCGTAGCCTTTCGTGAGCGCTTGCGGAAACTTGTGAAAATTCGGATCGCCTTGTCGCGCGAGTTTATCGATGACGGGACCCGCGGGGTAGGGCAGTCCGAGCATTTTGCCCGTTTTGTCGAAGGCTTCGCCCGCCGCGTCGTCAATGGTGCGTCCGATGACCTTGTAGCTCAAATCGTCTTGAACGATGGCGAGCATCGTGTGCCCGCCCGACACGGTGAGCGAGACGAAAGGAAAACTCGGAAACGGCGGCTCGATGAAGGTGGAGAAGATGTGCGCCTCAATGTGATTGATGGGAACGAAAGGTTTGCAGAGTGCGTAGGCGAAAGCTTGCGCGAAGTTTAGTCCGACAAGCGTTGCGCCAATCAGTCCCGGACCTGCGGTCGCCGCCACGAGGTCGAGGTCGGATTTTTTTATATTCGCTTCTTCCAAAGCGCGTTGAACGACGGAGACGACGCGTCGATCGTGTTCGCGCGAGGCGAGTTCCGGCACGACTCCCCCAAATTCACGATGCGCAAGTTGCGAGGAGATGATGTTCGAAGCCACGACGTCGCCTTTGAGAACCGCCGCCGCCGTGTCGTCGCAACTGGATTCAACGCCGAGAATGATCATAACGAAATCGTTTTGCCAAATGCCGTCAGACCAAGATAAAAAGGGGGCGCAACCCGTTCCAAAGTTTTCGCGCGTGCTGTTGTTTCTGCTTGGAATGAACCTTGCGATTCTCTTCGCGCCGCGCTTCGGAATTTTGAACGACGTGATTGAAATCAACCCCGCGCTATCGTTTCTCTTGACCGTTGGCGGAATTGCCTTGCTGATTTGGGCGTTTAGCACGATGTATTACGTGCCCGGTCAAGACGACAAAAAACGCTAAACCGCAAAACCGCCATTCCATGATCGACACCATCAACATTGAGGAACTCAATGCGAGAATTCGCATCGAATCCGCCTTCGTCGAGAAAATCCGCGAGGAAATTTCCAAAGTGGTCGTGGGTCAGCGCTACGTGATTGACCGTTTGCTGATTGGGCTTTTGACCAACGGACACATCTTGCTCGAAGGCGTGCCAGGGCTTGCCAAAACGCTCACCGTCAGTTCGCTCGCCAAAGCCCTGAACCTGAAATTTCAACGCATTCAATTCACGCCCGACCTTCTGCCCGCCGACCTCATTGGCACGATGATTTACAATCAAAAGACGATGGAGTTTACGACGAAGAAAGGACCCATCTTCGCCAACATCATTCTCGCCGACGAAATCAACCGATCCCCCGCCAAAGTGCAATCCGCCTTGCTTGAAGCGATGGCGGAAAAACAAGTAACCATCGGCGAGCAAACCTACAAGCTCGACAATCCCTTCTTGGTTTTGGCGACGCAAAACCCCGTCGAGCAAGAAGGCACATACCCCCTGCCCGAAGCGCAAGTCGACCGCTTTATGATGAAGCTCAAAGTCGGCTATCCGTCGCCCGAAGAGGAAATGGAGATTATGCGTCGACAAGCGCGCACGGAAAAAAGCGATCCGATTCAGCCGTGCGTGACGGTCGAGGAAATTTTGCGCGCGCGCAGGGTCGTCAACGACGTGTATATCGACCCGAAAGTCGAGCAGTATATCGTCAACATCGTGTTTGCGACGCGCGAGCCTGTGCGATACGGCTTGAACGAGTTGCGAAACTTCATCGCCTATGGCGCGTCGCCTCGCGCCACGATCAACCTGAACCTTGCGGCGCGCGCCAATGCGTTCTTGAACCGACGCGGCTACACCACGCCCGAAGACGTCAAGACCATCGCCTACGACGTGCTTCGGCATCGCATCATTCCGACCTACGAAGCCGAAGCCGAAAACATCGCGCCCGAAGACATCGTGCGAAAAGTGCTCAACGCCGTCAGCGTGCCTTGACCGAAAAATGAAAAAGACCATTCCGCAAAAATCCGCTCGCGCTCAGGCTTGGCTGAAAACGAGCCGAAGAGACGCGCCGAAAGGCGAAGCGATTTGCGAGCGCGCTTTCAGAAAACGATCGGATCCGAAACGCAACGGCAAAATCATCTGCATCAATTGCGAAACGGAAGAGTTCGTGATGGGCGAAACGGTCTTGGACGTGCTTGCCAAAGCGGAAAAGAAATGCCCGAATGCGTTTTTTTCACGTGCGGCGCGTCGGAGCCCCGCGGTCTATTCGCTCAATGGCGTTCAAGATTTTGAAGCTTGAGCCGATTCTGAAATTGAAATTTGCTTCGTTTAGAAAACGAATCGCGTTTGAATTCAAACGCAAAACGCTGAATCTCTCGCGCTAATGTCGAAGCCTGATCTCGCGGAAATTTTCAAGAAGATTCGCCAACTGGAAATTCGCACGCGAGGACTCGTCAACAACATCTTCGGCGGCGAATATCACTCCGCCTTCAAAGGCAAGGGAATGGAGTTCGCCGAAGTGCGCGAATATCAATACGGCGACGACGTTAGAGCGATTGATTGGAACGTCACCTCGCGCAAAGACGACGTGTTCATCAAGGTCTTCGAGGAAGAGCGCGAACAAACCTTGATGATTCTCTTCGATGGGTCGGGGTCGGGATTCTTCGGAACGCGCAAACAATTCAAACGCGATTACGCCGCCGAAATTTGCGCCACGCTCGCTTTCAGCGCCATCAAAAACAACGACAAGGTTGGACTCATCATTTTCACCGACCAAGTCGAGCTCTTCATTCCGCCGCGCAAGGGCAGGACGCATGTGCTTCGAATTCTGCGGGAGATTTTTTACTTCGAGCCGAAAAGCAAACGCACCAACATCGCCAACGCCGTCGAGTTCGCCTCGCGCATCTTGAAGCGCAAAGCCATCGTGTTTCTCGTCAGCGACCTAATGGACTCCAACTACGAGAAACCCTTGCGAATGATGAACCAAAAGCACGATTTCGTCGTCATTCAAATCACCGACAAGTCGGAGTTTGAGTTGCCCGCCGTCGGACTTCTGGAACTGGAAGACGCGGAAACGGGCGAGCATTTCATCGCCGACACTTACGACGAGCAATTTCGTTTGAACTACGCCAAGCGAATGCAAGAACTGCAAGAGCGACGCAAGGTCGCTCTGCAAAAGTTGCAAATCGATATGGTGAGCGTCTCGACCGACGAATCCTACATTCGCCCGCTCGCCGCCTTTTTCAAACAACGCGAACTTCGTCGATGATGAACCGCGTCGCTCTGCTTTGTCTCGTCGGGCTTGCGCCGCTTGTCGCGCTTGGGCAAGAGCCGAAAGCCGTCGTGGAAATCTCGCCCGACACATGTCTCGTTGGCGACAACGTGTTCTATTCGCTGGCGCTGACGCGCGGCGAAAGGCAATTCTTCATTCTTCCCGTCGATACGGACGAGGTCGCGTTCTTTCCGTTCGAAATTCGCTCGCGCAAAAAACTCTCCGAAGAAGAACGCGACGGCGTCGTTACGGAGCGATGGCAATACGCGCTCACGATTTTTGACACGGGCGCGCAAATCGTTCCGCCGCTCGACCTGCGCTACGCCGACGCAAGCGGACGCGACACGGGCGTTCTGCGATTGGACTCGAAGATGATTTACGTGCGCTCCGTCTTGGACACGACGGTCAAAGACATCAACGACATCAAGCCGATTCAGACGCTTCCCGTGCCCGCGTGGGTTTATGTCGCGGGTGCGCTGGCGCTGGCATTGCTCGTCGCGGGCGGCTATTGGCTTTTCGCATCGTGGCGAAAACGGCGCAAGACCGAAAAACCGAAACTCGTCGTTCCCGAAAAATCGCCCTATCAAGTCGCGCTCGAAAAACTCGCCGCGTTGGAATCGTATCCGTTGGAGACGCAAGAAGACTTCAAGAAATTTTACAGCGACCTTTCCGACCTGTTGCGCGAACTAATCGAGCGCGCTTACGACATTCCCGCGTTGGAGCAAATCACGTCGGAAATTCTCGCCGCTCTGCAAGCCAAAATTCGCTACGAGAGCGTCGAGCGGTATCGACGAATTTTCGAGCGCGCCGACCTCGTGAAGTTTGCGAAGTTTTATCCGAGCAAAATCGAGGCGCGAGAAAGTTTGAGTCTCGCCAAAGAAATCGTCGCGGACTTCGCGCCAAAGCCCGAACCCGCGACGCCATCCGCGAATTATCAATCTTGAACGCAACGTCTTGCGACGCAACCTGAAATTCTTTTCGCGCCAATGACTCTCGATGACGCATTCGCTTCGCCGATGCTTCTCTACCAGCTGTTCATCTTGGCTTGTCTGTTGGTCTTTTTCGGGATCTTGCTGTTGAATTGGCGCGATGTGAAGCCGTTGTTTCGCGGTTCGCGCGGCGCGTCGCCTTTCGTTTCGATTCTCGTGCCCGCTCGCAACGAGGAACGCTCGATTGAAGCGTGCGCGCGCTCGCTGTGCGCGCAATCGTATCCAAACTTTGAAGTCATCGTGCTCGACGACCACAGCGTCGACCAAACGGGCGCGATTCTGGCGCGACTTCAAGCGGAATTGCCAATGTTGCGCGTCGTTTCGGGCGCGGCGTTGCCCGAAGGCTGGGTGGGCAAATGTTGGGCGTGCTTTCAACTCTCCAAAGTCGCCAAAGGCGACGTGTTGCTCTTCACCGATGCCGACACGATTCATCGCCCCGACGCGCTTTGGCGCGCCGTTTGCTCAATGGAGCGGACAAACGCCGATATGCTCTCGATCGTGCCGCATCAAATTCTCGGTTCGTTTTGGGAAAACGTCATCGTGCCGCTCGTGCACTTTTTGATTATGTGCTTCTTGCCGATGCGAATGATTTGGCGAAGCCAAAATGGCGCGTTCTCGTTTGCCAACGGACAATTCATTTTGTTTCGCAGGGCAATGTATGAGCGGATTGGCGGACACGAAGCGGTGAAATCCAACATCGTGGAAGATGTGTGGCTTGTCAAAGCGGTCAAGCGCGCAGGCGGCAGAGCGATGGTGATGAATGGCATCGATGCCGTCGAGTGCCGAATGTATCGCGGTTTGGGCGAGGCGTTTCGCGGCTTTTCAAAGAATCTCTTTGCGGGCTTGGGCTACAACGCGCCTGGGTTGCTGATGATATGCGCGGCGATGTTTGCTTGTTTCGTCGCGCCAAACCTGTTTGCGCTCGCCGCGCTCGTCAGGGGCGAATGGTCGCTGGCGTTCTTTTGGCTTCCGCTCGCGCAGAGCCTTTTGGCGATTTTGATGCGCGCGTTGATTGCGATTAAATTTCGCTTGAACGCGCTTTACGCCGTTCTGCATTCGCTTTCGGTTGCGATGTTCATCGCCATCGCGTTCAACTCAATGCGATGGATTTTCTTCGGCGGAGGCGCGGAGTGGAAAGGCAGACGATATGATTTTTCAAAAGCGATATGACAGCGGAACTGCTCTTGAAGTTCGAGTTTGTCGCCTCTCATTCGCTTCCCGCTCGCCCCGAACCGCATCCGCACTTATGGCGAATGGAAGTCGTGATTTCGGGCGAACCCAAAAACGGAATGATCATCAACCTGCTCGACGCGCGCAAGGCGTTTGAGGGCGTAATCGCTCCGCTCTCGCAAACCTTTCTCAACGAAAATCCTTTGCTCGATGCGCCCGCGCGAGCGACTCCAACGTGCGAGACGCTCGGCGGCTATTTCTTTCGCGCCTTTGAACAATCAATCGAGTCGCGCTTTGCGGCGCAGAATCCGACGCTCAAACTCAAAAGCGTGCAGGTGGCGATTTGCGAGCCTGATGGTTATGAGTGGGGCGCGGCAAAATTGAGCCGATAATCAAGCGTCGATTTGGCGATAAAGATTCGCCATCTCGATGGCGGCGGCGGCGGCTTCCCAACCTTTGTTGCCCGCTTTCGTGCCAGCGCGCTCGATGGCTTGCTCGATCGTGTCGGTCGTGAGCACGCCGTAAGCAACGGGCACGCCCGAATCGAGCGCGGCTTGCGCAACGCCTTTGGTGGCTTCGCTGGCGATGTAGTCGAAGTGCGAAGTCGCGCCGCGAATCAACACGCCGATGGCAATCACCGCGTCGTATCGCTTCGAGTCGGCGACCTTCTTGACGACCATTGGCAACTCAAACGAGCCGGGGCAACGATACAGCGCGATGTCGTCGGCGTTGCCGTCGTGTCGCACGATGCAATCAATCGCGCCGTCGATGAGCCTTGCGCCGATAAAATCGTTCCAACGCGACGCGACGATGGCGAACTTCAATCCTTTTGCGGAAAGCTTGCCTTCAATGACGTTCACGGCGTTTGGGGATTAGGTTCCGAAGTATCCGAAGTTTTCTTCGACGAGTTGAATGATGATGTGTCCGATGGCGATGTGGCACTCTTGAATGCGGTCAGCCGCGCCGTTGTGCGGCACGATGATTTCCACGTCCGCCATTCCCTTCATTTTGCCGCCCGCATTGCCGAGCAACGCGAGCGTTTTCATTTGGTTGGATTTTGCGTATCGCAAGGCGCGAATGACGCTTTCCGAATTGCCGCTCGTGGAAATGCCGAGTACGACATCGCCCGCTTTGCCGTAGGCTTCGACGAGGCGAGCGAACACGTTGTCGTAGCCCAAATCGTTTGCGCCGCCCGTGAGCGCTGAACTATCGGTCGTGAGCGCGATGGCGGGCATCGCGGGACGATTGACGGAACTGCGATAGCGAATCGTGAACTCCGTCGCAATGTGTTGCGAATCCGCCGCGCTGCCGCCGTTGCCGCAGATGAGCAATTTGTTGCCATTCTTGAATGCCGTCGTGATGACGCTCGCCATCTGCCAAATTTCTTCGGCGAACCTTTCGGCGATTTGCTTTTTGAGTTCCGCGCCGTAAAGGAGCGTGTCTTTGATGTAAGCGAGTTGCGAGGCTTTCTTGTCGGTTGTCTCTACCATTTCGCTGACGTTGAGTTGAACGGTTTGCGAAGAACGCAAGATACGCTTTTGCGTCGCGCAAGAAAAAAGTCTCTCTCGTGAAAAGATTAGTCCTCTACTTTGATGGTTTTGCCAACGCCCAACGGACGTTCGGAAGATGGCGCGTTTGTCGTCGCGTCTTTGCGGGGATTGTCAATCGCTCTGTTTTCGGATTGGCGTTTCGCGGGCGATTGAGAGTTTGCTTCGCGGGGCGTTGGAGGTTCTATCGCTTTGGGCTGAGGCGCGCGTTCAGGCGCGCTGTTCGCGGGGGCTTCGACGCGCCTCGGTTGAGAAGGCGATGAAACGGCGGATTCGGAAGGCGTTGGCGAGGCAAACTCCCACAACTTCACGATGCCGAAGGAAAGCGCGATGACGACGACGGCTCCGCCCAAAATGGACGCGCCTCGACGCGCCCACGTTGGCGAGACGCCGCTCTCTGCGATGGCGCGTTCAAAAAGCGGAATCGATTTGCGAGTTTCGGCGATGCGACGCGAACGCTCTCGCAAGTCGTTCAACATCGCTTCCGCGTCGAGCGTCAGGTCGCGGAACGCTTGAATGTCGCCCATTTCCCGATACTTGCCCATCACAATGGCGGCTTGATGAATCTGAACGATGACGCGCTGAAACGCATTGAGCAGGTCGCGTTGCGTTTTGACGTAAAGCGCGGACCGCTTCAACGCTTCGGATTCGCCCATTGCGCAAAGCCATCTGGCGACGGCTCGCGCGACGCTTTGGACATAACGCAGGCGGCGAATCGCATCGCGCAAAGGAGAACCTTCGGGAAGAGGCTTTGCGGGAATCTCAAACGTGGCGAAAGGTTCGAGCTCAACCGCGTCGCAATGCGCGCGCAAGGTTTGAATGGCATCGGCGGCTTTTTCAAGCATGGGCACGACGGCGTTTTCGCCGAGCAGGAGTTTCTCGACCGTCGCAATGTCGCTTTGCTTTTGAGCGAAACTAATTTCGTAGCGCGAAACGACGGCTTTGAAGTTTGGCAACGCTGCGCCAACGATGATTCTCGATGCCGACAAGAGCAAGCCCGCCGCGTTTTCAAGCGCGATGTCCAAATCGCTTTTGGCGAGCGCGGTCGCCTGATTCGTTGCGACGTGCATTGCTTCTCTCCTTGCGCCGTTTCGTTGCCGTCTTCAAACATAGGGGTGGAGAGAAGTTAAACAATCTCCCGCAAGTTCGCCAAGCGTGGCATTGCGTCGCAATCGTTGCGATTTGCAAAATATGGATTCCTCGCTCTCGCTCGGAATGACAAGCAATGTTGCTTGGAATCACGAGCGCAACGGCTTCACGTTAAAACGGGACTTCTTCTTCTATCTCGCTCGTGTCGCGGTGTTGAATTTCCTTGATGATTTCAATGCCGTCGGGCGAAAAGCCAAAGAGTTCGTCGGCGGAAAAAATCCTGCTGTAATCGCTTGGTTTGAAGAAGGGTTTGAACTTTTCGCAAAACTCGTCCAAGCGTTTAAGGTAGAAATCGACGTTTTGGTCGGGCTTGTCGGGATTCCACTCCGTAGCGAGTTTGCCTTTGTCGTAGAAGTTGCCCTGCAATCCCGAACCCGTTACATAGTAGGTGATGCGGTCGCCTTTCGTGATGGGCAATTTGCTCTTGATGACCAGCTCGTAGGTGATGGCTTTGGCGCGTTTGCCCTCCTTCACGTCGCGTTTGTATTCCTCAATCGTGCTTTTGAGCGATTCGGTTCGGCTGAACTCCGACACGTCCATTTCGCGGTTCAAAATTCGGCTGCGGTAGTGGATGTAGAGTTTATGAAGTTCTGAAATATCTTCATTTAAGAGGCACTCGAAGCCCTTTTTCACAAAATCGCGCCCGAACTTCTCGCCGCTTCGGCTCACGAGCGAAGAGCCTTTGATTTTCATCTTGCCGTCGTAGCCCAATAGCACATAGTTTTTCTTCATATACGAAATCATCTTCTTGAACCGACCATCGTAAGCGATGGAAATGCCTTCGGGCATCGTGGCAGAAACTGCTTTGACGAGGGCTTTTTCCGCTTCTTCGGTTTGAACATGTGGCGGCGGAATGAGCAAAATTCCGTCGGTATCGACCTCAACGATGCGGCACTGTCGGGCTTCGAATTCACGAATCATTTTTTTGGCGATCTCTTGCCCCGTGGTCGTTACTTTGTCGGCTTGTTCGTAGTCGTTGAAAATGCCAGCGCGAAAGCCCAAGTAGCCATACATCGCGTTGATGAGAATCTTGAAAGAGTTTTGCATCGCGTCGTAAGCGTCGCGCTCGGTGGGCGAGGTGGCGGATTTCATTCGCGCCTTCGCTTCAAGGCGCAGGGCTTTGAGGTCAGCGAGAATTTTGGGGAAAAGTTTGCGCTCGTCGCTTGCAGGGCGAATGTCGAAAGTAAGCATAATTGAGGGGTAAAGCGACTCCACGTCGGCATAAACGATTGGACCCAAGATGCCTTTGAGGAAAACTTCCGTAAAGCCGCCAACATTTTGCTGACCAACTTGCGGACGCGGAATTGAGTGTTTCTGGCGCAGGTATTCGCGCACGAAGAGGGCTTCGATTTTCGCCGCAGGTCCCATTCGAGAAACTTGCGCGTAGCTGAAAGGCATCATTTGCGTCATATAAAAGTTGCTTCCCGATAGCATTGCGGCAAGCTTCTCGGTTTCGCGCACGTCGTCGAGGGCGTAGGCAAGAAGTTTTTCAGGGTCTTTGTCCCAGGCTTCTGCGATGTCGGCGTGGTCGATATAGGCGCGATTATCGCGGGCGAAGCCAAAATACTTTGCGACTTCTTTGAGGTTGTAGCTTGGCATAGCGCGCTTGGCGGCATCGAAGGACTGAACGAGCAGGAGCGTATCGATGACGTGCCGCCCCGCGATTTCGCAGTAGAGGTAATCGCGGGTGCGCTCGGCAAAGCGAATTGAGGCAGGGTAAGAGCGGGGCAGAGAACCATCGCGCCCGATGGCGAACCGAATGCCGTAGAGTTCGCATCGGCGTTGAATGAAGGGCAGATCAAAGTCGAAGATGTTGTGTCCTTCAATCACATCGGGGTCGCGGGTTTGGATAATCTCAATGAGTTTTTGAAGCATCGCCCTTTCGCTCTCGTCGGGGAATTGGCGCAGGTGCAGGACTTCCTCCCAGCCCGTATTGTCGCGCAGAGCGATGATGATGATTTTCTCGCGCCCCAAGTCGCTTCGGCTGAAAAGTTGGGCTTCTTTGTCGTAGTAGGTTTCAATGTCAAGTTGCATTCGGCGCAAGTCGCCGAAGGTCATTCCTTTGAAGAAAGTTTTTCCCGTTTGGTAGAGGTATTGCGAGACGGCATCGTTTTTGGCGTAGATTTCTTCGATGCGTTTGCCGCCGAAGTCTTCATCCTCGACGGCATAGGCTTCCTTTTGATTGAGTTTGCGCTTCATATCCGCGACGTAGTCTTGCGCGGCGCGAAAGTCTTTCCAGCTTTTGAAGATGGCGAGGTGTTTGTAGTAGTTGTTGCCTTGCAATTCTTTGAGCCAATAGTTTGGCGGCGATTGAAAGCCTCGCAGGAAGCCCGCGTTTGAAATGAAGAAAAACGGGTAGAACGGCTCGTCGCGCCAAGTAACCAAATCGCCACGTCGGGAATAGAGCCGCACGTGCGTATCGGAAATTTGATGCGCCGCAACGAGATGCGTTTCAGGGTCTTTGCCGTAGAGCAGGTCGTTTTGAAGAAATTTTGCGGCGAGATTTTCCTCTCTTTCAACGGCGAGTTGGGTCGTTTGCGCGTTCATTTGGCTGAAAGTTTTTTGGATTGTTTCACGTGAAACGCGGGCTTTCGAGAACGATGTTTTGAGCGATGGCTCGGTCGTTTTTGGCTCTATGTTTCACGTGAAACATCGCGGTTTTAGCGTCCCAAATGTATCATTAAAACCGAAATGTCGGAAGGCGTTACGCCCGAAATGCGCGAGGCTTGTCCAAGCGAGGTGGGCTTGACCTTTTTGAGCTTCTCGCGCCCCTCTGACGAAAGCCCTTTGATGCGCTCAAAATCGTAGGCGGGCGGAATCGGCACGTCTTCCAAGCGCGAAAGTTTTTCCGCCATTTCCAATTCGCGTCGAATGTAGCCCTCGTATTTGAGATCGATTTCCACCTGTTCATAAACACGTGGATTTCGAGAAATGCGTTCCACCTTTTCGCGCAGTTCGGGCAGGGCTTCCATCAGTTTCGCAAAGGTCATCTCTTGACGACGCAGAACCTCAATCGCCCGCTCGTTTTTCCTGAACGGCGAGCCGCCCAAGGCTTCAATCGTCGGATTGATGGCATCGGCTTGCACGAGCTCCTCGCGGAGCAAACGAGAAACGAGTTCAATCTCGGATTTCTTTTGCAAAAACTTCTGATAGACTTCGGGCTTGACGAGACCAAGTTCAAAGCCCTTTTCGCGCAAGCGGCGATCGGCATTGTCTTGTCGCAAAATGATGCGATACTCGGCGCGAGACGTGAACATTCGGTATGGTTCGTCGGTGCTTTTCGTGATGAGGTCGTCGATGAGCACGCCGATGTAGGCTTCATTGCGTTTAAGCGTGAACTCTCTGCCTTCGCCTCGCGCTTTGAGCGCGGCGTTGATGCCCGCAATCAAGCCTTGCGCGGCGGCTTCTTCGTAGCCCGACGTGCCGTTGATTTGTCCCGCAAAGAAAAGCCCCTCGACTCGCTTCGTTTCCAGCGTCGGTTTCAATTGGTGAGGGTGAAAATAGTCGTATTCAATCGCGTAGCCAGGGCGAATCATCTTGACCTTCTCCAACCCCGCAATCGTCCGCAAGCCTTTGAGCTGAATTTCTTCGGGAAGCGAGGTCGAAAAGCCATTGACATACATTTCATTCGTATCGAAGCCTTCGGGTTCGAGAAAAATTTGGTGACGTTCTTTGTCGCGGAAGCGATTGACCTTGTCCTCGATGGAGGGGCAGTATCGCGGTCCAACGCCTTGAATGACGCCGCGAAACATTGGCGATTGGTCGAAGCCTGATTCCAAAACGCGATGCGTTTCTTCGTTGGTGTAGGTGATGTAGCAGTTGATTTGTCGCTTCTTTTGAAATTCGACTTCGTCAGTTTCAAACGAAAAAGGCTCAATAACGTCGTCGGGCGGTTGGACTTCGACTTTGCCGTAATCAACGCTACGAGCGTCGATGCGCGGCGGCGTGCCCGTCTTCAAGCGTCCCGATGTGAAGCCTAACTCGACGAGGCATTCCGTCAAGCCGACGGCGGCGGGTTCCGCCATCGTTCTGCCGCCCGAATAGTTTTTCAGACCGATGTGAATTTTGCCGTTCAGGAACGTGCCATTGGTGAGCACGACGGCTTTTGCCGTGATTTCTTGACCGCCACGAATGACGACGGATTTGATTTTGCCGTTCTCGACGCGAACGCCCAGAACATTGTCTTGCCGCAAGTCGATGAGCGGCTCTTTCTCGATGAGCTTTCGCATCTCAATGGAGTATTGAACGCGGTCGCATTGAGCGCGAGGGGAATACATTGCAGGACCTTTGCCGCGATTGAGCATTCGGAATTGGATGCCAGCGGCATCGGTAACTTTGCCCATTGCGCCGCCGAGCGCATCGATTTCGCGCACCATTTGTCCTTTGGCAACGCCGCCGATGGCGGGGTTGCACGACATTCGGGCAATCGCCATCAAATCCATCGTGATCAAAAGGCATCGTTGTCCCATCTTGGCGGCGGCAAGAACGGCTTCGCAGCCTGCGTGTCCCGCTCCAACGACGATGACATCGTAGTCGGTCATTTTGTCCCTATCCTCTTGAAAAATTGGTTGAAAATGTGTTGAAAGGTTGTTGATAGTTCGCTCGATGTTCCACGTGAAACATTCCGTCGCTCGGCGTTGAGTTCGCTTCAAACCATCGTGATGTTCCACGTGAAACAATGAGAGCGTGCGCTTGCCTCGACCCGCCCTCACAACGCCTTTTGAAGCGCATTCGTTTTTGCGCTCATCGTGGAAGGTTTCCGCGTCGTGAAAAATTTGGCGATTTTTACGCGAGATTTTTCTTGACTTAAAATCATCGCAAATCGCTCGCCCCCGCCTGACCGCCAAAATTTGACCCCGTCCCCGCGGTTATATCAAGTGAAAGCGCGCCTGAAAGGCAATGGCTCTTTTGACTCAGATTGACGAGGCAATTTTGTCGCGGAGCGTGAACCTGCCCCCACAAAATTTGACCCCGTCGCATCGTTAATTAAGAGCGAGCGCAGGCACATAGCGCACCGAATCAAACAACGCTTAAACCGAAAAACAATATGCGAATTCTTGATGACATCTATGACATCTTTGGCAACTACGCCACCAGCCCGCCCGCAGAGCCCGCAGAGGTCGGCAAGGGGTTCATCTACGCGAGCGAGTTGAGCTTCATTGCGCGGCATACGCTCGATTCGCCCAGTTGCGAAACGGGCGGCGATTTGTTCGGCTACTGGACGCACGAGGGCTATCCCATCGTCGCCTATGTGATTGGTCCTGGCAAGAAGGCAAATCGTCAAGTTACGTTTTTCAATCAAGACGAAGCCTATCTCGTCGAGGCGGGTCGCGCGCTCAATCGAGAGCACGGCTTGCAACACATCGGCAACTGGCACTCGCATCATCGGCTTGGGCTTGCGTCGCCAAGCGCGCACGACAGCGCGACCGTGAAACGCGCCATTGAGAACTATCGTCTCGCGCAGTTCTTCTTGGTGATTTCGAGCGTGCGACAAACGTTCTCGCCGTTTGAGCGAACCGCGTCCGTCAATGGCTTCCTGTATCGTGCAGGGCAGGAAAAGCCGATTGAGATGGAGTGGCTCGTTCTTCCAGGCGAAAGCCCGATTCGAGCCGTTTTTGACGAGGCGCGCCCCGAACTCGTCGCGCGCCCGAAAACCAAAGTCGCCGCCTATTCCGACGATTTGCGCTTGGCAAGCTTCGACGAACCCGAAGAAGTCGCTTTCCAAGATTCAAGCTACTGGCTGAACGACGAAGCCAATCAGCGTTTGCTCAAAGCGTTTTTGGACGAGCTGGAAAAGCGTTACGCCGAAGCAAAGCCCACGCAAGAAGACGACGGGACGGTCTCCGTCGAGTTCAGCGTCGAGGCGAGGCGCGTCAGGTTGAACTTCGGCGCGGCGTTTCCGCAAAGCGCGCCAACGCTCACGCTCGATGACGAGCCGCTCCCGAACCTGCCCGACTGGTCGGCGACGCTTTCGGTGGAGGCGTTGCTCGACTTCGTCGCAAACGCCTTGCAACCGATTTTCTCAAACGCAACAGCCCAAAGTTAAAAAGAAAGGAGGCTGAACGATGATGCAACCACAACGACGTGAATTGGAAACTGTGATTCTGCGCCGGTATTTCTCGCCCGATGCATTCGTCTGGCAGACAAAAGGGAAGTGCGAATGGCTCGACATCGGCATCAAGACGCAGTCCGACGCCGTCTATCGGCTGAACGTGATGATTCCATCGGACTATCCGAATTCGTGCCCAGCGCTGTGGGTGGTATATCCAAATCCGTTGCGTTTTAGAAGCGGCGTGATTCTCGACGGTCCGTCGCACGACATGCACACGCTTGAGCGCACGTCAAGCGGATTGAGAATCTGCCACTACGAACCAGGTGAGTGGTCGCCAAATCATACGCTCTACCGCGTCGTGCTCAAAGGGCGATTGTGGCTGGAATGTTACGAAGCGCATCTGCGCACGGGCAAAACGATTGATGAACTTTCGGGAGGGATGTGGCTATGAAAAGCAATCTGACGCAATCCAATCATCAGCGAGAAACAAGCGGCTCCGCGCAGGACAACCGACGCGGCAAGGAATTGATGATTCTGCAATCAGCCTTTCCGCCCGATTCGTTTGTCTGGCAGACGGACGGAAACAAAGAGTGGCTGGATATGGGCGTAAAGACGCAGTCCAACGCGGTTTATCGGCTGAAAATCACGATTCCGTCGGATTACCCTTACTCGCCGCCTGCGGTTTGGGTCGTTCATCCGAACCCGCTGCGCTCGCATAGCGGCAGCGTTCTCGAACCATCGGTGGAGACGCATACGCTCAGGCGCGACAGAGAGGGCATTCAGATATGCCTCTACTACGACGGAATGGTCGAGTGGAATCCGCAATACACGCTCTATCACGCGGTTCTCAAAGCGCGAGCGTGGCTGGAATGTTACGAAGTGCATCTGCGCACGGGCAAAAGCATCTATGACATCGCAGGAAAAAGTTTTTAACGCACACCTAAACGAAAGGAGAAAGAAGATGACAACCCAACAAACGAAAAACGCGAATCCCGCCATCGAAGTCGCCGCATCTGAAAGCGCATGCGACAATGTCACAGTCGTCAAGGCGATTGCCGACGCGAAGCGTAGCGCGCCATCGGGCAAGAAACTGACCTTTGACCCCGTGTCAGGCAAGTTCTATGTCGTGGAGCGTAGCAGCGCTTCGCCCGACCGCATTACCATCACGAGCATCGTCAAAGACGGCTTTGCCAAGAACGAAGGCGAGACCGCAAACAACGACGCAGTCGTCAAGGCGATTGCCGACGCGAAGCATAGCGCGCCATCGAGCAAGGAACTAGCGTTTGACCCCGTGTCAGGCAAGTTCTATGTCGTGGAGCGTAGCAGCGCTTCGCCCGACCGCATTACCATCACGAGCATCGTCAAAGACGGCTTTGCGATGGTGAAGTAACGACGCCTTGCCCCTTTTCCGACGAGGTCGGAATCATTCCCCTCTCCTTGCGCACGGAGAGGGGGCAGGGGTGAGGTCGCAGTCGCGCGAAAAGTCTCAAACGAGGAGAGAGCGAGGACAAGGCTGAAAACGCCTTGCCCAATTTTGCGAAACTAAAAAAGGAAGGGGAATATGAAGCCAAAAGTTTATCTCTGCGAAGAAAATCTCCGCGCCTTGATTCGCGGCGCGAAAAAAAATCCCGCGACGGTTTTCGTCAAAGAACATCGTGGCGAGGATGTGTTTCACGTCTTGTTTGGCGACGATGCTCGTCAAGCGAGTTCCGAGACGATTGGCAAAATCTACCTCGCGCCGTCGTCTGAGAAGATCGCGCAAGCGCTGTCGGAGTTCGAGGCTCTCGATGCCTCCAAGCAAAGCGTTCTTGGCGCGTTTGTGGAAATCGACGGGGAGAATGTCCGCGCCGCTCGCGCTCGACTCAAGCGCGGCTTGGATGTCGTGGAGTGCGACCTGCATTTCGTTCCGCTCAAGAGCGACCTCTACTCGCGCAGCAAAGGCTTGCTCGAAACCGATGCGCTCGCTCGCAAACGCGCGATGATTATTGGCTTGGGCAGTTTCGGCTCAACCATCGCGGTTGAACTCGCCAAAGCGGGCGTGGGCAATTTCGTCTTGATGGATTTCGACCGACTCGATGTCTCCAACGTCGCTCGCCACGCTTGCGGGTTGAACGACTTGGGACGCTACAAGACGCGCGCCGTCCGCGACCTCATTCTCGCCAAAAATCCTTTCGCCAACGTCGAGACGATCGAGCGCGACGTCAGAGAGTGCGACGCGCTCGCCGACTTGATGGATGGGGCGCACGTCGTCATCTGCGCCACCGACAACAACCGTAGCCGATTCCTCATCAACGAAACCGCGCTTAAAACGGGAACGACGGTCATCTACGGACGCGCCTTCACGCGCGCCGAGGCGGGCGATGTCTTTATCGTCAACGGCAAAATCGCCGAGTCCGACGCTTGCTACAACTGCTTGGTGGGGTTGCATCACATTGAAGAAGAAATCAGTTCCGCGCGCCAAACGGAGAACCTCCCCGCCTACGTGGCGCCCGAAGAACGCGAGGCGCGCATTCAGGTCGGGCTTTCGAGCGACATTCTGCCAATTTGCAATATGATGGTCAAGCTCGCCCTGCTGGAACTGACGGCTCTCGACGACGACAGCCCCGCAATGCGCGAACTTCGCTCGGAACTGACCTACAACTACTACTTCTGGGCAAATCGCCGCGAAAAGATCTTCCGAGCCTTCGAGCCGTTCAACGACGCAAAAGGCTTGCCGACGATTCTCAAATGGCACGGCGCGCTTATCGAAAAAAACAAGCAATGCTGGGCGTGCGGTTCGCCCGAATTGATGCTTGAAGAACTGAAAAAAGGCATCAATGGGCAAGAGTTGCCCGTCTAACGACAAGAGCATTGTGAACTCAACGCAAGGGGGAAGGGAAATGAGAATCACTTTTGAAGACGGTTCAATTTTCGATCCTGAATCGGGCTTGATTCACGAGCCGCCACGCATCTTGCAATTTGAGGTTTCCAGCGACGAGGTCGAGCCGTTGAGCAAGGTCGTCGTGCGATGGCGCGTGCGGAACGCCGAAAGCGTCTATCTCAACAACCGCACCGTTCAACCAAGAGGATGCCAAACATTCAACATCGTCAGCAACGTCGCGTTTCGGCTGCTTGCCAAAAACGCTGTGGGCACGGCGCAGGAGGAGCGCGTCGTGAAGGTCAAGCCCACTCCTCCCATCGTGAGGCGTTTCGCTGGCGAACCACAGGCGTTGAGTGGCGATCGTCCGTTCCGACTTTCGTGGGATGTGCTCAACGCGCGAGAAGTTTTCCTCAACGATGCGCCCGTTTCTTCAAGCGGCTTCATCAAACTTTGGCTCCACAGCTTAACCACGTTCGAACTCGTCGCGCGAAACGAGCACGGCGAAACCGCGCAAACGCTTCAGGTGAAGGTGTTTCCCAGAAAGCCCTCGATTCGCTGCTTCAACGCAGACCCAAGCGTGTGCGTCGTCGGAGAAACGGTTGAACTCTGGTGGGGCGTGCGAGGCGCCTATCAAGTGCATCTCGACGGCGTGGGCGACGTAACGAACAGGAAGCGTCTGTGCGTCCGTCTTCGCTCCGAAGGCGAACATCGGTTTCGGCTCGTGGCGCGAAATTATTTCGGCATGGAAAGCGAAGCGACGCTTGTCGTGAGCGCCGTGCCGTCGTCTTTTCTGATAAAGGCGCGTCGGTTTCTTGAAAAGGCGCGTCGGTTTCTTGAAAGCTTGCTCTGGCGGAAAGGAAGAAGACATCGACGCGCCGATTAAAGAGCCTCGCTCGACGATGAGCGATTTGGGAATTGGGTTCGCGTTTCTTACCTTTCGCAAGCCCAAAGAAAGTCTCTCGTTTGACCCAACCCGTCAAGCGCGCCTTTCTTTGAACTTCCACGAAAGCACTAGAGGCGCAAAGCACAGGAGTGTTCAATTGGTCAACCTAAAAACCTGAAAACGCAATGCTGAAAGCGTTATTTGAAGCCATTAAGGGAGGCAACCTTGCCAAAGTGAAAAACCTCGTTGAACGAGGCGCGAGCGTGAATGCAAGAGATGGTTGGGGCGACACGCTGTTGCACCTTGCGGTGCGTCGGGGCAAGTTGGAAGTGGCGCGGTGGTTGGTGGAGCGCGGGGCGGACTTGAACGCCAAGAACAATGCGGGCAACACGCCGTTGCACGAAGCGATAATGGAGCGCAAGTGGGAAATAGCGGAGTGGTTGGTGGAGCGCGGGGCGGATATCCACGCCAAGGACGATGCGGGCGACACGCCGTTGCACCTTGCGGCGCGTGAGAGCCACCTTGCGGCGCTTCGGGGCGAGTTGGAAGTGGCGCGGTGGTTGGTGGAGCGCGGGGCGGACTTGAACGCCAAGAACGACGAGGGCGACACGCCGATTAAGAAGACTGGTCTAGGCGGCAAGAAGCAGTTGTCAACGTTATAGCTCACGTCAGAACTCCAGTAACACTAGCTGATCGCGGATCGCGGGTCGGATATTGTGTCGTTTATAGAGTCGTGCCCTACGCCGTTGCACGTGTCGTCGTTTTGGGTCAAGTGGTAATTTGCGTAGTGGTTGGTGGAGCGCGGGGCGGACTTGAACGCCAAGAACGACGAGGGCGAAACGCCGATTTCGCAGAGAGGTGTAGG
>JANWWM010000058.1 GCA_025055975.1 Chloroherpetonaceae bacterium | reverse complement strand
GTCAAGCAAGAGTTTCATCTCTGCTTTCGTGAGACCCTTTGCCACTTCAGGCGCGCCAATGTTAGCGAAAATCGGAATCGAGGGCGCAACCTTTCGCACCACCGCAAAACTCTCTCGATGCGCTTCGGACTCCAACGCTTGACGCATACTGCCAACGCCGAGCGGGATATGCAAGGCTTCAGCGGCTTCAGCCAAAATTGCATTCACTTGCGTTGCGCCGTTGTAGCCGCCCGTCATTGAAGAAATCATCAGGGGATAGTTGATTTTTCTGCCAAGAAAGGTAGTCGAAAGGTCAATCTCCGAGAGGTTTAGTTCAGGCGTGGCGTTGTGGCGAAAGTCGTAGCGCTCAAAGCCGTTTCGTTTGGCAAAATCTACGTCGCTATCGAGGCAAAGTTCGACGTGGCGTTGCTTTCGCTGAATGGTTTGCGCGGCGATTTGTTCCGACATCGTCGTCATTTTTGCGAAGATACGTTGCAATCGCGCTTGCGAGATTGTAGATTCCGCAATCGTCAATTCAAACCTCTTCCAAAACTATGAATCGCGCGACGAAAAAGGTTCTGTTGCCGTTTTTGCTTCTTGTGGCGATGAGCGTTGGCGGGTTTGGCTTTATCGCGCAGAAGGAAAGTTTTTTTGAAATCGCTCGCAACATTGAGCTGTTGGGGAAGGTCTATCGTGAAATTGCCACGAACTATGTCGACGAAATCGATGTCGCGCAATTTATGCGAGCGGGCATTGATGGAATGCTCTCGACGCTGGATCCTTACACCGTGTTTATGGACGAGGAAGAGTCGGACGACATTGAACAAATCACGACGGGCAAATACGCGGGGATTGGCGTGTCGCTTGGCACGGACGCGGATGGCAGAGTGATGATTATGAGCGTCACCGAGGGCTACGCCGCCGACAAAGCGGGAATGCGAATCGGCGACGTCATCGTGGAAGTCGACGGCAAAAACGTCAAGGGCAAGACGCTTTCGGAGATTCGCTCAATGGTGCGCGGCGAGCCTGAAACGGAGTTGCGCTTGAAAGTCGAGCGCGAAGGCGAGCGCAAACCGTTGGAGTTCGTCTTGATTCGCCGCGAAATCGTCATCAAGAACGTAACCTATTCGGGCTTCGTGAGCGAGGGCATCGGTTACGTCAAGCTGGAACGGTTCAGCGTCAATGCGGCGGAAGAGGTTGCGTCGGCGTTGCGCGCGATTCAAGATTCCGCGAAAATCAAGGGACAAAAATTGCGCGGATTGATTTTGGACTTGCGCGACAATCCTGGCGGTCTGCTCGATGCCGCCGTCAGCATCGCGGGCAAGTTCGTGCCGCAAGGAAGCGTCATCGTTACGACCAAAGGGCGCGACACGACGAAGGTGCGCACCTACACGTCGCCCGTCGCGCCAATGATGACCGACGTGCCGCTTGCCGTGTTGATTGACGGCGGAAGCGCCTCGGCGTCGGAAATCGTCGCGGGCGCGATTCAAGACTTGGACCGAGGCGTCATCATCGGCACGCGCTCGTTTGGCAAAGGCTTGGTGCAAACCATCTCTCGAATGCCCTACAACGCCTCGCTCAAAATCACGACCGCCAAATACTACACCCCAAGCGGCAGGTTGATTCAAGAAGTCGACTACTTCCAACGCAACAAAAAAGAAGGCAAGCGCAAGGTCTTCGCCATCGAGCACGACACGATTCACAAGCCGTTCAGAACCAAAGGCGGACGCATCGTCTATGATGGCGGCGGCATCACGCCCGACGTCAAGGTCGAAGACCACGAATACACCGCGCTCGAAACCGCGCTCTATCGCAAGTCCGCGTTTCTCAAATTCGCCAATCACTATCGCGCCAAGCATCAAACTTTGCCGCCAAACTTCAAAGCCGACGACGCGCTGCTCGCCGAGTTCAAAGCCTTCCTCGACAACGACAGGTTCTCCTACGAATCCGACGCGGAAAAAGAATTGCAAGACCTAATCGATATCGCCTCCAAAAACGCTTACGCCGACGCGCTCCAACGCCAACTGACCGACCTCAAAAAAGCGATGGCGGAAGAAAAGGAACGTGATTTCTATCGCCAAAAAGACCATTTGCTCGCCATCTTGGAGCGCGAAATCATCACGCGCTACAAGGGCGAAGAAGCGGGACTAATCGCGTCGTTCAAGTCTGATAGGCAACTGAACGAAGCCATCGAGGTCTTGAACGACAAGGCGCGATACGAAACGCTTCTCGAATCCGACCACGAAATCGGCGGCGCGGTCGCGCCAAAGAAAAAGCCCAAAACCACGCGCAAAAAGAACCGATAAGCGAAGCGGAACGTGTTCATCGCGTTGTTGTTCGCCACGTTCGCGGTGGCTTTCGCCGTCGCCTTCATCGTCGATGCGCTCTTCAAATCCTCGCTCGACCGCATTTTGAAACGCATCATCTCGGACGACATCTACGTCGCTTGGACGCGCTACGTGCGCTTTGCGCTTTATGTCGTGGGAGTTTCCAGCGGCGTGAAAATGTGGGACTTGGAGCGATATGTCGAGCCGAGACAACCAAACGAGACCGCTCCAACCCTTGAACTCACGACGGAAAGATGGGTTTTGGAAATTTATCGCGCGATTATCGAGACGTTGCAAGGCGTGGCGTGGATGTTGCTGATCTTTTTCGTCTTCGCGCTGATTGCGTATGTCATCGCGCGAATCGCCGAATCGCGGCGCGAGAAAAAGGAATGACTACGCGCCAAGTCGAACGTCTTCGAGTCTCCCGTCTTTGAGGCGCATCGCGCGAGCGGGAACGCGCTGAACGATGTCGTAATCGTGCGTTACCACCACGACGGCGATGCCTTTGAGGCTGATTTTTTTCAGAAGCAGCATAATGTCGAGCGAAGTCTCTGGGTCTAAGTTGCCCGTCGGCTCGTCGGCTAAAAGCACGAAAGGTTCGCGGACGATGGCGCGCGCGATGGCGACGCGCTGTTGCTCGCCGCCCGACAAATGGCGCGGATACTCGTTTCGCTTTTGCGACAGCCCCACTTCCGAAAGCGCCGCGCTCGCTTTCTTCGGAATCTCTTTGGCGCGCACGTCGGTTACTTCCAACGCGAAGGCGATGTTTTCATAGACCGTTCTGTCCTCGAAAAGCCGAAAGTCTTGAAACACGATGCCCAAGTTGCGTCGCAAGTAGGGAATGTCTTTTTTCCGCATCGAGCTGGATCGAAACTCGCCGACGCGCACTTCGCCCTCGTCGGGAAACAAGTCCATATAAAGCAATTTCAGAAACGAACTTTTCCCCGCGCCGCTCGGTCCGATGAGGTAGAAAAGTTCCCCGCGCTTGATTTCAAGGCTTTGCCTATCGAGCACGAGAGTGCTTCCGCGACGAAGCGTGACGGATTCGAGCGCAATCATAGCCGCGCGTTGCGAAGAAGGTGGACGGTAAAGAATTATCGCAATTTGCAGATAGTTGTTTAGAGCGCCAAGCGCTTCTGCTTGGATTGGAAACTTCAAGGAGCTGGGCGAGGAATTTGATGCGACAAGACTGAAACGGAGCAGATAATTGGAAAAATCCGTAAGTTTCCCCAAACCTTTTTCCGCAGCGCGACGATGTCCGCAAAACTCTTCGCCGAATTTCCGCCCGTCAAGAAAAGCGAGTGGCTTGCCGAAATCGCCCGCGATTTGAAAGGCAAGCCGTTTGATGAAACGCTCGTTTGGCGCACGCTCGAAGGCTTCGATGCGCAACCGATTTACGCCAGCGAAGATAGCGCGCCGTTTGCGATTCCGTTCAAGCCTACGGGCGAGTGGCTGATTCGAGAAGAAATTTTCGAGCGCGACGTCAAAGCCGCCAATCGCCTGGCGCTCGATGCGCTCAATCGGGGGGCGATGGCGATCGCCTTTTTCGCCGCGCCGCAAAACGCCAGCGACATGCGCGCCTTGCTCGATGGCATTTGGCTCGAAGCCGCGCCCGTTCATTTTTACTCGTGCCAAGACGCGCCACGGATTCTCGCGCTCTTTCTTGACGAAGTCCGCTCGCGCAATCTTGACCCAAAGTTCGTTCACGGCTCGATTGATTTCGACGCGATTGCCGCGTTTGCGACCACAGGCAAGTGGGACGCAGAGGCTTTTGCGAAAGCGGCTCAGATGATTCAAACGGCGAAATCCTTTCCGCATTTCAAGGTCGTCACGATTCGCGCCGATGTCTATCACAACGCGGGCGGCTCGCTCTCGCAGGAACTCGCCTTTGCGCTCGCAACCGCTGTCGAGTATCTCGATGCCTTGACGGAGCGAGGCGTTTCGGCTGAAGAGGCGTTGCGACAGTTTGAAGTTTCGTTTGCCGTCAGCGCGAGTTACCTTTTGGAAATCGCCAAGTTTCGCGCGGCGCGTTGGCTCTTCGGCGAATTGGCGAAGGCTTACGGCGCGTCGGCAATGCCCACGATTCACGCTTCCAGCGCGCGATGGAACAAGACGATTTACGACGCGCACAACAACCTTCTGCGCGGCACGATTGAAGCGATGGCGGCGGCAACGGGCGGCGCGGATTCCATCACGGTCGCTCGCTTCGATGAACTCTTCAAATCGCCAAACGAATTTTCCGCGCACCTTTCGCGCAACACAAGCCTCATCTTGCGCGACGAATCGCACCTCGACAAAGTCGTCGATCCGGCGGCAGGCTCTTACGCCTTGGAGGCGCTCACGGACGCGATGGGCAACGCCGCATGGTCGCTCTTTCAACGCCTTGAGTCGCAAGGCGGAATGATTCCGTCGCTTCGGTCGGGCTTCGTTCAAGCCGAGATTCGACGCGTGAGAGAGGCGCGAGACAAACTCATCGCCGAAAAGAAACTGAATGTCATCGGCGTAACGAAATCGCCCAACGCGAAAGAGAAGATGAAAGGGAACATCGAGATTGCGCTTGAATCCCCAAAACCGCCGAGCGACGCGGAAATCGAAGTTCTCTTGCCCTATCGCGCCGTCGAGGCGGTGGAATTCGAACGGCTTGGAAGCGAGTAGCGCGAAGATAAAATTTTCTCGCCATGCGAAACGAAGAATGCAACTTTGCGGAATTAGCGAACAAGATGTCATCGACGCAATCAGGAATGGC
Organism: Chloroherpetonaceae bacterium; assembly: GCA_025055975.1. GTDB lineage: Bacteria > Bacteroidota > Chlorobiia > Chlorobiales > Thermochlorobacteraceae > JANWWM01. The sequence continues at coordinate 15,593 of JANWWM010000058.1, read as the reverse complement.
ATCTTGAAAGCGGTCGGCTTGCAGTTGTGAACTTCAACTTGCGTGAGAAATACGGACTGCCAATCAAAGTCGTGTTTGCTGTCGAGTCTGAATTCATAACGGTTGTTGCCGCGTATCCATTGAAGAAAGCCAAAAGGGAGAACGATGAAAATTGAATACGATGCCGAAATTGACGCGGCATACATTCGGATGTCTGACAAACAGCCATTGGGAGTGATTGAGATTGCGGAGGGCATAGCGATTGACATCGGGGAGAACGACGCGCTTATCGGCATAGAAATTCTCGATGCCTCCAAACGCTTCCCTTTGGAGACGCTTTTTCGCTTCGAGCTTGACCGTAGTTTAATCGCAAAATTTTAGCGATGAAGTTGCAATGACCGCAGAGCCGAAAGTCCTCTACACAGAATCCGAATATCTTGCCCGCGAGCGCGACGCCGAAACGAAGAGCGAGTATTTTCAGGGCGAAATTTTCGCAATGGCGGGCAGCAGTCCCACGCACAGCGTCATTGCCAACAATGTCGGCGCAATCCTTGCGCTCGCGCTCAGAAAGAAACCGTGCGTCGCGTTTCAGAGCGATATGCGCGTCAAGATTGCCGCGATTCGCAAGCATTGTTACCCCGATGTTTCCGTCGTATGCGGCAAGCCCGAATACGAAAGAGACGCATTCGGCGATAGCCTTTTGAACCCTACGCTCATCGTTGAGGTGATGTCCCCCTCGTCATCGGATTACGACCGAGGAACAAAGTTTTCGCACTATCGCGCCCTGCCGTCGCTCAAAGAGTATGCGCTCGTGGATTCGGAGCGCGTCGGCGTGGAGGTTTTCACCAAACAGCCGAATGGAAAGTGGCTACTTTCGGAATACAAGTCGCTGTCGGAGTCAGCAGCGTTGGAAAGCGTTGATTGCGCCCTTTCGCTCGCGGAGATTTACGAGAAGACGGACATTCAACCCTAAACGCAGATTTGATTATGGCAGAACGCGAGTTGATTGATGCGCCAAGCCTCGACCACATCAGGACCGAAGACGAAACCCCGATGGATAACATCTTCTCGGAACGCCAACAGCGGCTCTTGGTGCAATCGCTCTATACGGGTTGGAAGCCAAAAGACGCAGACTCTTTTTTAGCGACGCAAAATGTCGGGCTTTTTTACGGCGTGCATTTTCCGCCGCTCGTGCCCGACTTTTTGCTCAGCCTCGATGTGAAGCCCGCGCAGGGCGACGAACTTTACGAGAAGCGCCATCGCTCGTATTTTCTGTGGGAACACGGCAAGCCCCCCGAAATCGTCGGCGAAATCGTCTCCAACAAAGATGGCGGCGAGTTCGGCGAGAAGCTCAAAATTTACGCGCGCATTGGAGTTTGGCATTACTTCGTCTATGACCCCGCTCGACTCTACGGCGGCGAGGCGTTGCAACTCTTCTGCTTCAATCAAGGCAGGGTGGAGCGTTGCCCTGACAATCGTTTTGAGCGCGTTGGGCTTCAACTCACGATTTGGCATGGCACGTTCGAGAACAGCGAAGCGAATTGGCTTCGTTGGCTCGATGCCAACGGCAAGATGCTCCCGACGATTGAAGAAGTCTCCGCAAAAGCCAATCGTCTCGCGGAAAAATTGCGCGAACTGGGCATCAATCCCGATGATGTCTGAAATTCATTCAACTTCAACCATTTGAAACGATGCGTCCCGACTTTGCAAAACTTTCGCTCACGAAGTCCAAGCCGTCCGAAACGCATAGCGATGACGCGGCGGTGTGGCTCACGCCCGAAGGCATTGCGGTTAAATCGCATTACTCGCCGAAAGATTTGGAAGACCTTGAACACCTGCATTACGCCGCAGGGTTGCCGCCGTATCTGCGCGGACCGTACTCGACGATGTATGTGATGCGCCCTTGGACAATTCGTCAATACGCGGGCTTCTCGACTGCCGAAGAATCCAATGCGTTTTATCGACGCAATCTCGCCGCGGGACAAATGGGTCTTTCCGTCGCGTTTGATTTGGCGACGCATCGTGGTTACGATAGCGACAACGAGCGCGTCGTGGGCGATGTCGGCAAAGCGGGCGTAGCCATCGATTCGGTCGAGGATATGAAAATTCTCTTCGACCAAATTCCGCTCGACAAAATGTCGGTCTCGATGACGATGAACGGCGCGGTGATTCCCGTGATGGCGTTCTACATCGTCGCCGCCGAAGAGCAAGGCGTGAAGCCCGAACAACTTTCAGGCACGATTCAGAACGACATCTTGAAAGAGTTTATGGTGCGCAACACCTACATTTATCCGCCCGAGCCCTCGATGCGCATCATCGCCGACATTTTCAAATTCACGGCGGCGCGAATGCCGAAGTTCAACTCCATCAGCATCTCAGGCTACCACATGCAAGAAGCGGGCGCGACGGCGGATTTGGAACTTGCCTACACGCTCGCCGACGGCTTGGAATATCTCCGCACGGGCGTAAAAAGCGGACTTGACATCGATGACTTCGCGCCGCGCCTTTCGTTCTTTTGGGCGATTGGGATGAACTACTTTATGGAAATCGCCAAAATGCGCGCAGGTCGGCTCTTGTGGTCGAAAATCGTCCATCAATTTCACCCGAAGAATCCGAAATCGCTTGCGCTGCGGACGCACTGCCAAACGAGCGGATACAGCCTCACGGAACAAGACCCGTTCAACAACGTGATTCGCACCTGCATCGAAGCGATGGCGGCGGCGTTGGGGCATACGCAATCGTTGCACACGAACTCGCTCGACGAAGCCATCGCGCTCCCGACGGATTTTTCGGCGCGCATCGCCCGCAACACGCAACTTGTCTTGCAAGAGGAAACCGACATCTGCCGCATCGTCGACCCGTGGGGCGGCTCGTATTACGTGGAGCGACTCACGCACGAACTCGCGCACAAGGCGTGGAAATTGATTCAGGAAGTCGAATCGCTTGGCGGAATGGCGAAAGCCATCGAAGCGGGCTTGCCGAAACTGCGCATCGAGGAAGCGGCGGCGCGAAAGCAAGCGCGGATTGATTCGGGCAAGGACATCATCGTCGGAGTCAATCGCTATCAACGCGAAGCGGAAACGCCGATCGAAATTCTCGAAGTCGACAACGCCGCCGTGCGCGAGCGACAAATCGAGAGATTGAAAAAAATCAAAGCCGAGCGCGATGCCGCCGCCGTCGAAGCCGCCTTGAACGCCATCACCGAAGCCGCCAAGACGGGCAACGGCAATTTGCTCGACCTCGCCTGCGAAGCCGCTCGCAAACGCGCCACGCTCGGCGAAATCTCTTACGCGATGGAAAAAGTCTTCGGACGCTACCAAGCGAGCGTCAAAACCGTTTCGGGCGTGTATTCGTCGGAAATCTCGCACGACGCGGAGTTTCTCAAAGCCAAACAGATGGCGGACGAGTTCGCCGAACTTGAAGGGCGCAGACCACGCATTCTCATCGCCAAGATGGGACAAGACGGGCACGATCGCGGCGCGAAAGTCATCGCCACAAGCTTTGCGGATTTGGGATTCGATGTCGACATCGGCGCGCTCTTTCAAACCCCGAAGGAAGTGGCAAAGCAAGCCGTCGAGAACGACGTGCACATCGTTGGCGTATCGAGCTTGGCGGCGGGACACAAAACGCTCATTCCGCAACTCATCGATGAACTCAAAGCGTTGGGGCGCGAGGACATCCTCGTCGTCGCAGGCGGCGTGATTCCGCATCAAGATTACGAATTCCTTTATGGCAAGGGCGTTGCCGCCGTTTTCGGTCCGGGCACGGTGATTGCCGTCGCCGCGCAAAAAATTCTGAAGATTCTGATTGATTCGCTCAAACCCGAAACGGTTTAGCCGCTTGAAAAAGGGAACGCGAAACCGCGTCGCAAGCGTAAGCGCGCGTTCCTCTCGCCGTTGAAGAACGCTTCCCATCGTTCCGAGCGCAAACAAGAGAGCCGCGCATCTTCTCGCCTCGCAAAAAACGACGCGCGTCTCGACGCGCCGTTACGCGCACAGTTCGAGCGACTTCGTTTCGTTCAGCGCGTTCACGTTCAAGCGTTTGCCGACGGCTTCGGCGATGGGCTTGAGGTCGCGCAGAAGCGCGATGAACTTCTTGGGCTTCAACGATTGCGGTCCGTCCGACAAGGCTTCGGCGGGATTTGGGTGGACTTCAATCATCAAGCCGTTGGCGCCGCAGGCGACCGCCGCTTTGGACATCGGCGCGACGTGTTCCCACAATCCGACCCCGTGCGAGGGATCGACGATGATGGGCAGATGCGACAGATGTTGAACGACGGGGACGCAACTCAAATCGAGCGTGTTGCGCGTGTAAGTTTCGAAGGTGCGAATGCCGCGCTCGCACAGCATCACGTTGGGATTGCCGTTGGAGACGATGTATTCCGCCGCCATCAAAAATTCCTCGATTGTCGCCGCCAATCCGCGTTTGAGCAAGACGGGCTTGTCGTAGCGAGCGACGGCTTCGAGCAGAGAGAAGTTTTGCATGTTGCGCGCGCCGATTTGCAAAATGTCGCTATGCTCGGCGACGGCGGGCAGGCTCTCCGCGTCTTTGACTTCGGTAACGACGAGCAAGCCCGTTTGTTCCGCCGCGCTTTTGAGAAGTTCCAGTCCTTTGCGCTTCAAGCCTTGAAAGGCGTAGGGCGACGTGCGCGGTTTGAACGCGCCGCCGCGCAAAATTTTCACGCCTGCGGCTTTGAGCAGATGCGCGATTTCGTTGATTTGCGCCTCGCTCTCGACCGAGCACGGACCTGCCATAATGTGCAACTCGTCGCCGCCGATTTTGACCTCCGCGCCGCGCGCATTTTTGACGACGACGATGGTGTCGCTGGGCTTGACCTCGCGGCTAACGAGTTTGTAGGGCTTCGTGATTCGAACCGCGTCGATCACGCCGCTCATCGAAAGAAACGGCTCTTTGTCAATCGCGCCCTTGTTGCCCGTGATTCCAATCGCCACGCGGTCCGCGCCCGGAATCACATGCGCCTTGAAGCCCATTTCGCATATCCGCTCGCAAACGGCTTGAATTTGCTCTTGATTGGCGCGCGCATCCATTATGATAAGCATTGCGATGTCTCCTTGTCGGTTTTGATTTGCGATATGTTGAAGTTGGAAAATCGTTCCGCTGAACGAGGCGGCTACTGCGCCGCAAACGGAGAGAAAGAGAGATTAGCTTCGCCAAGCGGCGAAGTAAAACGAGGCGAAATAAAAGAAGGCAAAAACGGGAGAACCGCAGACGGTCGCCGCGTCGTAGCGGGAGAGGGCGATGTGGTTGCGGTTTGACATCATCGTTGACATTTGATTGCAACGAATATGCGAAATCGATTCGAGAGACGCAAGCGTCGCGCGATTACTTCGTCAAAATTTTGAGCAAATCTTTTTCGAGCGTCTCGGTCGGATACTCGACGATTCGCCCGATTTCTTTGTCGCCGCGCAAAACGACGAGCGTGGGCACGCGCTTCAAGTTGAAACGCTCCGCAACGCCTGACCCTTCGCGCTTTTTGCGATTCACGCCGTAGAGCGCGACTTTTGGTTCGGGCAAGTTGAGCGCGGAAAAAAGCTTGAAGTATTTGGGAAATTCGGTTTTCGTGTCGCCGCACCAACTTCCGCCAAAGAGAATGAACGACACGTCGGGCGACTTGACCAAAGGAGCGATTCGCGCCACCGTTTCGGCATCGGGCGCGTAATCGGGCGCGTCGTAGGTTGACCACTCGGCGAGGCGTTTCCAATCGGCGAAAGAACACTTGCCCACGACCATTTTCTCCTTCGTCTCCGCGTCTTCCTGCAAGAGTTGCGACGACGCGCAACCCCAAAACGCCAGCAAAAGAAACGCGATGAACGGGGATTGTCGGACGAGGAATTTCGGGCGGTTATCGACGCAAGCGTTGCGGCGATTTTTTCGGAGGCTCGCTGTTCGCGCAGCGCCGCGCGCGCGGAGTCGTCGCGCCAGTTTTGTTGTTGGAGAGGCGAGGCGGTTCAAAATCATTGCGGCGCGATCGTCTCGCCTTGAACGAATTTGGCTTGCAAGAATTTCGCGCTCTTCGCCGCTTCGAGCGCGTCAACGCCCACGAGTCCCGCGAACGTGACGTGCTTCAACTTGCCGTCCTCGTAGATGAGCTCGCCTTTGTTGCGCCCGTCTTCGATGAGCAATTTGCCCGTGGCTTTCGACATCGTCATTTCGCCCATGTAGCTGGAAAGCGGTCGCGTTTCGATGGGCTTGCCGCTTTCGTCCAAGTGCAAGATGCCATAGACGGTCTTGCGAATGCGCGTCGGGTCGGCAGGTTTCAAGATGTAGTCCGCCACGCCCGCGTTGAGGCATTTCATAATCAAGTTCGTGTCGGAAATCGAGCTCAGGACGATGACGGGCGGCACGTTGAACTTGGATTGAAAGAGCGCTTTCATAAAGTTCAAGCCGTTCATTTCGGGCATCGAGAGGTCGGTGATGATAAGGTCGTAACTCATCGCTTGAAATTCATCGAGAGCCTCTTTGCCCGTGTAGACCGATTTCACGGAGAGCCATTGCGACTGAAGCACCGATTGCACATAGAGGTGAATGTCTTGGTCGTCGTCGGCAAGCAAAATTTTCCGAATCATAGTCGTTCTTGGATTTGGGACGTTGCGTCACCCGCGGACTTCGCGGCAACGAATTCGCTTTTGAAGGTCGAATATAAAAATCGCTTTTGAGAAATGCGATAGGGTTATATTTTGCTCTGAACTCAACGCGAAACCAAATTGCGAGAAGTCTATGAGCCTTTCGATTCAACGCGAGACGATGGAGATGGACGTGCTGTTCGTCGGCGCAGGTCCAGCCAATCTCTCCGCCGCCATACATCTTTCGAACCTAATCGCCGACCATAACGCCAAGAATCCCGATAAAGCTCTCTCTCCGCAAATCGCCATCATCGAAAAAGGGCAGAGCGTTGGTGCGCATTTGCTTTCGGGCGCGGTGTTGGATCCCAGAGCGCTTCGTGAGTTGATTCCCGACTTCAAAGAGCGCGGTTGTCCGATTGAAGCGGAAGTAACAAGCGAGAAGGTGTTGTTCTTGACGGCAAAATCGAAGTTCGCCTTTCCCATCACGCCGCCGCCCTTGAAAAATCACGGCAACTACATCATCTCGCTCAACAAGTTCGGCGCGTGGCTTGGCAAAATCGCCGAAGAGAAAGGCGTGAACATTTTTTCGGGCTTTGCGGGCGCGGAAATGCTGGTGGAAAACGGCAAGGTCGTTGGCGTTCAGACCGACGACAAAGGTCTGGACAAGAACGGCGAACCCAAGCCGAACTTCGAGCCCGGAATGAACATTCGCGCCAAAGTTACCGTCTTGGGCGAAGGTCCGCGTGGCTCGCTCACGAAAAAAATCGTCAAAGCGCTCAATCTCGACAAGGGCAAGAATCCGCAAGCCTACGAAACGGGCGTGAAAGAGCTTTGGGAAATTCCCGCAGGCAGAATCAAGAAAGGCACGGTCTATCACACGCTTGGCTTTCCGCTTCACCCCTACGTGTATGGCGGCAGTTGGATTTACGCGATGAGCGACACGCTGCTTTCCGTCGGATTCGTTACCGCGCTCGATGCCTTTTCGCCCGCCAACGATCCGCACTTCAATTTGCAAAAGTTCAAAACGCATCCTTTCGTGAGAAGTCTGCTCGAAGGCGGCAAGATGGTCGGCTACGGCGCGAAAGCCATTTCGGGCGGCGGATATTTCTCGATGCCAAAACTTTACCACGACGGACTCTTGCTCGTGGGCGAATCGGGCGGCTTTATGAATATGATGCGCCTCAAAGGCATTCACCTTGCGATGAAATCGGGAATGATGGCGGCGGAAACCATCTTCGAAGCCTTGCTCAAAAACGACTTTTCGCAAGAAACGCTCAAAGCCTACGAAGCGCGCTTCGAGAACTCGTGGGCGAAAAAGGAAATGCACAAGGCGCGCAATTTCCGACAAGCCTTCAACGTGGGTCTCTACTGGGGAACGCTTCGCGTCGGCTTGCAGATGTTGCTTGGCGGAAGAATCTTGAAAGATCGCTTGCCGCTCGAACCCGACCACGTCCATATGCAACGCCTTTCAAGCCTCACGCGCAAATACGTGTTGGAGAAGCGAGAGTTCAAATTCGACGGCAAACTCACCTTCGATAAACTCACCAACGTGTATGAGAGCGGCACGACGCACGAAGAAAATCAGCCGTGCCATCTTTACATCAAGCCGCATCTGATCACTGACATTTGCAACACCAAATGCACGGTCGAATACGGCAATCCGTGTCAGCATTTTTGCCCCGCCAACGTGTATGAGATGGAAATCGTCAACGAACAAACGGGCGCGAAGAAACTCAAAATCAACGCTTCAAACTGCGTGCATTGCAAAACGTGCGACATCGCCGACCCGTATCAAGTCATCACTTGGAAAGTGCCCGAAGGCGGCGGCGGACCCGTTTACACGAACGGTTGACGACGACTCGACGAAGAGACTTTTTCCGTCCGAGAAAAAGCCGTAAGTTCGTCGCAGGTTCATCAATCGTCGAAAGGAGAATGAACTATGAACATTCGCAATTCATACAACGCCGCGAGCGAAAACGGCGAAGCGATCGATGTCGCCAAACTGCAAGGCGTGATGCGGCAATTCAGGCTCAAGCATAACGCGGTCGTCATCACCTATTGCAAAAACGAAGTTCCCGACGGCTACGAGCCTATCAACGACGTGCCATGCGCGCTCATTCATCACGCCGATATGGGCAAGAAGGTTTATGTGAACAAAGACCATCACGATTGCCTCGTGGGGCTTTACCACTTGGGAATGTTGGAGAACGCGAGCGAGTATATCCGCGACGGAATCTATATGACGGACGTGCAGCGGTTCTATACGCTCGAAGCGGCGAAATCCAACAAGCGCAACACGCCGAACTTGCCGCAAGGAATGTTCAAAGCCATCGCCGCCGCGCCGCTGCATCTGGTCGAGGACGAGAGTTTGATTCACACGGTCGCGGTGATTTGCGAGCCGCAATACGCGATGATTTTGGCGGGCGCGGCATCGACGCGCATCGGCAAGTTTCCGATTGGCGAACTTGGAATGAGCGCCTGCGCGTCCATCTTCAACATTCCGTTCTTGGAAAACAACAGCACGTTCGTCATCGGCGATGGCGGCGGCAGAATGCACAACCACATCAGCGCGTCGGAACTGTTCGTCATCATTCCGCGCGACCACATTCGGCACTTGATCGACGTTGCCGAAAGTTTCAAAATCACGCCCGCCGAAATGCGCAAGCGCATTCGCCCCTCTTACTTCGAGGAGAATGCCTACGGCGGCGCGTCGGCGCGAGCGCAGAGTTGAAACGTCGAGCGAGCGCTTGCGCTTCGTGGCGACAAAGGAGGTTTGAACAAAGAAGCAATCCATCAACCAAACATCGCGCTTGCAATGTCGCTCTTCGATTCCGTCCGAAAGTTCGAGAACTTGCACGTCGTCCTTTGGCTCTTGAAGGACGTGTGTTGGATTAGCGATTTCAAAATCGTCGGAATGATAATGGTCGCGCCGACGCTTGCGCTGGCGCTCTATCTCACGTGGCGGTTTCGCGGAGTTCGCACCGAATTTCTCACCAATGCCGCCGTTTGCGCATGGATAAGCGCGAACTCCGTTTGGATGACGGGCGAATTTTTCTTCGAGGATTCGCTTCGCCCGTTTGCCATCGTCTTTTTCGTCATTGGCTTTTGCTTCATCGGGTTGGAATACGGCTTGCAACTTTGGTCGAAACGCGCGCCCGCGCCGATGCTCGACCAATCGCTTGCCGAAGAAATGGCGGAGTAGTTATGAATCTCGCCTCGCCCGTTCCGCGACTTGCGCTCAAAGCGGAGCGAAAAGAAACCTTGTGCAGCGCTTGCGGCTTGTGTCAAGTGCGCGCTTGGCCCGCAAAAGAGAGTTATCAAAGTTGCGTGTTTGAGCTTGGTTGGCTCGGCGAAGCGGAGCGCGCCCTTTTCGGACGAGAACGCTCGCTCGACGACCCCGACGAACTTGCCTTTGGCATCGCGCAAGAGCGGCTGGTCGCCACGCTCAATCCCGCCATTGAGGGCGCGCAGTGGTCGGGCATCGTGACGCGCATCGCGCAAAGGGCGTTGGAAACGGGTCTCGTCGAAGCCGTCGCCACCTTGCATCGAAGCCATGCCGATTATTTTCTCCCCGAACCCGTTTTGGCGCAAACGACCGACGACGTGCTTGCCGCTCGCGGCAACAAGCCCGTTACCTCGCCCACGCTCAAAAGCCTTGAAGTCGCTTATCGCAAAGGGATCAAGCGCTTGCTCGTCATCGGCGCGGGGTGCCACGTTCACGTGCTTCGTGATTTTCAAAAACGCTTCCCGTATCTCGCCGATATGGATGTTTACGCGCTCGGAATTCCGTGCGTCGATAACGTCAAGCCCAAGAAACTGCGTTGGATTCTCTCGCGCATTTCCAAATCGCACAAGACGGTTCGGCATTACGAGTTTATGCAGGATTTTTCCGTGCATCTGCTTCATGAAAACGGCGAGGTCGAGAAAGTCCCGTATTTCAGCCTGCCGCGCGAGCTTTCGCGGAGCGACGTGTTCGCGCCCAGTTGCATGAGTTGCTTCGATTACTTGAACGGGCTGTCGGATTTGACCGTTGGCTACGTGGGCGCGCCGCTCGTCAAAGGCGAAAAACGGCAATGGATTCTTGTCAGAACGGAGAAAGGCAAACGACTTTTGGACTTGGCGCGCGACGAGCTTCAAATCTTTCCCGAAACGCGCAAAGGCGATTGCTCCAAAGCCGTCAAGCAGTCGGCAACGATGATGATGGAACGCTTGAAGCGCGAACATTTGCCCGCGCCCACGGGACGCAAAATTCCGATTTGGCTGGGCTCCATCATCGCGCGCATAATGAACCTCGTCGGATTCAAGGGCGTTGAGTTTGCGCGCTACTCCGTCGAGTTTCACTTGATTCGCAACTACTACTTCGTCAAACTTCGTTATCCCGAAAAACTCCAAACGCTCGTTCCGAAGCACGTCTACAAAGTTTTGGAGAACCGCGGTTTCGAGGCGTGAGCGCGTCATCGTTGAAAATCGTTAGGCGAAAGGCGCGACGGCGCGTCGCGTTTCAGGGCGAATTTGGCGCGCATTCGGAGCTTGTCGCCGAAAAATTCGGCGCACCCGTTCCGTTTGCGTCGTTTGAGCGCGTCTTCGAAGCCGTCTTGAACGGCGAAGTTGAATGCGGCGCGATTCCCATCGCCAATGCCATCGCGGGCGCGGTGAAAGAAAACGCGGAACTGCTCTGGCGCCATCAACGGCGCGTCAAAATCGTGGCGGAAACCGTCGCGCCCATCTCGCACTGTCTTCTTGGGCTTCGGGGCAGTTCCATCAGGGCGGCGCGGGAAGTGCATTCGCATTGGCAGGCGCTCGCGCAGTGCCAAAAATTTTTCGCTCGCCATCCGCGCCTGAAACCCGTCGAGACTTACGACACGGCGGGAAGCGCCAAACGCATCGCCGAAACGGGCGACCTTTCGCAACTTGCCATCGCTTCGGAACGCGCCGCCAAGCGTTACGGCTTGCGCGTCTTGAAGCGCGACATTGGCGACGCGAAATGGAACGCGACGCAGTTCTACCTAATCGCGCGCGCCGATTCGGAACTGACGCTCTCGCGCCGAATCGAGAAAACGGTTTTCATCTGCCGCTCCCTTTCGGAGATTCAGCCCTTCGTTTCCAAACTGCTCCGCCTCGAACCCATTGCGACGCGACGTCGCGCGTTTGAGACGCATTACCTTGCGGAAGTTTCGGGAGCGGCAGGAGCGGAGAACGTTCAGAGCCTTGGCGCGTTTGGCAGGGTTTGAGCGTTGTCTTCAAACTTCAAACTTCAACATCTATGAAGGCGATTCGCAAAACGACGATCGTCGTCTCAACGGTTGGGCTTTTGACGCTGGGCTACGCGCTGTGCGCGCGAGGGTTTTCGGGCGGCATCACGGGCGCCACGCAACTCAACGGCGGCGGGTGCGCTTGCCACGGCGCGCCATCGGCAAACGTGAATGTCTCCATCATCGGTCCCGATACGGTGCGCGTTGGCGCGACGGCGACCTACGCGGTGCGCATCACGGGCGGACCGCTCGTCCGAGCGGGAACGAACATCGCAACCTCTTTGGGCGCGCTCGATGTCGTTCCAGGAAGCGGCTTGCGCAAAGTCGGCAACGAACTCACGCATAGCGCGCCAAAAGCCCCGACGAACAACGCCGTCACGTTTGAATTTGCCTTCGTCGCGCCCGCGACTCCCGGAACCGCAACCCTCTACGCCAACGGCAACAGCGTGAATCTCAACGGCAGCAGCGGCGGCGACCAATGGAACTTCGCGCCCAACAAAACCGTCGCCATCGTCGCCACGAGTTCCGCTCCGAAGCCTATGCGCCCCGACGGCTTCGACCTCGCGCAAAATTTTCCAAACCCTTTCAACCCTTCCACGACCATTCAATTCACGCTGCCGCAAGACGACGTCATTCGCCTCGCGGTCTTCGACGCAAACGGCAGGGAAGTGCAAACGCTGGCGAGCGGACGGACATCCAAAGGAACGCATCGCGTTCAATTCGATGCGACGAACTTGGCGAGCGGCGTTTATTTCTATCGCTTGGAGACGAGCGCCTATTCCGAAACGAAACAGATGTTGCTCGTCAAGTAGGTCAATCCTTCGGCTGCAAAATCATTCCCAAAAGCCACGACACGACGGAAATGACGATGGAGCCTAAAACCGCCGCCCAGAAACTCTCGACGCGGAAGTCGGGCACGAGGTATGCCGCCAGCATCAACAGCGCGGCATTGATGACGAGCAAAAACAGTCCCAGCGTGAGCGCGATGAAGGGAATTGAAAAGAGAATCAAAACGGGCTTTACGATCGCGTTCAGCAACCCGATGACGAGCGCGGCAAGAAGCGTCGCGCCCAAACCTTTGACGCTAATGCCGTCAATGAACGTTGCGGCGAAATAAACCGCGACGGCGTTGATGAGCCAAGCGATGAGCAATCGCGTCATCGTTCAGTCGTAGAGTTTGTTGATGTCGGCGTAGGCTTTGGCGCGTCGCTTTTCGCCTTCAAGATGTCCCATCGCTTCGTAGAAGGCTTGGTCGTAGTCGCGGGTTCGAATGACGACGGGCATCGGAACGGCGTGTCCCATAATGAGCGCCTGTTGTTTCGTGTCCAAACTCGCCAAAATGCTTCGCATGCCGCCCGCGTTGGAAACGCCCGAAAGAACGGCGTTGATGTCTTTTTCGTCGGAAAGCGCGGCGACGATTTTCGTGCCGATTTGCGAGAGAATTTCGTCGTGAATGCCCGACGGGCGTTGGTCGACGAGCAGCAGCGAAACGTAATACTTTCGCAATTCGCGCGCGATTTTTCCGAAGGACGTTTGCGACGCGGCGCGCGGGCTTAAAAACTTGTGCGCCTCTTCAATCGTGATGACGAGTTGTTTGGGCTTGTCGAGTTCGTTCTGCGTGCGCAGGTAATTTTCGGTGCGGGTCTTGTAGGCTTCCTCGACGCGGCGCGTGATGACGTTCGCCACGAGCAAATAGCTTGTCATATCGTCGTATTTGCCGAACTCGACAACGACGCTCACGCCCGCAAGCAAATCGCCAATCATATCGTCAATCACATCGAGTTTCCCCTCTTGCGGATTGAAATCCAAAAATCGGCACTGCTCGCGCAGTCGATTCAAGCGTCGCCACAGGGCTTGCATCGAGGAAACCAGCAAGTTGCGTTTCTCGGCAAATTCGCCGATGAGCGCTTGGTCGCCTGAATCCATTAGCGCCATGAACTCGGCAAGCCAGCGTTTGCCAAACGCGCCTTTCAAAATGTGCGCGTATTCCGCAGCGGTTGGATTGAGCCGCAATTCTTCTTGCAGGAGCAAAATGTCTTCGGGTTCGATTTGCTCAATGCTGAGACGCACCTCGCGATCGCATCGCGCGCCGCGATTTTCCGTGCCTTCTTTGTCGAGCGAATAGACCTTGACCTTGCCTCGATGAGCGAACAACGGTTGCAAGCCTTTGACGTGGGTTTGTCCTTCGCCTTCGAAGGTGCCTTTCGTGCCGTATTCGTTGTGCGCATCGAAGACGAGATTGACCGCCGCGTCGGTATGAATGAAGCCCGCAAGCAACAGTCGCGTGATGAAAGTTTTGCCCGTGCCCGTGCGCCCAAAGACCGCGCTGCTTCGCTCCGCAAACTTTTTCAAATCCAAGCAAACGGGCGCTTGCATATCGAGCGGCGTGCCGATGAAGAAATGCTTTCTGCCCGTCGCCGCGTTGAGTTCCTCGCTTCCGAAGATGAGCGCGACATCATCGCCGCTGGCTTCCGCCACGACGGAAAAATGCGCGGGAATCGTTTTGACAGGTTCGGGTTCGAGCGGTTCGCCATTCTTGCGCGCGGCGCGTTCAAACATCAACATCGGTCGAAGCGACACGACCGCGTAAGTCCCCGTGCCGCTAATCACGGCGCGAAGCAAATCGTTGGAAAAATTCGGCGGGTTGGATAGCAGTTGCTCGTTGGTCGCCGCAAGACGCAAGTCGGTGATGATGGAAAAGAAATCATACTCCTCGCCCTCCACGACGAGAAACTTTCCCGCCTTGACGCGCTCCAACGACACGTCGGGCGCAAGCTTCATTTCAAGCCCTTCCAAGAGCGAGCCGCGAATGACGTTTCCCAATCGTTTCCGTTTCATTCAAGGAAGGCGGAGCGTTACACGCCGCTCACGGCTTTGTTCACATACTTCCATTCGTGTGGCAAGGAATCGGGCGCTTTGCAATGCTTTTCGTATTCCTCACGGAATCGCTGAATGCTGTATCGCACGGGCCACATCGCGCCATCTGCCAGCGCGCAAATCGTTCTGCCTTCGACTTGCGAGCAGATGGAAAGCAAGAGGTCGATGTCGCGCCTCTCCGCTTCATTGCGCAAGAACTTGCCGTAGATGTGCTCGACCCAACCCGTGCCCTCGCGGCAAGGCGTGCATTGTCCGCACGATTCGTGATGATAGAAATGCGCCAGTCTTGCAATGACTTCTACGATGTCGGTATCTTCGTCCATCACGATGATGCCCGCCGTGCCAATGAGCGTGCCCGCTTTTTTGAGGCTTTCGGCGTTCATTCCGATGCCTTCCGCCGCCTCTCCGCGAATGATAGGCATGGACGCGCCGCCCGGAATAATCGCCTTGATTTTCTTGCCGCCACGCACGCCGCCCGCATACTTGTAAATCAAATCCAAAATGAGCGTGCCGCTCGGGGCTTCATAGACGCCGGGCTTATTGACATGTCCCGAAATGCCGAAGAGCATGGGGCCGGGGTGATCGGGCGCGCCGATTTTCGCGTAGGCTTCCGCGCCAATGTCAATGATGATGGGAATGTTTGTGATGGTCTCCACATTGTTGATGATAGTCGGGCAGCCCCATGCGCCCACGACAGCAGGGAACGGCGGCTTCAGACGCGGATACGCTCGCTTGCCTTCAATCGAGGAAATAAGTCCTGTTTCTTCGCCGCAGATGTAGGCGCCTGCGCCTTTGTGGATTACGAATTTCAGACTAAACCCTGAACCCAAGATATTTTCGCCAAGATACCCTTTTGCGTAGGCTTCTGCGACGGCTTTTTCCATCATTTCAATCCACTTGG
>JANWWM010000084.1 GCA_025055975.1 Chloroherpetonaceae bacterium | reverse complement strand
CCGCCGCCGCCACCGCCGCCACCGCCGCCACCGCCGCCGCCAACGCTCAGCAACGTCGGCGACATGCTTCAATTCAACGCCTCGTTTGGAAAGAACAACAAGATTACCGATGAATCCGACTTGAGTCGTCTTGTCAACCTCTTGAAGGAAAAAGAAAATTTGGTCGTTGAAATCACGGGCTTTGCCGACGCTTCTACGCCCGCCAAGAAGCAAAAAGCGCAAGCCATGGCGCGCGCCAACGCGGTTCGTTCTTACCTCGTGAAGAACAAGATCGCGGGCAATCGCGTTACCGTCGGCAAGGGAATGGCGAATGGCAAAATTGAAGCCAAAGTCGTGAAGATTGTCGAGCCGAAAGCTCCAAAAGGCGGCAAGAAAAAGAAGTAAGCAAATAGCGTCTCCGAATTCAAGGGCGGAAACATTCCGCCCTTTTTTGTTTCAACTCCAAATCAAAACGCGATGAAACTTGTTGGCATCCTTTTTTTTACCGTCGGTTTTTTCGTCTCTCGCGCCGACGCGCAAGACATCACAGCCAAAACGAAGCGCGACGATGCGGCGCTGCTCTTTCAGTTTAGCGGTTTCGGCAACTTGGCGACGGGCGGACTTGGCGCGGTGGAAACGCCAAAGGACGCAAGCGGCGCGAGCGTAATCGTTATGAACGGCGTTGGCGGAAAGTTTTTCATGGCGGAAAACCTCGCCCTGCGCGCCGCTTTGACCTTCGCGCGCGAGAGTGCTTCGCAACCTCGATCGAGAAACGTTGCGGAGTTTAGCGAAACCACGACGAGCGTTGGAATTGAAATCGGCGCGGAAGCCCACCTGCACAACAAACGCCTCTCGCCCTACTTCGGCGGGCTTGTTGGTTACGGCAATGGCTCGTTTTCAAGAAAACAGGGTGGCGTTGAAGTTTCGGCGAAGCGTTCAGGCTTCGGCATAGCGGCAATCGCGGGAGCGGAGTTCTTTCTCTTCGAACAAGTTAGCTTGGCGGCGGAATATCGCGCCGTTTTTCAGAGAAGTTCCGCTTCCAATTCGCTTTCGAGCGGAACGGTCGTCGACGCGCCCGCGCAAACCAAAATCGGCTTCTACTCGCAAGGCTTTCTGACTCTGGGCTTGTATTTGCGGTGAAGCGTTTTCAACGCCGAGCGCTTGTCGGAACGAGAAACGCGAGTTCGGGAAAGAAAAGCAAAAGCGCGACGACCAAAAGCTGAAGAGCGATGAACGGCGCAACGCCTTTGTAGATGTCGCTCGTCGCAATTTCGGGAGGCGACACGCCTTTGAGATAAAACAGCGTAAATCCAAAAGGCGGCGTGAGAAACGACGTTTGCAAGCAAACCGTGATGAGCATTCCGACCCAAATCAAGTTCAAGTCGTATTTCGCCATAAGCGGCGCGATGACGGGCACGAAGATGAAAATGATTTCAATGAAATCGATAAACGCTCCCGCAATGAAGATGCCAACGAGCGCGAAGGCTAAAAAAAGTTGCGGACTTAAGTTGGCGCGCTCGATAAGGCGCGTTAGAACGTCGTCGCCGCCGATGCCCCTGAACACCAAGCCAAACGCCGTCGCCCCAACCAAGATGATGAACACCATCGAGGTCAGAAACGTCGTTTGCTTGCAGACATCGACCAAGACTTCCCAGGTGAGTTTTCTTTCAAAGGCGGTAAGCAAGGTGGCGGCAAATGCGCCAACGGCGGCGGCTTCGGTCGGGGTGGCAATGCCCGCGTAAATCGAGCCCAAGACGGCAATGACCAAAAGTCCGGGCAAAACGAAGGCGCGAACGATGCGCGCCAGCGCGCCCGCGCGCCAAAAATCCGCGAGCTCTTCGGTCTCAATAGGCGGCGCGTGTTCGGGCTTGAAGAGCGCGACGGCATAAACGTAAATCAGATACGCCAGCACCAAAATCGCGCTCGGCGCAAGGGCGGCGGCGAACATATCGCCAACCGACACGTTCATCACGCTGGCAAGCAAAACCATCACGACGCTCGGCGGCACGAGTTGCCCCAACGTGCCCGCGGCGGCAATCGTCCCCGTCGAGAGCGTTTTGCTGAACCCGCGTTTGAGCATCGTGGGGAGCGTGATGAGTCCCATCGTCGTTACGGTCGCGCCGACCACGCCCGTCGTCGCGCCAAGCAACGCGCCCACGATGATGACCGAAAGCGCCAGCCCGCCTCTCAATCGACCGAGCATAAGCGACATCGTATCGAGCAGGCGTTCCGCGATGCCCGATTTTTCGAGCATCGTTCCCATAAACACGAAAAGCGGAACGGCGATGAGCACATAGTTCGTCATCGTGCCAAAGACGCGCATCGGCAACAGGTTGAAAAACTCCGCGCCGAAGGCGAAATACCCAAACGCGATGGAAAGTCCGCCCAGCGTGAAGGCGACGGGAAAGCCGAGCAAGAGAAGCGCCATCAAACTCGCAAACAGAAGCGCGACCATCAGTTCAGGCGACATGTTCCGCGCGCTCCTTTCCGCTCGCTTCGGTTGCCAGAAAGAGAATCTTCTCGAAAAGCGTCGCTATGCCTTGCAACAGAAGCAACCCCGTCCCAATCGCGATCGACGATTTCACGACCCATCGATGCGGCAAGCCGCCCGCGTCGGGCGAGCCTTCGCCCGTCTCGAACGCGACGAGCGCATATGGAATCGAGGTCGAAAGCAGAATGGCGCAAAAGGGAAAGAGCAAAAACAACGTGCCGACGATGTCCAAAATCGCTTGAAGTCTCGGCGAGGCTTTGGCGTAAAGAATGTCGACGCGCACATGCTTGTCATGGCGAAGCGTCCAGCCCGCGCCCAAAAGGAAAATGAACGAGAACAAGTGCCACTCCAACTCGTAGAACGCCGCGCTCGAACGCTTTGCCGCGTAACGCGCCGCCACATCGACGCAGATGAGCAGAACGAGAGCGACATTCAACAGCGAGACGGCTTTGCCAACGCGCTCGTTGAGCGACGAGATGAGCTTAATGGCAAGTTTCATCGTTGAACGTCAAGGACGGTTTAGGGCAAATTTCCCTTGCGTTTTGCTGACGCGACGAATTTAACGCTTGCGATCGTTTCGTCAAGCCAAGCCGCGAGTAGCCCGACGTTCGCGCCAATCCAGCGCGCTCACTTCTTGAATCGGTTGACGAGTTCCGAGATCGCTTCGTCGGAAAGTTTGCCAATCACGCTCGATGTTGCGCCTTTGCCTTGCTCGTCTTTCGGCGCTTTTGTCGGGACGACGGGCGGATTGCCCGCCTTCAAGCGAATGCGCTCCTCAATGATTTCGGAAAAACTTTTCGGCGCGGATGGCGCGACGGGTTTTGGCTCTTCCGTCGCCGTTTCGGCGATGGGATTGCCGTTTGCGTCGTGGACGGGATTCGTCTCGAAGGCGACGCGCTTGATGTTGAGCAGGTGCAAAGGCGTGATGTTGTCGGTGGTAATCGAGCCGCCAATCGTGCCTGGACCGAGCGTCATCGAGGGCGGAAGAGCCGTCGTGTATCCGACCGCGCCGACGGCGGCGACCGTGTTAATCAAGATGCGAAACGCGGGCTTGTGAAGAGCGAATTGCTCAATGACCATTGGGTTTTGCGTGTGAAGGGCGAGCGAGTGCCCGATGCCGCCGAACTCCAAAATCTCGATGCATCGTTTGCACCCCGCTTCCCAGCCGTCTTCGACATAGAAGCCGAGCACGGGCGAAAGTTTTTCCGCCGAGAGAATTTCCTTTTTGCCCACCGCGCCGAGTTCCACGACCAAAACCGTCGTTTGCGGCGGCACGGAAAAGCCCGCTCGCTCCGCGATGAACGTAGCAGGCATTCCGACCACTTCGGGATTCAAGCCGCGAGGGAACATATAGCGTTCAAGTTTCTGCTTCTCTTCCATCGTAACGAAATGCGCGCCGCGCTTTTTAAGCTCCTCGATGACTTTGTTCTTGATGGGCAAGTCGCAAACGATGGATTGCTCCGACGAACAAAGCGTGCCGTTGTCGAAGGTTTTGCCGAAAAGAATGTCGGCGACGGCTTTTGGAATGTTGGCGCTGCGCTCGATGAAGGCGGGCACGTTGCCAGGTCCGACGCCATAAGCCGGCTTTCCCGACGAATACGCGGCGCGAACCATCGCGGAACTGCCCGTGGCGAGAATGACGCTCGTAAGTTCGTGACGCATCAGTTCCGACGTGCCTTCGAGCGTGGGCTTCGTCATGCACAAAACCAAGTCGTCGGGCGCGCCCGCTTTCTTGGCGGCGTCGGCGACGACTTTGGCGGCTTCGACGGTGCATCGGACGGCGCGCGGATGCGGCGAGGCGACGATGGCGTTGCGCGATTTGAGCGCGATGATGGCTTTATACATCATCGTCGAGGTCGGGTTCGTCGTCGGAATCAGAGCCGCCACGACGCCCATCGGCGTGGCGATTTCCCATACCTTTCCGTCGTGAGTTTTGTTGACGATGCCGCACGTTTTCATATCCTTGATGTAGTCGTAGAGCATCTTCGTGCCGACGATGTTTTTCTTGACCTTGTCCTGCCACTTGCCGAAGCCCGTTTCTTCGACGGCGAGTTTGGCGAGGCGTTCGCGCGCGTCGTAGCCCGCTTCCGCCATCGCCTTGACGATTTTATCGACCCGCTCTTGCGAAAAGTCTTTGTAAATCCGTTGCGCTTGCGCGGCGCGAGAAAGAAGAGTCCGCGCCTCTTGAATGGATTGCAAATCGAGCGAAAGTTCCATAGCGATTCAAATGGATAATGTTCGGACTCGCGTAGCGAGCCAAAAAGTTCGTTCCGAGCGCCAGCGAGGAATCCGCGAAAGGATTGCGAATCGCGGATTGAAGTGGCTTCTCGCGGCTTGCGTCTGCGGAAATGGATTCTTGCCGCGCCTCGCTCCGTCAGAACGAGGCGAAGCTACGTTTTGACATCGACGTGAACGAGGCGATGCGGCGCTCCGCGCAACACTTCGAGCGCGTCGATGCTCGTTTTGCCCAAGTAACTGACGCTTTGCAGCCGACCTTTTTCGTATTCAAGTTTGCCGATCCCGTTGGGCGTGTGCACATCGATAGTGCCCGTTTGTTTGTGAAAAACCATCGCCGACATCGCGCGCGAGAGCGATTCATATCTGCCCGTCTGCATCGCGGAACTTTTGGCGGACGAAGCGCGCGAGGGCGTTGCGGGCTCATCGTGGCTTGCGCGGTCAAATTCGGCGCGAGGCGCGCTTTGCGGAAAGGGCTTCATCGGCGCGGCAACTGGGTTGACATGTTGCGGCACGGGCAAGTTCAGATAATCGCAAACGGTGTGAACGAGTTGCTGATAGCCAACGGGTTTCGTGATGTAGCCGCCCGCGCCAAGCATTAGCGCTTGCGAGATGACGCTCTTGTCCGTAACGCTGCTGCAAACGAGCACGATGGGCAAATCCACGCCTTCGCGCTCCGCCTTTTGAAGCAACCCGATGCCCGTAACTCCGGGCATCAGCAGGTCGAGTATGACCAAATCGTATTGATTTTGTTTGATGAGCTCGAAGGCTTCGCCGCCGCTCGTCGCCGTGTCGATGGAGAGCGGCAAACGCGAGAGCGCGACTTTGTAAAAATTGATGTTCGGCATCTCGTCGTCGACAATGAGAACTCGGCGTTGCGCGTCGTCGCTCATAATCATCAGGCAAGGTTTTGGAAGCGATTGTCGAAGTTAAATTTACGCGCTTTTGGGCGAAATCTAACTCGATTGTTCGAGAACGTTGCGCGTCGAGAAAACGCGCTTGCGCCCGAAAACTTCTCGACCCTGAATCTGCGTTACGCAGGTCGAGATTTTCCAAAATTCTAAACCATCAAGGGCTTGATATGACTACGCGCATCATCATTCCGACGGCGCTGCGTCAGTACGCGGGCGGCAACGAAGTCGTCGAGGTCCGCGCTCGAAACGTTGGCGAAGCGCTCGCCCAACTCACCGAGCGATATCCCGCGCTCAAAAAAAATCTTTACGCCGACGACGGCAAACTGCGCTCCTTCGTCAATGTCTACAAAGGCGATTCCAACATCAAGGATTTGAACGGGCTTGAGACCGAAGTGCGCGTTGGCGACGAACTCATCATCGTGCCGTCCATCGCGGGCGGAACCGCGAAGACCATCGGCGAAACGCGCGTCGAGAGCGAGGCGGTTCTCTCCAACGAAGAAATCAAGCGATACAGCCGCCATCTGATTTTGCCCGAATTTGGCTTGGAAGGGCAGAAGAAAATGAAACGCGCCAGCGTCTTGATGATTGGCGCGGGCGGACTTGGCTCGCCGTTTGCGATGTATATGGCGGCGGCGGGCATAGGCAGGCTCGGCATCGTCGATTTCGACGTCGTCGATTATTCCAATCTCCAACGCCAAATTCTGCATCGCTCCGATTCCGTCGGCAAGCCCAAAACCGAATCCGCCAAACAGACCATCAACGCCATCAATCCCTTCGTCGAAGTCGTCATTTACGAAACGCCGCTCACGTCGCAAAATGCCTTGGAGATTATGAAGGATTACGACGTCATCGTCGACGGCACGGACAATTTCCCGACGCGATATCTCGTCAACGATGCGTGCGTGTTGCTCGGCAAGCCAAACGTGTATGGAAGCATTTTTCGCTTTGAGGGGCAGGTATCGGTCTTTTGGGCGAATAGCCGCGAAGCCACGAATGGTCGATTGCCCGAAGGCGCATGCTATCGTTGCCTGTATCCCGAACCGCCACCGCCCGGTCTCGTGCCGAGTTGCGCCGAGGGCGGCGTGTTGGGCGTGTTGCCGGGCGTGGTGGGCACGATGCAAGCCATCGAGACCATCAAACTCATCGCGGGCATTGGCGAGCCGATGCTCAACCGCTTGCTCTTGTTCGACGCGCTCAAAATGAAATTCCGCGAACTCAAATTGAAGAAAAATCCCGATTGCGTCGTTTGCTCCGACCACCCAAGCGTTACGACGCTCATCGATTACGAAGCCTTCTGCGGCATGCCCGCCAACGACCACCATCAAAACGCCGAGCTGAAACAAAAGGAGACGCCAATGACGTCGAGCAATCCAAACGAAATCACCGTGCGCGAACTCAAAGCGCGCCTGGACGCGGGCGAAAAGCCTTTCATTCTCGATGTTCGCAATCCAAACGAGTGGGAGATCGTGCGCTTGGACGGAACGGTCTTGATTCCGTTGCCCGAATTGCCCAATCGACTTGGCGAACTCAGAGGCAAGGAGGAAACGGAGATTCTCGTGCATTGCAAAATGGGCGGACGATCGGCGCAAGCGTGCGAGATTCTGCGTCAAAACGGATTCAAAAACGTGAAGAACGTCGTAGGCGGCATCATCGCTTGGGCAAAGGAAATCGACCCCTCAATGCCAACCTACTAACGCGCGTCGCAAGCCAACGAGACTCGCGCGCCGAGCGCAACCGACGCGCGAGCGCGTCGACAAACGATCCGCCTTGACGAGAGCGAGAATCGGACTTCGCGGAATTTCTTATATTCGCCCAACATTACGACGCGACAAAAAATGAACGCTTGTCGCCCGCTACCTTTCTCGAAAGCATCGATTCCAACAACTTAATCGCAAGGAGTATCCAAATGTCAGTCATCACAACAGGAAACGGCAACGCCCCAGCGGCGAAGCCGAAAGCGGGTCTCGAGGACATCGTCGCCGCCTCGTCGGAGATTTGTTTCATTGACGGCAAGCAAGGGCGGCTGGTCTATCGCGGTTACGACATCAACGACATCGTTGCGGGCGGCGCAACGTTTGAGGAAACCGTTTATCTCCTGTGGTTCGGCAAGTTTCCCAACAAGCAAGAACTCAAAGAGTTTCGGCGCGAGCTGTCGCAACATCGTCGCTTGCCGCGCGAGGTCGTGGCGCATCTTTACAGCATTCCCACCTCCGCGCCGCCCATGGAAGCCTTGCGCACGGCGGTTTCCGAACTGGCGCTGTACCAAGAATCCGAATTGATGACGCGCGAAGTTCACATCCAGCAAGCGACGCAACTGCTTTCGCAAGTGGCGACCATCGTGGCGTTTGACGACCGAATCCGCAAAGAGAAGGACTTGATTCAGCCCGACCCAAGCCTGCCTTTTGCGGCGAACTTCCTCTATATGCTCACGGGCAAAGTGCCCGACGACGAAATCGTGCGAATGTTCGATGTTTGCTTGATTCTGCACGCCGACCACGAACTTAACGCCTCGACCTTCACGGCGCGCGTCATCGCCGCAACGCTGTCGGATATGTATTCCGCCGTGACGGGCGCGATCGGCGCGCTCAAAGGACCGCTTCACGGCGGCGCCAACGAGCAAGTGATGCGAATGCTCCAAGAAATCGGCGACCCCAGCCGCGTCGATGGCTACATTCAAAAAGCCTTCGCCGAAAAGCGCAAAATTATGGGATTCGGACATCGCGTCTACAAAACCGAAGACCCGCGCGCCACGCACTTGCGTCAGATGTCCAAACGAATGGGCGAACGCACGGGCATTATGAAGTGGTATGAAATGTCGCGCCGCATCGAAGAACTCGTGTTCCAAGAAAAGAAACTCTACCCCAACGTCGATTTCTACTCAGCCTCGACCTATCACTTGATGGGGATTTCGCTCGATCTCTTCACGCCGATTTTCGCCATCAGCAGAACGGCGGGCTGGACGGCGCACATCTTGGAACAATACGCCAACAATCGCCTCATTCGTCCGACCGCCGAATACACGGGTCCCATCGACCTCAAATACGTGCCGCTCGAAGAGCGCGGCTAACGCGGCGACGACCGAAATCGCAAGCCTCGACTTCAATCGAGGCTTTTTTGTTTCAAGCGCGCTTGCCTTGACGACGCGACGTTGTAAAACGCGACCGCGCCCACGATGACCGCGCCGCCCATCATCGCGTTGATGGACGGCGTTTCTCCAACGAGCAACGCCGCCCACATCGGATTCAAAATCGGCTCCAACATCGAGAGAAGCGACGCTTCGAGCGCGGGAACGCGCTTGATGCCATGAACGAACAAGGCGTAGGGAATCGCAATTTGAAAAACGCCCAAAAAGCCCGTCCGCAAAGCGTCCGAAGGCGAAAGCGCGAAGGCTTCGAAAGAAGCGAACTGCAAGAGCGACATCGCGCCGCAAGTCAAAACGACGCACACGTTGCCAAGCAAGATCGAGGAGAGCGGATCGCCCTCTTTGTTTTTGCGCAGATAGACGGTCATCAGCGCGAAGCAAATTCCCGACAAAAGCGCGGCGACGTTGCCCGCGTAGCCTTCGGGCGAAAGTTTGTCCAAAAAGAAAATCGTCATTCCCAAAAGGCACAGCGCGACGGTAATCGCGCCGACGCGCGTGATGCGCTCGCCCAAAATCCAATGCGAGAGGGGCAGAATGTAAATCGGAGCGGCGTATTGCAGGAGAATCGCGTTTGCCGCCGTCGTCAGTTTCGTGCCAAGCGCGAAAAAAACGAGCGTCGCCGCGTAAGCAAGAGACGCGACGAGCGTCGCAGAGTCCAACAAAATCGTTTTTGGGCGAGCGACGAGCAGCAGCGCGAGAG
Organism: Chloroherpetonaceae bacterium; assembly: GCA_025055975.1. GTDB lineage: Bacteria > Bacteroidota > Chlorobiia > Chlorobiales > Thermochlorobacteraceae > JANWWM01. The sequence continues at coordinate 55,208 of JANWWM010000084.1, read as the reverse complement.
TCGCAAAGAGCGACCGCCATAGCGACGTTTGAAAGGCGTTGAGCGACGTGGCTTTGATGATCGCGCCGCCCGTCGACCACAAGATCGCCGCAAGCAAAATGAACGCCGCGCCTTTGTTTCGTTCCGACATTTGCCTGAGGCTTGGTTAAGCGAGAACCCGCGAGCGCGTTTGAGCGGCGCGTCGCGCGATGGCGAGTTTCAGAGCGAGTTTCGTCGCCTCAATGAAGCTCGACTCGTTGGCGATTCCCTTGCCCGCGATGTCGAAGGCGACGCCGTGGTCGGGCGACGTTCTCACGAAAGGCAAGCCAAGCGTAAGATTCACGCCCGTCTCGAAGGCGAGCATTTTGAACGGAATCAACGCTTGGTCGTGATACATCGCCAGCGTCGCGTCGAAGTTGCGATAGAGTTTCGCGCCGAAAAATCCGTCCGCCGCAAACGGACCTTTGAGACGAAACCGACGCGCAAGGCGTTTGAGCGTCGGCTTCAAGAGCTCTTCTTCTTCTCTGCCGATGATGCCGCCATCGGAAGCGTGCGGGTTCAAGCCCAAGACGGCGATGCGCGGCGTTTTAATCCCGAAGTCGCGCCGCAGCGCGTCGTGAAGCGTTTGGATTTTCTCCTCAATGCCTTGCGTCGAGAGCCGTTCCGAGACCTTGGCGAGAGGCACGTGAACGGTCGCCAGCGCGACGCGCAGTTGCGAGCGTTCATCGGCGAAAAGCATTTGAACGCGCCGGTTCGAAAGATGCGCCAAAAAATCCGTGTGCCCTTCGAATGCCCAGCCCGCTTTGGCGATGGCTTCTTTATGAATGGGCGCGGTTACGATCGCATGCGCTTCGTCTCGCAAGCAAAGCCTTGCCGCCAACTCGACGGACTTCATCGCAAGGTCGCCCGCGTCGGCGCGAACTTGTCCGAACTTCGTTTTCGCCTCGTGCTTTACGTTCAAAATGGCGAGCGCGGAGCGCGGAACGGAATCGAGTTCGTCCAAAGCCGCGATTTCCGCGAGGGCGACGGGCAAGTCGAGACGCTTGCGATGAAACTCAAACTCGCGCATCGAACCAACGGCGCAAAGCCGAGCCTTCAAGCGACGAAGTTTCGCAAACGCCTTCAAAATGATTTCCGTCCCGATGCCATTGATGTCGCCTTGCGTGAGCAAAATCGTTGGAGTCATCTTTTGAGAAATTTTGGCGGCAAATATGGCGACAAAGCGGCTCTTTTTCGAGACGAGGAAATTGACGGCTTGCGTCGGCGTTGGGAGCAAACGAGAGCGTTTGATTCGCAATTGGCGACGGCGGATTCCTCGCTGCGCTGGAATGACGGGAATCAAACTCGGAACGACAAACCATTTTGGCGCGTCGCTTCATTTGGCGCGCCAATTTGTCGTCGCTCGGAAGGGCGAGCGTTTCGCTTGAAACAAAAGCAATCTGCGGAAGGCGACGAAAGATTTTGTTAGTTTTGCGCCTCTCGTTCAATCCATTTTGTCGCAATGACCAAAGAGCTTGAACTCGCGCTCGATGTGGCGATGGAAGCGGGCAAATTGACGTTGCGCTACTTTCGGCAACGCTCGCTGAAAGTCGAGCGCAAGCGCGACCGCTCGCCCGTAACCGAAGCCGACAGAAACGCCGAGAAACTCATTCGCTCCGCGCTTGGCAAAGCCTTTCCGAAAGACGGGTTCTTGGGCGAAGAATCGGGCGAAAAGACGGGCAAGTCAGGGCGGCGTTGGGTGATTGACCCCATTGATGGCACCAAGTCGTTCATTCACGGCGTTCCGCTCTACGGCGTGATGATTGGGCTTGAAGCGGGCGGCGAGGTTCTTTTGGGCGTGGTGAATTTCCCCGCGCTGAACCAAATCTACTACGCCGAACAAGGCGGCGGCGCGTTTTGCGATTTTCAACGCCTCTCGGTTTCCAACGTCTCCAAACTGGAAGACGCTCTGCTCTGCGCCACGAGCGAAGATTACGTCTTTGGCGATTCCGACATGCCGCTTGCGGAGTTGCGCGGCAAGACGGGCTTGTTTCGAACGTGGGGGGATTGCTACGGGCATTGCCTCGTCGCGTCGGGCAACGCCGAGATTATGATTGACCCGAAAATGAACCCTTGGGACATCGCCGCGCTTCTGCCCATCGTGTCGGAAGCGGGCGGCGCGTGCTTCGACATCGACGGCAAGCCAGCGTCGCTCTTCGGCAAAGGTCTTGTGAGCGCCAATCGCGCCCTAAGCGAAACGCTCTTGAAGAAGATGCGCCGATGAGTTTGCCCCGATTGCTTAACTTCGCCAAAAACCATCAGGCTATCCGCGCAAAATGAACTTTACGCCGTCGTCGGAGACCGACGTGTTCGCCTTTCTCGTCGCTCTGTTCTTGCTCGTTTTGCTTCTTGCCCTGAGCGAATCGCTCAAAAAATTTGCGAAGGTTTCGCCAAGCCATACGCGCAAACTTGTCCACGTCGCAACGGGCGTGTTCGTTTTTTTCGCGCCGTATTTTTTCAAGGAAAAATTCTACCCCGCGCTGATTCCCGCGCTGTTCATTCCGTTCAACGTGTTGGCGACGCGATTGGGTTGGCTATCGTCGCTCCATGCCGCGCCCGACGAAGAGAAAGCGACCTCGCTCAATTACGGGACGGTCTATTTCCCCGTCGCCTTTCTCGCGCTCGTTTGGCTGTGTTGGGATTGGAGCGTTTGGATTATGCAGACCGCGATGCTCGTGTTGGGCTTGGGCGACGCGGCGGCGGCGCTCGTGGGCGAGAGCGTCAGAAATCCGCATCAATACAAGTTTAGCACGGTCAAGTCGCTCGAAGGCTCGCTGGCGATGTTCGGGGTGAGTTTCGCGGCGTTGTATGGCTGTTTCGTTTGGTTCAAGCCAGAATCCCTGGCGCTCTCGGAACTTGGCGGCGCGGCGCTTGCGAGTTTGGCTTTTGCGCTCGCGTTGGTGGCGACGGCGTCGGAATCGCTGATGTCGGGCGGAGCGGACAATCTCGCCGTGCCGCTATCGCTGGCGTTCTTTCTTGCCGTCTTCGAGCGTTATGGCGCGCCGATGATGCAAAGCATCGCGCTCGGCGTGGGCATTTCGTTTATGTTCGCTCGGCTCTCGTTTGGCTTGAAGTTTTTGAGCGCGAGCGGCGCGGTCTGCGCGTTCCTTTTAGCCTCGACGATTTTCAGCGTTGGCGGCTTGGTTTGGACGATTCCGATTCTCACGTTCTTTTTTCTCTCGTCGATTCTCTCGAAGGTGGGCAAGGCGCGCAAGAAAAAGTTTGATTTGATTTTCGAGAAAGGCTCGCAACGCGATATGGGACAAGTCGTCGCCAATGGCGGCGTGGGGTGGATTTTGATGATAGCCTATCCGTTTCTGCCAAGCGAGTCGTGGCGGGACCTGTTTTACTTCGGCTACTTGGGCACGATGGCGGCGGTTCAAGCGGACACGTGGGCGACGGAAATCGGCACGATGCTGCGCAATCCGCAACCCGTTTCCATCGTGAATTTCAAGCCCGTGCCCGCGGGCACGTCGGGCGGCGTTACCTTAATTGGCACGTCGGGCGGACTTTTGGGCGCGTTGGTCATCGCCCTGAGCGGCTGGATCGCCAATAGAAACCTCGTCGAGTCGGCGGGGGTTTTGAAAGTTCTCGTCGTCGTGAGCGTCGCGGGGCTGATTGGCAGTTTGGTCGATAGCTACTTGGGCGGCACGGCGCAGGCGCAGTATTACGACGAGTTCCGCGACAAGATCACCGAAAAAACCCACCACATCCGCGAAGATGGCGAGGCGATTCCCAACAAGCTCGTCAAAGGCGTTCGATGGATCGATAACGACGTCGTGAATTTCGTTTGCGGCATAACGGGCGCGCTCGTGGCGATGGCGTTGATGTAGTTATGGGTTTCGGCTCTCGATGTCGTCGCTTTCGCGCAATCGGAATCGCTCGCCCAAGTAGAGTTTGCGCGCGATGGGGTCGTTGGCAAGGTCTTCGGGCGCGCCTTGACGGAGAATTTCGCCGTCGAACATAATGTAGGCGCGGTTCGTGATGGAAAGCGTCTCGTCGACGTTGTGATCGGTAATCAAGATGCCGATGTTGCGCTCTTTGAGCTTGGCGACCGTGCGTTGAATGTCCTCGACGGCGATGGGGTCGACTCCCGCGAAGGGTTCATCGAGCAAGATGAACTTCGGTTCGAGGGCGAGCGCGCGCGCGATTTCGCAACGTCGACGCTCGCCGCCCGAAAGCGCGTAGCCCATCGAGTGGCGAATGTGCGCGATGTTGAATTCTTCGAGCAGTTTTTCCGTCCGCTCCTTTTGCTCCTTGCGCGAGAGGTTTGAAAACTCCAAAATCCCCAAGATGTTTTCCTCGACCGTGAGGCGTTGAAAAACGGAACGCTCTTGCGGCAAATAACCGATGCCAAGTCGAGCGCGTCGATACATCGGCTCTCGCGTGATGTCGCGCTCGTTCAGGAACACTCTGCCCGCGTCGGGCTGAATGAAGCCGACGATCATGTAGAACGTCGTCGTTTTGCCCGCGCCATTGGGTCCGAGAAGCCCGACGATTTCGCCCTGCTTGACGTCGAGCGTGGAGTTTTTGACGACGGCGCGCTTCTTGTAGACTTTTCGCAACGATTCGCAGCGCAGAACGGCGGGCGTTTCGGATCGCATCGGCGTTTCAGAAGGTTGCTTTTTCACGAATGAAGTAAGCGACGATGAGCGCGGCAAGTTTCGCCGTGCGACCATCAATGTCGTAGTCGGGATTGACTTCGGTGATCTCGAGCAGTTTGCTGCGTTTGCGTTTGCCCGCGATGCTGGCGATGTGGCAAATCTCTTCCGCCGTGAAGCCAATCGGCGAAGGCGCGCTCACGCCGGGCGCGTCGCTGGCGCGAACCGAATCCATATCGATGCCCCAAAAAATCGCGTTTGGCGCGGCGTTGCGACGGATGATTTCCTCGAAGCGTTTGTCGATGCCATAGCGGCGCGTCGCTTCAAGCGGATAGACCGCAACGCCTTTTTGCGTCAGGTATCGCTGATAGGCGACGGAGTTGGCAAATGGTTGCGAGCCGATTTCAAAGAAGAACTGCGGCAAGAGAACGTTCTCTTCCAAAAGTTGCCGATACGGCGTGCCGCTGTTGCGCGGCTCGTCGGCGCGAACGTCGAAATGCGCGTCGAGATTAAACGCCATCACGTTGGAAAAGACCGCTTGCAGCGCCTTGCAGTCGGGATAGGCGATGTCGTTGCCGCCGCCCAAAACGATGACGATTTTTTCGTCGCGCAAGAGTTGCTCGACGACTTGTCGCTGACGCTCGTGAATTTGCTCCAACGAGCCTTGAACGAGCGTGTCGCCAATGTCGAGCACGTCGCCCTCGGAAATGGTGTCGGGAACGGGCAGTTTGTAGAAGGCGCGACGGATTTCGTCGGGGGCTTTGCGCGCGCCAACGCGCCCGCCATTGCGCCTAACGCCTTCGTCTTGCGGCGAGCCTAAAATGACGAACTTCGCCCTGCGGTAGAAGCGGATGTCCGTTTTGACCACTTCGCCGAATCGCACGTCGTTAGGGTCGTTCTTCTTGAAAAAGAGCGTTTCGTCGGGGCGATAGGTCAAATCGAAGAGCGTTAACGTGTCCATTCCACGACGCCTTTCTTGATGACGGTTTTGGCGTGATTGACTCCGAAGAAATAAATCGCTTGCTCGTAGCTGGGCACGTCCAAAATGACCAAGTCCGCTTCCTTGCCAACCTCGATCGAGCCGATTTTGTCCGAAAGCCGAAGCGAATAAGCCGCGTTGAGCGTCGCCGCCGTCAGCGATTCGGCGAGCGAAAGACGCATCTGCGCCGAAGCGACGAACATCGTCAGTTGCATATTGAGCGTCATCGCGCTGCCAGGGTTGAAGTTGGACGCGATGGCGACGATCGCGCCCGAATCGATGAGTTTTCTTGCGGGCGGATACCCATAGCCCAAAAACAGCGAGACGCACGGCAGAAGAGTCGCCACCGTTTCCGAGCGCGCCAGAAGACCGATGTCCTCGTCGGAAATTTTCTCCAAGTGGTCGAGCGACGCGGCGCCGACTCGAAGCCCCATTTTCACGCCCGCGTTGGCGGTGAATTGATGGACGTGAAGACGGGGAAGCAATCCAAACCGTTTCGCTCGCTCGCACAGCGCTTCGGCTTCCTCGGCGCTGAAATAGTTTTCCTCGACGAATGCGTCAATGAACCTTGCCTTTTGCGCCGCTCGCGGCAGCAGCGCGAAGAGCGATTCGAGATACTCGGCTTTTGAGCGTTCAGGCGGAACGGCGTGCGCGCCAAGAAAGGTCGGCGCGAGCGTGATGGGTTGCTCCGCGTCAAGCTCGGCGATGACGTCCAAAAGTTTGAGTTCCGTTTCCTCGTCGAGACCGTAGCCCGTTTTGATTTCCATCGTGGTCGTGCCGTGTTCGAGCGCGAGCGCAAGGTAGCGTTTGGCGACGCATTTGAGTTCCTCTTTCGTCGCGTTTCGCGTGGCTTTGACGGTTGAAAGAATGCCGCCGCCTTGCTTGGCGATGTCTTGATATGTCGCGCCCGCCACGCGCATGGCGAATTCTTGCTCTCGCGTTCCTGCGAAAACGAGATGCGTGTGCGAATCCACAAGCCCCGCAATGACGGCAGAGCCGCTCGCGTCAATGACTTCGGGCGAATCGGAAATCGCTTTTTCCACGTCGCTTGCGGAGCCAATGGCGCGAATGATTCCGTCCTGAACGTAAATCGAGGCGTTGCGCAAGAGGCGAAGTTGGTTCATCTCCGCGCCGCGTCGGTAGCGTCCGATGGAGGTGGCGATTTGCGCCGCGTTGTGAATGAGCAACGATGCCATCACGTTACTCAAGACCGCTTAAGATGTCGTCGATATTGACCGTTTTTTTGCTTTGGGCGCGAGGGTAACTGGGTTCGACGGGCACTTCGATCTTGATGGTTTGCGATTTGGGCGGTTCGGGCGCGGGCGGTTCGGACGGGGCGACTGACGAGGTTGGGGCAGATTCAGGCATTGGTTGCGCGTCGGGCGCAGAGCGCGGCTCGCGGGGCTTTTGCTCGGCGAGGGCTTTCTTGTTGGCAAATTCTTGCAAGATGAAACTTTCCTCGCCATCGCTGAACGCATTGAGCAGTTCGAGTTGCGAAGAGAGCATCAGGCGAAGCTTGCTCGTCAGTTCGCGCTTTTGCGTTTCGAGGCGGCGCACGTCGTCCGCCATCGCCGAAACTTCCAACTTGGCGCGCTCGATGAGTTGCTGACTTTTGATTTCGGCTTCTTGACGAATGAGCTCGGCTTCGCGCTTGGCGTTCTCGATGACGGCATTCGTGCTCTGTTGCGCCTGCGCGAGCGTTTGATGAAGCATCGCTTCGACTTCCTTGTATTTTTTCGTTTCTCCTTCCAATTCGGCGATGCGACGCTTGGCGCGGTCGAGTTCGTCCAAAACCTCTTCCCACTGACGCGAGACCACGTCCAAAAACGCCTCGACCTCTTCGGGCGCAAAACCTCGAAAAGCCGTGTTGAACGAGTGTTTCTTGATGTCTATCGGCGTGAGCCTCATTTGCGATTCTCGGAAGGAGCGTTAGAAACGAAAAGAAAATAAAACATTCGAAGCAACTCGGAAAAACGGCGCAAGGAGCCAGAAGCCCGCCCAATTCGCAAGCGCTTATGGATTCCTCGCTGGCGCTCGGAATGACGCAAGAAGACTTGCGGCGACAAAAAGACGCGACGCATTTCGGAACGCAATCGCAGCGCGCCTGTCATTCTGAACGGAGCGAAGCGAAGAGAAGAATCCATAACCTCGCCTCTGATTTGACTGCGTCAAAATTGTTCCCCTCTCCTTAACGAAAGGAGAGGATTAGGCACGAGGCGCGTTTCGCAAGCGCGTTCATCTGCCGCCGCGAATGACGGCGATTTTGCCAAACGCGCTTTCCGCGCCGTTTTCGCTGACGGCGACGGCGACATAGACGCCGCTTGCGACCAATTCGCCGCGATTGTCTTTGCAATCCCAAAACGCAACCGCGCCCCCGTCGCTTTTGAGGTCGCGCACGAGCCGTCCCGCAGGCGTGATGATTTTCACTTTCGCGTTGCGCGAAAGTCCGCGAATCTCAATCAGGGTTTGATCGGGCAAGCGAGCGGGGTTCGGGAAAACTTGCAGCGTCGACATTTTCGCAACGGGCTGAACGGCGGGGGTTTGAATCACCGACAATCCGCGCTCCGTGCCGATGAAAATTTTGCCGCTTTTTTTGTCGGCTTCGATCGCCAAAACGCGATTCGATAGCAGAGGCGAATTCGCCGTCGTGTAATGCGCGAGGACCGTCGCGCCGTCGGGCGAAAGAAGCCAAACGCCGTTGGTCGTGCCGAACCACTTGCGATTGAGCGCGTCGATGGCGAGCGCGGTAACGACCTCGTCTTGCAAATCGAAAACGCGCGTAACGGGCGGAAGCGCCGCCCCCGCTTGCGCAAGGCTCGCGTCGAAGTAATACGCCGCGCCTTCGTCGGTGGCGAACCAAATCGCGCCGTCCAAGTCGGTTTTGATGGCGTTGATTTTCGCGCTTGGCAACGCGCCTTGCGTCGATTGCGTCGTGAGCCGAATGTATTTGTCGTCGGAAAGGTTATCGAGCGTGCCGTTGTCGTCGAAAATCACCACGCCCGCGCCCGTGTTGAGTTCCGCCGTTCTGCATGCGACCCACTTTCGACCAAAGTTGTCTATCGTGAGGCGAAAGGCGTAAACGCCTTGCGGAAAGCCATTCGAACCCGTGGCGTTGGGCGCGCCAAACGTCTTGAACGAGCCATCGGGCAACTTCGCAACGAGCGCGCCGCCTGCCGAAAGGTAGTTCGCCATCCAAAGCGCGCCCTTTTGGTCGGTCGCAAAATCCGTAATCACGATGAAGTTCGGATTGGCGGGGATTCCCAGAAGCGTCGGCACGTTTGAGCGCGAGTAACCGCGAACCGAATCGTCGCTGATGAACTCCGCGAAGCCGTTGCCCCAACCGCTCAAATAGACCCTGCCGCCCTGTTCGGCGAAGGCATTAAACTGCCGAAGCGCGCCGTTCAAGCCCTGCGCCGAAAGCGAGGGAAAATTCGTCCAACGCTCGCTCGCAAGGTCGAGCCGATAAAATCCTTCCGCGCCTCTGTCGCCGATGGTCGAGCTGACCCAAAGCCTGCCGCGAGAATCGATGCCGAATTGCTCGAAACGATTTCGAAGCGGAGCGTTGAGCGAGATGGTCGAGAGGGTTTGATGGCGCAAGACGAGGAGAGATTGACGCGAATCGGCGATGAACGCCGTCTCGTCGGGCGCGAGGGCGAGGCTTGTCGCCGTCGAAAAATCGGCGTTGAAACGCTCGACCGCGCCGCCCGATGAAATCGCAAGCAAGCCCGTTTTCGCAAGCGCGTAAAGGCGAGCGTTGGCGACCCGAAGCGCGATGATGGAATCGGCGGAAATCGTCTCGAAACTCTGCGTCGCCAGCGAGTAGGCAAGAAGCGCGTTGCTCGTTCCGACGAAAATTTTTCCGCCAAACGTCGCCAACGCATTGACGCTCCCGCTCGGAACGCTGCGCCAAGCGGACGGCGCAAGCAGATTCGGCGAGGAGCGAGAAGCAAACGCCACGCCCAGCGACGTGCCCGCCACGATGAGCGTGTCGGCGAAAAGGACGGCGCGAACCGCCGCGCCCGTTGGAAACGACCCAAGCGTCAGATACGATTCACGAATCTCGCGGCGCGAGGGCGAAAACAGCAAAACCCCGAAATCCGTCGCCACCAAAAGCGAATCGCCGCTCAACGCGAGGGCGCGGACGCGCTTTTGCGGAAACTGCGTCACGTTCGCAATCGCATAAAAATTCGAAAATCGTCCGCTTGCGAGATTGAAGTTCGAAAGCGCGCCCTCTGCCGCGCCAAGCCACAGCTCGTTCCGACGCTCGTCGTAGAGCATCGCCGAAAGGCGAATGTCGGCAAGACCCTCGATGTTCGTGAAGGTTTGCGCCTGATTCGCCGCTCGGTCATAACGATACAGCCCGCCGCTCGTGGCGACCCAAACCGCGCCATCGCGCCCTACGGCGACCGACGTGGCGGAAGAAAGCGATGCGTAAGTCTTCCAAGAAATTTGTCCCAAAAGAGAGGTTGCGAAAAGACAGGCAAGGCTCGCAAGCGGAACGAATTTGAACATAAAGTTGGCGTTGCGTTTTGCTCTTCAAAATAACAGGGCTTCCGCACAAAAAAGAGGGCGAGTTTGGAAGCGAACGTTTCAAACGCGACATTTGGGCAAGGCTGAACTGACCAACAAACGCGGGCTCGAATGAAAACGCTGCTTGGCATTGGAGTCGGGAGTTTCATCGGCGGAACGCTGCGCTACCTTGTGGCGCAATGGGTTCAAACGACCGCGCTATCCGCGTTTCCCTTCGGCACGCTCGCCGTCAATGTCATCGGTTGCTTCTTGATTGGCGCGGTCTTCGCGCTCACGGAGAAAGGTTTTTTGACGATTGAGTGGCGGCTGTTTCTCGCAACGGGTCTCTTGGGCGGCTTTACGACGTTCTCGGCGTTTTCAAACGAGACGGTCGCAATGTTGCGCGATGGGCAATTCGTCTATGCCGCCGTCTATGTTGGCGCGAGCGTCGCGCTTGGACTGTTGGCGACCGTCGCGGGCGCGGCGCTCATCAAACTTCTCTGAACGATGGAACGCAATCCCAACGCCAAACTGCTGCGCGTCTTCGTTGGCGAATCCGACAAATTCGGACATCAGCCGCTCTACGAAGCCATCGTGTTCGAAGCCAAAAAACAAGGGCTTTCGGGCGCGACGGTCATCAGAGGCGTGATGGGTTTCGGGGCGAACTCCATCGTGCGCTCGACCAAACTGATCGAACTTTCTTCCGACCTGCCCGTCGTCGTCGAAATCGTCGATGACGAGGAAAAAATCAAGCGCTTCGTCGAAACGGTCGAGCGACTGTTCGAGCACTCGCAATCAGGCGGATTGATAACGCTTGAAAAAGCGGAGGTGATTCGATACAAGGCGGGAAAAAAGTGAAGCGCGTTTATTTGCTTTCGGCGACGCTCGCTTTTTCGGCAAGGCGCTGTCGGCGACGGTCGGCGGCTTTTTCGTAGCGGCGAATTTCGTCGGGCGTTTCGGGGACGATTTCAGGCACGACGACGCGCTCGCCCTTCTCGTCGATCGCCACGAAGGTAAAATACGCCTTGTTGCACGCCACGCGCCTTCCCGTGAGCATATTCTCCGAAAACACCTTCACGCCCACTTCCATCGAAGTGTTGAAGGCGCGATTGACGCTCGCCTTGATGATGACGACCTCGCCCAACTTGATGGGCTGTTTGAACTCCAACGAGTCGACCGACGCGGTAACGGCAATGGCGTTGGCATGGCGCGAGGCGGCGATGGCGGCGGCTAAATCCATCCAATGCATCAACCGCCCGCCCGCGAGATTGCCGAGGTAGTTCGTGTCGATGGGCATCACGACTTGCGTCATCTCGACGCTGGATTCGGAGACTTTCTTTTTGGGTCGTTCCATTTTGCGAGAAGCGAAAAACGCCTTCCGCGAGGAGAAGGCGTTGGCAAAGTTAGCGAAAGGCGGGCGTTTCTCAATCGTGAGCGCACCCCGCGCCGCAAGCGTGCGCGGCAGGCTTCGAGGCGGCGGCATCGGTTTTGGTTTCAGAGGAGTTTTCGCCGTTCTTGGCGCGCCCCGCGTTTTTGTAGTCGGTGTTGTAGAAGCCCGTGCCTTTGAGGATAAAGCCGCCGCCCGCCCCGATGATGCGCTTCAAGCCATCGGTTTCGCAGTTCGGGCAAGCGGTCAGCGCAGGTTCGGTGATGCGCTGTTGGATTTCAAGTTCGGCGTTGCAGTTTGAGCATCGGTAACGATAGAGCGGCATGGCAGTCAGTTATTGGGTTAAATTTTCGTTAAAAGTCGTCTGTTGCGCCCTGATATACATTTTTCGCCTTAATTTTGTTCCCGCTTAACTTCCAAGCGTTCGCTTGCATCTGCGACAAAACTAACCTTTAATCGTTCAGCGATATGAAAAATCTGCGACTTCTGTTTCTCTTTTTGACGCTTTGCGCCAGCGCGCGCTCGTGGGCGCAAGGGGTTACGACCTCGTCCATCGTCGGTTCCGTTTCCGATGCGAAGGGGGAGGCGTTGATTGGCGCGCAAGTCGTTGCCGAGCACGTGCCGTCGGGAACGAAATATGGCGGCGTAACGCAAGTCAACGGTCGCTTCGCTCTGCAAGGTTTGCGCGTTGGCGGACCGTATAAGGTAACGGCGAAGTATGTGGGCTATCAATCTCAAACGATTGACAACGTGTTTTTGGCTCTCGGCGTTGCGCAGCGTTTGGAGTTCCGATTGCCCGAAAAAGCCGCGCAGGTAGAGGAAATCGTCATCACGGCGGAAGTCGGTGGCGACGTCATCAGCCCTGAACGCACGGGCGCGGCAACGAACATTCCGCGCGAGGTTATCACCTCGTTGCCGACGATTCGGCGAAACTTTACCGACTTTACGCGCCTCACGCCGCAAGCCATCAACACGGGTTTCGGTTCGGGCTTTGCGGGTCAGGACAACCGTCTGAACAACATCACGGTCGACGGCTCGTATCTGAACAATAGCTTCGGTTTGTCGGGCGTGCCGGGCGGAAGAGCGCAAGCGTCGCCGATTAGTTTGGAGGCGGTCGAGCAAATTAGCGTAGCGATCGCCCCCTACGACGTGCGCCAAGCGGGCTTCATCGGCGCGGGCATCAACCTCGTCACGCGAAGCGGCGCGAATGAGTTTTCTGGCTCCGTTTTCGGCAACTTCCGCGACAAATCGTTTGTCGGCAAAACCGTGTTCGGAACCGAAGTCGGCGCGGCGAAAAACGATTTTAGCAACGTGCAAGGCGGCTTTCGCGTCAGCGGACCAATTCTCAAAGACAAGCTCTTTTTCTTCATCGCCGCCGAAACGGAACAAAACTCCACGCCTTTCACCTTCCGAGCGCGTCGAGCGGGCGAGCAACAAGGCGGCGACATCTCGCGCCCGACCTTCGAGCAGATGCAAACGCTCCGAAACTTCCTGCGCGATAGCCTCAACTATGAAACGGGACCCTTCGAAGGCTACAACCTCCGCCAACCGCAAAGCCTTAACTGGCTCATCAAGCTCAATTACAACATCAGCGACGAGCACAAGTTGAGCCTGCGCTACAACGGTCTGGACGCAAAACGCGACGTGCTCATCAGCAACAGCGCCTCGCTTGGCTTCGGCGCGCGCGTAGGAAACACGGCGTTGAGCTACGAAAACTCCAACTACATTCAGTTCGATCGCATTCAATCCGTCATCGCGGAACTAAACTCCACGTTTGGCAGAAATTTCTACAACCAAATCATCGCGGGTTACACGTATCAAAACGAAGATCGCGGCTCTCGCGGGCGGCTCTTCCCGCTTGTCGAGATTCAAGAGCAGGGTGCGACGCTCATCAGTTTCGGCTTTGAACCCTTCACGCCATCAAACCAATTGAGCTACAGCACCTTCCAATTCCAAGAAAACCTGACCTACTTCTTGGGCGGACATGCGATTACGGCGGGCGTGAACTTGGAGCATTACCGATTCCGCAACGTGTTCTTCCCTGGCTCGCAGAGCGTCTATGTCTACAACTCGTTGGACGATTGGTATCGGGACGCTCGCGGGTTTTTGGAGAACCCGAACCGCACCACGTCGCCTGTAACTTTGCGTCGTTTCCAATATCGCTACTCGGCGTTGCCCGGCGGCGCAGAACCCGTTCAGCCGCTTCGCGTGTGGTATCCGGGCGTCTATCTTCAAGACGAGTGGCAGGTCAGCAACAATTTGCGCTTGACCGCGGGCTTGCGCGTGGACGCGCCCTTCTTTGAAGACACCGCTTACGACAACCCGCTTGTCAGAACGCTGGAATTTCGGGACGGCGATGGAAAAATAATCCGTTCCGACACGAAGAAACTTCCCGACGCGAAGTTTCTGATTTCGCCGCGGTTGGGCTTCAACTGGAACGTGCTGCGCAACGACAAGTTGCAAGTGCGCGGCGGAACGGGCATTTTCACGGGTCGACCCGCGTTTGTGTGGATTTCCAATCAAATCGGCAACAACGGCGTGCTGACGGGCTTCGAGCAGCTCGACAACACCACGACTCGACCGTTCAATCCGAATACGAATGCGTATCGCCCCGCCAATCCGCAACTGCCTACCTCAATTGAGTTGGCGACCGTCGACCCGAACTTCCGCTTCCCGCAAATTTGGCGCACGAACTTGGGCATCGATTATCGCTTGCCTTACGACATCATCGTAACGCTCGACGCGATTTACACCCAAACCATCAACGGCATCGGTTACATCAACGCCAATCTCAAGCCCGCGACGCGCACGTTTGCAGGACCCGACAAACGCCTGCGCTACGATGGCGGAACCGCCGCCCGAATCAATCCGAACGTCACGAGCAACGTCGTGCTCGTCAATTCGGGAAGAGATTATGCCGCCTCGTTCACGGCGCAAGCGCAAAAGTCGTTTGGGCGCAATTGGTATGCGCAAATCGCTTACACATACACCGACGCGCGCAGCACGGTCAATCCTGGCTCCATCGCGCTCGGATCTTGGACGGGCAACGCGATTCCAAACAATCCGAACAAACCGCCGCTGTCTTTCTCGTCGGACGCGGTTCCGCATCGCTTCATCGCAAGCGGCACATACCGCATCGAGTATGCGGGCAGCATGGCGACGCAAATTTCCATCTTCTTTGAAGCGCAACCCCAAGGGCGATTCAGTTACGTGTATGCGGGCGACATGAACGGCGATGGCGTGGCGAACAACGACTTGATCTACGTGCCGCGCAGCGCGTCGGAACTGCGCTTCCTGCCGCTGACGGTCGGCACGGGCGCAAACGCTCGCACTTTCTCGCCGCAAGAGCAAGCCGCCGCGTTTGACGCTTTCATCGAACAAGATCCTTACCTGCGAACCCGTCGGGGCAAATACGCCGAGCGCAACGGCGCGCTGTTTCCGTGGGTCTATCGCGCCGACCTGAGCGTGTTGCAGGAGTTCTTCTTGGACATCGGCGGCAGACGCAACACCCTTCAAGTGCGCGCCGACGTGTTCAACTTCTTCAACCTCATCAGCGACAAGTTCGGCGCGGGATGGCAGCGCGTCGATGCGTTCCCGCTGTCCTTCGCCAGCGTGGGCGCAGATGGCGTGCCGCAGTTCCGAATGAGAACCGTCAATAACCAACTGCTCTCGCAATCCTTCCAACGCTCCGCAACCCTGAGCGATTTGTGGTCGGCGCAGCTCAGCGTGCGTTACATTTTTAATTGACGCTTTAATTGACGCTAATTCGCGTTAGCCTAAAAGCGAAAGGGGCGTGATGTCGCCCCTTTCGTTTTTGGCATCATTTTTGACGATATTCGGAGCCCGCGCTCGTCGCGGAAAAACGCGCCGAAAGTTTGGACAATTTTTTCGCGTTGAGCGAGAAGGGCGAGAAAAATTTGCGCAGGTTGGCAGAATTTTCCCCTTTGAGCCTGTTTTATGCGCGCCGCAGAAAGTCGTCGCCGCCGCGTTTTCTGCGTTCAACTTCGGCGGTTAACCTTAAACTCGTTTGAAAGATGGCTATCGAGAAATCCACGTCGTCGTCGAGCCTTGCGGAAGTCATCGACCGCATTCTCGACAAGGGCATCGTGATTGATGCGTTTGCGCGCGTCTCGCTCGTCGGCATCGAGCTGGTGTCGGTCGAAGCGCGCGTCGTCATCGCCTCGGTGGAAACGTATCTCAAATACGCCGAAGCGATTGGCTTGACCGCAACCGCCGCGTAAAGGCTTTGGCTGGCGCTTTGCTCGTTTGCCCGTCGTTTTGCGGCGCTCAAACGACCAAGCGCGCGGCGAGCCAAATCAATCCGAAAAGTTTTTTGAAGAAATGTCGCCCGATTCGCTTGCGCCAAAGGCGGAACTGTATCATTCGGCTCTCGCGGAATTTCAAGGCGCGATTCGAACCGCGCATGCGATTCTCGCCGAGATGAGCGACGTCGCCGCAAGTTCGCGCCAAACCTTGACCGAATGCGACAAAACGTTGCGCCACAGGCTTTCGCGCTTTCATTCGCTTCGGCACAAGGACTTTGACCAATGGTTTCAAGGCGCGAGCGTCGCCTGCGAACAAGCCGAAGAAGACTTGCGCGCCTCGGTGCGAGAATACTTGGCGGAGCAATCCGAACTCTCGGAGCGAATCGTCTTCGAACTCTCGTCGCTTCGGAGCGAGCGCGCCGAGCGACTTGGGGAGGTCGCCGCCTTGCTTGCGGAGTTTTCGCGTCTTCACGCCGCGCGCCGCGAGTGGCTGAAATCGACCCTCGCCGCTTTCAAAGAATCGCAGGAAACTTGGCGAGCGGAACTGCGCGCGATGCTCGTCGAAGCCAAAGAAATTCGTTTGAGCGAGGCGAAAGCCTTGTTTGAAAAATTCAAGCGCGACGCCGAAGCGCGCCGCCTCGCCTTGCGGGAACGCCGCGCCGAAGTCGCCGCCTTGCTCGAAAAATTCCGACAAGAGCGGCTCAACAAAAATCCAAAACCTTAACTCGTTCAACCAATGTCGGACTTACGCGCCATCGCCGAAGCCATCAAAGCCGCGCGCGATCAACGCGCCGCCCTCGCCCAACGCCGAATGAAAGACGTCGCCGACGCGCGCGCCGCTACGCAAAAAGCGCTCGAACGCTTCGCGGAAGAACGCGCTCGCAAAGCCAAACAAGACGCGCAACGCCGCGCCGCCGAACTGAACGCCATTCGCTCTCGCGCAAACGCCTTGCGCTCCGAAGCCAAAGGAATGCTCAAAACCTACGAGCGCGAGCGAAACGCCATCGCCCAAGCGTTGCGGCAGGAAGCCAACGCCTTGCGGCAGAAACTTTCCGCCGACAATCAAACGCGCCTCAATGCGCACAAAACTTTGATGAACCGCGTCAATCAAGAACGTCAAGCCACTCGAGAGCGCGTCCGTTCAATCGCGCTCGACGTGGAACGCCAACTCAAAACCCACGAACAAACGAGGCGCGACGGGCGCGACGCTTGGAATCGCATTCTCGGAAGCGCGCAAGCGAAAGCCACCATTCCAAAACCCGAAACGCCCTTCGCCATCAACATTCCTTTCGCGCCACCCAAATCCCGAAAGTGAGGAACGACTATGGACGACGCTCGCACGGTCATTGAAGCCAAACCCATGGCGGATTTCGTCGAAACGCCTTACGTCAGAGACATCACTTACCGCGCTTTGACCTACATCGAAGCGGGCTTTCCCGTTCACTTTCGCGGCGCGAGCGGCACGGGCAAAACCACGCTCGCCATGCACGTCGCCAGCAAAATCGGTCGACCCATCGTGATGCTACACGGCGACTCGGAATACAAAACCAGCGACCTCGTCGGCGGCGAATACGGCTTCCACAGCCGAAAGGTCGTCGACCGCTTCCAAAGCCGCGTCCTCAAAGTCGAAGAAGACGTCGCAAAGCGTTGGGTCGACAATCGCCTGACCGTCGCCTGCAAATACGGCTTCACGCTCATCTACGACGAGTTCACGCGCTCGCGTCCCGAAGCCAACAACGTCTTGCTCTCCGTTCTGCAAGAAAAAGTCTTGGACGTCGCCAACGCGCCCGCGGGCGAGGAAAGTTATCTCAAAGTTCACCCGCTCTTTACCGCGCTTTTCACGAGCAATCCCGAAGAATACGCGGGCGTGCACAAAGCCGCCGACGCTTTGCGCGATCGAATGGTTACGATTGACTTGGATTACTTCGATTACGAAACCGAAGTCGCCATCACGGTCGCCAAGTCCAAACTTTCCGAGCGCGACGCGGCGGAAATCGTCGACATCGTGCGCGCCTTGCGCGAGAGCGGCAGATGCGAATTCGCGCCCACGATTCGAGCGTGCATCATGATCGCGCGCGCCTTGCAAGTCCAACGCTCCAAAGGCACGCCGATTCCGAACTTCTTTATGACGATTTGCCAAGACGTTCTAACTTCCGAAACGAGCCGACTCGGCGCGCGAACCAACCAAGACGAAGTGCGTCAAATCGTCAAAAAACTCGTCGAGCGCACGCGCATCTATCACGACGAGTTGCGCGGCGTCTCCAACGCGAAACACGGCGCCGAATCGCTCCAAAAGAACTTGACGCTCATTCGCCAACAAGTCAACGGACGCTAATCGCCAAATGGGCTTCGAACAAGCCGCAAAAAAAATCACCGAGTTCGTCGGCGCGATGACGGGGTCAAACGCCAAACTCGTCAAGCTCGAAAAAACGTCGCAAGACGGCGGCGGTTGGATTGGCTACGCCGAAGTCTTCGAAGAAAGCGCCTTCATCAAGTCGCTTGGCTTGCCCAGTCGCGTGATGGATAGAAACCTCTACGAAGTTCGACTCAACGGCGCGCTCGAAGTCGTCGCCTACGCCCGAAAGGAAAAACTGGAAGAATGAACAACCAAGTTGCGCACTCGACCAGCTCGGCGACGCTCGCCGACATCTTGGAGCGCGTCATTGACAAAGGCGTCGTCGTCGCGGGCGACATCAAAATCAACCTCGCCGACGTCGAGCTGCTCAACGTCAAAATTCGCCTGCTCATCTGCTCCGTCGACAAAGCCGTCGAACTCGGCATCGATTGGTGGCGAAACGATGCGTATCTTTCCTCAAACGCCGAAGTCCGAGAGCTGCGAAAGGAAAATCAAGAACTCAAAACGAAACTCGCCGAACTCGAACAAGCGATCGCCGCGCTGCGATCGCCCAAACGACCATAGGAGGCACAACGATGAAATCGCTCAACGAAATTCGCACCTCGCGCCACGCCAAGCGTCCGCCGCGAACCAAAACCGCAAAGCCCCAAAAGCCGAGCCAAAACTATCTGAACTTGTATGTGCTCACCACCGAAAAGGAACGCCTCGAAAAAGAACTGCGCATCGTCGACCGCCGACGCATCGAGCTCCTGATGCGCATCAACGACATCAGCAAAGAACTGCGCGAAATCGAAGCGAAAATCGAATCGCTCAAAAAAGCGGGCGAACTCAAAACCGAACCGCGCGAATTGCCCCCCGAATCGAAACAGTGGAAAAAATTTTCAATGAACTATTGAGCCAAACGCCCTTGCGACGATGAACAAGAACGATGAACCAACCAAGCTTGACGGCTTTTTCAACGCGCTCGAAAAACTCGCCAAACTCGCCGAAAGCCTCGAAGAAGCCAAAGAGTTGAGCCAAGAAGGCGAAATCAGTCTTGGCAAAAACGCGAAGGCAAGTTACGCCTTCCGCGTCCGAACCCTTGCCGACATTCGCCGCGAGCGAACTCAATCCGACTTCAAGCCGTTCAGGAAGGAAGCCAACCCCTCAAAAGCCCAAGCCACGACGGCAACGCCGAAAATTCTCGAACCCGAAACCGACGTGTTCATTGAGGGCGACGAAATCATCGTCTACGCGCAACTGGCGGGCGTCGCCGAAAGCGACATCGAGTTGGAAGTTCATTCCGACATCCTCGAACTTCGCGCCAAAGGCAAGGGCGCGTTTTATCGAAAAGAAATTTTGCTTCCCGCGCCCGCCGCGCCCGAAAGCCTCGCAAAATCCTGCAAGAACGGCATTCTCGAAGCGCGCCTGAAAATCCAAAAAACCTGACTCCGAAAATCCGCGTTGGTTTCGGGCGAAGTTTCCCGTAACTTTCGCCATCGCTTTCAACCACAAACGCGATGCGCCGTTTTCTCTTCGTTGCGTTCATAGCGCTGTCGCCAAGCGCGCTTCAAGCGCAAGAGACCTTCAAGGAATGGCTGTCGACGCAGGAAGGCAAGTGGGTGACGTGGGACGGCACGGAATCGCGCTATGGCGTTTTCAAAATCAAAGCCGTCAAGGGCGATTACCTGCGTCTGCAATGGTCGGAGGACAAGAAGGGAATGATGGAATTCATCGTCCCCCTGCAAAGCATCAACCACATCGTTCTGACCTCAACCGACACGCTTCGGCTCATCACGCGCAGTCGCTCGCAAAGATAAACGAACGTTTTTCGCTGACGGACAAATTTTGTCGGGGTGGGCGAGGTATACAGAAATGGGCGCAACGCCCAAAGACGTTCTTGTTCAACTTAACCAACGCAAAACGATAATGTTTCCAGAAGACTGGCATCGGGCAATGAAACGCAATTCCGACGAAATTCGAGTCAATATGTCCTCCGACGTGTATCGGGATAGCGAGATGGACTTGGCAAACATTTTGGGCAAGCCTGACGCGCCGCAAGCGGACGACGCGCGCCTGCAAAGGAACTCGTATTCTTGGACGGCGATGGCGGAATACTCGCACTTGGTCATGGCGTTCGTGATTCAACGCTTCATTCGCCAAATCCAAAGCGATATGCTCGTGCTGCGGCGCGAAAACTCGGCGGAGTTCACCTACGACTATCAGAAGAAAACCTCCATCTTGACCGATGGCTCGATAGCCTTTTCGCATCGAGACAAGGTGTTTGTTTACACCGTCGCCACGGAGACGCACACGCCATCGAACACGCTCACGGGAAGCGGCGACATTTCCGAAATGGTCGAGCGCATCAACCGCGAAATCAAGTGGAACAATCCGCTGCGCAACAAGCACATTCAAATCGTGCAATCGGGTCGGCGCGAATACGAGTGTCTGTTCAAAAAGCCGCCCGACATCACCCTCGACCAAATCATCTGCGACCCCCAGATGAAAGAAGACATCTTCGACCAAACGATTCTGCACTTCGAGACCATCAAAGGCAACAACGGCATCATTTTGCACGGCAAGCCAGGCACGGGCAAATCGCTTTGTTGCCAAGCCATCATCGCCGAAGCCTTGAAGCGCGGCTTTTCGACCTGCTTCCTGACCACGCAAGTCAACTACGCCATTCTGAACGAGTTTCTGACGAAGTTTCTTTCGCCCTGCATCGTGGTGATGGAAGACATCGATTCTTTCGGCGAAAGCCGCGAGTTCCGTCCCAATTCCGATTTGGCGGATTTCTTGCAGTTCATTTCGGGACTGTATGAACACGACGAAAAAATCGTCTTCGTCGCTACGACGAACCACATTGAGTATTTGGACGAAGCCATCGCGGAGCGACCCGTGCGCTTCAACCGAAAATACAAGTTCAACCTGCCCACGCCGAAGGA
This sequence comes from Chloroherpetonaceae bacterium, assembly GCA_025055975.1. Taxonomy (GTDB): domain Bacteria; phylum Bacteroidota; class Chlorobiia; order Chlorobiales; family Thermochlorobacteraceae; genus JANWWM01. Next base: position 34,166 of record JANWWM010000084.1, on the reverse strand, counting down.
AATCGACCAACTCATTGAGCTTTACTTCAAAGGCGAAGGCATTTCGCAAGAGCAAAAGGCGCTTTGCTACAACAAGCGCTTCACGGGGTCGCACATCAAAGAAATTCAGCGCACGGCGGAACTGTTGTCGCGCAAGCATCAAAAGCCCATCGCCGAAGTCTTCGAGCAAGCGGTGCGCATCGTCGCGCAAAATTTCTCCATTCCTGAACGCTCGGCGGGCTTTCGCGGCGGCAAGCGCGAAGAGTGGTGAGCGTTTTTGAACGGAGTGGCGAACGAAACGCCGCTCCCATGCGAACGTTGTCTGAATATCCCCGATTCCCGTGAAACTTTTTTTGCGAAAAGTCGTTCAGGGGTCTTGCGCGAAAGGCGAAAACGACGTATATTTGCGTCCCTTTCGCAAAACATCGCGGGGTGGAGCAATGGTAGCTCGTCGGGCTCATAACCCGAAGGTTGTAGGTTCAAGTCCTGCCCCCGCCACGACGCAGAGGCGCAGACTTGCGCCTTTTTTGTTCTCAAAAACGAGGATAAAAAGAAAGGCTTTCCGAGCGGAAAGCCTTTCCTCGCAATTTGCGCGGCTTGGATTAGATTAGAATTCGCCCAAGACCTTTCTCGCCTTCGTTTCCGCCAGATACCATGCCTGCTTCTGATAGACTTGCGTTACTTGCGTGAGAATGTCGGCGGTGCCAGGGTCGTTGTCTTTCGTGGCGAGTTGGATGTGTTCGTGAAGCGCGTCAATGATTTTATCGGTGTCGGCATGGAGCGTTTCGACCATTTCGAGCGGCGAGAACATCGTGCCGTCCGCGTCGCTGACGAGCGAAAGCTCGATGAACTCGCGCATCGTGCCTACGGGATAGCCCCCAATGGCGCGCGATCGTTCGGCAAGGTCGTCAATGATGTCAATGAGTTGCTTATAGTGTTCATCGAAAAGCTCGTGGAGCGATTTGAAGAACGGTCCCGAGACATACCAATGAAACTTTTTGTATTTGGTCGAAAGCATCGCCGCGCTAGCGATGTGCTGATCCAAAGCGGCCATAACGGCAGGCGTCGTGTGTTTGACTCTTACTTCGGTCGACATAATTGCCTCCTTTGGTTAAGGTTAAATGATTTGCAAGACGATTTTGCCGAACTGAGCCGCGCCGTCCATCTTGCGAAGCCCTTGTTCAGCGGCGGAAAGCGAAAGAACGTCGCTGACGATGGGAACGATCCGCTTGGCGTTCACGAGGTCGAGCATTTGCGAGAAATCTTTTGGCGAACCCATCGTCGAGCCTAAAATAGAAAGTTGTTTCCAAAAAACGCGCGTCATCGGGAGCGAAGATGGCGCGCCTTTGGTGGCTCCGACGAAGACGATGCGTCCGCCCATTGCCGCAAGTTCGATGAGTTTCAAGAACCCGTCTCCGCCCGCGCTGTCAAGAATCACGTCGAAGCCAACGGATTTGAGTTCGGAATCCCAATTCGCGTCGTTGTAGTTTGCGCCGCCTTTTGCGCCGAGCGCGATCGCCTTTGCGATTTTATCGTCCGAACCCGACGTAACCCAAACGTCCGCGCCAATCGCCAGCGCGAATTGAAGTCCGAACAGCGCCACGCCGCCGCCAATGCCCGTAATCAAGACTTTTTCTTTTGGCTTCAAGCCTGCGCGAGAAAAAAGGGCGCGATAGGCGGTCAAGCCCGCAAGCGGCAACGCCGCCGCTTCCGTCCAAGAAAGATGCTTTGGCTTCTCGCAAAGATTCTGAATCGGAACTTTGACGAACTCGGCGAACGTGCCATTGTCGGGCAAGCCCAAGATGCGAAACGATTTTTGTTGCGCCGTTTCGCGCTCGCCCCAATCCAAGCTTGGATTGATGACGACGTCTTTGCCAATCCAAGACGCATCGGCGCACTCGACGACGACGCCCGCGCCATCAGAGCCGAGAATGATGGGAAATTTCAACCCCGCATACTGACCTTTCTGAATCCACAAATCGCGGTGATTGAGCGCGGCGGCGTGAAGTTTGACGAGGGCTTCGCGGTCGGAAATCGAGGGCGCATCGACGGATTTGAGTTGAAGAGGGAGATTGACGCCTTCCAAAACTGCCGCGTTCATCGCTCGTTACTCCTCTGAGCCGTAGAACTCGATCTTGTAGCGCGTCGCCTTGAAGCCCGTTTGCGCGTTGAATTTTTCCAAAAGGTCTTCGCAAAGATTGAACTCGACGTCGTAAATTTTGCCCGTTTTCGAGCAGATGAAGTGATGATGCGCGCGCGTTTTGCCATCGTATCGCATGACGCCATCGTCCAAAATGACGCGCTGAATCAGACCTTCGTCCGCGAGCAAGTTGAGATTGCGATAGACCGTGCCGAGACTAACGCGGGGCAAGGTTTTGCGGACTTGCTCATAGACCCAATCAGCCGTAGGATGCGAATTCGCGTTTCGCACGACGCGCAGGACTTCTTCGCGCTGGCGAGAGTAGCGCCGACCCGCGACTTTTTCCCTCGTTTCAGGCATAACTTCCACCAAAAATGAAATGTTGCCGAGAATATACGGAAACCGCAAGGGTTTCTAACGCAAGGGGCGAGCGAAATGTTCTACGATGGCGAGTCGCCAAGCCGCGCGAGCGCTAATCGTATTTCCTCAAATCCCAAACTTTTACGAGGCTATCGGCGCTGGCGGTGTAGAGTTCTTTGCCGTCGGGCGAGAAGGCGACGGCGTTGATTTTCGCTCGGTGCGCGTTGATGACTTCAAGTTTTTTGCCCGTTTGCGCGTCGTAGAGGCGGGCGCGCCCGTCTTGTCCAGCGGCGGCGATGAGTTTGCCGTCGGGACGGTAAGCGATTTTGACGGCGACTTCGTCTTCGATGATGCGCGCGCCATTGGTCTTGAAGTGAATTTGCTTGATGACGCGATCTTCCCCTGCGGTTGCGAACCATTCGCCGAAAGCGGCGGTGGCGAAAATGCGGCGTTTGTGAAGCGCGAGCGATTTCATCGCGCCGTCTCGCCAATTCCAAAGCATCGCTTGCGCGTCGTTGGTGAAGGCGATGAACGTTCCCGACGCATCGAAGGTGGCGGAATAAATCGGAAACGCGATGCCCATTCGCGTGCGAAGCTGTTCGCCCGTTTTGACGTTCCAGACGCGAAGAGTTTTGTCCCAACTCGCCGTGAGCAGTTCTCCGCCCGTCGGACTGAATTGAACCGCGCTAATGGCGGAGCTATGGGCTTTGATAACCTTTTTTGACCCGTCGGTCAAATTGGCGAGCGTGAGCGTTCCGCTCTTGTCGCCAATCGCAAGCGTTTCGTTTTTTCGGGCGAGCGAAAGCGGCGCGGCGTCAAGAGAAATCAGGTGGATGGGATTCATGGGGGATTCTTTTCGAAAGGCTTTGACGCAGTTGTTTTCGGACGCAACCCAGCAGTGGTTCTCCGAGACGGCAAGTTCGTAGGCTTGCGCGCCGACTTTGAACGAATAAATCGGCTCCGAGAGCGTGATGACTTCGTTGGGCTTGGCAAAATCGGCGATTTGTTCGGGTTTGACGAGCCGCCACAGGAGCGAAAGCCCCGCCATCATCACGACGAGCAGAAAGATGAGCGGGCGATATCGAAAGCGAGCTTTGAGCCGCTCGTCTCGCTCGGCGCGAAATCGGGCGATGTCTTGCGCGTAGTCGTTGTATCGCCGTCCGTCAAAGCCGTATTCCGATGCGGCGATGACGGCTTCGGAAAGTTTTTCGCGGTAGAGATTGTCGTAGCGGAAGCGTTTGTCGGGGTCGAGCAAAATTTCTTTGGCTTGGTTGAGGCGTTGCGATTTTTCTTCGGCGCGCTTGCGTTCTTGCTCGGAAGCGTTTTGAAGCCTATCGGGGTGGACTTCCTTGATGCGCTCCGTATAAGCGCGTTTGATTTCGGCTTCGGTCGCGTTTTGCGTGAGTCCCAATTCAGCGTAAAGGTCGATGAAATCGTCTCGATTCATAATTGCCGCCGTTCATTTTTGAGCGGAAATTCGTTCCCGCGCTTCGCTTCCGAATTTACGCGATGAGGAGCGACGTTTTCAAAGCGGTTTGGCGAGGGAGGAATGTTTGCGCTTTGAGCGTCGTTGCGTAATTTTCATTTCGTTTGAAACACCGTTCACGCAAAAACTTTACCGCCTTGCGAATCTCGACGCTCTCGCTTCGTTCAAGCCTTTTCGTTCTGCTCTTTGCGTTCTTGTTTTCATCGCGTTCCGCGGCGGCGGTTGGCGGCGAAACCTTCCCTGCGGGGCACTGGGCATACGACATCATCGACCAACTCGTCGCGCGCGGATATCTGGTCCAACTTTACGACGTCGCCAAGCCCTACGAGCGAATGGACGTCGCTCGCGCCATCTTGGCAACCGACAAAACGCTCATCGAAGATCGCGTCACCCTTTGGCTATTCAACAAGCTCGAACAGGAACTCTCCGAAGAGCTCGATTGGTTGCGCGACGAAGCCTTCCCCGACGGCGCGCTTCGAATCGGCTTGCGCCCCGAATTCGTCGGCGACAAGCGCAACGGCAATTTTCCCCAACTGCAATTCGAACAAGAACAAGGCAACACGTTTGGTCCGCGCTTTCGCAATCGCTTCCGATTCACGCTGCACTTTGGCGAAAACATCGTTCTCTACAACAACTCTATGCTCCAAAACGAGCGCATCTTCACGCTGCTGCCCGCGAAAAAGTGGGGCGGATTGACGGGCTTCACGGAGCAATCTTTCGTGGCGTATCATAGCAAAAGCGTTCGGCTGAAATTCGGCAGAGACTACGTGCAATGGGGATACGGACGCAACAGCCTCATCACGAACTTCACGGCGGGACCGCTCGACCAACTCTCGTTTCAGTTCGTCTCGCGCGCGGCGCGTTTCACTTACTTTCTCGCGCAACTCGACAAATACGACGACCGCTTCGGATGGCGCGCCGATGGCAACATCGAGCGTTTTTTCGCCGCCATTCGCGCCGATTTCAATCTCTTCGCGGGCAACGTGCGTTTGGGACTTTTTCAAGGCACGCTCAAATCGGGCACGTATCGCCACCTTGATTTTCGCCATGTCAATCCGTTCATCTTCACCTACGGCGAGCAGTTCGAGGAAACCAATCCGCTCATCGGCGGCGATTTCAGCGTTTATGCTTTCAACGTGAATTTCTACGGCAGCCTCACGGTCGACGATTGGCAAGTCGACAAGAAAGAGCAAGTCGACCTCGAACCAAACTTGTGGGCGGGGACGCTTGGGGTTCGCGCGCCAAACGTTCTCAAAGCGTTCAAGATTTACGGCACCGATGCGTTCATCGAGCTAACGCGCTGTCGCTATCGCACCTTTCACAATCGTTTCATCGAGCAACGCCTGACGGTCAACAACGCCGGACGCGGCGTCGTGAGAGCCAATCCGCTCGCGCATCCGCTCGGCACAGACTTTCTCTCGATGGAAGTTGGCGTTTCGCATTGGTTCAAAAAGTTTTTGCGCGTCTCGACGAACGTGCTTGCCATCGCCAAAGGGGAAGGCAATCTCTACGGACCGTTCCTAACGCCGTGGATGGACAGGGACGCAAACGGAAACTTCATCTACAACCTGCGCGATGGCTACGACGAGCCGATTCCATTCGTTACGGGCAATCGCAAGGTCGAGGGGCGATACGCTTGGACGGTGGGGGTTTTCTATCAGCCCAACAATTCTTTCAACGCGGAACTTAACCTGACGCAGGTTTGGCGGCGCAACGCCAACAATGTCGCGGGCTTGAACAAGTCGGACTTTCAGATTTTTTTTCGGACGATGTTCGAGATTCAGCCCGTTTTCAATTTCCTCTAACTCGTGAACGCGCTCGCTTGCTGGTTCGCGCTGACGCTTCTTGCCGCGTCGCTCGTCGCTCAACCCAAGCCGACCATTGAGCTTTGCGCCGAGAGTCTTGCCGAGAGCGTTCTGCGGGAATTGAACGACGCGCCCTCGACGCTTATCTTCGCGCCCGATTCGACGGCGGGCTTGAAGCGCGAGCTGGATTTGCGCTTGCAGGCGGCGTTGCTGGCGCGGGGATTTCAAGTGCGCGAATCGCCGTCGGAAAACGCGCTCGAAATTCGCTACGACCTTCAATCCGCGAGCGTCAAAGCCGAAGAAGCGGGAACGAAAGCGCGTCGCGTCGTTTCGCTGGCGATTTTTTTGAGGCTCGTTTCAAACGGCGAACTCAAACTCGCAAAGCCGTTGAGCGCGGAGCGCATCGATACGCTCTCGCTCGCGGAACTTGAACGATTGAACGATCCGCGCTACCCCGAAACGACCATTGAGCCGCGCCGCGATTGGCTCGAGCGAGCGATCGCGCCGGCTTTGACGACGCTTTCGCTCGGAATCATCGTCTATCTTTTTTTCAGCGTAAGGAGCAATTGACGCTATGCATCGTTTCTCGTTCATCGTCGCTCTCGTCGCGCTGTCGAGCGCATGCGCCTCGTCCAAAGACGACGCGGGAACTTCGCTTCCCGTCGCCTTCCGCGAAGCGCAAAAACTTTACGACGAAGAAGATTACTACGGCGCGCAACTCGAACTCTCCAAGCTCGCCTATTCCAGCCGCGCCACCGAATACGAGGACGACGTGCAATTCCTCTTGGGAATGAGCTACTTCAAGAGCGAGCAATTTCTTTTGGCGATCGATGCGTTTCAGACCTTGCTCCGCAACGTGCCCGCTTCGCCCTACGCGCAGGACGCATATTTCCAAATCGCCGAGTGCTACTACAAACTCTCGCCCGTTCCGCAACTCGACCAAGACTACACGCGCCGAGCCATCGCGCAGTATCAGGGCTACATCGATACCTATCCAACGCCCGACTCCGCGAGCGTGGCGCGAGAAATCGCCGAAGCGCAAGAGCTCCTAAAAACCGTTCAAGGAACGGAGAAAAAATCGCAGGTCGAGGACGTCATCAGGCGCTTGCAAGCCAAGCTCAAGCATCTCGACCGCGTCCGACTCGCCGACGAGCGCATTAGAATCTGCCGCGAGAAATTGGCGCAGAAGGTCTTTGAAGCCGCCGAGCAATACGTGCAATTGCAAGCCTATCGCGCCGCGACGATGTATTACGAGGAAGTGCTCTCCAAATTCGGCGACACCAAATACGCCGAACCCGCCTTGCGCGGCAAAATCGAAACCCTCATCATTCGAGAGAAGTGGGACGACGCGGAATACGACATCAACCGCTACGCCGACGCTTTCCCTGAACGCAAAGCCTTCGTCGAGGCGGCGCGACGCAAACTCAAAACCGCCATCGAGACCGCGCAAGCCCAAGCCAAAGAACAAGCCAACGCCGAATGACCATCGCCTTTTTTGGAGGCACGTTCAATCCCCCGCACAACGCCCATCTCGCAATCGCGTTGCTGCTGCGCGAACTATTCTTGCCCGACAAAATCATTTTGAGCGTTTCGCGCAATCCGCTCAAACCCGACGCGGACATAAGCGACGACGACCGCCTTGCGATGACGAAATTGCTTGCCGACGAAATCAACGCCACGGGCGAGATCGCCGAAGTCAGCGATTGGGAACTGCGACGCGACGCGCCATCTTACGCGATTGAAACGATAACGCATTTGGAGCAAGTTTATCCGAGGGCGAGATGGCTCTGGGCGATCGGCGACGACAACTTCCGAACGTTCTCGCAGTGGAAACGCTACGACGAAATTCTGCGGCGCGTCGAGCTGGTCGTCTTCGGGCGACCAAACTCAAACGCGCCCGCCGACTTCGCGCCGCCCGAAGGCGCCAAAATTCATCGCGTTCCGCTTGCGATGAACGTTGCCTCGACGGAACTGCGCCAAAAACTCTCGCAAGGAATTTATCCGAGAAGCGAAATGCCCGAATTGATTTTAACCTATGTCAAAACGCGAGGACTCTATCGCAACGCTTGACCTGACGCATCGCCTGCGCCGACTTCGCAGAACGCAAGCCCTCCGCGATTTGACCCAAGAAACGTTCTTGCGCGTCGAGGATCTCGTCTTTCCGCTCTTTCTCGTCGAAGGCGAGCGAAAGCGCGAAGAGGTGCCCTCAATGCCGAACATTTTTCGCTATTCCATCGATAACGCGCTCAAAGCTTGCGAGGAACTTCAGACGCTGGGCATTCGCGCCATCGATTTGTTCGGCGTTCCCCTCGTCAAAGACGAGCGCGGCTCCGAAGCCCTCAACCCAAACGGCTTGATTCAGCGCGGCATTCGAGCCATCAAGAAAGAATTTCCCGACCTTTGCGTGATGACCGACGTCGCCTTGGATCCCTTCACCTCGCACGGACACGACGGATTGGTCAAGGACGGAAAAATTTTGAACGACGAGACGGTTGAAGTTCTCTGCGAAATGGCGCGCTTGCACGCCGAATGCGGCGCGGACGTCGTCGCCCCAAGCGATATGATGGACGGCAGAGTGGGGGCGATTCGCAAAGCGTTGGACGAAGCGGGCTTCGTGGATGTGGCAATTTTGGCGTATTCGGCGAAGTATGCGTCGAGCTTTTACGCGCCGTTCCGCGACGCGCTCCAATCCGCGCCGAAGTTTGGCGACAAAAAAACCTATCAGATGAACCCCGCCAACGCCGACGAAGCGATGCGCGAAATCGAGCTCGACATCGCCGAAGGCGCCGACATCGTGATGATTAAACCCGCGATGACGTATCTCGACATCGCGCGCCGAGCGCGAGAACGCTTCCAAGCGCCCATCGCCGTCTACAACGTCTCAGGCGAATACTCGATGATTAAAGCGGCGGCGAAAATGGGTTGGATAGACGGCGAGCGCGCGATGATGGAAGCCTTGCTCTCAATGAAACGAGCGGGCGCGAAATTGATTTTTACTTACTTTGCTCTCGAAGCCGCTCGCTTGCTTCGTCAATCCTAAACGTCCAGTCTCGCAATGCGAACTCGAATCTTTATTTTCGTCTCGCTATCAGCGTTTGCCCTTAACTGCGCGTCGCAAAAATTGAAATACCCGAAAACCGCGAAGGTCGATCAAGTCGATAACTACTTCGGCGTGGAAGTGCGCGACGAGTATCGATGGCTCGAAGACGACACTTCCGCCGCCACGGCAAAATGGGTCGAGGAACAAAACAAATTCACCTTCGCTTATTTGGAGCAAATCCCGTTTCGCTCGGCGCTCAAAGCCCGCCTTGCCGAAATCTACAACTATCCGAAATACTCCGCGCCGTTTCGCAAAGGAGACCTCTTCTTCTTTTACAAGAACGATGGCTTGCAGAATCAAAGCGTGCTCTACGTGCAGAAAGGACTTGACGGCGCGCCCGAAGTTCTCTTGGATCCCAACACGTTCTCCGAAGACGGCACGACGAAACTTAGCGCGTTTGCCGTTTCGAAAGACGCCAAATACGCCGTCTATGGCGTTTCAAAAGCAGGCTCGGATTGGCAAACCTACTTCGTGATGGAACTCGAAACGAAAAAGAAACTTCCCGACACGCTCAACTGGGTGAAAGTGTCGGGCGTCGCTTGGGAAGGCGACGGTTTTTATTACAGCCGCTATCCCGAACCCTCCGACAAGAAGGAACTTTCCGCGAAGAACGAATTTCATCAGGTCTATTACCACAAAATCGGCACGCCGCAATCGCAAGACGCGCTCGTCTACGAAGACCGAGCCAACCCCCAACGCTTTCACGTCGTCTTCACGAGCGAAGACGAGCGATTCGCGTTTTTGAGCGTCTCCGACAGGGGGTCGGGCAAACAAGGCAACGCGCTCTTCTTCAAGCGGCGCGGCGAAAAAACCTTCAAGCCCATCGTGGCGGAAATCGGCGAATTTTCCTACAACGTGATCGATAACGTCGGCGACGATTTTCTCATCGTTACCAATCACGACGCGCCCAACGAAAAAATCGTCCGTTGCTCCGCCCAGAATCCCGATATGAAGAATTGGAAAACCATCGTCCCCGAAAAGCCCGAAGCCTTGCAATACGCCACGACGGGCGGCGGCAAACTCTTCGCGCTGTATATGAAAGACGTCTCGACGCGCGTCTATGTTCATTCGCTCGATGGCGCGTTTGAAAACGAGGTCGAACTGCCCGCGCTCGGCACGGCGAGCGGGTTCGGCGGCGCGCCCGACGACAAGTTTGTTTTCTACGCTTTCACTTCATTCACCTTCCCGCCCACGATTTATCGCTACGACATCGAGACGAGAAAATCGACCGTCTTTCACAAGCCCGATTTGAAGTTCAAGCCCGACGATTACGAGACGAAACAAGTTTTCTTTCCGAGCAAGGACGGCGCGAAAATCCCGATGTTTCTCGTGCATAAAAAAGGCATTCCGCGCGACGGCAAAAACCCGACGCTGATGTACGGTTATGGCGGGTTCAATGTGAGCCTATTGCCCTCGTTCAATCCTTTTAACATCGCGCTCTTGGAGCAAGGCTTCATTTACGCGCAGGTCAATTTGCGCGGCGGCAACGAATACGGCGAGGCGTGGCACAAGGCGGGAATGAAGTTCAACAAGCAGAACGTCTTTGACGATTTCATCGCGGGCGCGGAATACCTCATCAAAGAAGGCTACACATGCTCGGAAAAATTGGCGATGAGAGGCGGCTCGAATGGCGGCTTGCTCGTCGGCGCGGTGATGTGTCAGCGTCCCGAACTCTTCAAAGTCGCCCTGCCCGCCGTGGGCGTGATGGATATGCTTCGCTTTCACAAATTCACGATTGGGTGGAACTGGATCGCCGAATACGGTTCGAGCGAAGCGAGCAAAGAGGAGTTTGAAAATCTCTACAAATACTCGCCGCTTCACAATTTGAAGGAAGGCGTGTCGTATCCCGCGACGCTCATTACGACCGCCGACCACGACGATCGCGTCGTGCCCGCGCACTCGTTCAAGTTCGCGGCGGCGTTGCAAGAAAAGCATCGCGGCGAAAACCCCGTCTTGATTCGCGTCGCCACGAAATCGGGGCACGGCGCAAGCTCGACGGAAAAGGCGATCGAGGAAACCGCCGATGTCTTCGCGTTTCTAATGCGCAATCTTGGCGTAGAGCCGAAATTTCCGCCGAGAAGCGACGAAAAAGAACGCGACTGGCGTCAAGACGAAAAGCGGCGCGCTCGCCTTTGAGCGAGGCGGTCAGCGTCCTTGCGAGGCGTAGCGCGAGAGCAATTCGGCGGCGCGCTTGCCCGCGTCGCTTTGGGGGTCGAGATCGCGCGCCTTTTGCCACAACTTTCTCGCTTCTTCCCATCGCTCGATTTGCGCGTAGAGAATGCCCAAGTTCAGATTGGCTTTTTGGTGGTTGGGGCATTCATCGACCACGCGGCGCATTTGGGTTACGCCCTCGCGTTGCAAGCCTTGATTGAGAAGCGAAATGGCGTAATCGACTCTCGCGTCGGCGTTGGCGGAATCGAGTTCCAAGTAACGCGCGTAAAGTTGCGAAGCGATGGCGTATTGTTGCGCGTCGTCGTAAAGATTGGCGGCGCGCAGGAGCAATTTGAGTTCTTTGCGGTCGGTGGCTTCGAAGGCGGCAAGGCTCCATTCGCCGCCCAAATCCAATCGCTCGTTCTCGATGAAGATTTCCGAAAGCGCGAGCGCGGCAAGACGTTTTTTGCGGCTGTCGGTTTCCTTGTCGTATTGCGCCTTCAAAACTTCGATGCGCTCCAAAGTGGCTTTGTCGGTGATGACCTTTGGCGGAGGAGGCGCGGGTTGAATCGCGCGAGAATCGACGGAAGAGTTTTGGGATTCGGGTTGCGCGCCCGCGCCCGCCGCGCCCGACAGCGCAAAGCCCTTCTTGCCCGAAACGGAGGCTTGATAGCCAAGAACGCTTAACCCGATGAGCGCGACGACTCCAACGACCAAAAGCGCGAGTTGTTCTTTCTTGACCGACGCAAGATTCGCCTCGCGTTTGGGCTTCGGCGCGTCGGGGAGCGGCGAAATTTCTTCGTCGGGTTTGGTCAAATCGCTGCCGCAGTTGTGGCAACGCGCGTCGCTGGGCGAAACGGCAACGCCGCACGAGAGGCAAAACGCCCGCCTCGACTCGCTCATCGTTACGACTGCAATCCTTTCTTCAACTTTTCGCTCACGACGTTTTTGAACTCTTTGGAGATTTTGAACGTCGGCACATACTTCTCCTTGATGAGGACTTTTTCGCCCGTGCGGGGATTGTGAGCGATGCGTTTGTTCTTCTTGCGCACGTTGAACGTGCCGAATCCTCTGATTTCAATGCGCTCGCCCGATTTGAGCGATTCGATAATCGTTTCTATGAAACCATCGACGACGGTTTCGGTCTCTTGTTTGGTAAGCCCTGTTCGAGCCGCGATAATGCCGACGATGTCTGCTTTTGTCACGGTTGCTACTGCGAAGTTTAGTGTTTTGCGAATCAAAATTTCCGACGCTACGCCTTGAACCAAAGGCGAATCGCAACGGCGACCAAGAGCAACGCGAAACCCTTGCGCAACCACTCCTCTGAAACCGACAAGGCGAGTTTGGAACCAAGCAGCGAGCCAACGAGCAAACCCAACGCGATGGCGATGGCGTATTTGAGATTTTCGGTCGTGATTTTTCCCGCTTTGTAGTATTCCAACGCTCCCAAGATTCCGATGGGGAGCATGAACACGAGAAGCGACGTGCCCGTCGCCGCGTGTTGCGAAAAGCCAAGCAGGAGCGCGAGCATTGGCACGACGACGATTCCGCCGCCGATGCCGAACATTCCCGACAAGACGCCCGCGACAAGCCCGATCGCCAAAAGCGCAATCCAAATCATCACTGAACGGGCGCGAGCGTTTCGCCCGCGATGACTTTATCGATTTCCGCGCCGTCGAGCGTTTCGCGCTCCATCAGCGTTTTGGCGAGGCGATGCAAAGCATCGATGTTCTCGGTCAAAATGCGCTTGGCTTCTTGCATGCACGACATTACGATGTGGCGCACTTCGGTGTCGATGGCGACGGCGGTTTCCTCGCTGTAATCGCGCACGCGCCCGAAGTCGCGCCCCAAGAAGACTTCCTGATGCTTCGAGCCGTAATTGAGCGGACCGAGTTTTTCGCTCATTCCCCATTCGCAGACCATTTTGCGCGCAAGTTCGGTGGCGCGCTCGATATCGTTGCCCGCGCCCGTCGAGATTTCGTGAAAGACGATGTCTTCGGCGGCGCGTCCGCCGAGCGCGTAGGTGATCATCGCAATCAAGTATTCCTTCGTGTAGGTGTATTTGTCCTCGAGGGGCAGATACGACGTCAGTCCGAGCGCTCTGCCGCGCGGAATGATGGTTACCTTGTGCACGGGGTCGGAGCCTTTGGTGAATTTGGCGACGAGCACGTGCCCCGATTCGTGATAGGCGGTAACTTCTTTGTCGCGCGGCGAAATCAAGACGCTCTTGCGTTCAGGACCCATCAAGACCTTGTCGCGCGCTTCGTCCATGTCCGCCTTGGTGACTTCGGTTCGGTTGGCGCGCGCGGCGATGAGCGCGGCTTCGTTGCAGAGATTGGCTAAATCCGCGCCCGCAAAACCCGGCGTGCCTTTGGCGATGACGGAAAGGTCGACATCTTTGGCGAGCGGAATTTTGCGCGTGTGAATTTTGAGGATGGCTTCTCTGCCGCGCACGTCGGGCTTATCGACGACGACTTGTCGGTCGAAGCGTCCAGGGCGAAGCAAAGCGGAATCCAAGACGTCGGGGCGATTGGTCGCCGCAAGCAGAATGATGTTGTCGTTCGTGTTGAAGCCGTCCATTTCGACGAGCAATTGGTTGAGCGTTTGTTCGCGCTCGTCGTGTCCGCCGCCAAGCCCCGCGCCGCGCTGTCGCCCGACGGCATCGATTTCATCGATGAAGACGATGCAAGGCGCGTTGCGTTTGGCTTGATCGAACAAATCGCGCACGCGGCTCGCGCCCACGCCCACGAACATCTCGACGAAGTCCGCGCCCGACATCGAGAAGAACGGCACGCCCGCCTCGCCCGCGACGGCTTTGGCGAGAAGCGTCTTGCCCGTGCCTGGCGGACCGAGCAACAGCACGCCTTTCGGGATCTTGCCGCCCAAGGCTTGATACTTTTCGGGGTTTTTCAGGAAGTCAACGATCTCTTTGAGTTCCTCTTTGGCTTCCTCGCATCCTGCGACGTCGGCAAAGGTGGTCTTGACGTCGAATTCCGTGATCATTTTGGCGCGACTTCGACCAAAGTTGAACACGTTGCGCGCCATGCCGTTCTGCATCGACATTCGGCGAATCAAGACGAAGTAAATGAACGCGATGAGAATCCACGGAGCCAGATAAAGCAAGAGTTGCGAGCCGCCATTGTCCTCGACCTCGACGCGAAACTTGACGTCTTTTTCAATCAGAGCTTTCGCGTCGTCGTTGGAAAACGAGGGCAACTTCACCGAAAAACGGTCGGTTCGCTTCTCGACGCGGTCGATGGTGGAAATCGTCTCGTAGCTTTTGAGAACGCCTTTGAGCAGAGCCGTGCCGCTCGCGTCGAGTTTTTCGACGACGCATTCTCGAATCAAACCCTTGTCGAGCAAGCGAACATACTCGTTGTAAGAAACCTCTGGCTCTTGCGGTTGAGAGGGAGAGAAAAGTTTTTGCAGAAGAAGAAACGCGCCGAAAACGAGCGCGCCATAAACGAGGAAACGAAAGAGGCGTTTGGCTCCATCTTCTTCGCCATCGTTGTTGCCGCCGAAGAAGGGATCGTCTTCGCGCACGGGCTTGAAACGATTGCGGACGCTATCCTTTCTCGACTGCGAGGCGCGATTTTTCACGAATTCGTTGTCAGCCATTGTTTACTGCCAGTTGGTTGCCGTGACTGCCGCCGTGAAGTTACGCCGAAAGGCGATAGACGCATTTCAAGTTACGTTTCTTTTGCTTGTAATCTAAACCGTAGCCGATGACAAAATGTTTCGGAATCGCAAAGCCCACGTAGTCGATCTTGAAGTCAAGTTCGGAAACGCCTTCCTTGAACAGAAGCGCGCAGAATTTGAGCGAGGCGGGTTCGCGTTGAAGCAGAGCGTCGCGGATGAATTTCATCGAAAGACCCGAATCCACGACGTCGTCGACGACGATGACGTGCCTGCCTTTGATGTCGGCATCGATGCCTTTGAGGAGTTTGACGTCGCCCGACGAGATTTTCGCGTCGCCATAACTGGAAAGCTTGTAGAAGTCGACTTCGACATCGATGGCGGCGATGGCGCGGCAGAGGTCGGCGATGAAGATGAACGCGCCGTTGAGCAAGCCGATGAGAATGGGCGTTTTGCCCGCGTAGTCGCGCTCAATGTCGCGTCCGAGTTCTTGAACGCGCCGTTGAATTTCGGATTCCGTGATGGCGACGACGAATTTTTCGTTATCGACGAAAACGGGCTGATGGTCGGCGTTCAAGGCGCGATGAAGTTTGAATGGGCGAATGTTCGAAATCTTTAACGAAGATAAAAAATCGCCCAAACATTTGTGCGTATCTTTGCGGGGAATCATCGTTTCGTCGTCGCCCAATGAGCGCGTCAAAGCAACTTCCGAAGATTTTTCTATTGCTTTCGGTTTGTTTCGCGGTCGCCGTCGCGTTCTTTGCGATCGAGGAGAGATTTGGCGGTTCGCCGTTTGAGCCGCTCGAACGTTATCCGACGCATCTTTCGCCGATTCCGTGGTCGCTCTACGCGGTCGCGCCGCTCTTGGCGGGAATGGCGGCGTTGAGCGCGTTCCAATTTTTTCCGAAACAGCGCGTCAACAAGCGTCTTGCCAGGTCGCGTTTTTATCTGACGACGGCGATGCTACTCTTCGGGGCGTGGGCGATGGCATGGTGCTACGGCGCGCTGTTCGCCAGCGCCGTGGCGATGACGCTGATGGTGGCGGCGTTTGCGAAAGCCGCGATGGCGATGGAATTGCGCGTCGCCGTCCCGCCCAGCGAGGTTTGGCTCGCGCGCGCCCCCGTCGCGCTCTTTTTCGGATGGTCGACGACGCTCGCCGTCGTCAATTGGGCAACCTTGTTTCGGTCGCTCAAATGGAAACTTCAATGGCTTTCGCCCGAAGCGTGGGCGGCGTTAATGCTGGCGGCGCTCGCGCTGTTCTCGTTATGGTTCTGCTTGCGATTTTGGGACTTGTTTTTCATCGGCGCGGTCGTTTGGGGGTTTCTCGGAATCGCGCTCAAACAAGACGCGAGCGAATTCGTGTCTCGGACGGCGTGGCTTTCGATTTTCGTGATGATTTTGGCGATTCTCATCAAAGCGCCGCGCAAACTGCTTGAAGAAGCCTAACCAAACGCGCTCAAATCAAAGCGACGAGAAAACGCTCAATGGGTTCATAGCGTTAGCGTCGCCAAAACGAACTGGCGCCAACAATGACGGAAAAAAAGAAAGTCGTCGTCGGAATGTCGGGCGGCGTGGATTCGAGCGTGGCGGCATGCTTGCTCGCCGAGCAAGGCTACGAGGTCATCGGCATCACGATGAAGACGTGGGACTACGACATGGCGGGCTTGGGCAAATCGTCCAAAAAAGAAACGGGGTGTTGCTCGTTGGAATCCATCAACGACGCGCGCAGCGTCGCCGTCGCCAAAGGCTTCCCGCACTACACGATCGACTTCCGCGACGACTTCGGCGAAGCCGTCATCGATTACTTCAAAGCGGAATACCTGCGCGGCAGAACGCCCAATCCGTGCGTGATGTGCAACACGAAGGTCAAGTGGGATTCGCTTTTGCGACGCGCAAGGCTCTTGGGCGCGGACTACATCGCCACGGGACACTACGCCCGCGTCCGCCACATCGACGGTCGCTATCGGCTCTTCAAAGGCAAAGATTCCAACAAAGACCAAAGCTACGTGCTGTGGGGCATTTCGCAGGAAGCGCTCGCGCATACGATTTTCCCGCTCGCCGAACTCACCAAGCCCGAAGTGCGCGAGTTGGCGCGCCAATTCGGCTTGAAGGTCGCCGACAAAAGCGAGAGCTACGAAATTTGCTTCATTCCCGACAACGACTACGAGCGATTCCTCAAAGAGACCATTCCAAACTTGGAAGAACGAGTCTCAGGCGGCGTCGTGATCGACAAAGACGGCAACGTGCTGGGGCGTCATCGTGGCTATCCCTTCTACACGATCGGACAACGCAAGGGGCTTGGCATCAGCGCGCCCGAACCCGTTTATGTAACGGAGATTCGCTACGAAACGAACACGATCGTCGTCGGCAGGGACGAAGACTTGCTTCACGACGCGCTCATCGCCGAAGAGGTCAATTGGATTCGCTTCGCGGAACTTTCAGAGCCGATTCGGTGCGAAGCGAAGATTCGCTACAAGGATAAGCCCGAGCCGTGCGTCGTGAGCCGTGAAAAAAATGGAACAGTCTTGGTGAAATTCGACCAGCCCAAGCGCGCCATCACGCCCGGTCAAGCGGTCGTTTTTTACGATGGCGACGAAGTTCTGGGCGGCGGATTCATTCAAAGCGTCGTGAAGTGATTTTTTTCTCGCAATTGGCATTAAATTTGCCCCGCTCTTTTCCGACCAAATCGCAACGGCGAATCTGCTTTCAGAAACGTTAAAACCGCTGAAAACGATGCCACACAAAGTTTTATTCGTCGATGACGAACCCAATATCGTTCAATCGCTGAGCCTTCTGTTTGACGACTACGACGTGCTCACGGCGACGAGCGGCGAGGAGGCGTTGAAATACTTCCGAAACGGAAACGTTCCCGACGTCATCGTGAGCGACCAACGGATGCCGATGATGACGGGCGTGGAGCTGTTGCAGAAGGTCAAGGAACTTTCGCCGAACACGGTGCGCATTTTGCTTACGGGATACAGCGATCTTGACGCGATTATCGATTCCGTAAACGCGGGCGAAATTTTCCGCTACATCAACAAGCCTTGGAACAGCGCCAAACTCAAAGACACGGTCGCGCTGGCATGTCAATTTTCCGACCGATTGAAGAACGCGCCGCCGCCATCGCCCGCGAGCAAAATCGCCTCCGCGCCTCCGTCGGCAGGGGTGCTTTCGGCGCTTGGCGTGCCGACCAGCGCGACGGGCGCGAGCGAGCATCACTTGCTTTTCGTCGACCCGAATCCCGCCAATCTTCAAGCCTACAAAGATTTGCTCGCGTCAAGCTACGCGGTTCACACGGCGCTCAACGCCCAAGACGCTTTCGCGATCTTGAAAATCAGACCGATTGACGTGCTGATTACGGAAGTGAATTTGGGCGCGACGAGCGCGGTGGATTTTCTTGCCGCCGTGAGCGCTTCATATCCCGACGTGGTCTCCATCTTGCTTTCCGATAGCCGCGACGCTTCGATAGCGATTCGTCTCATCAATGAGGTGCAAATTTTCCGCTATCTCATCAAGCCGTTCCAACGCCAATTGCTCAAAAGCGCCATAGAACTGGCGATTTCGCGGCACGACGAAATCGCAGGACGCGCCGATGTCAATCCCAAACGCTATATGGGCGTGGTCGATGCGATTCGAGACAAGCCTGCGGCTTCGCTCGATGAAGCCCTTGCCCGCGTGCGCGAACTGCTCGCCGCGAGAAAAACTTACTAACCGCGATGAAACGCCTGCCAATAGGGCTTGCGCTCTTCATTTGCTTGCCGCTCGCCGCGAAGCCGATTGACAGCCTCGACTTCAAAATCGGGCAACTGTTCATCGTAGGCTTTCGCGGCGTTGCCGTTTCCGAGCAAAGTCCCATCGTTCAAGACATTCAGCGACGGCATCTGGGCGGCGTGATTCTCTTCGAATACGACGTCGTTCTCAAACAATCGGGCAGAAACGTTCAATCGCCCACGCAGGTCAAGTCGCTTTGCGCCGCGCTTCAATCCTACGCCAAAACGAAACTGCTCATCTCAATCGACGAAGAGGGTGGCAAGGTCAATCGCTTGAAGCCCAAATACGGGTTTCCGCCGACGGTTTCGGCGGGCTATCTTGGTCAGCTCGGCTCGCTCGATTCGGCGCGCTTCTACGCGACTCAAACGGCAAGTTTGCTTTCGGATCTCGGCGTCAACTTGAACCTTGCGCCCGTGTGCGACGTGAATGTCAATCCGCAAAATCCCGCCATCGGCAAGGTTGAGCGCAGTTTTTCTTCGAACCCCGATAGCGTCGTCTTGTTCGCAACCGAAGTCATCAACGCGCACCGCGCCAAGAACGTGCTCACGTGCGTCAAGCATTTTCCAAGTTACGGCTCTCTCAAAAACGATCCGCATTGGGAGTTCGCGGACGTTACGGACGCGTGGCGCCCCATCGAGCTGAAGCCGTTTCAAGCCTTGATTTCCCAAGGCAGAGCCGATATGGTGATGACGGCGCACATTCTCAACGCGAAATGGGACACGCTTCCCGCGACGCTTTCGCGCAAGGCGATTCAAGACATGCTCCGAAACGAAATGGGCTTCGACGGCGTGGTATGCTCCGACGATATGCAGATGAAAGCCATTGCGGCGCGCTACGGCTTGGAACAAGCGCTCAAACTCGCCTTGAACGCGGGCGTGGATATGTTCATTTTCGGAAACAATCTCGACTACGACGAGCAAATCGCCGCGAAAGCCATCGCCATCGTCAAAAGGCTCATTGAGCGCGGAGAAGTCAAACGGGAGCGCGTCGAAGAAGCCTATCGGCGCATTGCCGCCTTGAAAGCGCGTTTGAAGTAGAAAGCCTCAAACGAGACGCATCGAGGGCGACATCGCTCGCCATTTCAAGCCTTCGCTCGTCGTTCCAAGTCCTCTTGCCCATCGTTCCGAGCGCGGCGAGGCGAAGAGATTGCGAATTGCGAACCGTCAATTGCGAATAATGGACCGCGCTCTTTTCCGCGAAGGCGGATTTTGCGCTCCGCTTGTTAGACGTTGCGGGGAGCGTTGGAACGGATGCCGCGCAGTCTTGCCGACGCGCTCTAACAAGTTTGGATTTCCGTCTTCAAGCGGATTTCTTCCAAGATGGAGCTGACGCGCAGGCACTCTTCCATTGAACCATCGAAGACGATGGATTTGCCCTTGTTGTGCACTTCCCACGTGAGCGCTTCGGCTTTTGAGCGGCTGCAGCGCGTCGCCTTGATGATTTGGTTGATGACTTCCTCGAAGGTGTGATAATCGTCGTTGAAGAGAACGACCTTGAACGGCTCGTCGGTGATGGTGTCGATGTCGCTCTCTTTTTCCTGCGTGAAAATCGATGTCGCGGAAGTCGGATAGAGCTTGTTCATGCTTGCGTCAAATTGGTTTCGATTGAAAATCGAGGCGAATATACGCCATTTGCGCGAGTTGTAAATGCGCGGCGCGGGCGCTACGTTTCGCCGCAGTCCAAAAAAACCCGCGCTTCGAATGAACTATCTTTTCCGAAATAAAATTCACCTTTCCCTGCTTTCCGCGCTTGGAGCGGCGATGTGGTCGCTGTATTTCGGCATCGAGGTAAATGCATGGTGCGTCTTGGTCGTGTTTCTGCTAACCTTCTCGATATACCAATACAACCGTCTAACCGACGATGTGGAAGACGCGATTAACAATCCCGACGGGCTGAATTGCGCAAGGCAAGCGTCGTTTTTGATCGAGAACGTGTTTTTTTACGCGCTGACGGTTTTGGCGCTCTTCATTTCGCTGTTTTTCGGCGGGGTGGCGTTTGGGGCGACGCTGTTCATCGCGCTCGTTGGATTTCTCTACAATCAAAAATGCTTTCCCGATTTTCTCGCCAAGCGGCTTGGCGGCGCGCGCAGGTTGAAGGATATGTATGTCGTCAAAAATCTCGCGCCGCCAGTGGATTGGGCGACGGCGATGGTCGTTTTGCCGCTTCTCTTCGCGGGCGAAACGCCATCGCTCAAAGCGTGGATTTGTTGGGGCTACATTTTCATCTGCGCGTTTTTCATCGAGGTGATGTGGGACATTCGGGACCGAAAGGGCGATTTGGTGGCGGGCATCAAAACCATCGCCAACACGTTTTCGCTGTGGCGCACGAAGGTTTTTCTCGTCGTCAGCAGCGCGCTATCGGGCATGGCGCTGTTTCTCGTTACCTTCAACGGCGTTTTGCCGCAATGCACGTACTTTCTGCTCTCGAACAATCTCGCCGTGATGTTCATCGCCAGTTCGTATCAAGACGACCGACCCGAAGCGGCGCGGTGGATTAGCGACATGACCATCGTGCTGGCGCTGCTCTTGTTTGCCTCATTTGCGGCGATTGCTTACTTTTCGCGGCAAGTTCTTGGATAATCAAAACCCCTCCAACGATGCGTCGCGGATTGTTTTTTGGCTCGCTTTTCGCTTGTCTTGGCGCGGCGTTCTGGGCTTTCGCGCAAGATTCCGCCAAAGTCTTCAAAGCCGAATCGTTCTTCTTCAAAACGACGGGCACGCTCAAGCCTTTGCTCAGCGAGAGCGCGTATCAAGCCGTCATCAACGCCGCCAAAGCGTCGGGCTATGACGAAGACGAAATCGAGGTAACCATCATCGTAACCGACCGCAAAAGGAAGTTCGAGCAGAAGAAGTTCGAGGAGCGACCCCCCGCGAAGCCTTACGCGCCAAAGCCCAAAAAATTCGAGTGAGCGCCGCCAAAATGCTTTGGAGACATTGTTGGATTTTTCTCTTGGTCTCGCCGATGGCGATGGCGCAGCCTTTGGTTGCGCCCAAATACGAAAAGCGAGGCGCGCAATCGCTGACGCTCTCTGCGCCGTCCTCGAACCCAAGTTCGAACATCGTCAGTTACTTTGGCTTCAACGAGGCGCGAGGCGAACTGTGGCTCGGCACGCTCGGCGGCTTGAACGTGGTTTCGGACACGTCGCTTCAATTTCGCGCCGTCGCGGAGTTTCCGCGCTTCAACAGGCAGGGGGTTCAGAGCCTTGCGGTTCTGGGCGACGTGATTTGGGCGGCGACATCTACGCGGCGCGACGGACAGCCAACGGGCGACGGGCTGATTTTCTCGCTCGACGGCGGCAGAACTTGGACGGAACGCGCGCAACCGCTCGACCGCCCGACCGACACGATCGAAATCTACGGCATCAACGCGCTCAAAGCCTTGCCCATCATCGTGCCGCAACAAAACGTGATTTATAGCCTCTCGATTCGCAAGCCATCGCCAACGCAACCGCAAGGAAGCGTTTGGGTCGCCACGTGGTCAGGCGGCATTCGGCGCACGACCAACAACGGCGCGTCGTGGCAACGCATCGCGCTGCCGCCCGACAACGTTCGAAGCATCAAGCCAACCGATACGCTCCGCTTCGCTCTCGAACCGCGACGCGGCGCAAGGGGCGAACTCACGTTTCTTGGCTTTTCCGTTCTTGCCGCGTCCGATGGCTCGGTTTGGTGCGGCACGGTCGACGGCGTTTGCCGAACCACCGAAGCCGATTCGCTCTATCCCTCTTGGACGAAGTTCAATCGCCGATTCAGCGGGCTGACGGGAAATTGGATCATCGCCATCCGCGAACAACTGACCTCAAACGACACGACGATTTGGCTCGCGTCGTGGCGCGCCGAAGACAACGCGGAACGCTTCGGCGTTTCCTTCACGAGCGACAACGGCAGAACTTGGCAAACCGCTCTGGAAAACGAGCGCATCTACGACTTTGCCTTCAACGGCGACACGGTCTATGCCGTTGGCTCAAACGGTCTCTTCGTCTCCGCCGACAACGGCAGAACTTGGCTCAACAAGCGCAATCTCATCGACAAAAGCAATCCGCGCCGTTTCATCGGCGCATCGGCGGAGTTCTACGGCGGTTTCGTTCAGGCGCTTTCAACGGGCGGCAAACGCTTGTGGGTCGGCACGGCGGATGGCACGGCGATTTCCGACAACGGCGGGAGCGATTGGACGATCCTTCGCGCCAACAAGCCCGTTCCGAGCGAAAGCCGCGCCTACGCTTATCCCAATCCCTTCGCGCCAAACCTTGATGGGCAAGTCCGCATTCGCTACAAACTCGCGGCGGACGGAGCGGTTACGATTCGCATTTTGGACTTTGCGATGAATGTCGTCGCAACGCCCGTCAAATCGCAGTTCCGACGAGGCGACCGAGAAGAAGAGGACTCTTGGAACGGCAAAACCGACGCGGGCGGCAAAGTCCCCAACGGCGCGTATTTCTACGCCATCGAGGTCAAGGGGCAAGAGACGATTTACGGCAAAATTTTGGTTCTGAATTGAGGGCGCGTCAAGCGTCGCCGCAATTCCAAAACCTCGTCAAGACGGAATGCTGACGGTTCGTCGTAGCGCGCTCTACGAAGCGTGGTTTCGTTGGTATGCGCGCCGCGCGTTTGAAAAGCACTTCGACAAAGTGCGCGTCAGGGGCGCAAGGGCGCTCGCGTCAATGGACTTGAAAACGCCCATCATTTTCTACCTCAATCATTCGTATTGGTGGGACGGCTTTTGGTCGCAATTGCTCTCGGAAACCTACTTCAAACAGAACCTCTACATCGTCATCGAATACAAGCAATTGGTTCGCTACCGATTTTTCACGCGCTTGGGAGCCTTTTCCATCGAGCGCGAAAATCCGCGCGAAGCGATGCGCAGCCTCGATTACGCCGCCGAGAAGCTTGCCGAACCGTCCGAGAAGCAAAACGCGCTTTGGATTTTTCCGCAAGGCGTCATTGAGCATGTCGACAAGCGACCGCTCAAATTTTTTTCGGGCGCGGCGAAAATCGCCGAAAAAGTTTTGCGACGCGCGCCCGCGATTTATCTTTGCTCCGCCGTTACGCGCATCGACCACATCGAAGAGCAAAAGCCCGAACTGTTCATCTCGTTTCGAGAGCCGCGCCGACTAACGAAAGAGACCTTTCCGAATCCGAAATCGCTAACGAGCGAAATGGAACGCGAAACCGAAACGCATCTGGACGAACTCAAATCGCTCGTGATGGCGCGCGAGTTCGGCTCGTTTGAAACAATCGTCGAAGGCGCGCCGTCGGTCAATCGTTGGTTCGACGAGCTTCGAGCCAAGTTTGGAATCTCAACCAATCCTCGCCGATGAAAGTCAAACTGCGCGTCGCCCAAATCGATAGCGCCCTTGCCAACTTCGACGAAAATCTCAATCAACACGTCGCCCTCGCCGAGCAAGCGATTCGAGACGGCATCGAGTTCATCGTGTTTCCCGAACTCTCGCTGTCGGGCTACAACCTGCAAGACGCGGCGCAAGACATCGCGTTGCCGATTGGCGACGTTCGATTTCAGCCGCTTCGAGACCTTTCCAAACGCATTTCGATTCTTTGCGGCGGCGTTGAACTGTCCGACGACTACGGGGTCTACAACGCGGCGTTTTTCTTCGAGGACGGCAAAGCGATCGTGGCGCATCGCAAGGTTTTTTTGCCCACCTACGGAATGTTCGAGGAACTGCGCTACTTTTCGGCGGGGCAACGCATCGCGCCGTTTCATTCGCGCAGGCTCGGCTTGATTGGCGTGGCGATATGCGAGGACAATTGGCACGTAACGCTGCCGTATTTGCTGGCGATGCAGGGCGCGAAGGTCGTGTTTTCGCTCGTCGCAAGTCCGTTGCGCGTCGATGCCGAAACGGGCGAACTGAAAATCGCGGAGACTTGGCAAATGATGACGCGCACCTACGCCAATCTGTTCAGCGTCTATGTCGTGATGGCGAACCGCGTGGGCAACGAAGACGGGCTGTCGTATTGGGGCGGCTCGGAAATCGTCGCTCCGAGCGGCGCGCTCGTCGCCCAAGCCAAACGTTTCGAACCCGACGCGATCGATGCCGTCATCGATCTCGACGAAGTCAAGCGCGCGCGATTGCGCTCGTCGCACTTTCTCGACGAGGATTTGCGGCTCTTGGCTTCCGAAATCGCTCGCATCTTGAACGCGCAACAACGATGATTTTCGGCAAAAAGCTCGTCGTGGTGCTTCCCGCCTACAACGCGGAAAAAACGTTGGAAAGAACTTACGCCGAAATTCCCTTCGACATCGTCGATGAGGTCGTGCTCGTCGACGACGCGAGCCGAGACGAGACGGTCGAACTCGCCAAGCGCATCGGCGTCAGGCATGTCATTCGCCACGAGCGCAACAAAGGCTACGGAGGCAATCAAAAAACGTGCTACGACGCGGCGCTCGCGCTTGGCGCGGACATCGTCGTGATGCTTCACCCCGATTATCAATACACGCCGAAACTGCTTCCTGCGATGGCGAGCGTCATCGCCAGCGGCGCGTATCCGTGCGTGTTGGGGTCGCGCATCTTGGGCGGCGGCGCGCGCAAGGGCGGAATGCCGCTCTACAAGTATGTCTCCAATCGCGCGCTTACGTTCATTCAAAATCTTTTGATGGGACAAAAACTCTCCGAGTATCACACGGGCTATCGCGCCTTTTCCAGAGAGGTGTTGGAGGCGGTGAACTATCGCGCCAATTCCGACGACTTCGTGTTCGACAACGAAATGCTCGCGCAAATTTTTTACGCGGGCTTCGAAATCGCCGAAATCACTTGCCCGACCAAGTATTTCAAGGAAGCCTCGTCCATCAACTTCGCGCGAAGCGTCAAGTATGGGTTCGGCGTGTTGCGCGTTTCGCTTCAATACTTTTTGCAGAAGCGTTTGGGGATTGGCTCGTTCAAGATTTTTCGCCCGAAATCGCCCGATTGAGATCGCGCGTCGCGTTTTCAAAAGTCAACCCTTCGCCCCACATTCGGAACGACGGGAGGGTTTCGCCAGAACGTCGACGCCTGCGAGCCTTGCAAATGCGCGGACATTTCCTAAATTTCCAAGATTCCTTTAACGCTTAAACTTTTCCCACCATGGCAGGAAGTTTGAACAAAGTGATGCTCATCGGACGCTTGGGCGCAGACCCCGAACTTCGGACCACGCCAAACGGCAACCAAGTCGTGAATTTCAATCTGGCGACCGACGAGAGTTACAAGGACAAGAACGGTCAAAAGGTCGAGCGCACGGAATGGCATCGCATCGTCGTTTGGGACAAGCTGGCGGAGATTTGCAAGCAGTATCTCACCAAAGGCAAGTTGGTCTACATCGAAGGCAGGCTTACGACGCGCAGTTGGGAAGACAAGGAGACGGGCAAGAAGAATTACATTACGGAAATCGTCGCCACCGACATGACGATGCTCGATAGCAAAGTCGCCTCGTCGCCGCCGTCGCCTCCTGAACCAATCGCTTATGGCGAAGCGAATGCGCCGAGCGCAACGCCGAAAGCCTCCGCGCCAAAGCCGCAACCCGCGCCTGAATCTTCCGCCGCGCCGAAAGACGATGATTTGCCGTTCTGACGCGACGCGACGCGCCTGGCGAGCCGCTCTGTTCTTGGGCGGCTTTTTCTTTTTTGGCTTGTTCGAACTGCGCGCGCAATCCGCGCCCGACACTGCCGCTCGCGTCGTGATTTTGGAGCGCGCCAACGAAATTTCAAGCGGAACGGCGCTTCTGCCAAAAACGAAAACGTCGCCCGCCGTCATTGAAGAAGTCCGCATCGCCAGCGGCAACGTGCGTTTCGTGGAATCGACGACGACCGTCGATTGCGACACCGCCGTGCAGTTTCTTCAATCCCGAAAAATTCGCTTGGCGGGCAACATCGTCATCGCGCGCGACACGGCGATCATTCGCGGCGAAGAGGGCTTCTACTTTCCCGACGAGCGCAAATCCGTCCTCGAAAGAAACGTCAGCCTCACCGACCAAACCGTTACGCTCCGCAGCCAGAGAGGGCTATATCTCTCCGACGTCCGACGAGCGCATTTCAGCGAGAAGGTGTCGCTAAAAGACGCGACGAATCTCATCTTCTCGGATAGCCTCGTGTATTTCCGCGACGAAGCGCGCGCCATCGCGTTGGGCAACGTCGTCGTGAGGAATCCGAGCGACAACGTCGTCATCACGGGCGGTTACGGCGAGCATTTCGCCAACGAAAAGCGCAGTTTCATTGAAGGAAATCCCGCGCTCACGAAAATCGATACGGCATCGACGGGCGAGATCGACACGCTCGTCATTCGCGCCAAACGAATGGAAGCGTTCCGAAACGACGCGGACGCGCTGCCGCGCATCGACATCACGGATAGCGTCCGCATCAAGCGTGGCGCGCTCCGCGCTCGCTCCAACAAGGCGCGTTACTTGCTCCGCGAAAAAATCATCTCGCTCTACGAAAACCCAATCGCATGGCACGACAACCATCAACTCACGGGCGATTCCATCGTGGTCAAACTCCGCGAAGACGGTCGGCGCAATCGAATCGACTCAATGTTCGTTTATCGGCGCGCTTTCTTGGCTTCGAAGGATTCGCTCGACGCTTCGGGCAGAAAGTTCAATCAAATTTCGGGCGAGCAGATGACGATCGCGTTTGACGAAAAGGCGCGCATTCGGCGCGTCGACGTGCGTCGCCAATCGCGCAGTCTCTACTACGCCTACGACGACGGCAAGCCCAAAGGCGCAAACCTCGCCAGCGGCGACGAAATCACGATTGAGTTCTCGAACAATCAAGTTCAATCCATCACGTTTCGCGGCGCCATCGAAGGCGCGCAGTATCCTGAACGCTTGATTGAGCGCGTTCCGAACCTGCCGAACTTCCAATGGCGCGAAGCCGAAAAGCCAACGGACTGACGGCGAAGGCGCGATTGCAAAAGAACGTTGGGCAAGCGATATTCGCTCAACCACCTTAAACGCAATCGATATGGCTCAAACTCAAAGACGAACGGGGTCGAGAAAAATTTGGCTCGTCATTTTGGCGTTGCTCGCCATTCTTTTCGCCATTGGCGTTTATCGCGCCTCGTCGCCGAAGGTGAGCGTTCCGAAGGAAGCCGTTTTGACGCTCTCGATTCGCGGCTCGCTTCCCGAAGTCGCGTTGAGCGGCGGGCTTCCAGGACTTGCGCCGAAAACGCCGCCCACGTTGCAAGGACTGTTGGAAGTTTTGGACAAAGCCAAGCTCGACGAGCGCGTCAAACTCATCGTCGCCACGATCGAAGATCTCTCGACGCAACAATCCAAGCTCGCCGAGTTGCGCGACGCCATCGCCGACTATCGAGCGTCGGGCAAGGAAATTTGGGCGTTTTTGCCGCAACTGTCGGGCGACGCGGAATACTACCTCGCGTCCGCATGCGACAAAATCTTCTTCGAACGCTACGGCGTGCTCGTCTTGGACGGCTTGAAGACGGAAATTCTTTACTTCAAATCGATGCTCGCAAAGGTCGGCATTGAGTTCGAAGTCGCCCGACGCGGCAAATACAAGTCGGCGGCGGAAAGCTTCTTGAGCGACACGATTTCCGCCCCGAACTACGAGCAACTCAACGCGCTGCTCACGGGGTTCGATAGCGCCTACGTCAAGGGCGTAACGGAGTCGCGCAAAATCAGCGAAGAAAAGTTCCGACGCATTCTCAACGAACAAGCCTACCTTTCCGACAAAGACGCGCTCGCGCAGAACCTCGTCGATTCCATCTGCTATTTCAGCGAACTGGAAGACGCGATTCGCAAGCGTTTCAACGTCAAGGAAGAAGACGACGAGACGCTCTTCATTTCGGCGAGCAAATACAAAGACGTCTCTTACTCGTCGCTCGGAAAAAAATCTTCCGACAAAATCGCCGTCGTCAACGTTATGGGCGCGCTCGTTGATGGGAAGAGCGATCCATCGCCCAGCGGCGAAGCCAACAGCGGCGACGAAACCATCGCGCCCGCAATCGAAGAAGCGCGCAAGGACAAATCCGTCAAAGCCATCGTGCTGCGCGTCGATAGCCCTGGCGGTTCGGCGATCGCTTCCGACAAAATTCTGCGCGCGCTCAATCGAGCCAAAGCCGAAAAGCCCGTCGTCGCGTCGATGTCGGGCGTTGCCGCTTCGGGCGGCTACTGGGTATCGATGCAGGCTCAAAAAATCGTCGCAAACCCCACGACCATCACGGGTTCGATTGGCGTTATCGCCACGAAGCCCGCAATGCGCGAACTTGCCGACAAAATCGGCTTGAAGCGCGTCGTCATCTCCAAAACCAAATTCGCCGATGCGTTCAATCTCTTCGACAAAGTCTCCCCAGAAGCCTATCAAAAAGCCGACGCGCTGATTGAGTATCTCTACCAAGAATTTTTGCGCAAAGTCGCCGAAGGCAGAAACATGACGATCGAGCAGGTTCATTCCATCGCGCAAGGACACGTGTGGCTCGGCGGAGCGGCGAAAAACATCGGACTCGTCGATGAACTGGGCGGATTCCGAAAGGCGATTCAAGTCGCCAAAAATCTCGCGGGCATCGACGAAACGGCGAGCGTCGAGTTGGTCAGTTACCCGAAGCCAAAGGATTTTTGGGAAGATTTTTTTGAAAATTTCGGAGGCGCGTCGCTCACGATGGCGATGGGTCAAGTCATCATGGAAACGGTCAAATCGGAACTGACGCGAGCGATCGCGGGCGAATCGGAGTTGCCAAGCGAGTTCAAAAGCGCCGTTCAAGCGTTGCGACGCTTATCGAGCGGAACCCCGTTGCAACCGCAAGCCTTGATGCCGTTTGAAATCATCGTCAAATAAAAACCAATGACCGAAACGGAACTTCGTCGCATCATCGATCTTGCCATAGAGGAGCTGGGCGAGAAAGCCACGAAAGAAAACGTGGAAGCCGTCGTCGCCGAAGTCATCAAAGAATACGAGAAGGGCGCGCCGTCGCTGACGCTCTCGAACCCGAAACCGCCGCAACCCTCGACCCAAGAGACGGGCAGGATTTTGGTAACGGCGTTTGGCAAAAATCGCGTCGGCATCATGAGCGCGCTCACGACCGTTCTCGCCGAGCATCAATGCGACTTGCAGGACGTCTCGCAAAAAATCATGCAGGAATTTTTCACGCTGATTATGATCGTCGACATCTCCAAATCCCCGTCGAACTTCATGCGAATCCGCGAAGCCTTGATTGGCGCGGGAGAACGGCTCGGCGTGTCCGTTCACGCGCAGCATGAGGACATCTTCAAGGCGATGCATCGGGTTTGACGAAGCGCGACGCGCCAAAATCGCGTTGGATTTTGAAATTGCCTCTCGTATATTTGCGCTCCTTTTTGCAAAGGGGTCAGGTAGCTCAGTGGTAGAGCGAAGGACTGAAAATCCTTGCGTCGGGGGTTCAATTCCCTCCCTGACCACGAAAAGCCGCGGTTTCGCGGCTTTTTTCGTTTCCGCCGAAAAGCGTTGCGCAAACGCGCAAAAGTTTTAACTTCCCAAAAGTTTCAAGCGCGGCGAACCAAAACGAAACAAAGATGAGCCAAAAGTTGAAAATCTTGTTCGTGGACGACGAGCCTCATGTCTTGGAGGCGCTGCTGCAACTTTTCGACGATCGCTACGACGCGCATGGCGCCAATGGCGGCGCGGAAGCGATCGAGTTCGCCAAGCGCAATCCCGACCTTGCCATCGTCGTCAGCGACCAGCGGATGCCGCAGATGAAAGGCATCGACGTGCTCAAAGCCATCAAAGAGATTCGCCCCGACGCGATTCGCATCTTGCTGACGGGCTACGCCGACGCGGACGCGATTTTGGATTCGGTGAACGTGGGCGAAGTCTTTCGCTACGTGAAAAAGCCTTGGAACGCGGAGCAGTTGCGCGAAGTGATCTCGCTGGCGGCGATGACCTACTCGACGCGCAAGAAAGCCAAAGAAGTCGTCGCGCAAAAGCCCGCCGAGCCGTCCGTCTCATGTTTGCCCCACGACTCTCTCTCGCTGGCGATGGAGCAGCTGTTGAAGCAGAAAGCCATCGAGGAAAATTTCTTCGCCAAACTTTCCGACGCGCATCGCGCCGACGCGATTGACGAGATTTTCGAACGCGCGTTTTTGGGCAAATCGGGCAAGCCGAAAATTTTGGTCGTCGACGACGAACAAGGCACGCTCGAAGCGCTCTGGCAACTGCTGTCCGACGATTACGAAGTCATCGCTTGTCAATCCGCCGACGAGGCGCTCAAACTGTTGCGACAAGATTCTTTCGTAACGCTCTTGCTCACCGACCAACGCATGCCGAAGAAAAGCGGCGCGGATTTGCTCGTCGAATCGCGCGAACTGGCGCCGCTCGTGCCGAAAATTCTCATCACGGCTTATACCGACGTCGAAGACGTCATTCGCCTCATCAACGAAGGGCAAATTTTCCGCTACATTCAAAAGCCGTGGCATCCCGACAAACTGCGCGAAACCGTCGCCGAAGCGGTGATGCTCTACAAAAGTCAAATCATGTCGCAACTCGCCTCGCGCAAGGAAGGCGCGCAAAAAACCGACGGGGGAAGCGAACAGACCGCGAAACGCGACGCTTCGCCAACCTCGCCTAGCGACGCGCTCGCCAAGCTCAAAGCCTTGAGCGAACTGGTCAAGAAGACATCGTAGTCAAGGTTCATTGCTCAAAGGAAACGATCGATGCTGCAAGGATTTCGTCGCTCCAAAGATTATTTCGCCAAAGAGAGCGTCCCGAAAGAAGAATACGAGCGCGTGCTCAAAGAGCGCAACCTGCTCTTGCAACTCATTGATAGCCTGCCCGACATCATCTACGCCAAAGACGCGGACGGCAGAATCATCGTCTCCAACCAAAAACACGCCGAGTTTTTGGGCAAGCATCATTCGCTCGAAGTCATCGGCAAAACGGACTTTGATTTCTACGACGCGCCCATCGCCGAAAAGCATCGTCAAGACGAAATCGTCCTGCTCAACAGCAGTCAAGAATCCATCAACGCCGAAGAGCCGATGTTCAACAAACTCACGGGCGAGACGCGATGGATTTCCACGACGAAGGTCGTTTATCGCAACGAACACGGCGTCGCCGTTGGCTTGTTCGGCATCGGGCGCGACATCACGACGAGAAAGCTCATCGAGGAAGAACTGGTCAAAAACCAAGAAACCTTCCGCAAGACCGTCAACAGCGTGCCGAGCATGATTTACCAAATCCTCTTTCGCCCCGACGGCACGATTGTCTATCCCTTCGTGAGCGACGGAAGCAAAGCCATTTACGGCATCGAACCGGAGCGCATTATGCTCGATGCCTCCATCATCACGAAGATGTGGCACCCCGACGACGTGGGCGAGTATATGCGTCGCGTCGAAGAGTGTCGCCGCACCTTGAAGCCGCTTGATATGGAGTGTCGCATCGCGTTGCCCGACGGAAAAATCAAGTGGCTTCGCATTCACTCCATGCCCGAACTGGAGACCGACGGCGGCTTGCGCTTCTACGGCGTGCGCATCGACATCACGAAACAGAAGGAGCTGGAAGCCGAGCTGGCGGCGCGCATCAAGCAAATTCAGGACACGCAGGCGCACTTGGTTCAAACGGAAAAAATGTCGGCTCTGGGGCAGATGGTCGCGGGCATCGCGCACGAACTCAACACGCCCATCGGCTATGCGTCCAACAACGTCGCGCTGATTCGGGAACGCTTTGCCGCCATCTCCAAACTTCTCCTCAAAGCCTTGCAAGCGCAGGACGCGGTCTACGCGGGCGAATTGGAAAAAGCGCTCTCGATGATGCAAGAAATTCGCGCCTCTCAAAACGGAACGGTCGCCGAACTCGAAGAGACGATTCGCCGAACCGAGCGCCTATTCATCGGCATCGCGTCGGGCTTCGAGCAGATGGCGAACCTCGTGCGCTCAATGCGCAACTTCGCGCGCCTCGACGAAGCGCAAATGAAAAGAGCCGACATCAACGAGGGAATCAAAAATTGCGTCTTGATGATTGGGCACTTGCTCAAAGACAAAGACATCGAGCTGACGACCGAATACGGCGCGTTGCCAATGGTCGAGTGCTTCCCCGCGCAACTCAATCAGGTGTTTTTGAACCTCATTCAAAACGCCATTCACGCCGTCGAGGGCAAGCCCGACCCAAAAGTGCGCGTCTCGACAGGTCTGGAACAAGGCTACGTCGTCGTGCGCGTTCAAGACAACGGCACGGGCATTCCAAAGAACATTCAGTCCAAAATCTTCGATCCTTTTTTCACCACGAAGCCCGTCGGCAAAGGCACGGGATTGGGATTATCGATTTCCTTCGACATCGTCAAGAAGCACAATGGCTCCATCGCCTTCGAGACCGAGGAAGGAAAAGGCACGACCTTCATCGTGAAAATTCCCGCGACGGACTTTCTGCAAACGACGAAATAAACAAGCCAAGACGCGCCGACCATGAACAGAAAGCTCAAATTGCTCTTGGTTGACGACGAGCCTGAAATGTTGGAAAGCTTGACGCAACTGTTCGACTACGACTACAAAGTGCTGACCGCCACGAGCGGCGAAGCGGCGCTGTCGCTCTTGAACTCGCACCGCGACACCGCCATCGTCATCAGCGACCAGCGCATGAGCGGCATGCGCGGCGTGGATTTGCTTCGGCACGTCAAGCAAATCATTCCCGACTCGATGCGCATTTTGCTGACGGGCTATTCCGACTTGGAATCGGTTTTGGAGTCGGTCAATGTCGGCGAGGTGTTTCGCTACGTGCGCAAGCCTTGGCAACCCGACACGCTCAAATCCATCGTGGCGCTTGCGGCGGCGACCTACATGCTGCGCGGTCAACGCGAAAAGAAAGCCGCCCCGGCGTCTTCGAAAGCGCCGTCTCTCGTCGAGGCGCTTAAAGCCTTGCCGCCAAAGCCCGAACCTCAACTGCCCGCGCCGCTTTCCGCCGAACCGCCAAAACGCGCCGAGGAACTCCAACCGCAAAAGCCGCTTCCCGTCGAACCGTCGGCTCTCGCTCAAACGCCGACGAGCGAAATCGCCGAAACCGAGTTTTTAGCCGATCTCGAAAAAACGCTCGATGCGTTGCCCGTTCAGCCCATTCAGGAAGAGGAAATCAAACCCATAGAAAACCTCCAAGCCGAGTTTCAAGCCTACTTCACCGACGACATCGTCGAGGAACTCAAGCGCTACGCCAGCTTCGAAGAGGAATTTTTCGCCCGACTCAACGAAGCCAACGACCTCGACCTCATCGCCACCGACGATTTGACGAGCTTCGAAAAACGCTTCTGCGGCAAAAGCGGCAACCCGCGCGTCTTGTTCGTCGACGACGATTCCGACGTGCTCTATCTCTTGTCGGAAACCTTCAAGAAGGAATACGACGTCTTCACGTGCCTATCGGCGGAATCGGCAATGGAGCTTTTGGAGGGAAAATCGTTTTTCGCCTGCATCGTGGCGGACTTGCGAATGCCTGGGCAAAGCGGCGCGGATTTTCTCATTCAAGCCGAAGCCATCGAGCCGCTCGTGCCGAAAATTTTGATGTCCTCTTACGCCGACGCGGAAGTCATCGTCTCGCTCGTCAATCACGGGTTGCTCTATCGCTTCGTCTCGAAGCCTTACGACGTGCCGAACTTGAAGAACATCATCAAGAGCGCGGTCGAGGAATGCCGCCGTCGCGTCGAGAGCGGCTTGCAGTTCCGCAACGTCAAACGGGCGATTCTGCATCCAACCGCCGCTCAACCCGTGCGAGAAGAAATCTACTTTCCGTCCAAACCCAATTCCGCTTCTTGACGCGCCGCTTGCGCCGTTGCGGAAATGATTGTCATTC
>JANWWM010000071.1 GCA_025055975.1 Chloroherpetonaceae bacterium | reverse complement strand
TGATGGCGTCTTCCGCGTTGGAAAATTTGGCGACGCAGGCAAAATCTGGCGAGAGATTCAGCAACGCCGCCAAACTCTCTCGGAACGACTCGGTATCCTCAACGATAGCGACGCGAATGGGCATATTCATTGCGGGAGTTTAGAAATTTTGTTGATTTCAATGCAAGGTTAAAAAATTGCGCTACATCACGTCAAACACGAGCGAGAGAGAAGCTCCTAGACCCGCATAGAAGTTGAGAGTAGTAATCCCCTTTCGCTCATCATCTACGATTCCTGATACCCCAAAGAACCCGCTAAATCCAATCGCCCATACATAGACTCTTAATGCGACGTAACCATCATACGCCAAAGCGTCTCGCTTGAAATCGACGGGATTTTGGAGATTCGACATGCTTGTCCCGTCAAACGAAGCTTTTGCATAGCCCAACGCAGCTCCAAAAGAAATCGACGGACTTCCGATTGAAGAACTTGTTATTCCTACCAGAAACGTTTTCTGCTGAAAATTTTTCAGCGACGCTATATTTTTTCCGTCAATCACAATCGGCGAAGGAAAATTGATTGTCCAGTTGCCGTTGCTGCCATCTGCCTCTGCGTAGGCAGTTTCGATGCCGATAAGCACGCTATTCTCGAAAGGGAGTTGGAATCTAGCTCTAATTTCGCGCTGAAATAGTCTGCCAGAATACTTCGCCTTGGAGATCTGTGGAGTCAGAATCTGCGTCAGCAGCGTTGATGATTGAGAGTAGCTGATGTCAATGTAGCGATACCACTTTTTATCTCGTTCCGCTGCTACGTCTTCAACTTCTTCGCTTTCTCTTCGCCGTTCAAGTTCGCGTTTTCGGGCTTTCTCCATGTCAAGCTCCTGTTCTTTCTGACGCAGTTTCATCTCGGCTTCTTTTCTTCTCAATTCTTCAATGCGTCTCTTTTCCCGTTCCAAGCCATTTCTAACTTCGTGTAAATCAACGGTAACCCGCGCGATTATCTGCGTTACAAAAGTGTTTTTAAGGGGTTGCACTGACTCAGAAATTACTTCCGTTCTCAAAGTCGATAGCGCAAATTCTTGCATAGATTGATACGCTTCTGCATATATGCCTTGACTATCTTCTCGACGACTTTGCGTTATTTCCGACATTACCAAGATTCCCGCCTTTTCCAAGCATCGTTTTTGTATGTAAGAAATGCACTTTTGTCTCGCGCTATTTGGGGAGTCATCGGATGTCCATACATATTCGTACTGCTCTAGATATACCCTTTCTTGAGCTGGTGCGTGAAGGCTTGCAAGAACGATAGCAAACAATAGGGCGGTATTTCGTAGGAGCGCTATGAAAAGCATGTTTCGCTTTTAGAATCCTCTTTTTTGCGGGTTGATGACTTTATAACCGTCTTCTGTGAGTTTGATGGTCGCTACTCCCAAGAAAACTCTCGTCATGCTTATGTTTGAGATGATTGTTTCAGCCTTCCAAGTGCAAGGGTTAACCTCTGTTACCGTCGTTTGCCCGCACATATATCCCTTGCTTGACCAGTATTCTGATGCCGCTCGCTCCGCGTCTGACTCCCTTCCATTGCAAATTTTTTCGCTCTTGATTACTCTGCCGCGTTCGTCGATGACAAGAATTTTGTTGAACGTTTCCCCTTTCAACTCGACCGTCGCTTGACCTTCCACAAAAGGAGTAGCGGAATCATATTTGAAGGGAATTACGACGTTGCCTCGCTTGTCAATGTAGCCATGCTTCTCTGCTTGTTTGCAAGCGGATAAGCCGCTTTCCGTAAATCCGTCTATCTCGGCAAAGGTGGGGGACAAAATGATTGTCCCCCTGATGTCTGCGATTCCAGCCAAGCCGTTCTTCCGAATGATGAAGACATCTTCGCTCAAGGCGATAGATGAGTATTCCAACGGCAGAATTGGCTGCATTTGACGATCAACGATGCCGTAACGCTCGCCTTGCCTGACGACAAACAGGGAATCCCCCACGCTACTGACAACCTCATAGCTTTTGGGAGAATGCATAGAAGTTTTGTCAGAGCTTTGAGCGAATCCAGACGAAGACATAAAAGATGCGGCAAAAATTGCGATGATAATTTGCTTTCTTTTCATTTTCGTATCCGTTTGAATGTTTCACGGGAAATCAACGCCGCCGTTTGGATACCTGCATCTTATGAGGCGATGTAAGCCTTTCCTTGCGCCCTTGAAAAAACCATGCTTGCTCAGCGACAAAATCATATACTCCGAACAAGTCGGCGTAAAGCGACAAGACTTTCTGACAAAATCAGGCGCAATTTTTTGATACAGTTTAACCAAACGGATAATCCATTTGCTAATCATTTTACGCAACTTTTTTAGGACGAATTGCCATCCAAATCAGCCAAAGACCACAAGTGAAAAACACTAAAATCCAATCCAGACACGAAACATCTGCAAAAAAGCCGCCGCCTGATGCCGCACTGCTACTGCTGCTACTCGCTGCTGCGCCGCCTCCTCCGCCTCCGCCACCTCCACCAGCGTTCATAAATACCATCGGCGTGCTCGGCGCGTCCTTCTTCGAGGCAGATTCCATCTTCTTCATCTCTTCCATAAACTTCTCGAGATTATCCTTCGCAACCATCTTGCCATACACTTCCACGAGCTCCTCTTTGCAGTAGGGCTTACCGCTGTAAGCGCAGAATCCAGCTGCGTCTCTGTCGGGATATTTTGAGCATTTCATTGTTTTTCCTCCGAGAAATTGATTTGATAGTTGAAAAAGAGGTTAAACTACACGCGGCAAAGTTACGCCGTCGGGAAAGGGGCAAGCAATACGACGAACGTCGTATTTTTCGCGGGCGAGCGTCGGGGCAAACGGCTTGTCAATACGGCGAACATCGTATCTTTTTTCGCGTCGCTACTTAGACAGCGGAAAATCCTTCGTTCAAAAGAAGCGAAACAAAGCGGAGCGCGTCGCCGCAGGTGGCGCGCGGGGAAAGCCTGTTCGCGTTGGAGCGGGGGAGTTCAGTAGAACTTAATCATCATATCGCCTTTTTTGGCGGCGAGAGGTTCGTTTTTGGCGTTGTTTTGTTCCTCTTCTTCGGGATAGGGCGGCAAAGCGTCTTTGGGTTCAAGACCGCGATAGCGTCGCTCGGCTTCTTCGGCGGAGATGGGTTCGAGGGCGTAATCAATCAGGTCGTCCATTTCGGCAAAGTAACTGAATTTCATTCCCTCAATCGCGTCGGCGTTGGTTTCCATAATGTCCAAAACGTCGTTGCGATTTTTTTCGGGGAGCAAAATTTCCACGATGCCCGCGCGCTTGGCGGCGAGGACTTTTTCTTTGATGCCTCCAACGGGAAGCACATGTCCGCGCAGGGTGATTTCGCCCGTCATGGCGATTTTGCCCTTGACGCGCCGTTGCGTGAAGATGGAGGCGAGCGACGTGAGAATGCTCACGCCTGCCGAGGGACCATCTTTGGGAATCGCGCCTTGGGGCACGTGCAAATGCACGTCCCAATACTTGAACGCCTCGTCGGGTATGCGGAAATACTCGGCGCAGGATTTCAGATACGAGAGCGCGGCTTGCGCCGATTCTTTCATCACGTCGCCCAGTTGTCCCGTGAGAATCAGTCGCCCCGTGCCTTTGGTAACGGTGGATTCGATGAACAAGATGTCGCCGCCTGCGGGAGTCCAAGCCAGACCGACCGCCACGCCGGGCATCAGAACAGGCTCGTCGACTTCGGGGAAGAATTTTTCCAAGCCGAGATATTTTTTGAGCGAATCGGCGGCGACGCGCACGGGCTTGATGTCGGCGTTGGGATTGTCATCGAGTTGCAGGGCGATGTCCATCGCAACGCTTCGGCAGATGCTGGCGAGTTCTCGTTCCAAATTGCGCACGCCCGCCTCGCGCGTGTAGGAATTGATGACCTTGCGAATCGCGTCGTCCTCGATAATGACTTGACCCTCCTTGATGCCGTGCTCCTCCATCTGACGCGGAATGAGATACTCCTTGGCGATGTGCATTTTCTCGAATTCCGTGTAGCCATTGATGGCGATGACTTCCATTCTATCGCGCAAGGGGAGCGGAATCGTGTCGAGCGTGTTCGCCGTGGCGATGAACATCACGCGCGAAAGGTCGTAGGGAACTTCGAGATAATGGTCGCTGAACGAATGATTTTGCGACGGGTCGAGGACTTCGAGCAAAGCTGAGCTGGGGTCGCCGCGAAAGTCGTTGCCAAGCTTGTCGATTTCATCGAGCATAAAGACGGGGTCGCTCGCGCCCGCGCGTTTCAAGCCTTGAATGATTCTGCCCGGCATCGCGCCAATGTAGGTTTTGCGATGTCCGCGAATTTCGGCTTCGTCTCTGACGCCGCCAAGCGAGACGCGCACGAAACTCCTGCCGAGCGCTTTGGCGATGGATCTGCCCAACGACGTTTTGCCCACGCCAGGCGGACCGACGAAGCAGAGAATCGGCGCTTTCATATTGGACTTCAACTTCAAGACGGCGAGATATTCCAAAATGCGCTTCTTGACTTTTTCAAGCCCGTAGTGGTCGGCGTTCAAGACGCGCTCGGCTTCGCGCAAATTGATTTTGGCGTTGCTATAATGCCCCCACGGCAGAGAGAGAATCGTGTCGAGATAGTTGCGCGTAACGCTGTAATCGGGCGAGATCTGCGGAATGCGGGAAAGCTTATCGATTTCCTTGTCGAGTTGCGCGCGCAAATCGTCGGGCATCTGCTTTTTGGCGAGCAATTCGCGCAGTTTGATGACGTCTTGCATTTGCCCGTCATACTCGCCAAGCTCGTTCTGAATGGTTTTGAGTTGCTGACGAAGGAAAAATTCGCGTTGCGCCTTGTCCATATCCATTTTGACTTTCGTTTGGATTTGGTTGGCAAGCTCCAAGGCTTGAATTTCCTTCGTGAGAATCTCGATGAGTTTTTCGGCGCGCGCCTCGATCGAGTCGAGCGCGAGCAGTTCTTGCTTTTCGAGCGCGGAAACGTTGAGATTCGAGGAAATGAAGTGAATCAAAAACGTCGGGTTGTCGATGTTCTGAACCGCGTAACTGGCTTCGTTGGGAATGTTCGGCGAAAGTTCGATGACCTTTGAAGCCAGATGCTTGATGCTCCGCGCGTATCCGTCGAGTTGCGCGAGCGGCTTTGGCGCGTCGTGAAGAACGGACGTTTCGGCGACGAAGAACGGCTCGGTTTGCGTGAAGCGGACGAGTCGGACGCGCTTGACCCCTTGCACGATGATGTTGGCGCTGCCGTCGGGAATGCGCAGGATTTTGAGAATCATGCCGACCGTGCCCAAGCGAAACAGGTCGTCTTCGGTCGGCTCGTCGACATTCGGGTCGGCTTGCGTGACGAAGGCGACGAACTTTTTTTCGCCAAGCGAATCCAACAGCGCGATGGATTTCTTGCGCCCAATGCTAACGGGAATGATGATGTCGGGAAAGAGAACCGTGTTGCGCAGCGGCAGAACGGGCAAAAGCGAATCGAGCGGCGCGTCGTGATGCGTCGCGCCCGAAGCGGCTTGCGGAATCGTTTTGGCAAGCCCGTCCAGCAAGCCCGATTGCGTCGTCTCGTAGAATATGTCTCTGAAATCGTCTCTCATTTGAAACGAAAATCGTCCTGAAATTGACCGTCTACGTCTCCATTCGGCGCGATTCATAACGAATGCGCAAACAAAGCCAAGCGTTTCGGCGCGCAGCCAAACTCCTGAAACTTCGTCTCGCTACGGAACTACGGGAACCAATCTGAAATGCTGGCGCGGTAGCGGAAAAACCCGACAAGCGTTTCCTGTGTAGCGAAGCGGGAACTACAACGCTTGCCGAAACTCGCGCAAAGGCTCAATGCGAATTACGCATTCTTCTCGGAAAAACCTAACGAAATCCGAACTATATTTCGCGCCTCGTTATGTTCGCAAGACGTCGCGCCATGCGACAACAATCGACCAAATCATAACGTTTTGAACTCGTTGAAAACCTTGTTGAGCAAAATCCTGCTGCCCGCGCTGATGCGCTTGTTGTATCTGACGCTTCGCAAGCGAGTCGAGGGCGAGATGCCCAAACGAAAAAACGCCATCATCGCGTTTTGGCACGGAAAAATGCTCGTGGGGTGGCTCTTGGCGCGTTCGCTCGTCAAGCCAACGCCGTGCTACGCGGTCGTGAGCCTTTCCAAAGACGGCGCGCTGCTCGCCAACGCGCTCGAACGTCTGGGCTTTGGATTGATTCGCGGCTCCAGCTCGCGCGGCAAAGAGGAGGTCAAAGCCGAAATGAAAAGCAAACTCAACGAGGGCAACGCCGTCGCCATCACGCCCGACGGTCCGCGCGGACCGCGAGAAGTCTTCAAATACGGCTCGGCGCGCATCGCCTCCGAAACGCAAACGCCAATCGTCTTCGCCGACATCGACATCGAGCGCAAATGGCGATTGGAGAAAAGTTGGGACAAGTTCGAGATTCCAAAACCGTT
This sequence comes from Chloroherpetonaceae bacterium, assembly GCA_025055975.1. GTDB lineage: Bacteria > Bacteroidota > Chlorobiia > Chlorobiales > Thermochlorobacteraceae > JANWWM01. The sequence goes on along the minus strand of JANWWM010000071.1, from coordinate 59,508 downwards.
TTCGCGCGTCATGATTCGCCTCGCGGAAATCAACGCGCCAAAATTCGAAACGGAAGACGACTTGAAAGCCTTTGCGAATTCGCTCACCGCAAAATTTCAACGCGCTTGAAACCGCTGCTCGATGTTCTCTCTCGCCTCTACGGCGCGCTCGTCAATGTTCGCAATTGGCTCTACGACAAAGGCGTTTTGAAGACGTTTCAATCGCCGATTCCCGTCGTGTCGGTCGGCAATCTGACGACGGGCGGCGCGGGCAAAACGCCCTTCGTGGATTGGATCGTCAAGCATTACCACGCCGAAAAAAAGCGCGTCGCCATCGTCTCGCGCGGATACGGTCGCAAAACGAAAGGCGTCGTTCTCGTCAGCGACGGCGCTCTGACGCTCGTCAGCGCGCGCGAAGCGGGCGACGAACCCTTGATGCTCGCTCGGCGCAACCCCGGTGCCATCGTCGTCGTCGCCGAAAAACGCGCCGATGGCGTGAAGTTCTTGCTCGAAAAATTCTCGGACCGATTGCCCGACGTGATTTTGCTCGACGACGGATTTCAACATCGCGCCCTCTCGCGCGAACTGGATTTGCTCGTCATTCACGCCGAACAAAACCCCGCAAACGACGCGCTTCTGCCGCTCGGGCGACTGCGCGAACCCGTTGGCGCCATCAAACGCGCCGACCTCATTCTGCTCTCGAAAGTTACGCGCTACATCGACCTCGCCGCGCTCGAACAAACGCTCGCCTCCTTCCGAAAACCCATCGTCAAATCCCGCGTCAAAATCGTCGGATTGAGAAGTTTCTTTTCGGGAGAACTCGCCCCGCTCGGAACGCAAGCGTTTCTTTGGACATGGGCGTTTGCCTTTTCGGGAATCGGCGACAGCAAAAACTTCGTCGAGACGCTTCAATGCGCGGGGCTAATCGTCGAACATCAAAAACACTTCCCCGACCATCACGTCTACTCGGAAGCCGACATAGAGTTCATTCTCGACGAAGTAACGCGACATGGCATCAACATCATCGTAACGACCGAGAAAGATTACTTTCGCTTAAAAGCCGACGAAACGCTCTTCAACCGCCTGAAAAACGCCGCGTGTTTCTACTTGGAAATCGCCTTCGAAGCCTTTGAGGGCGAAGCGGAATTGAAAGCGCGCCTCAACGGAGTTCTCAAAAGCGAGAGCGCGAGCAAAACTTCGTAAGTCTCGTTTGAAGAGGCTTCTGCTTTCGCGGCGCAACCCCACCCCTGACCCCACTGCTTACCCAAGGAGAGCGAACGATTCCAACAGCTCGGAATCGAGCGTGAGGTCAAAAGACCGCGCGAATGCCCGAAAAATCTCGTCAAATCGATGCCTGACGAACCCGCCAACGCGACCTACGGCTTTTCTTGACGACGAAGCTTTGCGCAAAGCCGACCAAGATTGATGCAAGCGTCGCATTCGAGAATCTTGTCGCCCATTTTCTGCGCAAGCGCGAGGCTTTGACGAAACAGGCGGATTGGCTCGTCGATTTCGCCTCTCGACGCCAACGTCGCGGCGATGTTGTGCTGAACGAACGCGAGAGAGTCGGGGTGATTCAGCGATTCGTAGAGCGCAAGGGCTTGACGCTGATAGGAAAGGGCGGCATCGAAATCTTTGTTCTCCAAATGCATCGAACCAATGTTTTCCAACGCTTTTGCGACGTGAACCAAAGCGTTCAAACGCTTGAACTTTTCAATCGCTTTTTGATATAGCTCAATGGCTGACGCATGGTCGCCCATGATGCGCGAAAGCACGGCGAGGTTCGACAGCGCCAAGGCTTCGCCATAGTCGTCTTGAACGCGGCGATAAATCGAGAGGCTTTCCGAAAGATACTCCGCCGCCTTGGCGTAATCGGCGAGCGAGCCATAAAGCGTGGCGAAGTTGTTGCAAAGGTTGGCGACGAGACGCTCGTCATTGAACCGACGAGCGATGGACAGGGCGCGTTGATAGGCGAGAAGAGCCTCGCTCGCCGAGCCTTTTCGGCGATAGATGAGTCCCAACGCGATCAACGCTTGCGCCTGCTTGAGCTCGTCGCCCAACTCCTCGAAGGCTTGCAGAGCGCGTTTGGCGGGGGCTTCCGCTTCGTTGTGCGAGCCAAGTTGCCATTTCGCCGACGCGACGTTGAGCGAACTTTCCGCCATTCCGCGCTTGTAACCCATCTCGTTCGAAAGCCTTTCGGCTTCGAGAGCGAGCGAGAGCGAGCGCGGCGGATTCTCGGCTTTGAGACGAGCCGATTCGCCATTGAGCGCGTCGATGCGAGCGATGGATTGCGCTTCAGTCGATTCGTCGTTCCGCATAAAGCCTTCCAAGTCAAACGCGCGTTGGCGACGAGGGCTTCGTCCGAAAACGCCTCGGCGATTCAAGGCTTTCGGAAAGATAGCGAATCGTTTGAATCGAATCGGACGACATCGATGAACTTCGCAAGGTCGCTCGTTGGAATTGGCGGCTCGCCATCGCCTTGCGCGTAAAACAGCGTGATGAAAACGAGTCGCCCGTCGCGCGCGGCGTAAAAACTTTGCCAATAGTGCGGCTCGTCGACGTGCTTTTTGAGCAACGAGAACCAACGAGCGCCGTTGCGTTCAAGGCTAGAGAGAGAAAGAGTTTGAAACTTGTCGAAGTATTCAAAGTAGGATTTCATCAACCCGCCGAAAACGCCCATCTTTCGTTTCAAGGCGCGTCCGTAGGTTTTGAGCAGGCTATCGCCAAACGCAACGGTCGCAAGGCTATCGAGCGGGAGCGACAACTCTCGCGCGTCGAAGGCGGCGTAACTGACCTTCTCGATGTTCTCGCCTTTGCTTTCGGAGACGAGTTCGTAATCGCCCGGCGCGCGCGGCGAAAGCAAGTATCCGCGGGGTTGCGCGAGCCTTGCGCCTTCGAACAGCGCGCCTTCTTTGACGACGGGACGCTCGCACGCGAAAAGACAAACCAGCCACGCGAGTAGCGCGCGCTTCAACTACTTTTCCTCCACTCTGAAAAATTTTGAGAAATGCCGAAACTTCTCCTCGTCGATGCCCTTGATTTGACGCAATTCGCTCACGTCGGAGAACTTGCCGACTTCGGCGCGGTATCGCAAAATGCGCTCGGCGAGTTGGCGCGTCATCTTCGGAACGCGCATCAATTCCGCCGCCGTCGCGCGATTGAGCTCGAGCGTTTCGCCCTCTTTGAGCGGGCGCGAGTCATCGGCGAAAGCGAGTTCAATCGTTTCGGCAAGAGCGCGCGCCGCCGCTTCGGGCGTGGAGCCGCTGCCGAAGCGAAGCGAAACGGAAAGGTGATGCGTCAGCCCCAAGTCTCGATGCGTCGAAAAAGCGTAATCCAAATCGAGCAAAGCGTAATGCGCGCCCACGCCGCCCGAAAAACGCGACGGCTCGCTTGAAAAGCCCACGCGAAAACTCACCGACGAAACGGGGCGATACTCGATTCCGCCTTTGAGATTGAGCGGAAATCGGACGTCCTTTTCGGCATCGACGACGAGCAGCAAGTTCGAAAGCGCCTTGTAGGAAAGCCCGACGGCGTAGGTCTGCGCCAGTTCTTCGCGCGAAACCCCCATCGTCGGCGCGTTGAGATTGTGCGCCGCAACGCCAATCAAGAGCGATTCGGAAATCAAGCCGAGCGCGCCAACGCTGACGCCAATCGCTCCCGCGCTTCCGTAGTTCTTGATGAACGCGCGCTGATAGTTCAGCCCAACGCCGTAGAGAAATTTCTTTTCAAACGAGTTCGCGTAGGCGATTCCAAACATGATTTCGTTGTAGAGTTCGAAGCCATAGCGTTTCGCCAAAACGCCGAAAGCTCCGTATTGGCGCGGCAGGAGAGACGGCTCGACGTAAGAAAAGGTCAGGTAGTCCAATTCTTTCAAGCCGTAGGGACGCGCGTGAAAGAACGACGCTTCGCGGTAGGGAATGAGCATCGCGCCCGCGGGGTTGTAGAAGAGCGTCGCCGAAGAATTCGCCAAGCCCGTGAACGCGCCGCCCAACGCGATGGCTCTCGCGCCCACATCGAGCTTTTCGCCGCCCGCAAACGCCGACGCGCCAAGCGAAACGAAGCACAAGAAAAAGGCGACGAGCTTGAACATCGCAAAGGCTTGGTTGAGAGATTGTCGAAAAAGTTTTATTCTGCGACGCGAAAGGAATTTACGAAGGTTTCTGAATGTCGCACGTCGCGTTTGAGGTTGCGCTGATCGTCGCGTTGATTCTCGCCAATGGGCTTTTTGCGCTCGCGGAAATCGCCATCGTCTCGTCCAAAAAGACGCGCTTGGAACAATTGGCTCAAAAGGGCGACGAGGGCGCGAAGGTCGCTCTGGAACTTGCCAATTCGCCGGAACGCTTCCTTTCGACCGTTCAAGTGGGCATCACGCTGATTGGCGTGTTGGCGGGCGCGTTTGGCGGCGCAACCCTCGCCGAGCCGCTCTCGGAACGATTGTCGCAATGGGAATTCCTTGACGAATACAGCGAAAGCGTCAGCCTTGGCGTCGTCGTCTCCGCCATCACGTTTCTTTCCATCGTCGTTGGCGAACTGGCGCCCAAGCGCGTCGCGCTCTCGAACCCCGAAACCATCGCGCGCGTCGTGGCGAAGCCCATGCTCTGGCTCTCCAAAGCGGCAAACCCAATCGTGAAAATTTTGAGCGGCGCAACCAGCCTCATAACGAACGCGCTCGGAATCAAATCGAATCCTGATTCGCCCGTAACCGAAGAGGAAGTTCGCATTATGATCGCGCTCGGCACGAAGTCGGGCGAGTTCGAGCCGGTCGAGCAAGAACTTATCAACCGCATCTTCAAACTCTCCGACCGTCGCGTCAGCGAGTTGATGACTCCGAAAAACGAAATTTTGTGGATCGATGTCAACGATTCGGAAAAAGCGATTCGAGACCTCGTGCTAAGCAAACCGCACGCGGCGTTTCCCGTCGGCGACGATTCGCTCGATCGCATCATCGGCGTGGTTCGCGCCAAAGACATTCTCGTGGCGATGGAAAAAGGCGAGCCGCTCAACATTCGCGCGATGATGAAAAAGCCCACCTTCTTTTTGGAATCGCTCTCGGCGTTTCGCGTCTTCGAGAAACTGCGCAAAATCAAGCCGCAACTCGCCATCGTCATCGATGAATACGGCGCGACGCAAGGCTTAATCACGCTCAACGACATTTTGGGCGGCATCACGGGCGACATCGACGGCGAAACGGTCGAACCCTACGCCATTCAACGCGACGACGGCTCTTGGCTCATCGAAGGCTTGATGCCCATTCGAGATTTCAAAGAGCAATTCAACATCGCCGAACTGCCCAACGAAGATTCGGGCTACGAAACCGTCGCGGGATTCGTGATGCACCAACTCGGCGCGATTCCCAAAGAGGGTCAAGCGTTTTCGTGGAACGGCGCGCGCTTCGAGGTCGTGGATATGGACGGGCGCAGAGTCGATAAAATCCTCTACGCCCCGGCGCAAAAAGCCAAGTGAGCCGCGCTCGACTTCACTTGACGAGCATAAGCTTGCGCGTCTGAACGAAACCGCCCGCGCGCAATCGATAGAAATAAACCCCCGACGCGAGCGCAAGGCGCGACGCATCAAGCAAGTAGCGATGTTCGCCCGCGCTTTGCCGTTCATTGACGAGCGTCGCCGCTTGGCGACCAAGCACATCGAAAAGTTCCAATCGAACCTCGCCGTCGACGGGAAGCGAATACGCGATCGTCGTCGTCGGATTGAAGGGGTTGGGATAGTTCTGCTCAAGCCTGAATTGACGCGGCTTTTCGGGCGAAGGCGAGACGGCGCTCGTCGCCGCGCTCAAAATCTCGATTTTCACGTCGTCGTAGTAGAATCCGTCGCCTTGAACCGAGCCATCGGCGAGCAAGCCGAAGCGAAGGCGCGTTTGCGCCGAGCCTTTGAAGGCGGAGATGTCGATCGTTTCTTTGACCCAAGTCGCTTGCGTGCCGTCGTAGCCGTATTGCCCCGCGGTTTGTCTGCCTTGTCCGCTTCCCAATTTCATTCGCGGCGCGCGAAGCCACTGCCACGACGCGCCGTTGTTCGTGGAGAGATAAACTTGACACCAGTCCCAATTTGGCTCAATCCCAACCCAACGAGCTTGGTAGGAGAGATAAACTTTGCGAATCGCCGCGTCGGAAAGGTTGAGCGCGGTTTGCAGCACGTTGTAGTTGCTGGCGTTGGCGAGATAGTTGCCGTTTGGGCTATCGGTCCAAGAATAACCGCCCGAAAACGCCGACGCCGTCGTGCGTCCCCACGTGCCGCCCGACCAAAGCGTTTGGGTTTCTGCCGAATCCAAAAAAATCGTTTGCGGCGTTCCCGCGACGAATTGAAACGAGCGCGTTTGAGCGACGTCGTTCTGACGAACCACGAGCGAAAGTTCCACGGTCGATCCAATCGCGATCGAGTCCAAAAGTCGAAGCGCGAAACTTATGGTCGTGTCGCGTTGCGAGGCGAGCGCGCCCAGCGAAGCGGAATCGGCGAGAATCTGAACGAAGCGATTGGACGACGTCAATCGCGCCGTCGCGCCGCTGGCGGTTTGCAAGCCTTTGTTGAAGAATTTGAACGAAACGTTCGTTGCCGTTCCAATGGGCAAAAACATCTCGTCGCCAAGTCTTTCCGCCGTGACGTAGCCGCCCGCGATCCACGCGAGGTATTTGTTCGGAAACAAGTTTTCGTCGCAAAGCGGAATGATGCGCGAAGGTTGAGGCCAGAAGCCATCGCTCGCGGAGCCGACTTCGGGAGTCATCGCAAAAATTTTCGGCTTTTCGTCTTGTTCGCCATACATCCAATCGTCCGAATTGCCGCGCGTGGCGTAGCCGACGGTTTGCAAGTCCGTGCCGTAGCGATAGCCGTTGAACTCGGTCATGTCGCGCGCGAAGCGCCGATAGACGAGCGAATCGGGCGTTTCTTGCGACAAGTAGCCGTATGGGTAAATGAGAAGATTGCTATATGTGTGATAATTCAAACACGCCTTGAATTGCTTGCCGTTGCAGAAGGCGCGCATCGCTTGCGTTTCTGGCTCGCTGAACGGCGCGGTTCCGCGATAGGTTTGGCTCGATGGGGTCGTGCTGGAGCCGCCGTTGGGCGCGTTCCAAAACTCGAACGGTCCATAGTTGCGATTGAGGTCAACGCCGTAGGTTTGGTCGCTATTGAGCCTGCGATTTTTGCGCCACATTCCGCCGCCGTTGGGGTTGGTCGAGCGATTGTGTTCGTAGCCATCGGGATTGACGACGGGAATGAACCATTGCTCGCGGTTATCGACGAGGTGGGTCGCTTCCGCGTTTGCGCCGTAGTTTTCCAAGAGCCACCACATATAGTAGATCACCGCCATCATTCCAGCGGGTTCGCGGGCGTGATGCAGCGACGTGTAAAGAACTTGCGGCTTGCCCGCCGACGACGCTGACCCGATTTTGACGGCGTAAATCGCTCTGCCTTCAATCGTCGCCCCAACGCTGTCGCGCGCCGTAATCAAGTTCGGATACAAAAGCCGCATTGAGTCGAGGACTTGATAGACTTCCGAGAGCGTGAGAAAGCCGCCCATCGCGCCCAATCGGAAATTTTGCGGCGTGCTCGCAAGGCGCAATTGCGGCAAATCTTTTTCCGCCAACGCCCGCGCTTCGTAGAACTTTCCGACGTCTTCAATCAAAACTTGATGCGGGATGTTCAAGCGCGAAAGCTCGGCGAGTTCGTCGTCGGAAAGGTCGACGATGAGCGACGATTTTTCGCGGTAGGCGTCTTCGAGCGCGATGCCCGACGTCATCAGTTTCGTCATCGCGTCGTAGCCCGACACGTCAATCCTGACGCGGCGATGCGGCGCGTCTTGCGCGAAAAGCTCCATCGAGAAAGCCAACGCGACGAGCGCGAAAAGCAAGCGGTTCATTTGGCGAGAATCAATTTTTTGGTTTCGGAAAAATCCTTCGCTCGCAAGCGATAAAAATAAACGCCCGACGAAAGCCCGTAGCGCGATGCGTCAAGCGAGAACGAGTAAGACCCCGCGTCTTGACGCGCCTCGACGAGCGTGGCGACCTTTCTGCCAAGCGCATCGAAGATTTCCAACCTGACGTCGCTTGCGAGGGGCAAAACATATCCAATCGTCGTCGTCGGATTGAACGGGTTTGGGTAGTTCTGCTCCAACGAAAAGCGTTGAGGCAAGCCCGCGTCGATGTCAATCGCGTCGCTGTATTCGAAGCGTCCGTCAAAATCAATCTGCTTCAAGCGATACTGAACTCTGCCCGACGCGGTTCTATCCAAGAACGAATAAGATCGCGCCTCGACGCTCGCGCCGTTGCCTCTGACGAAGCCAAGCGTTTGCCAATCGTCGCTCCGCGCGTCTCGATTCTGCGCTCTGCGTTGAACTTCGAAGCCTGAATTGCCTCGTTCCGACGCGGTTTTCCACGAAAGCAAAACGCCGCCGTCCGTTTTGCGCGCGGCGAACTCAATCAACTCGACGGGCAAAGAAACGTCGCCGAGCGCGAAAGGCAGGTAGATGACCGTTGCGGGATTCTGCGCGTCGCCTTGTCCCCAAATGCGCTGTTGGATTTGGGCTAAATCGGTCGTTCCCCAAAAGTTGTTCTGCGCGCGAATCGTGTTCGAGGTGTTGTTGTAGAGCGCGTAGTTGGTCGAGCCTTGAAGATTGTCGATGAACGTGTTGCGCCCGTCGTCGTCGGGGTTGGAGTTCGAGAGGTCGCCGAGATTGGGTTGCGCCGTGCCTTGAATCGTAACGCCCCACAAGTTGCCTTTGATGAAATTGCCCGTGATGATGGGCGCGGCGACGGCGCTGCCCGACGAATTGACGTTGATGCCGCTTCCCGCTTGAAGCGGATTTGGATTGCGCGCGTTGTTCTCGATGCGATTGTTTCTGACGACGCACTGCGTCGCGCCCGCAATCACAATGCCGAAGGCGCAATCGTGAATGTAGTTGAACTCGATGAGCGGATTCTGAACGGTTGAATTGCTCCCCAAACCCACGCTAATGCCGCCTGCGCGGACGGGCGACGGAAGGTCGGCGCTGTGAATTTCGTTGAAGCGAATGATGGGATTGTTGTTGCCTTGAAACGAAATCGTGATGGGGTTCGCGGGACTTTGATTTCGAACGTTGTTGTTGGCGATGTAATTGCGCTCGACGATGGGGCTTGAATTGTTGCTAATGTTGATGGCGATTTGCGAGTTGTTGTAGATGCTGTCGTGGCGAATGAGGGCGTTGGAGTTGAAGCATTGAATCGCAAAACTGCCGCCCGCCGTCGTGAGACTGCCATTGAAGCGCAAGGTTGAAAATTCAATCGTCGGGCTTGAACCGATGCACGCGATTCCGCCTGTCGAGTATTCGATGACGCAATGTCGGAACACGCACGCCGTATCGATCGCCGAATCTTCAATGCGAATGTTGCGCCATGAAGCGGGCGTTTGCGTCGCGCCCGTAAAAACGATGCGCGCCGACGGCGTTCCAATCGCCAAAAGTTTGCCGCGAACCACGAGCGCCGTTGGCGCGAAGACGAGAACGCTCCCAGGCGCGATCGTGAGCCGATCATTCGGCGCGATGATGACGGAGTCCAAAACGTTGTAGTTCGGATGCGCGCCCGTAACCGCGCCGTTGGAATTCAGAACGAGGTCGTTCATCGTCCAATCCACGCCTGAATTGGGCGTGACATAGGCGGCGGAAAGAAACGATGGCAAGAAGGCGAAAACGAGACACCTAACGAGCGCTTTCATAGCGTTGCGAGCGGCGTTTGGCGATTGCGAACGGTTGCGATATACGATTTTTTCGTCAGACGTTTTTGCGAGCGACGACGTCGGCGCGGCTATGTCGTTTCAAAGAGCGCGACGCTCTCAATGTGATTCGTGTGCGGAAACATATCGACGGCTTGCGCCTTGACGAGACGATACTTTCCGCTCGCGCAGAAAAGTTTGCCGTCTCGCGCAAGGCTTGCGGGATTGCAACTCACGTATACGATGCGCTTTGGCGCGAGCGCGAGCAAAGTTTGAACGGCTTTCGGGTGCATTCCCGCGCGGGGCGGGTCGGTAATGACGACGTCGGGCAAGCCAAAGCGTTCAAGTTCGGGGCGAATCGTCTCGAAGCGCATCAAGTCCAACTGCTTGAAGGCGCAGTTTGTCGCGCCGTTTTGTTTGGCGTTCGCTTCCGCGTCGCGCACCGCGCTCTCGACAAGCTCGATGCCGAGAACTTTTTGGCAGTGGCGCGAGACGAAAATCGAAATCGACCCCGTGCCGCAGTAGAGGTCATAGACCGTCTCGCGTCCCGAAAGTTGCGCAAACGACAAGGCGACGTCGTAGAGTCGCTCGGCTTGCTCGGTGTTTGTCTGAAAAAACGAGTTCGCCGAAATGTTGAACGAATAGCCGCCAAGCCGCTCCGTGATGAAGCCCTTGCCGAAAACGACGAACTCTTCCTCGCCAAAAGCGACCGTGTTTTTCTTCGTGGAAACGTTGTTGACGAAGGTCGTGAGCCGCTCGCCAAGCGCGGATTGAAGTTCCGCGAGAAGCGCGTTCATCAAATCTCTATCGTGCCAACTCGTTACGAGATTGACCATCGTTTCGTTGGTTCGGAAGGCTTTTCGCGCGACGAGATTTCGCAAAAAGCCGTCGTGCCTATCCGCGTCGTAAATCGAGAGACCGCGCGTGAGCGCGAAGGCTCTAACGACTTGGAGCGCGACGTTGGCTTCTTCGGGCGCGATGTGGCAACGCTCGATGTCAATCACTTTGTCGTAGCGTTCAGGAGCGTGAAATCCAAGCGCGAAGTTCATTGGCTTTTGCGGCGCGTCAAGTTCGCTCGGCAGGAGGTAGCGGCGATTGGAAAGCGAAAAATCAACCTTGTTGCGATAGTGATAAAGCCGCGTCGCGCCGATGGGTTGGAGCAGTTGAACGTCGCGGAAACCTCCAATGCGTGCAAGCGCGTCGAGAACTTGTTTGTTTTTTTGTTGGAGTTGCGCGTCGTAGTTCAAATGTTGCCACTTGCATCCGCCGCAGACGCCGAAAACCTCGCATCTTGGCTCGACGCGCAAGGGAGAAGGGGAGAGCAGTTTCGCAAAGTCGGCTTCAATGTAGGAGCTTTTCGTTTTGCGAATCGTGGCTTCGACCGTGTCGCCAATCGCCAGCGCGCCGCGAATGAACGCGCTCATCCCGTCGGAGAGTTTGGCGTAGCATTTGTCCCCGTCGCCGACGTCGGAAATGGTCGCCGTAATCGTTTGTCCTTTCTGACGCATCGCAGAATGAATGGGCTTGCGTTGAAGCGATGACGTCGCGTCCGAACAATCTCGGACGCAGACGAGCGAATCGACTCGCGCGTCGTTCCGAACGACGCAAAGAATCCGCTTTCAGAGAAACAAGCGCATTGATTCGCAATTGGCAATCCTTCGTGGATTCCTCGCTGCGCTCGGAATGACAACGATGTTTGTCGTCATTCTGAACGACGCGAAAGTTCATCCCTGTCATTCTGAACGGAGCGAAGAGAAGAATCCGCATTCAGAAAAGCAACGTTCAATCGCAATTGGCAACCGCAATCGCAGCGCTTGTGGATTCCTCGCTTGCGCTCGGAATGACGCACGTTGCGGAACGAAAACGTCAAAGTCGGAATGACAAGCGAACCTTCGAAACGACGCAAAAACGCTTGGAATAGCAAACCGTTTTCGCTCCGATGACGCGCGTTGTCGTCGCAACGTTGAAAGCGCAAGATATCAAAATGGGCTTTCAAACGAGAGGGGCTTTGAATCGTATATTGAACCATTCGCAAATTTTTGCGTTAAAAAGCGAGCGGGGCAAAATCAGAGGCTTTTCGCGTCGCGTCCTTTTTGAGAATTTCAAACCGTCAAGCGAGGTGGGAAATGATGAAACGAGCGTTGAGCGCGTCGGCGTTGATGCTGACGGCGTTTGCGTTTGCGGCGTTGGCTTCGGGCTGTTACACGCAATTCTCGCCGTCAACATCCACTGCGGAATTCTACGAATCGACGGAGCGCGACTCCGGAGAAACGGCGACGAATGGTGGCGACATCATCATCAACAACTACTACGACGCATACTACTATCGCTTCCTGCGCCCGATGATTTACGGTTACGGCGCGATTTGGTGGTGGGATCCGTTCTGGGATTATCCGCTTTGGTGGTATTCGCCCATCATCGCGCCCCCGCCTTACTGGGCGTGGTGGCGACCTGACTGGCGTTGGTGGTGGGGCTATCCGCCGGGTTGGAACGGCGGAGTCGTCGTTTCAACCGAGCCAATCGGGACGCGCCGAATCGGCATTGGCAGAACGCGAAGCGGCGCTTTGGAAACGAGCGTTCCGACAAGTTCCTCGACGCGATACGGCGGCGCGTCGGGAACGTCGTCGGGCGCAACGATTTCTCCATCGCGCAGGCAACGAAGCGACGGCGCGATCGATGCGTTCAAATCCGACGCAAATCGTCGCACAAGCTCGACCGAGACGCGAGGGACGACTCGCGGGAGCGCGACGAGCGATTCTCGAAGCGGTTACGGCGCGCCACGTCGGCAATCGAGCGGCGGTTCGTATTCGCCGCCCGCGTCGCGCGGATCTTCCTCGTCGTCCGCGCCCTCGCGTTCAGGGGGCGGCGCGTCTTCCTCGTCAGGTTCGGTGGGGCGAAGGCAACGATAAACGATTCTCAAAATGACTCGCGCGTTTCTTCTTTGCCTGCTTCCATTGGTCGCGGGCTGTGGCTTTACCAAAATGACGCACCCCGAAGTCGAGGTTTTAGACCCCGATACCAAAAAGTTCATAATGGAGGAAGTTTCGCTCGTCTCGAAGTGCGGCAGTTGCCACGACAATCTGACCGACAAATACCTCGTCTATAACAAAGCCGTCAAGAACAAAACGAGTTTGGACAAATTGAACTTGCTCCGCTCGGATTCTTTCGCGGGCGCGGAACTGCGCGGCTACGAGAATTATGCCGAAAGCGAGTTTGGCTTTTACTATTTCTATCCGTGGTGGTATGATGGCTATGTCGTGAGGTCGGGCTTCTACGCGGCAACGCCGATTGCGGAAGACGAGCCGATGAGCGACGCGCGCCGACGCCGACATAGTTACCGACGCGGTTCGGGACGCTTGCGCTTGTCATCGCCAGCGATGCCTTCGGCAACAATCTCCGCGCCCGCTTCCGCGCCGAATGCGCCCGCCGCGTCAGCCACATCGAATCCAAACGCCACGACCAACTCGAATTCGGGAGACGAAAACACCGCTCGCCGACGATCGACGGAGCATAGTCCGACGACCGAACCGACGCGCCGTCAGAGCGATGGAACGAAGGCGCAACCCGAAAAACGCGAGAGCGGACGAATCCGATAAGCGACGCTCGACGAAAAGAATCTCGCAACTCGCTCAAATCCTGAAATGAAACCGCATCGAACGTTTCTGCTCGCTCTTTGCTTGTTCGCGTCTGCCGCGACCCGCGCTCAAAACGAACTCGACGCGATTCGATTCAGCCAACAAGGGCTTGGCGTTGGAGCGCGCGCGCTCGGAATGGGCGGCGCATATACGGGCGTCGCAAACGATTATTCCGCCATCTTCTACAATCCCGCAGGGCTTGGTCAAATCAAGCGAATGGAGTTCAATCTCGGATTCGACTTCTTTCAATTCAACAGCGACGCTTCGTATTTGAACGCAACGCAACGCGCGACGAACAGCCGAACCGCGTTGCAATCCATTGGCTTCGTGATGCCATTTCCGACCTATCAAGGCAGTTTCGTGATGGGGTTTGGCTTTCAGCGACAGGCGAACTTTTCGGCGGCGCAAAACGTCAGCGCGTTCAACCCCGCGCAAAGCATTTTGGACGGACTGGCGGCAAACTCGCGCCCGCGCTTCGATAGCAACGGCAACATCTACTTGGACGACCTTGCCGCTTACGCTTGGGAGCAGTTTCTGCTCAACGATTCGGCGGGAATTTACGTCAATCCGATTCGCGGCAACGTGCTTCAGACCTCGGAACTCTTCGAGGACGGCGGAAAAAATCAATTTTCGGTAGCCGCGTCGGTGGAGGTCGCGCCCGCGCTCTTCGCGGGCGGCGCGCTCAACGTCATAACGGGCAACTATTCGTATTCTCGAACCTACCGCGAAAGCGATTCGCAAAATCGCTATCAAAAATTTCAATCGCTCGCGCTCGAAGAATCGATCGAGTCGGAGTTTTCGGGGTGGAGTCTCAAAGCCTCGCTGATGTATGCGCTCGACGAGCATTTTCGCTTGGGCTTGGCGGTCGAAACGCCCGCGACGCTCAACTTCGACGAACTTTCGACGCAAACGCTTTCGTCGCGCTTCAAGGTTGCGCCCGCGCCCAATCAACCGCTTTCGTTTTCGGACAAGTTGCCCTCGAACCGCTTCGAGTATCGGCTGAGAACGCCTTTCGTTTTTTCGGGCGGCGCGAGTTTGGAAGAGCCAAACTTCACCCTTTCGGCGCAAGCGACCTTCACGGATTGGACGCAGTTGGAATTTCGCGCCGACGGCGAAAGTTTCGCCGACCTCAATCGCGTCTTCAAAACCGATTTTCAACAAACCATCGACTACGCGCTGGGCGCGGAACTGCGCTCCGTTTTCCTGCCGATTCGACTTCGCGCGGGATACGCTTACCAAATGTCGCCCCTCAAATACCGCGACGCCGCCCGAACGCAACGCACCACGACCGACGACGCTCGCAAAATCGTTTCTCTCGGCGCGGGCATTCTGCTTCGCAAAACCCTCAACATCGATGTCGCCTTCGCGCGAACCACGCAAAGCGTCTTCGGCAGTCTGTATTCAGGCTCGGCGCAAGTGCGCGAAGCGGTTACGACCAATAGCGTCGTAATCACGACGAGTTTCCGCTTCTAATCGTCTTGAAGTCGTTTCGGCGCGACGTTGCGACGCCTCGACGAAAACAAGTCTTCGCCTTGCTTGATTTATTCTAAAACGCGCCATTCAATCCCCCTTCTCGTCGAAACGGCTTTATCGTCTTTGCTCATTGCGCAAAACGTCTTGCGCGTTGCGGTTGCGCGTCTATATTGACAGCGAGAAAAAGTAGCCCGAAAGATGTAGTAAAGGCGTTCAATGGTCTTACGGCTGCAAGACAACTTTTAGAAGCCTTAAACGAAAGGAGTTTTTCCAAAAATGCCAGCTCACAGGAGTCAAGTCAAGTGGTTTGACGGCAAGAAGGGCTATGGCTTCATCTTGAATCCCAACGGCGGAGAAGACATCTTCGTGCACTACTCGGCGATTAACTCTGATCGAAAGTATAAGATGCTCGATCAGGGCGCGCCCGTAGAGTTCGATATGATCTCCACCAGCAAGGGATTGCAAGCGCAGAACGTCAAGCAATTGACGCCGTTGAAAGACGACGCCATGCGGGCTTCGCCGCCGTCAAGGTAGCGTCGCGGGTTGAGCGCCGCGTCGCTCGCGCAGGTCACGGAGACCGATGAAATCGGGAAGGGTCGCCTATTGGGCGACTTTTTGTTTCGAGCCTCTTATCTTCGCGCCTTTCAACGCCAAAAGCCGAATGACGCTCAAATCCCTTTTGTCGCACAGCGTCGAAGCCTACGCCGCCATTCGCGCCGACCGCCGACCCGCCGACGCGACGCTCTCCGACTACTTCCGCGCCCGAAAATATCTCGGCTCGAACGACCGACGGTTCATTAGCCAAGCCGTATACGACGCGCTCCGCCAAGACCTTGCGATCGAAGCCTTCATCCACGAGCGGCTTTCAAGCCTTTCGGCTTCTGGCGAGCTGTCGCATGCGCTCACGATGTTTTTCTCGCTCGCGCGAAAAAACGGCGACGACATTCTCGCTCCAACCAGCGAGCTGACGAGCGTTTCGATCGAAACCCTTGCGCGGTGGAGAGCGCGCTTTCTCGCGGAACGCGAAAACGAAACCGACCTTGCGCGCAAGCATTCCTTTCCCGAATGGGCGACGCGGAAATTGCGCGAGCAGTTCGACGAAGCCGAACTTGAACGACTCCTCGCGTCGCTCAACCAAGAAGCGCCTCTTGCTTTGCGCGCCAACGCCTTGCGCGTCTCGCGCGACGAGCTTCGAGAAAAACTCGCCGCCGAGAACGTCGCCACGACCTTCGGCGAACTTTCGCCCGACGCGCTTCTCTGCGACGGACGACGTCGCATTTTTCAAACCGAAGCCTTCAAACAAGGCTTGTGCGAAATTCAAGACGAGGGCAGTCAAATCATTTCGCTCCTGCTCAATCCGAAGCCGAAAAGCGTCGCGCTCGATGCGTGCGCGGGCGGCGGCGGCAAAACGCTTCACCTTGCGACCTTGATGCGAAACAAGGGCAAAGTCTACGCCTACGAAAAATATCCCAAACGCTTCGGCAACATCCGCGAGCGCATCAAACGAGCGGGGCTTCAAAACATCGAGCTGTTGGACGGCGACGAAAAGCTCGCTCGCTTCAAGGCGGCGTTTGGCGGCAAGGTCGATTACATTCTAATCGACGCGCCCTGCACGGGAAGCGGCACGCTCCGACGCAATCCCGACCTCAAACGCCGCCTTTCGCCCGAAGCCGTATCGACGCGCGCCAAAGTTCAAGCGCAAATCTTGGACGACTACGCGCCTTTGCTCAAACCAAGCGGCAGGCTTCTCTACGCCACGTGCTCGATTTTCCGCGAAGAAAACGAAGCGCAAGCGGAAGACTTTTTGCGACGAAACGAAAACTTCTCGCTCGTTCCCGTCTCGCAAGTCGTCGAGGAAATTCGCATAAACGCCGATTTGACGCGGCTCCGCGAGCGATTGAAGGGCGAGACGTTCTTGAAACTCTTTCCGCACCGCGATGGTTGCGACGGCTTCTTCGCCGCCGTCTTCGAGCGAAGGTCATAGCCGATCGCGCTCGTCCAGATTCACGGTCTCTTTGATGAGATAGGTTTCGTTTTGGAGGTAACTCTTCGTAATCATCTCGCCAAGCAAGCCGCCCAAGAAAAACTGAACGCCAAGAATGATGAGGAGCACGCCGAGCGTAAGAAGCGGTCGGTTGCTGACGCTCTCGTCGCGGACATACTTGCCGTAGGTGAGAAGCGCCGCAATGACGAAGCCCAACAGAAAGCAGAAAATTCCAAGCGTTCCGAACAGGTGCATCGGGCGCTTCATATACTTCGTGATGAACATCACCGTGAGCAAATCCAAGAAGCCATTGAAGAAGCGGCTTGCGCCGAACTTGGACGCGCCGTATTTGCGCGGGCGATGCCGCACCACGATTTCCGAGACGCGAAAGCCGCTCCACTTCGCCAACACGGGAATGTAGCGATGCATTTCGCCATAAACCTGAACGGTTTTGACGACCTCGTTGCGATACGCCTTCAAGCCGCAATTGAAGTCGTGAATGCGCACGCCGCTGAGCAAGCCCGTAACGAAGTTGAAAAGCTTTGAAGGAAGCGTTTTCGTGATGGGGTCGTAACGCTTTTTCTTCCAGCCGCTCACGAGGTCGTAGCCTTCTTCGAGTTTGCGAATGAGCGGCTCGATTTCGTAGGGATTGTCTTGCAAATCCGCGTCCATCGTGATGACATACTTTCCTTGCGCGGCTTTGAAGCCCGCGTCCAAGCCTGCGGACTTGCCGTAGTTGCGTCGGAACGAGATGAGCTTGATTTCGCGGCGTTTTTCAATCAACGCCTTGATGACCGCGTCCGAACCGTCGGTCGAGCCATCGTTGACGAAGATGATTTCGAAAGTGGGCGCGCGCCCGAAAAGGTCGCGCAGGTTGCTCGTTTGAATCGCGTCGCAAATTTGCTCCGCAAGTTCCGCGAGCGATTCGACCTCGTTGTAGAGCGGAACGACGACGGAAATGTCGACTGGAAATGCCGTTGAAGGCGCGGTGGCGTTGCGCAAGGTTCAATCGGTTTTGCTTTCAATGACGGCTTGAATGTCGGCTGGCACGTTGGAAAGAAAATCGTAGCCCGTGAGCCTCTCCAATTCGTCGACGGTCGTAAGGTATTTGCGCCAGCCCGATTTTTTGAACTCCTTGCCCTGCGCGTTGGGCATGTTGACGGCGATGACGCGCGTGTCCTTCGTTACGTCCTTCAAGCCTTGTCCGCGCTCCAAGACGACGACGATTTTCCAAGTGGATTTTGGAATCGCCACGCGCCCTTTGCCTTTGCCGTTGAGATAGTCGGGGTTTTTGTCGTATATGCCGCCCGCGATGATGTAGAGTTCTTTGTTTTTCTTTCTCGCCAACACTTCGCAGTATTCTTCGAGCGAAAGCCACGGACCCGCGTTAAGGTCGTGATATTGCGGCAGAATGTTGGTCATCAAAAACGTCGCGTCGTTGTCTTCGCGGGTGCGCGTGCGTTCTTCGGAGCGAACCATGTGCCCGCGATCGAAGCCGCTTCCCGTGTAGTCGTCGTGCGTGATGCGTTGATAGCCTTCGGGAAGAGACGTGTCGGTGATGAATTGCCCTTGCCTGCGCTCGACCGTTCCGAACCAACTGTCGTTCAAGTTCCAAGCGACCCAGTTGGCGCCGCCGCGCGCGTTGTTGTAGGAGAGAACGTATTGCGGCTTTTCCATCAAATAGTCGTCGCTTGGATCGCTGTCTTTCGGAACGCCGAGCGGCGCGTGAAGATCGAAGTAAGTGGAAGGACGGGTGGCGGGTTTGGACGTTGCGCTTTTGGATTCGGCGGGCGTTTCTTCTGACCTGACGGGCGGCGAAGTTTTCGCCGTCGTTGCGACGTCTTCTTTTTTATTTTGCGATTGAATGAGGAAATAAACGCCGACGATGACGGCTACGATGAGCAAGTTTCGCAAGATTTTGTTTTGGAACAAGGTCGCCTCCGTTTAGTTTATGAAGTTCAACTCACTCAAAAGCGAATGAACAAATCGCGCGTCGTTTGGGGGATCGCGTTGGTCGCCGCTCTTTCGCTGTTGGCTCTTCCCAAGATGTTCAGCGCGAAAAAAACGCCGACGGCGTCGGCTGTCGCGCCCGCGCCGCTCTCCGTCAACGCCGTCGTGCTCAAACCGCGCGTTTTGGAGAACAAAGTCTATGCGACGGGCACGCTTCTCGCCAACGAGGAAGTGGACTTGCGAAGCGAAATCGCGGGCAAAGTTAGCAAAATCTTCTTTCAAGAAGGCGCGAGCGTTGGGCGCAATCAGTTGCTCTTGAAACTCAACGACGACGAGTTGCAGGCGCAAAAAAAGCGCGTCGAGTCGCAATTGCGCCTTGCCGAACTGCGCGAAGCCCGACAGCGCGAGTTGCTCGCTCAAAAAGCCGCAAGCCAAGAAGAATACGACGTCGCGCTCAACGAACTCCATTCGCTCAAAGCGCAATTGGACGCGCTCAAAGCGCAAATCGATCGAACCGAAATTCGCGCGCCCTTCGCTGGCAAAATCGGCTTGCGCTACGTAAGCGAAGGCAGTTACGTCTCGCCCGCGACGCGCATTGCGACCTTGCAAAATTCCACGCCCATCAAGCTCGATTTTTCCATTCCCGAAAAATACGCTTCGCAAGCGCGCGTCGGCGACAAAGTCTTCTTTCGCGTTCAAAGCTCGCCAAAAACCTTTGAAGCCAAAGTCTACGCCATCGAGCCGCGCATCGACCTGAACACGCGCACGCTTCAACTGCGCGCCATTCATCCGAACAAAGACGGCGAACTCATCGCGGGCGCGTTTGCCGACGTCGAACTCGTCTTGCAAGAAATCAAGGACGCTTTGATGGTTCCCACCGAAGCGCTCGTGCCCGAACTCAAATCGCAAAAGGTCTTCGTGATTCGCAACGGGAAGGTCGCCGAACAAACCGTTACGGTCGGATTGCGCACGGAAAAAGAAGCGCTCGTCACGAGCGGCTTGAAGGCGGGCGACACGGTGCTCACGACGGGCGTTCTGCAAGCGCGAAGCGGAATGACGGTCTCGCTCAATCTCGTCGAGCAATGAGCCGCGCCGAGAAAAGCGGCTCAAACGCCAACTCGCAAGGCTTCATAGCGGGCGCAAACTCGCGGAAGGCTTCGGGCAACAAACATCGCTCCAACGCGCGTTGCGAAAAAAGAAACCTGCCGTCGCATGCGAAGCCAAGTTCAGCCCAATTCACGCCGTTCAGCGCCTCGCAGAGTTCGTTCAAATTCGCGTCCTGATTTTTCGGAAAAATCGCCAGCACGGAGCCATCGTAATCGTTGCACGGGTGCAAGAAAAACGGACGAGGGTTGCGCGTCTTGCAATTCACATAGATTCGCTTTTCCGAACTTTGATAATGACTGCGTCCCCAAGTCCACCAGTTTGATTCGTCAAACTTTTTGATGCGCCGCGAGAGCAAGCGCGACTTGAACCGTTCGAGATAAGGCGACTTGGCGTTGAAAATCATTCGGCGCGTTCTGCCGTCTTTTGCCGTCGTGGAGCAAACGAAGTCGCGGTTGCCAAATTCCTCGCTCGCAAAAATTTCGTCGTCGCCGCTCACCGCGCCCACTTTCACGAAAAAGACGTCGCTGAACGGCACGACGTAATCGGCGTTCAGGAAAAGCAGTTGACCGCTCGCGCAAGCAAAGGTTCGCGTTTCTTTGCGTCCATCTTCGCTCGTGAAATTCGTCTTGCGCGAAAAGTCGTCTTTCTCGAACCGCCAAATCGCGCAGTTGGGCGCAAAGCCCTCAAAGATGCGCCTATCGCCGAGTTCAATCCAATCGGTTATCGTGCCTTGTTTGTAGAGGTAGTCGTTGAGTTTGCGGCTCGATGTGGCTTTGAGAAAATCGCGCGGCGTGATGAAAATGAGTTCGCCGCGTGGGGCAAGATGCTGAACGCACTTTTCGATGAAGAAGAGATAAAGATTGCTTCGCCCATCGAAGCGCGCAAGCGAAAGTTTCTTTTTCGTGTCGGGCAAAATGTCTTGAAAGCGCACGTAGGGCGGATTTCCGATGATGGTCTCGAATTTTTCCGATGCGGGAAAATCAAAGAAATCCATCACGAGCGCGTTGCGAGGGGCTTGGCTTGCGTCGAGTTCAATGGCGACGCATTCGGGCAGTTCGTTTGAAAACGCGCCATTGCCGCACGAAGGCTCTAAAATTCGCCCCGCGTTTCTGCGCAGGGCAAGCATTTCTCTGACGATGAATTTTGGGGTGAAGACTTGTCCAAGCGTTTTGACGTTCATCGGGAGTTCCCGCGAGAGCAAGCGACAGGCGATTGCGGCAACGTTACTTCATATGCTTTTCGGCAAGGTAAGGGCGGTCGGGCGGCAGCGTGAGTTCTTGTCGCTTTGGGTCGATAATGACGTCCAAATCTTCCATCACGATGGAGCCAAGCAAGACTTCGGTGTTTTCGCCAAGCACGACGGCATCGGCGGTGCAGCGACGATTCTTGAAACGCACTTCAATCGGTCCGACGATTTTGAGGCGTTGGCGTTCTTCGTTTGCCATCGTGAAAATTTCTTCGCCCAAGACGCGCAAGTCGAGTTGTTCCGCGATGCGCTCGTTGATGCCAAGCATATACGCGCCGCTATCCGCCAACGCGCGCACTTTGACGCTTAGCACATCTTCAGGCTTGATAAAACCGCGCGCCGCCAAGCCGATGTAATCAGCGTTGATAAGTTCGATATCCGCATACACAAGTCCCATAATGCCCTCCATTTTTGAAAAATGCTCTTTTGTGAAGTCAATCATTTTGCCGTTTTTGGCAAGCGGTTTGTCAATCGTGAGTCGCAACATTGTTTTCTCCTTTTCTTTCGTTGATGTCATAGCGTCGGCAGAATCTACGCAAACGGATTTCTTTCGGGAAACGGGCGCAATGAGCGAGGAATCTACCTCACCCCCAACCTCTCTCCTTGATGAAGGAGAAGGGAATAATTCTGACGCAGTTAGAACGAGGGCAAGGTTGTGGATTCTTCACTTCGCTTCGCTCCGTTCAGAATGACGAAGCGTTTGCGCGCGCGATTCCGAGCGGAGATCGTTTGTCATTTCGAGCGGAAGCGAGGAATCCGAGAGAGATGGCGAGACGCGACTCGTCAATTGCGAATGGAATGAGCGTTCTCGCGTATTTTCGCCTCAACGAACTGGAACGAATCGATGCGCGCTTTTGGAGTGGCGGTTTTGAGTTTTCTCGTCGTCGCCTTCAACGCGAGTTTCGCGCCGCTCGACGACTTGCCGCCGATCGCCTTTGTCGCCCGAAATCCCGCGCCCGACGGAGCGATTTCGGGCATTGGTCCAAAGGGCAGAACGCTCAAAGTGGGCGGAAAACTGTTCGTGCGCGAGCGAAGCGGCAAACTGCGTCGCCTTGCGCCGCAATTTTTCGATGTTGCCGACGTGAGCGTGTCCTACGACGCGAAACGGCTGCTGTTTTCGGGTCTGGCGCATCCCGACAGTTCTTGGCGCATTTACGAAATCGGCATTGATGGCAAAGGCTTGCGCGCCATCACGAAGACCGACCGCAACATCGACCTGTCGCGCTTTGGCGAAATCGCCGCGCTGTTCGAGCGTTACGACGATTTCGACCCGTGCTATATGGACGAGGAAAAAATCGTCTTCGCCTCGACGCGCTATCCTTCCCTGGCGCAGTTGGGCGGCGCGAGAACGAGCAACCTTTTCGTCGTCAATCTCGACGGAAGTCGCTTGCATCGCATCACGACGGAAAGAAACGGCGCGGAAGAACCCACGATGGATTTGGCGGAGGGCAGAATCGTCTTTGCGCGGTGGTGGCTCAACATCGATTTGCCGAGCGATCAAACCAAAGACGGCGTCGCGCGAAACCCTGCCCAAGCCCTGACCGACGACGTGGGCAACGTGTGGCACGCCATCACGGCAAAGCCCGATGGCGACGAACTCAAACTCTACGCGGGCTTTCCGAGAACGCGAGCGGGATTGCAAGCCTACAAGCCGCGCCTGATGAGCAACGGCGATTTGCTATGCGTGTTCGCCTCGTCGCTCTCGATGCTTGAACGCTCCGACACGGTCGTCATTCGCCGATTCAAAAAAGGCGCGAGCCTGCCCATCACGATTACCCCGTTGGAAGTCGCGTCCGTCGACGCCGTCGAAATCGCGCCGAACAAAATCCTCTGCGCGCAAAGAGACAAGGGCAAAACCTTTGGGTTGTATCTAACCGACTCGCTCGGCTCGGTTCGCAAAAAGGTTTTGGATTTGCCAGAGACCGACGAACTCTGCGCCGTTCCCATCGCGCCGCGTCCCGTTCCGACGCTGTTCAAAGACCAGCTCGAACTCGCCAACGAACAGCCGCCAATCGACGAGCCAACCGATTACTACGAGCAACATTCGTTTCGCTTCGATTGCTTCAACGTGTTTATGAACGGCAAAGTCGATGAGCCAATGCTCGACGCGCCAAAAATTGCGAAAGGCGCAAGGGTGCGCTTCTTTATGAACGTGCAACGCAAGAACGCCGATGGGAAGGACGTCGCGCTGTTGTTTCGAGAAGTCCCGATTGACGACGACGGCGGCATCCGCGTTCCCGACGCGCCCGCGGAAGTTCCGCTCTTCGAGCAACTTGTGGACTCTCGCGGTCGAGTGCTCGCGACGACGAGCGGCAAGTTCGCGCATGTGGCGGGCTTGAACTCCGAGCGCAAAGGCGCGGGAACGAAATGCGTCGGTTGCCACGTCGGACACACGCTTATCGAGGTTCCGATGAACAACGCCCTCTCGCAATGGTTCAACGTGGCGACGTCGGCGGACGTGTGGGCAAGTTCCGAATGGGAGCGGGACGGCATGCGCTTCCATGCGCGCAGAGCGGTCGATAGGCAAGCGGAAATCGGCGCGGACACGGCGGCATGGATTGCCGCCCCAAGCCGAGAAGCCCATCTGAACTTGAAATGGGAACTCCCCATCGTCGCCCGCGAAATCGTCCTTTATCCCGTTTCGAAAAAAAGCGTAAATGTGCCCGCAATCACTGTGAAGAAAGGGCGAATTGAGTTATTTTGGCAGTCGCAAAAAATCAAAGACTACGCTTTTTCGGAACTGCGCGACTCGCAAAAGAGCCTGCGCGTCGCAGTCGGCGATCTTCCAATTAACGAAGCGCGAATATCGCTCGAATCCGACGACGTGTCGCTTCTCGGATTGGGCGAGGTGGAAGTCATTGCGCGACTGCTCGAATAGCGTGCAATCAACAAATCCAACGACGCAACGAAACAATGACCATCGTCTCGCGCTTTTCGCTCGCAACCCTCCTCGCCGCAATCGCCGTTCAAACGCTTTCTGCGCAACCGCAAGGATTCTACGACGTGCATTCCGCCGATGGCGACGTGGTTTGGGCGGTGGGAAACGGCGGCAGAGTCTTTCGCTCCGTCGATGGCGGCGCGACGTGGGCGCAGTTCGTTTTGGGGTCAAGCGCGCTCCGCGCCGTTCATTCGCTTGGGGCAACCGTCTGGGTAGCGGGCGATAGCGGCAAACTTTACCGCACGACCAATTTCGGCGACACATGGCAAAGCCTCTCGCTCGCAAGTCCGACGACGAAATTCACCGACATTCAATTTCTCAACGCTCAAACGGGCTTTCTCGTCGGCTCAAACGGCGCGATGTTCAAGACCACCAACGGCGGCGCGACGTGGGATTCCAAAACGCCCGCCTCGCCCGAACAATTCAACGCTTTGAGTTTCCGCGACAATCAGGTGGGTTTCGTCGTCGCCAAAAACGGCAAGATGCAACGCACGACCGATGGCGGCGAAAGTTGGACGGACATCAGCAATCCGCTCTGGACGGGCAAAGAAATTTTCTCCGTGAGCGCCAAAGGCGACGTCGTTTATGTCGTTGGCGAAGACGGCTTGGCGTTCAAAAGCCTTGACGGCGGCAACAATTGGGTGGAATTGAACTTCAAAACCGATTCGCGCTCCGACGTGACGGGCGTTTATGCGCAAAGCGCGGACTCGGTCTTCTTCATTGGCGGAGGCGGATTCATTCGCCGAACCACCAATCGAGACCAGTCATACATCTGGGGACAGCACGAAATGCATGCGCCGCTATCGCGCGTCTATTTCTTCAATCATCTCAAAGGTTGGGCGGTAAGCGAACGGAACAACGCCGTTTTGCGCACCACCGACGGCGGCGCGACATGGCAACTGCCAACGGGCACGACCATCAACGCCTCGTGGATTCAAACGCGAAGCGGCTCGTTCATCGGCAACACGCTCGTTCACTCGCCGTTCGATAAACGCACCATCTACGCGGCGGGCAGCGGCGCGGTCATTCGCAGCACGGACTTGGGCGAAACTTGGACGCAAATCGCCACGATTCCCAACGCGACCCAAATCCATTCGTTCTACGTCTCGCACCGAGATAGCAACACGTGGATTGCCGCCGTTTCGCGTCAGCGCGTCGTCAAAACCACCAACGCGGGACAAACTTGGACGACCACCATCACGGCGACCTACACCAACTACGGCATGCCGCTTGAAATGAGTCCCGACAATCCCGAAATCGTCTACTACGCGCCCGAAGCGCAAGGCAACCCGCAAAACGCCAACGCGCGCCTGTATCGCTCGACCGACTTTGGATCGACTTGGGACACGGTCGCCGTTACGCAGTTCCGAAGTCCGTGCGACTTGCAAATCGTCCGAGGCGACAGCGCCAACGTGATGTGGTGCGCCGACGGCATCACGGGAAGCGGTCAATCGCGCTTATGGCGATCAACCGACGAGGGTCGCACTTGGACGAATGTCTACACAGGCACGGGAAGCGAAATGCCAATGCTCGCCAACGGAATCCACAATCCCGCGCTCGGTTTCGTAACGCAGTGGTCGAGCGGCGGCGTGCAACGCACGACCGACTATGGCAGAACTTGGACGACCATCTCGACCGTCGGCTCGGCATGGGGCGTGGACATCGCGCGCGACGACCCAAACGTGATGGTCTTCGGCGTGTATGGCGGCGGCAATAGTTACCTGTCGCTCAATCGCGGCGACGCTTTCCGACAAATCCCGCTCACGGGTTCGAATTCGGGCTTTCTCTTCATTGACCGCGCCACGCTCTTGGCGTTGCAAACGTCGCGCATCGCCAAACTCTCGGTGTCTTACGCGGTTCCAACGAGCAACGCGCAAACGCTTGCCTTGTCGTCGCCCGCGCCCAACGCCATCGTGAACTTCGGCGCAAATCAAAACATCGTTTGGACGGCGACCAACATTCCGCGCGTGAAAATCGAGTTCCAGCCCCACGCCGATAGCGCGTGGCGACTCATCGCCGACAACGTGCCCGGCTCGCTTGGCTCTTTCGCTTGGAGCGTGCCGCCGATTCCGACATCGAGCGCGCGGGTGCGCGTGAGCGACAATCTCGACGGCGACCCCGTCGCGACGAGCGGCGCGTTCACGATCCGCGTCGCGTTGATGAGCCTTTCCAGAGATTCGCTCGCGCTCGTCGTTTCCAACGCGCCCGTTTCCGACACGATTCGCCTCTTCAACAATGGCAATGGCACGCTCGTCGTTTCCGACGTTCAAACGTCGTTGCCGAACCTGCGCCTGTCGCGCCGAACGTTCTCGATTCCGCCGCAGTCGAGCGATACGATCGCCATCACGGCGCTGCCTTTCGTCGCAGGGTCGTATCGAGACACGCTGCGCATCGTCAGCAACGCGCCCAGCTCGCCTGAACTCGTCAAAGTGGGCGTGCAAGTCTTGTTGTCCTCGATCAGAGAGCGCATGGCGGAACGAGCGCAAACGTTTGAGTTGGAGCAAAACTATCCCAACCCGTTCAACCCGTCGACCGTCATTCGCTATCGGATTCCGACGGCGAGTTTCGTTACGCTGAAAGTCTACGACGTGCTTGGGCGCGAAATCGCCACGCTCGTCAGCGAGCGGCAATCGGCGGGGCAACATAGCGTCACGTTTGACGCCAGCAATCTCGTGAGCGGAACGTATTTTTATCGTCTCTCGGCGGGCGAATTTGCGAGCGTCAAGAAGATGCTTTTCGTCAAGTAATCAAACTTTTGGCGGCAATGAAAGTTCGCGTTCACCGTCTCGTTATCGTCGTTGGCGCGTTGATGTTCTGCGGTTTCGCGGCGGACAAAATCAAGACGCGATTCGTCTACGGCAACTCGCTCACGGGAAAAGTTCACGCGACGCAGAAGCCCGACCGCTTTTTCGAGGGTTGTTTTTGCCATTCGCCCGACGGAATCGTTCAAGGTCCGCACAATCAAACGACGACTTGGATTTCGGGACCGAGCGCGCTCCGCGAAGGCGAAAGCGCGGTTTTCGCGCTCTATGGTCGCAAAGATTCGCTCATCGCGGGCGGGTTCAACATCGCGGCGTTTTTCGGAACGCTCGACACGTTGAGCGAAGGAATGAGAAAAGAAGACGGCGAATTGACGCACCGCTTTCCGAAAATCGCGCAGGGCGACACGCTGATATGGCAATTTCGCTATGCCGCGCCCAGCGCCAGCGTCGCAACGCGCGACACGATTTACGCCAGCTTCTGCGCCGTCGACACCAGCTACGACCCCAACGGCGATTATTGGAACTACGCGCCGAAGTTCATCGTAACGATTCTCCCAAACGTCTCCGCCCCCCAACGCGCTGAAAAGCCAACGGAATTCAGCCTGTCGCAAAACTATCCCAATCCCTTCAATCCGACGACGACCATCGCGTATCGACTGCCCGTCGCCAGCGACGTGACGCTCGAACTTTTTGACGCGCTGGGACGCAAAATCACGACGCTCCTAAACGCTCGTCAGGACGCGGGCGAACATCGCTACGCGCTCGATGCGTCGCGCTTGAATCTATCGAGCGGCGTTTATCTCTACCGACTGCGAGCGGGGCGTTTCGTCGAAACGAAAAAAATGCTTTTGTTGAAGTGAAGCGACGGCAAGTTCGAAAAGGCGAAGCGCGAACTTCGCCTTTTTTGTTCGAGCGCTTGGCTTTGGAATTTTCAGAGCGACAAACAAAGTTTTATCGCCGTAATCAAACTCGCACCGTAGCCATGAAGCCGTCCGCTCGGCTCTTCGCAACGCTCTCAATGGCGCTCTTCTCGCTTGTCGCAACGGCGCAAACGCCAAGCGGACAAGCCTTTACCAAATACGACGACCAAGTGTTGAAGGGCATCGATTATGTCTACAACCTCGACTTCGAGGAAGCCGACGCGCTTTTCGACGACATCGTCAGAAAAGACCCCAAATCGCCCGTCGGGCACTTTTTCAAAGGAATGGTGCTGTGGTGGAAAATGATGCTCGACCTCGACGACACGCGCTACGACGAGAGGTTCAGCGACTATATGCAAACCGTCATTGACCTTTGCGACGAGAGATTGGAAGTCAACGACCGCGACCTTGAAGCGATGTTTTTCAAAAGCGGCGCGTTGGGATTTCGCGGCAGATTGCGCGCCAATCGCGGTCAGTGGCTCAAAGCCGCCCTTGACGGCAAAGACGCGCTTCCCATCGTTTCGCGCATTCAAAAAGTCGGCAAGGGAAATATGGACGTGCTGTTTGGATTGGGCATCTACGATTATTACGCCGAGGCGATTCCCGAACAGTATCCCGCCGTCAGACCGCTCGCGCTAATGTTCCCGAAGGGCGACAAAAAGCGCGGCATCGCTCGCTTGGATTCCTGCATGCGCTTCGGGCACTACGCCAAAGTCGAGGCGATTTACTTCCTCACGCAGATTTACTACGTCTATGAAAAAGATTTCGCCAAGGCGACGGAATTCGCCAAAATGCTTCACGAGCGTTATCCCGACAACCCGTTCTTTTACTCGTATCTCGGACGTTGCTACGCCGCGAGCGGCTATTGGAAAGAAGCCGAAGAAATTTTCACGGACATCTGGAAGAAACATCAACGAGGCGCGAAGCACTACAACGACCGACATCTGCGCGAAGCGCACTACTACATCGGGATGGCGCTGATGAACCGACGCGATTTGAAAGACGCTTTCGCGCACTTCACCAACGCCGTGAATTTGAGCATCAAAGTCGACGCGAAAGAGCCTTCCGCGTTCCGCGTGCTCTCGGAACTGCGCTTGGGAATGATTTACGACGCCCAAGGCGAAAGAGCCAAAGCCATCGCGCATTACAAGAAGGTGTTGGACATGAAGGAACATCAAGATTCTCACGCCAAAGCCAAAATGTATCTCAAACACCCTTACAGCGGTTAAACGCGCTCGCGTCGCGTTTTTGACGCTTTGTGTTTAACTTTCGCTCAACGCATTTTCAACGGAGTTTCAGATGTCTGACCTCGTCATCGCGGGAAGAACGTTCACGTCGCGCTTGCTCATCGGTTCGGCGCGGTTTCCAAATCCGCAAACGATGATGAACGCCATCGAAGCCAGCGGCGCGGAAATCGTTACCGTCGCCATTCGGCGCGTCAATCTTGCCGACAAATCCCCCGAAAGCATTTTGCGATATCTCAATCCAGACAAATACTTTCTCCTGCCCAACACGGCGGGCTGTTACACCGCCAAAGACGCGGTTCTAACGGCGCAACTCGCCCGCGAAGCCCTCGAGACGAATTGGATCAAATTGGAAGTGATTGGCGACGACGAGACGCTTTTTCCCGACGTCGTTGAACTGCTCAAAGCCGCCGAGCAACTTCTTGCCGATGGGTTCGTGGTGTTGCCGTATTGCAACGACGACGTGATCACGTGCCGAAAGTTGCGCGACATGGGGTGCGCCGCCGTGATGCCGCTCGCCGCCCCCATCGGGTCGGGAATGGGAATTCGAAACCCCTACAATTTGCAAATCATCCGCGAGGCGTTGTCCGACATTCCGCTCATCATCGACGCGGGCGTTGGAACGGCGAGCGACGCCGCCATTGCGATGGAACTTGGCTACGATGGCGTGTTGCTCAACACCGCCGTCTCGCAAGCGCAACGCCCCGTTCAGATGGCGAGAGCGATGAAACTCGCCGTCGAAGCGGGCAGACTGGCGTTTGAAGCGGGACGCATTCCGCGCAAACTTTACGCGACGGCTTCAAGCCCGATTGAAGGCGTGGTGAATTCGTAAACGAATCACGAGCGCGAAGGCTATGGTTTGGCGCGCCGCATTTTTGTTCGCGGTTTTGGTGGCGCTCTTGGGCGTTCTCATCGCGCTTCCCGCGCATCTGTTCAATCAACTCTCCTCGTGGCGCGTTTGGTTCGCGCTGGCGGCGAACTTCGTCTTTTTCGCGGGCGCGGCATGGCGCGGCGCGACGCTTGGCAAGCTCGCAAAAAACAAGGACGACCGTCAGCTCCAAAGCGCGTCGGGGCGCGTCGCTTTCGCCGTTCGCGGCGCGGGATTGCTCGCCGTCTATGCGGGAGCGATTTATGAATTTTCGCGCTCCGAACCTTGTCTTGCCACCGCCATCGTCGGCGTCGCGCTCGCGCTCGCGGCGATCGTCATAAATCGCTTGGCGATTTCCGCGCTTGGAAAATTTTGGGACAAACTCGTCATCAAAGACGATCACCGCTTGATTACGGACGGCATCTACGCTTTCGTGCGACACCCGATTTACGCCAGTTACATTTTGCTCTTCTTTGGCTACGTCGCGCTCTTTCAAGCGCCGATTAGCGCGGCGATTCTCGCCATCGTTTCGGCGATATGGTTCGGCAAGCGCATCGAGATTGAAGAGAAAATGCTCATCGAAAAATTCGGCGACGAGTATCGGCGTTATTGCGAGCGCTCAAAGAGGTTGTTCCCCTTCGTGTATTGAATCACTCGTAGCGCAGGGCTTCGATGGGGTCGGCGGAAGCGGCTTTCTGCGCGGGATAAAAGCCGAAGAAAATTCCGACAAGTCCGCTAAAAAGAAAACTCACGAAAATCGACTCGATGGAGATGACCGTCCGAAAGGTCGAGACTTGACCCAAAAGCTCCGAAACCCCAATTCCCAAGAGGATTCCGAGCGCGCCGCCCGCGAGCGCCAGCACGGTGGATTCAATCAAGAACTGCGAGAGAATGTCGCGCTTCTTGGCGCCAATCGCTTTGCGAATGCCGATTTCGCGCGTGCGCTCCGTAACGCTCACGAGCATAATGTTCATAATCCCGATGCCGCCCACGACGAGAGAGACGACGGCGACCGACGTCAGAAGAAAGGCGAGAATTCTCGACGTTTCGGAGAAGGCGGACACGAGGTCGCTTTGATTGCGAATGGTGAAGTCGTTGTCTTGGTCGTTCCGCAAGCGATGCTGTTTGCGAAGAATCTGCTCGACTTCGAGGAGCGCGTCGGTCATTTTTTCTTCGGAGACGACCTTGATGGTGATGCCCGAAATCCACGTCGCGCCCGCGAGGCGTTTTTGCACGGTGTTCAGCGGCGCGAGAATTTGGTCGTCGGGATTTTGCCAGCCCGACGAGCCTTTTTCTTCAAGCACGCCCAAGACCTGAAAGCCGACGTTGTTGATGCGAATGGTTTGTCCGACGGGATTGACGCCGCGTTCAAAAAGGTTTTGCGCGACGGTTGGACCAATGACGCAGACGGCGTTCATCGCTTTGTTGTCGGCTTCGGTGAAGTAGCGACCCGCGCTCAACGTGGCGTTGCGGACGGTTTCGTATTCGGGATAAACGCCAACGACGGTCGTGTTCCAATTTTTGTTGCCGAACTTGGCTTGAACGCCTTTGCGCGATTCGGGCGAGAGCGATTCAACGAACTTTGCGCGGCGTTTGATGGCGATGGCGTCGTCTTCCGTAAGCGTGATGGAACTGCCCGCGCTAATCACCACGCCGCCAAAGGTTTGATTGCCCGGTCGCACGAAGAGCAAATTCGAGCCAAGCTTCTGCAAATTTTCCTTGACGCTTCGTTGCGCGCCCTCGCCAAGCGCGACGGTCGTAATCACCGCGCCAACGCCGATGATGATGCCAAGCATCGTGAGGAGCGAGCGCATCAAATTCGCTCGAAGCGAGACGATCGCGCTGGAAAAACTTTCCGAAAGGTTCATCTCTTCGCCAAGCGAGATTTCAAGGCGACGATAACAAACGGACTGTAAAAAACTTTGAACGCTCGCGCCGTCGCGCTAACGAAGCGTCACGCCAGAGCCGCGCGTCCGCCTTGAACCGTCTCGATTTTCGCGCCGAGTTTGCCGAGCTTCTTGTAATCGAGTCCGTTGAAGGCGGGAATTTCTTTGGCGATTTCGGCGAAAATTTCTCGCGCCGTTTGGTAGCGCCAAGTCGCGCCGAAATGCGCGGCGAGTTCTTGCAGAATTTCCCACGAAGGTTTCGCGTCGATTTTGTTTGCCTCGTCGCTCCAACGGTCGAATTGCGTCGCGTGCTTGTCCAAGCGCGAAAGCGCCATTTCTTTCATCAATTCGCGGTTTTGATGTTTGAGCGCTTTGGCGGGTCGCGCCAGTTGAACGACGCCCTCGAAATTGACGTAAGCCCCAATGATTTCCGCAAACGTGGCGGCGGGCAGAACGACGTCCGCCATCGCCGTCGAATCAGAAATGTTGTAAGGCATTACGATAAGCGCGTCTAATTTCAAAAGCGCATCGAGCGAAAGCAGCGTCGAGAGTTCGTCTTCAACGCAAACGACGCATTTGATTTTGCCAAGCTTGATGGCTTCCGAAAGGTCTTCGGTCGCAACGCCTTTGCTTTCGATGCCCAAGAGTTCGCACCCCGTTTTGTTGGGCGTTTTGTCGGCGCGAATCAAGAGATGGTCGTCTTCGCCCTCGCAATGCTCGATGAAGTCGAGATGCGGCGTTTGCAAAATTTCAAACGCGAATTTTTTGGCGAGGTAGTTGGCTTCGAGCGACGCTTTGGCGGAAGCCATCACGAAGACCTCGTCAGGCTTGTATCGTTTGAGGATGTCGGCGGCTTTGGCGATGGCGTCTTTCCACGAAGTTGGAACTTGCTTGCCGTTTTGCTTGACGCTGGCGCCGTTGGCGCGATTGTCGTTAATCCATCGATAATTGAGCCGCGTTTCGTCGGAAATGAAATAGCCGTTGACTTGCGGATTGTAACGCGGCGTGATGCGCATCACGCGATTGTCGCGCACCCACAAGACGATGTTCGAGCAACGCGCGTCGTTGACGGCGATCGTATCGGTCGCCGACATTTCCCACACGCGCGCCTTGAAGCGATGGTCGGTCGAAGTGAGCGCGCCGACGGGACAAAGGTCAATCACGTTCATCGCGTAGGGATTTTCGTCCAAGCGTTCAGGTTCGGGCGGATGCGGGTAGTTGTTCCAGCCGCGTTGCACGATTTCCAACTCGTGCGTCTTGGTGTACTCGTCGTAGAAGCGCACGCAACGGGTGCAATTGATGCATCGCTCCGCATCGAAGGTGATTTTCTTGCCCCACGCTTCGCGCTTGGGCTTATGGACTTTCTCGAACTCGTAGCGCGAGCCTTCGGGTCCGTATTTGTAAGTGATTTGTTGAAGCGGACACTCGCCCGCTTGGTCGCACGTCGGGCAATCGAGCGGGTGATTGATGAGAATGAACTCCAACACGCCTTTCTGCGCGTCTCTGACCATCTGCGACGTGTGATGAGTTCTGACGTGCATTCCGTCGGAAATTTCCGTCGAGCAAGCCGTGAGCGGCTTTGGCATCCAAGCGATGACGGGATTGCCTTGTTCATCGAGGACGGGCTGTTTCGTCGCAGGGTCGATTTTCGGCGTGCCGACTTCCACAAGGCACATTCGGCAATTGCCCGCTATCGAGAGCGCGGGGTGATAGCAAAAACGCGGAATGTCGACTTGCTCCACGCCGCCGCAATTCACGCCGTCGGCGATTTGTATGATGCGCTGACCTTTCTCAGCGTAATACTCTTTCCCGTCGATGAAAATTTTGGGCATAGGCTTGCTACTAATTTGGTTGCTGCAAGAATATGCAAAGGTTGGAAAAGTTTTCCGCCGAATCAATCATCAATCAATCGCCGTTTGCCACTCGGCGTTGAGCCGCTTGGCAAGGCGCTCAACCTCGCGCGCAAGTTTGTCGGAAAGGCGCGTCAAAACCGACGATTCCAAAAATCCGTTTCGCTCTTCGGCGTCTTCCAAATAGCGTTTGAAATCGGCTTTCAATTTCTCCTCCAAAATTCCGAACAACGCGCGCTCGACGTTTTCGCGCTCCTCGTCATCGAGCGGCGTTGAGAACGAAAGCGAAACTTTGGCGACGTAAACGCTCGGCGCGTAGCGCGTTTCGATCTCAAAACGATTGTCTCGCCAAGCGCGTTTGGTCGTGAGGCGAAGTTGAATCTCTTTCATCGCAACCGATTTCGCAAGCAAGAAAACAAAAAACTGCGTCAAGTCCAATGCGTTCCATCGTCGTTGAACGATATGGCGGCGCGGACGTCCTGCGCGTCAAAGACGTTCCCGTTCCAACGCCAAAGCCAAACGAAGCGCTCGTCAAACTCCTCGCCATCGGCGTGAATTTCATCGATGTCTATCATAGAACGGGGCTATATCCGATTCCGCTTCCGCATGCGATTGGGCAAGAAGGCGCGGGCGTAGTGGAAGCGGTTGGCGCGGAAGTTTCGGAAGTCAGGGTTGGCGATCGCGTCGTCTTTACGGGCGCTCTGGGCGCGTATTCGGAATATCACGTCGTTTCTGCCGAAAAGCTTGTCAAACTTCCCGACGCGCTCTCGTTTGAGCAGGGGGCGGCGGCGATGCTTCAAGGAATGACGGCGCATTACCTCGCGTTTGCGATGCGTCCGATCGCTCGCGGCGACGTGGCGCTCGTTCACGCGGCGGCGGGCGGCGTGGGCTTGCTGCTCGTTCAACTCTTGAAACGGCTCGGCGCGCGCGTCATCGGCGTCGTTTCAACCGAAGCGAAAGCGAAACTCGCCAAAGAGGCGGGCGCGGACGACGTCATCGTTGCGACGCAATCCGATTTTGAAGCCGAAACGAAACGGCTCACCGACGGCAAGGGCGTTCAAATCGTCTTCGATTCCGTTGGCAAAGACACGTGGGAAAAAAGCCTGAACTCGCTCGCGCCTCGCGGAATGATGGTCAGTTACGGCAACGCGAGCGGCGCGGTTCCGCCGTTTAGCCCTCTGCTGCTAAGCCAAAAAGGATCGATTTTTCTTGCGCGTCCCGCCTTGCATCACTTCACGGCGACGCGAGAAGAACTCTTGACGCGCGCGGGCGACGTGTTTCGTTGGATCGAGTCGGGCGAACTCAAACTGCGCATTGAGCATCGATTCGCTCTCGACGAGGCGCGGCAAGCGCACGAAGCGTTGGAAGGTCGCAAAACGACGGGCAAAATTCTCTTGATTCCTTGACTAACGAGGGCGAGCGTGAGGCTCGCCCTTCGCGATCAAGTCTTCTCAATGTCGGCGAACCTGACGGCGACGAGCTTTGAAACGCCCTCCTCTTCCATCGTAACGCCGTAGAGCGTTTTGCAGGCTTCCATCGTGCGCTTGTTGTGCGTAACGATGATGAACTGCGTCTCGTCGGAAAATTTCTTGATGAGCCTGATGAATCGGTCGATGTTGGCGTCGTCGAGCGGCGCGTCAACCTCGTCCAAGATGCAGAACGGACTGGGCTTGACGAGGTAAATGGCAAACAGGAGCGCCGTCGCCGTGAGCGTTTTCTCGCCGCCCGAAAGAAGCGAAATCGATTGCGGTCGCTTGCCTTTCGGTTTGGCGATGATGTCGATGTTGGCTTCGAGCTTGTCGTCCGCGTCTTGCAGAATCAGGTCGGCTTCGTCGCCCTCGTTGAAGAGTTCGCGGAAAATGTTGATGAAGTTCTGACGAATCTGCTCGAAGGTTTTTTGGAATTGCGCTTGCGCGGTTTCGTTGATTTCGTCGATGGTGTCGCGCAGTTGTTTTTCCGCGTCGAGCAAGTCTTGCCGTTGGGACGTGAGGAACTCCAAGCGCTTTTTTTCCTCCTCGAACTCTTCGAGCGCCAGTTCGTTGACCGCGCCGAGACCGCGCAACTTGGCTTTGAGCGAGGCGATTTTTTCTTCGGCTTCTTGGCGGTTGAACGGAGCGCTCTCGTCAAATTCCTTCGCTTCGAGCGTTGCGCCGTATTCGGTTTGAATGACGGCGCGCAGATGCTCTTCTTTGAGCCGCGCTTGCGAGATGGCGCGTTGAAATTCCAAAATCATCTGCGAGGCGACTTCGCGTTGGCGCGAAAGGTCGCGCAACCGATGCTCGCTTTGCGCGACGTCGCTTTTCAAAATCGAGTAGTCGCCCTCAATGTTGGAAAGGGCGGCTTGCGATTCGGACTTTTCGGCGTAGAGACGACGCAAGTTGGCGTTCATCGTTTCCGATTCCGAAGCGAGACGAAAACTCTCCTCTTGGGCGCGCTCGATGTCGTCTTTCAGGCGCTCCAATTGACGCGCCGCGTTGCGCGAGTCGATTTCGAGCGTTTGCGAGCGCGCTTCGATTTTTTCGACCTCGAACTCCGCCGCCTTGGTCTCCAATTCCGCTTGACGAACCTTTGCCGCCACGCTTTGCAAGGCGCTTTCGGACGCGGCGACCGTTTCGCGCTCGCTCTCGATTTGGCGATTCAACTCGGCGAGCGCGCCGTCTATCTCGGCGAGGCGCGGCGCGAGGACGGAAAGATCGCGTTGAATTTTTTGCGACTCGGCTTGGTCGAAGGCGATGCGCTCATCGAGCGAGAGGGATTCCGTTTCAAACGACGAGCGCTCGAAGGTTTGTTGCGCGAGACGTCGTTCCGTCGCGGCGATGCGTCGTTCAATGTCGCGCAAATGTTGCTCGAACTTTTGGAGAGCGATTTGATTGAGCGATTCGGTCGCGATCGAAATGTCGCGCTCCAACGCTTGAATTTGCGAGGCGAGAGCGGCGCGTTCCGCTTCGAGCCGTTCCAATTCCTCGCGTTTGCCGATGCGCAGGCTTTCGGCGCCTTTGTTCGAGCCGCCGCGCAGTTTTTCTTGGGATTGCAACTCGCCCGAAAGCGTCGCAAAGGTGAACGTCGGATAACGAGCCGAAAGCGATTGGGCTTCTTCGAGAGATTCGACGAGGAACACGTTGGCGAGCAATCGCGCGACGACGGGGCGCGCTTCGTCGGGGCATCTGACGACGGACGTCGCCCGCAAAAGCCCATCGACGTTGGGCGTTTCGGACGTCGTCGTCGCCGAAAGTTTTTCCATCACGACGAAGGTGAGCTTGCCTTTGTCGGCGGCTTTGAGTTCGGCGATGGCTTCTCGCGCCTCGGCTTCGGTGCGCGAAAGGTAGTAAGCGAGCGCGTCGCCGAGCGCCGCATCGATGGCGAGCTTGTATTGCTCGTCGGTGGCGATGAGGTCGGAGAGCACGCCCAAGCCGAAGCGTTTGCCTTTCTCGGAGTCCAGAAATTTCGCCCCTTCGGGCAAGCCTTCGTAGCGATCGAGCAAGGCTTTGAGAAACTCGATGCGATTTTGCTTCGAGCGTTCTTCGGCGCGAAGATGGAGCAACGATTCTTTGGCTTTGGCGAGACGTTCCGAAAGCGCGGCGCGCTCGGCTTTGGCGTTGGCGAGTTCGGATTGCGCCGATTCGAGCGCGCCTTGCAACTCGCGGAGTTCGGCTTCGCCTTGCTCGACGGCTTGCTCGCGCTCGGCGATTTGACGCGCCAAAATGGCTTTGCGCTCTTGGCTTCGGGCGATTTGCGTCGCAAAGTTTTCGAGGCGCGCTTTGAGCGATTCGGTTTGCAGACGGAGCGCGGAAAGTTCGTTGGCGAGTTTTGCGCTGTCGCGTCGCTTGGCTTCGAGCGATTCGCGCTCTCGTTTCAAGGACGCTTCGCGTTCTCTGAGCTGGGCGGATTCGGCGGCGAGGGTTTCTCGGCGAGCGCGAAGCGTCGCGTCGGCTTTGGCGCGCTCTTCGGCGAGCGATTGACGGAGCGCGGCGAGTTCGACCTGACGTTGCTCGAGACGTTGCGATTCGGCTTTGGCGCGCTCGATGCTTTCGGCGAGCGATTTGCGTCGCTCTTCGTTGGCGAGAATTTGCTTCTCGGTCGCCGTGATGAGTTCCAACTTCTCGTTCAGTTGGCGTTGCGATTGCGCAAGGCGCTTTTCGATCTCGACGATTTCAAGGCGTTTCTTTTCCAACTCGGCATCGAGCGCGTCGATTTTCGCCGTCAGTTCCGTTTTTTCGTTTTCGCTCTGAATCAATCGTTCTTGAATCGGCGCGATTTGCTTTTTAAGCTCGGCGATGTCGCGCTCGGCAAGCTCGATTTCGAGGGTTTTCAGCTCTTGGCGCAACTGCTTGGCTTGTTCGGCTTTCTTGGCTTGACGTTCAAGCGAGGCGACTTTCTTTTCGACTTCGAGCACGATGTCGTTGACGCGCGAGAGGTCTTGCGCCGTCGTTTCGAGCTTCTTGAAGGTTTGCTTGCGACGCTGTTTGTATTTGGTAACGCCCGCCGCTTCTTCGAAAAGCCTGCGACGCTCTTCGGCGTTGTCGGAAAGAATTTGCTCGATCATTTTAAGCTCAATGACCGAATAAGCGTCGCTTCCCATTCCCGTGTCGGCGAAGAGGTCGGTGATGTCTTTGAGGCGACAAGGCACTTTGTTGAGCAAGTATTCGCTGTCGCCGTTGCGATAAAGTCGGCGCGTGAGGGTTACTTCGGCGTATTCGGTCGGCAGAATGTTTTTGGTGTTCTCGATGGTGATGCTCACCTCGCTCATTCCCAGCGGCTTGCGCGTGCGCGTGCCGTTGAAGATGACGTTTTCCATCTTGTCGGAGCGCAGAACGCTCGTTTTTTGCTCGCCCAAAACCCATCGAATCGCGTCGACGATGTTCGTTTTGCCGCACCCGTTTGGTCCGACGATGGCGGTCAGACCGCTATCGAACTTGAGATTGACGCGCTGCGCGAAACTTTTGAAGCCAAAGAGTTCGAGTTTGGACAGATACATTTGCGAGAATTAGGGTTTGCGTTACTTTGAAACGTGCCAGTATTGGAAATAGGCGAAAGTTTGATTCGCGCGATCGTATATCGCCAAAAATCCGCCAAGCGTCGCCGCCACGAACAAGAAGCCGTAGAGGTATGTCGCGGAGCGATTGAGTTCGGCGACGGTCGCAACGCCCATCAAAAATCGCCCCAGCGTCAAAACGAGAAGCGAGACGGAGCCAACGATGACGGCGCAAATGAACGACTCGCTTTCGAGCCGCTCGATGAACGCCGCGAGCGGAAGCGCGAGAACCCAATGCGCGCACGACCACGCCCAAACGCTCAATAGTTGCGAGTAGCGCGCCCGATCGTTGCGAATCAAGAAAAGCCACAAACGCGCAAACGCCGCCACGAGCGACGACAACGCCAGAAACGAGGCGGCAAACGTCGGAACGGCGAGCGAAGGATTCAAAACGAGAACATTGACGCGCTGTTTGAGATCTTGCGTCGGAAGAAAGTGCGTGAGCCAAAAATCCACGAGGAAACTTTCGCGCCCCGCGTAGAGAATCGCCGAAAGCGTCGCCGCCCACCCCAACGACCAAAACAGCAAAAGCGCGATCGTGTCCGACGGAACGTAGATGCGCGAATCCCGAATGTCGACGAAAAGATTGAACGGGCGAGACAGCGCTCTCGGAAAATTCTCGCGCAACCGCTTGTTGCCGTTGAGCATATAGACGAATCCCACGACCAGCAAAACGCTCGTCAAAATCAAAAGCGGCGAAAACTCCGCTTCCGCCTTGCCAATCGGGGGATTGTAGACGCGCTCGCCCGCGTAGAGAGCTTTCACCATTTCAAACGCAAGTTTTTTTTCGCGTCCGAAAGTCGTCAAGCCCGTCGTCGCAAGATAGGGGTCGGGGTTGTGGGCGTTCAAAATCGGCGCGAAGCGCAAGCGATAATCCGAAAGCGACTCGACGAAAGAGCCTGCGATGAATCGACCCGATTCGTTCAAGCGCTCGAACATCTTGAACGCATCCATCAAAAACTTCGCTTGGTGTTCGAGCGAATGCGGGTCGCCATAACCGTTGTGATTGTTCGGCTCGGCATAAACGCCGTAGCCCGTTACCACGACGGGCTTTTGAAGCGCGCGCGCGTTTTTCAGACGCGCTTCGAGTTCCAAAACGGGGAGATTCAGCGCGCTTGCGCCCAAGAAATCCGCGTAGCGATAAAGGTCGCTTGGCGCAAGGTCTTTCGGCGCGAAAAAGGCGAGATTTTGAGAACGACCTTTGACGAGCGCATGCAACCGCTCCAAATACGCGCCAACGCTCGCGTCGGCGACGTCCAATCCGCCGCCAAATCCGTAGCCGACGACGCTTGGCGAAAACTTCGTCGCCTCAATGAGAGCGCGCAACAGCGACTCGGCGTTGTCCAAAATTTTCGGTTTGAGCAAAAGCGACGAGGGCGCATAGCGAAACGGAAGATTGATGAAAACCAAGAACCCCAAACTGTCGGCGTAGCGTTGCCAGAGCGGATGCGGAATTTGGTCGAAGTAGAGCGCGTTTGCGCCCAAACTGCGAACCAGCGCAAGGTCGCGCTCCACGTCGGCTTTGGAAAGCGCGCAAGCCGTTTCGGGATTGTCCTCGACGATGCGAACGCCTTTGAGCGCCATGACTTCGCCGTTCAAGAAAATTCCGCCTTCCTTCGCCTCAACGGTTCTGAATCCCGTCTGAAACGAAAGGTCGTCCAAAACTTGACCATTCGCGGCGCGGAGCGCGAAAGAAATCCAATACCGCGCGGGCGACGTCGGCGACCAACGCTGAACGGCGGGAAGCGTTATGGATTTTTCCGCCGCAATGAACCTGTCGCTTTCGGGCAAAAATTGATGAAGGATTCCCGACGCGATCGCGACGGAATCTTTCATGACGCTGAACGTGAGCGAAACCCAACGATTGCCCGCGGAATCCGATGGAATCGGGTAGCCGATCAGGTTCGACGTTTTGCATCGCGCCTGCACGTTGATTTCGACCGAGTCGTTGGTCAAGAAGCGATATTTGACGTCCGCGTTGTCGATGCGAATCGGCGCTCTCGAGACGAGCGCGAGATTTCGAACCAAACCTCCAAAAAATTGCGCCTCGAAGGCTTGGGCTTTCGGAGGAATGGTGTTTTTGAAGTCCAAGCGGCTGTCGACTTCGATGGTGATTTTGTTTTTCGCGCCAAAGCGCAAATGCTCCGAGGGAATTTCAACGCTAAACGGCGCGAAGTTTCCGAGATGAAGCGCGACGAACTGATCGTTTATGAGCACGTTGCATGCGCCGCCAATCCCCTCGCTTTCGAGCGCGAACACGTTGGCTTCTTCGCTCTCTTCGATAAAAATCGTCTTTTCGAATCGCATCGCGCCTTGAAACGTGGTTGCCGAGGGCGCGTGAATGGTCATCGTTTGTCCGTCGGGAAAAATCGCCGTCCACGCGCCCGCCAGCGAGCGAACGTGGCGCGTTTGCGACGAGGCGAGATTCAAAGCGTCGTTGACGTTGATGGAGAGGTTTTCGTAGAAAGTCGGTTGAGCGAGAAGCGAAGCGGGAAAGAAAATGAGAAGCAGAAAAACGTAGTCGGCTTTTTTCACGTCCGAGCTTGATGTTCAACGGTTTTGATTTGAGGCGGCAAAATTAACGCTTTTGCGCGAACTTTCGCCCGTCGCGTTCAGCATTTGAAGCGTCGGAGTTCTTGCTCGATTTCGGCGGCGGTCGAGAGCGAGAGGCAAACTTTGGCGAGTTCTCTGGCGTCGTCGAGCGAGACGCAACCGACGATTTTTTTGAAGGTCGGCACGCTCGCGCTCACGACGCTGAACGATTCAAGCCCCAAGCCCAACAGCAACGGAATCGCCAACTTGTCGGAAGCCATTTCGCCGCACATTGAAACGTCGCGCTTGTGTTTTTTCGCCGCTCGAATCACGCTCGCCACCATGCGCACGATGGCGGGGTGAAACTTGTTGTAAAGATTTTGAACGATGTCGTTGTTGCGATCGACGGCGAGCGCGTATTGAATGAGATCGTTGGTGCCGATGCTGACGAAGTCGACGATTCGAGCGATTTCCTCCGCCATCACGACGGCGGAAGGCACTTCAATCATCGCGCCGATTTCAATCTCGTCGTTTTGAATCGCCTTTTGCTTTTTAAGCTCCGCTTTGACTTTGGCGACGCTTTTCTGAATGGCTTGAACTTCCTCGACGGAAGCGATCATCGGAATCATCATTTTGACGTTGCCGTGAACGTTGGCGCGCAGAATCGCTCTGACTTGGGTTTCCAAAATTTCGGGCACGTCGATCAAGATTCTCGCGCCGCGCCAGCCGAGATTCGGATTGGCTTCTTTGTAAGAAGAGAGCAAGAGCTTGTCGCCGCCGATGTCGAAGAGGCGAATGACGAGAGGCTTTGGCGCGATGGCTTCCGCGAGGTGAAGATAGTAGTCGCATTGTTCGGCTTCCGAGGGTTGCTTGCCCGTGGCGAGAAAAAGATTCTCGCTGCGATACAATCCCACGCCTTCCGAGCCGTATTTGGCGACGCCGCCGATTTCTTCTTTGAAATCGATGTTGGAATGCACGTGAATGCGCTTGCCGCACTTGGTTCGGGTCTCGGTCGTGGCGAGTTTCTCGATGGTCGTGGCGGAAACGGTCGAGCGTTTTTGCTTGCGCTCGTAGGTTGAAATGGTTTCGGGCGTTGGGTTCAAAATCACGACCCCCGCGTAGCCATCGACGATGAGGGTTTGCCCCGTTTGGACGCGCTCGGTGATTTGGCGCAATCCAATGACCATCGGAATATCGAGCGATTGACATATCAAGGCGGCGTGCGAGGTCAAGCCGCCGCCTTCGGTGGCGCACCCCAAAATGTTTTGTCGGCTGAACAAAATCACGTCGGCGGGCGTGAGCATGGAAGCGACGACGATTGAATTTTCCGCGATGCGCGAGACGAGTTGCCCCGACTGCAAATTGCGAATGATGCGCTCTTTGAGATCTTGAATGTCGTCGACGCGCTCGCGGAACAAGGCGTCGTTGGAGGCGAGCAAAGCTTGTTGATGCTTCGAAAGCTCTTCGCTAACGACGACGCTCGCATGCTTGCGCTCTTGCGCGATGCGCTTTCGGACGACGCTCAGCAAGGCGTCGTCGCGCAGAATCATAATTTGCGCCGTGAAAATTTGCGAGTAAACGGCGCCGACTTTCTGCT
This sequence comes from Chloroherpetonaceae bacterium, assembly GCA_025055975.1. Classification (GTDB taxonomy): domain Bacteria; phylum Bacteroidota; class Chlorobiia; order Chlorobiales; family Thermochlorobacteraceae; genus JANWWM01. The sequence continues at coordinate 16,812 of JANWWM010000071.1, read as the reverse complement.
CCGTTATCGTGGCGATTTTGTTGAGTTCCTTTTCCGATCGATCGATTGCGGTTTCGAGGCGAATGAGCTCGGCTTCGATTTGCGCGTCGGTGAGTTCGCCCTCTTCGACGACGAGTTTGTCGCGCTGAAACAAATACGCTTTGCCAATGGCGATGCCCTTCGCCGCGCCCAAGGCTTGAAAGGCGACTTCGGGTTCGGGAAGATCGTAGTGCGTGTAAGCGTTCATCGCTCGTTGGCAATTGGCTTGGAATATAGATTTTTTGAGCCAGTTCGCCCCTACCGCGTCGCGCTCTTCTGCAAACGCTCCATCTCGCTCTCGATGGCGACGTCGTGAAAGGAGTTGCGTTCGACGAAATTTCGCACGATTGCGTCTTGCGTTTCGGCAAGATCTTTTGGCGTGCCGAGAAAGTGGATTTTGCCGTCGTGCATCATCGCCACGCGATCGGCGACTTTGTAGACGCTCTGCATATCGTGCGTGATGACGACGGACGTGACGCGCAACTTTTGCGCAAGGTCTTTGATGAGCGTATCGATGGCGTCGGACATAATCGGGTCGAGCCCCGTCGTCGGCTCGTCGTAGAAGATGTATTCGGGATTCGTGGCGAGAGCGCGCGCCAATCCGACGCGCTTGCGCATGCCGCCGCTCAGCTCCGACGGCTTCATCGTCTCGATGTTGGGCAAGCCGACGAGCGCCAGCTTTTCGGCGACGATTTTGTGAATCTCCGATTCGCTCAAACCCAAGTTTTCTCGCAGCGCCAAACCGACGTTTTCGCCAACCGTCATAGAGTCAAACAACGCCGCGCCTTGAAACAGGTAACCAAACTTCAACCGAATCTTGTAAAGCTCGGCGCGACTCATCTTGGAGATCGTTTGCCCATCGACCTTCACGTCGCCCTCGTCGGGCTTGAGCAAGCCGACGATGTGCTTCAACAACACGGACTTGCCGCAACCGCTGCGCCCGATGATGACCATCGTCTCCCCCGTGTCAATGCGAAGCGTTACGCCGCGCAAAACCTCTTTGCTCCCGAAGCGTTTTTTGAGATTCGTGATTTCGATCACGAGCGAAAACGTTGCGATTGAAAAAGACGCGCTTGGAAAAAATAAAACTTCGCGCCGTTTCAGAGGCTTTTCCGAGCGGCGATTTTATCGTTAAGTTCGAGCCAAGTTTTCTCGCAAACGCGATCGCTATGAAAAGCCTTGACCGAGAGGTTTTGGACGAAATGGCGCGTCGGTTGGTTTTGGAGTTCGATCCAGAGCAAATCATTTTGTTCGGGTCTCGCGCTTGGGGGAAGCCGACCGACGAGAGCGACTTTGACCTGTGCGTCTCTCTATGATAAAAGCGCAGAAGGCGCGACAGTGGCTCGTTAAAGCGAAGCGAGATTTGTCGCTTGCGAAATTGGCTCTCGTCGACCAAGAAGCGTTCGAGCCTGCGATGTTTCGCCGCCAACCATGCGCCGAAAAATCGCTCAAAGATATGCGAGTTCGTATTGTCAAAACTTCCACGGGAGGCGCGCCCGTAGCGAGCGAGAGGCGTTTTGCGCGTTGCGTCTCCGATGAGTTTTTTGCAACTTTTCCAACTTATTCCGTAAGCGATGCGCTTCCTAATCGGATTGATTTTGGTCGCAACCGTTTCGGCAAGCTCGCTCTTGGCTCAATTCCGCGAGCAAAAGCAGGGAACGACGTTCTTTCCGCAAGCGAGCGCGACGTCGCGCCCCGAACCGAAATCCGCCTTCGTTGGCGCGGCGCTGTCGTTTCTGCTTCCAGGATTGGGCGAACTGTATGCGGGAAATTTCGAAACGGGGCGATATTTCTTGGGCGCGGAGGTGGCGATGTGGTTGGGAATCGGAGCGCAGCGTCTTCGCGGCGCGAGTTTTGAATCCGACTACAAAGTTTTGGCAAGGCGCAACGCGGGCGTTTCGGACGGCGAGAAAGACGCGCAGTTTTGGAAAGACATCTCCGCTTTCAACAGCATCGAGGAGTTCAACGCCGACCGCTTGCGCGCGCGCGACTTCGGACGGCTCTACGACCCGCAAACGCACTTCTGGCAGTGGAATAGCGAAGCCAATCGCCGTCAGTTCCGCGATTTGAGAATCCGAAGCGACGAAGCCTATCAATCCATTTACTACTTCATTGCCGCAATGGGCGTCAATCGCGTTTTGAGCATGATAAACGCCGCGCGCGGCGTCAACGCCTACAACGAAACCAACAGCTTCTCAAAACAAGACGAAGCCGAAACGTCGCTCTATTTTCTGCCCGAACATCGCTCGCTTTGCCCGCTTCCCGACGGCATCCGAGTCGAATTTCAAGCCTCGTTTTAGGCGAAAGTGGCTCAAGATCGCCATCTCGAGAAAATTTTTGACTCGAATCGCGCAAAATTTGCCTTAACTGTTTTGGAAAAGCGCCGTCGCATCGCTTATCTTTGCATCGACTAAATGCGCATTTCGCGCAACCTCTCTGCCCAACGGGCGCAAAAATGAACAATGCGTCTATTTTCCAGTCAGCAAAATAGCGCATAGGCTCTCCAGTCAGCAGAGCCGCAAACGACGACATCAACATCGCATCAAACTCGCAAACGACAACATTCAATCAGAACGTTTGGCTGCGAAAACGAGCGGAAAGATTGCGCGCGAAATGAATGTGATTGCCTCGATGCGTTGCTCGCCCCGTCGACAAGTTCGCCTTTGAAGTTCGCGTTCTGTGGTTGAACGATAACCTTAAAGCAAATCGCTACAACCAAAACTCACCAAAATATGCCGAATGTTAAAGCGAAAACGATCCTTATTGGCGACGACGACTTTCAGTATGTCAATTGGTTGCGCGCCACGCTCGAAAAGGAAGGCTACAACGTCGTGTGGGCGCAAAACGCGGCGGAAGTGATGGCGAAAATCAGCGCGAAACCGACCGCCGTGATTATGGATTTTATGCGCGGACAATCCATCGGCATCGAGCTATGCCGCGAACTTCGAAACCTGCCCGAATTCAAGCATCTGCCCATCATTATGCTCACGCGAAAGCGCGAAGATGCCGACGAAGCGGCAGGCTTGGAAGTGGGCGCGGACGATTACATTCACAAATCCGTCAGCAATCGCGTGCTCTCGGCGCGCTTGCGCAACGTGCTCAAACGCAACGGCAGCATTGAAACGGAATCGCCCGAAAACGAACCGACGGAAGTCAGAATCGGCGATATGGTCATCAATCGCCAAACGCATAGCGTTTCGCTCAAAGGCAAAGATGTGTTCTTTCCGCGCAAGGAGTTTGAGCTGCTTTGGCTTCTCGCCGCGAACAAAGGCAAAGTGTTCTCGCGGGAAATTTTGCTCCGTCGCGTGTGGGGCGAAAGCGTCTATGTAACCGACCGCACGGTCGATGTGCATATTTGCAAAATTCGTCAACGCTTGGGCGAATTTGGGCAAGAAAATCTTGAAACCATTAAAGGCGTTGGCTACCGCATCAAAGCGTAGCGCCACGCTTCCTCACGACGAGGCGGCTGGTTCTTTCTTGACAAACGGCGCGAACCCTTCGGTTAGCGTCGTTTTTGTTTTTCGCGCCGCCGAAACAAAAAATCGTTTGCGATGTCGCTGCGCGTCAAAAAACTCGCCGAAGAAGATTTCGAAACCTTTTTTTCGCTCATCGTCGCGCTTGCCGATTATGAGGGTCTCGCGCCGCCCGACAGCGACGCGAAAGCCCGCTTGAAGCGCGACGCTTTTTCCGACAAGCCGCGTTTCGAAGCCTACCTTGCCTTTCTCAATGAAGAGCCAGTCGGCTACGCCATCGCGTTTGAAACGTATTCAAGTTTTCTCGCAAAGCCCACGCTCCACTTGGAAGATTTGTTCGTTCTGCCCTCGGCGCGCAAGAAGAAGGTCGGGTTCGGATTGTTCAAGTTCTTGGCGGAACTCGCGCTGGAACGCGGGTGCGGGCGAATGGAGTGGCAAGTCTTGAATTGGAATCAATTGGCGATTGACTTCTACGAAAAACTCGGCGCGGAACGCCTGACGGAGTGGCTTCCATATCGCCTCACGGAAGAGCGGCTGCGACGATGGCTCTCAACCGCGCCCAGCGCGTCGCCATCGGGAGAAAGCGCGCCCGCTCCAAATTCGCGCGAGCGAAAATGAAGCGGGCGGGTTCGGGTTAGTGCATAAACAACATTTCGAGATAGTTCGGCATCGGATAGAGCGATTTGTCCAAGTGCCCCTCGAGTTCGTCGGCGATTTTGCGCACGTCGTTCATCGCGGGAATGAGCGTTTCGGCGCAGTATTTGGCATGTCCCTCAACGCCGCCTTTGACGTCGTGCAGGTCTTCGATGAGCTTTTCGAGTTTTTCGGTTCTCGCAATCAATTCGCCGATGCCATTGGCGAGGGTTTCAAGTTGCTTGGCTTGCTTGGCTTTGGCGGAAGCGGAAACCTTGACGCTTTTCGCCGCTTGGAGCAACTTGCCATAAGACTCCGCCAATTCGCTTTGGTAGCGCATCAGAGCGGGCAGAATCATCGTGCGAATCATCATCGAGAGAGTTTTGGCTTCGATGTCGATGGCTTTGACGTAGCGTTCCAAGCGCACGTTGTAGCGCGAGTCGATTTCCTCTTCGGTGAGCACGCCGTATTTGACGAACATCTCTCGCGTGGATTTGTCCTTCCAGATTTTCATCGCTTCGGGAAGGTTCTTGTGATTGGGCAAACCGCGCTTTTTGGCTTCTTTGTGCCAGGCTTCGCTGTATCCGTCGCCCTCGAAGCGAATCGGCTTGGTGGCTTTGATTTCGCGGCGCAGAACGGTGAAGACCGCGTCTTGCAGTTCTTTGCCCGATTTCATTTCGGACTCGATCGCTTCGCGCATCTCGTCGATGGCTTCCGCCATGATCGTGTTGAGAGCCATGTTCGGAATCGCGATGGGCATCGATGAGGGCACGGCGCGGAACTCGAACTTATTGCCCGTGAAGGCGAAAGGCGAGGTGCGGTTGCGGTCGGTGTTGTCTTTGTTGAGCGTCGGAATGTGCGAGATATCGAGGTCGATGAATTGCTTTTCGCTGACCTTTTTCATATTGCCCGTTTCGATCGCATCGAGCACGGCGCTGAGCTGTTCGCCCAAAAAGACCGAGATGATGGCGGGCGGCGCTTCGTTGGCGCCAAGGCGATGATCGTTGCCTGGGTTGGCGATGGCGGCGCGAAGCACGGAGGCGCGTTTGTGAATGGCTTTGAGCGTGGCGACCAAGAAGACGAGGAAGGTCAGGTTTTCTTCGGGCGTTTCGCCGGGGTCGAGCAAGTTGCCGCCGACATCCGCGCCCATTGACCAGTTGTTGTGTTTGCCGCTTCCGTTGATGCCCGCGAAAGGTTTTTCGTGCAGAAGCAAGGCAAGCCCTTTGCGCTCGGCGACGCGGCGGAGCATTTCCATCACGAGCAAGTTGTGGTCGGCGGCGATGGGCGTTTCCTCGTGAATCGGCGCGACCTCGAACTGATGCGGCGCGACCTCGTTGTGGCGCGTCTTGACGGGCACTCCGAGCAAATAAAGCTCCTTTTCCAACTCTTGCATAAACTCCATCACTCGATCGGGAATCGAGCCGAAGTAGTGGTCTTCGAGCTGTTGGTTCTTGGGCGGAAGTTTGCCGAGCAACGTTCTGCCCGTCATAATCAGGTCGGGGCGCTGTTCGTAGAGCGCGCGGTCGATGAGGAAGTATTCTTGTTCGGGACCGAGGTAGGTCGTTACGCGCGTAACTTTGTCGTTGCCGAGCAAGCGAAGCATGGCGACGGCGGATTTTGAGAGCGCTTTGGCGGAGCGCAAGAGCGGAGTTTTTTCGTCCAACGCTTCGCCGTGATAGGAAATGAAGACCGAGGGAATGCAGAGCGTCGTGCCTTCCGCGCCTTTCATCAAGAAAGCGGGCGTGCTCGGATCCCAAGCGGTGTAACCGCGCGCTTCGAACGTGGAGCGCATGCCGCCCGATGGAAAGCTCGATGCGTCAGGCTCGCCTTGCACCAATTGATTGCCCGAAAATTTTTCTATCAAGTTTCCCGATTTGTCGAAGGCGATGAAAGCGTCGTGCTTTTCGGCGGTCGCGCCCGTCATCGGTTGAAACCAGTGGCAGTAGTGCGTCGCGCCGTTCTCGATCGCCCATTCTTTCATCGCTTGCGCGACGGTTTCGGCGAGGCTATCGTCCAAGTCGTGTCCTTCGTTGAGCGTTTTCATCAAGGATTCATACACAGGTTGAGGGAGGCGTTCCTTCATCACGGCTTTGTTGAAGGTGAGTTTGCCGAACATGGCGGCGTTTTCGGAGAGAGAATTGTTTGGCATGTTGATTGATTGACTGCGGTTTAGCGGTTGATGTTGACGAAAGTTGAAAGAAAAAATCCGAGAGGGCGGCGCGCGTCAATGTTGTTCCTTGCCGTTTTCAAGGATTTTGAGCGCTCGGGCGGAGTTGATGCGATGCGATTTTTTGTGCTCGCTCAAAACGACGCTGGTCGTCGTGCCCGTAACGCCGGGCCAGGATTGAATTTTCGCAAGCAAGGCTTCGAGCGCGGCGGTGTTTGGCACGAGCGCTTTGAGCAGGTGAGAGCCGTCGCCCGTGATGGAATAGCATTCCAAGATCTCGTCTTCCTTCTGCACGTGAGCGACGAAGGAAGCGTAGTGCCGAGACGATTCCATCGTGACGCGAATGAAGGCTTTGATGTCGTATCCAATCTTCTTCTCGTCGACCAAAACCGTGTAGCCTTTGATGACCCCGCGATTTTGCAACTTCTCCAAGCGCTCGCTCACCGACGGAATCGAAAGCCCGACGGCTTCGGCAAGCTCGTTGCGACGCATTCTGCCGCGCTCGCTCAATAGCTCCAAGAGTTTTAGGTCGATTTTATCGAGATGCCACGACATTGACGAAAAGCGTTTAAGCGTTTTGCGCGCATTCGCCTTACGAAATTAGGAAAAAGTTGCGTTCAACAAAAAGTTTTAAGCGCGCTCCGCTGGCGACTTTTTCAAGACCACGTAGCCCGTTTCGGATTTTATCTTGGCTCTCCCCGACGCTTCCGCTTCCTTTTTCAAGGCTTTGAGTTCGTCTTCCATCTTCTTGATGTCGGGCGGGTAGTCGTAGGTTCGGCGATACTGCGCGCTGAACTCGTAGTCTTCAAAGAGGTAAGATTTGCCGCCCGTCTGTTCGAGCAGGTCGGTAACGGCGACGAAGACCTCGCCTTTCATCGCCTCGAGTTGAGCTTCGATGTCTTCGGCTTGCCGTTTGAGTTCGATGTATCGGCGAAGCAATCGTTCTCTGTCGCGTTGTGCGTCCATTAGCCTTGCGGTTTGAAGTTGCAAAAGTTGTATGCCGCCCACGCGCCCGAAAGTTCGAGCGAAAGAAACGGGCGAGAGGCTTTGAGCGAATCGAACTCGCGCAAAAAGTCGTCGCGCTTGGCTTGTTCGACGAGAAAGGCGGCGTTCAAAATCATTTCGTCTTCGCGTTCCGTGAGAGCTTTGGGCAGAACGGGATTGCGTTTGGCTTGAACGGATTTGGCTTGCAAGCGCGCGAAGAGCGCATCCAATTCTTCTTGCAAAGACGACGAGAGTTTTCCGCTCGCAAGCGTTTCGCGCCGCTTTTTGAGCAAATACGCCTTGCCCGGCGAAGCGGTTTTCAGTTCCTCGTCGATGCGCCGAATGTCCTCGCTCGCCGACGCGAACGCTTCCAATTGCGCCGCGCCAAGATAGGCTTTCACGCCCCATTCTTCTTTGCCGCGCAACCTTTCCAACAAGTTTTTTAGCGCGGTCGAGTTCTCTCGCAAAAACTCTCGCAACGAGCCTTCCGAGCGAAAAAGCGTCGGAAAGCGAAACGGCGCGATGGTCGTTTGCGAGCGGAGCGTTTCCATCACGCTTTCGTGGCGGCGGACGATGGTCTCGACCCACTCCAAGCGCGAAAGATTGCGTTTGAGCGGCTCTTCGCCGAACTCCTCTTCGGAAACTTCCGAAACGATGGCGACGAAGCCTTCGAGCGAAAGGCGCAAAACGCCTTCGGGCAAGGTCGCGCTTTCGGATTCGGCAAGGCAATAAAGATAGACGAGCATGCGTCGGCTTTTCATCGTTGCGATTTGACGCGAGGAACGCAACCCCTGAACGACGGCGGCTGGGCGCGTTCAGCGCCAAACGATTTGCCCGTCGCGCTCCGTCGTTTTCAAGCGAGGCTCGTTCTTGGCGAAACGATAAAAAAATTTCTTCTCGACTCGTCGCATAAACGGCGAAAGTTCGGCGACTATGAGTTTGGGTTCGGCGAAGCGAATCCACCGTTCAAGCCGCGTTTTCTCGTCGTCGCGGAAGCGCAGAAGTTTGAGAAAAATCACGTCGGCTTTGAAGAACGCCGTTTCCTCGACGCTTTTCAGATGTTGCGAGCAGAGAAGCGTCGCTCGCTTCGAGACGATTTTGCAATGCTCTACGGAAGCCCGCGCCAACGCGACGCCTCTGGCTTTGAACGATTCTTGCCGCGAAACCTTGCGCTCAATGGGCGCGTTCCTCGCCACGCTATCGCTCGTTGAAAATCGCGCGAGCGCGACGGGATTCAAATCAAACCGTTGAAGTTGTCGCTCGATGCGCGTCCAGTCGGAGCGTTTCGCGCCCGCGTCGATGAGAAGCGTCTCGCCGCTGGCGTTGAAGAAAATGGACGCGCCGCCTCGAAGAGCGTTGAAGACGATTCGGGGCGCGGGTTCTTTCGGCTCGAAAATCGGAAGCCAAACGGCGAGATTGAGCGACGAAAGCGTCGCGATCGCCCATTTGGCGCGGGTTTTCGGCTTGTCGAGTTGAAGCGTCGCAACGACCGCCAGATAGAACGTCGTCAAAACGAGAAGCGTCGGTCGAACCTCTATCGAAGCGAGCGGCAACGCGCTGAACCACTGCGCGAAGGCGATTGCCCAATCAACGAAATGAAAAACGCACGCGCCGTAGGGCGAAGCGAGCGTTTGCGACAAAAGGTCGAAAAGAATCATCGGAATCGCGGCATAAACGGCAAGGCTCGTGAGCAGAACGACGGGCAAATTCGCCAAAATGCCCAAGAACGCCGTCGCGCCGAAGTAGTAAGCGATGAGCGGCGACGTGCCTATCGAAGCCGATAGCGTGAGCGCGAGCGAATCCCAAACGCATTTGGCGAGGCTTGCGAAGGGTTTTAGCCACGCGATTTCCGTCTCAAACGAAAACGGCTCCGAAAGCCGCGGATAGACGAGCAAGATGGAGGCGACCGCCGCCGTCGTCAGTTGCAGACTCGCGCCGAACAAAGCGCGAGGGTCGAAGGCGAGAATCACGACGACGCAAAAGGCGAGCGTGTTGAGCGGATAGGCTTTGCGCTCAATGACCCTCGACAATTCAAAGACGAGCGCCATTGCGACGGCTCGCGCGACGGGCGGCGAATTGCCCGTGAGATTGGCGTAAATCGCGAGCGTCGCCGTCGTCAAGCCAAAGGCGAGCCATTTTCCCGCTCGCGTCGTTTTGAGGCGTTTGAAAATCAAATCCAACAAGAGAACCAACAATCCAACGTGCAACCCCGAAATCACGAGCACGTGAATCGTGCCCGTGCGTTGAAAGGCGAGTTTGACCTCGTCGCTGATGTCGCCGCGCTCGCCCAAAATCAAGCCTTTGACGAAGGCTTGCGCGTCGCCGCTTGGAATGTGGGTTTCAATCGCCTTGCCGACGCGCTCGGCGAGGGGAAGCGCGAGACGTTCCTCGTAAAGCGAGAGGCGCGTTTCGCCCGTCTTTTGAATCGCGGAGTCGCGTCGCGCGGAGAGAACGACATAAATGTCGCGCTCGTCGAGAAAAGTTCGGTAATCAAATTCCCCCGCGTTCATCGCTTTCGGCGGGAGTTTGAGATAGCCTTTCGCCCAAACCTCGTCGCCGATTCGGAGCGGAGTTTTGAGTTCGCCGTAAAGACGAACCCTCGCTTTTCCGCTCGCTTGAAACGTGTCGCCGCCGCAAACCACGCGCTCGGCGTTTAGCGTCCATTGCGCCAACCCCGCTTTTTGCGCGACCTGCGTGGCGACCACGCCCCTAACCGCGACTTCTGCGTTGGCGAATCGAACAAGGTCGCTTTGCGAGACATATTTCGTTTTGAGGTTGCCATATGCGGCAAAGGCGGAGACCACAAGCGCGCCAAGCGAAAGCAGAGCGAGCGCATCGAGAGCGTTGCGACGCGCAAGCCTTGCCGCGAAATGAAGCGAAAGCGTCAGAACGAGAAGACTGAACGACGACGCGAGCAGAAACTCAATCGAGGCGGGAAGGCGCGAGCCGATGAAAACGCCGATGGCGATCGCGCCAAGCAAATACAGCGAGGGATGCGCCATCGGCGTTGGGTTTAGTCAATCCAAAACGAGACGATTCCGAAGAGAACGGCGGCGGCAATCGCGCACCACGAGAGACGCACGATGACGCGAATTTGCTTGTCCATCTTTTCAATCAGCGCGTCGCGTTCTTCGCGGAGCGACTCGTATTCCAAGACCAAGGTCGCTCTTTTGAGAAATTCCTCCGAGCCTCGTTCCAATTCCTCAGCAGTGTAATTCGCGCGCGGCTCTTGCATTGCGGTTACCTCCTACTTCCAAATTCGCCTTGAATTTAGCGTCAAATGTTTGAAAGGCAAAGAACGTTTCGACCCTTCGCCTTGCGCGGCGGCGTTATCGGAACGCTTCGATGCCCGTGATGTCCGCGCCGACGATGAGCGTGTGAATCTCGTGCGTGCCTTCGTAGGTCTTGACGGATTCCAAGTTCATCGCATGGCGCATCACGGGGTATTCGCTCATAATGCCGTTTGCGCCCAAGACTTCGCGCGCGAGACGAGCGACGTTGAGCGCGATTTCAATGTTGTTGCGCTTGGCGAGCGAAACTTGTTGGAAGGTCATCTTGCCCTCGTCTTTCAATCGACCCAATCGCCACGCCAGCAGTTGCGCTTTGGTGATTTCGGTGATCATATAGACGAGCTTTTCCTGAATGAGTTGGAAACTGGCGATGGGCTTGTTGAATTGGATGCGCTTGCGAGCGTATTCCATCGCGGTTTCGTAGCAAGCGATCGCCGCGCCCACGCCGCCCCAAGCGATGCCGTAGCGGGCTTGCGTCAGGCACGAGAGCGGACCTTTCAAGCCTTTGACGTTTGGAAGCATCGCGTCTTTCGGCACGCGCACGTCTTGCATGATGAGTTCCGACGTGATTGACGCTCGAAGCGACCACTTGTTCTTCATTTCGGGAGCGGAGAAGCCTTTGGCGTCGTTGGGCACGATGAATCCGCGAATCGCGCCGTCTTCTTCTTCGTTCTTCGCCCAAACGATCGAGATGTCGGCGATCGTGCCGTTGGTGATCCACATTTTCGCGCCGTTGAGAATGTAGTCGTTGCCGTCTCGCGTGGCGCGAGTTTTCATCGATCCAGGGTCGCTTCCGCTGTCGGGCTCCGTCAAGCCGAAGCAACCGATGAGTTCGCCTTTGGCGAGCTTGGGCAGGTAATGGTTTTTCTGCTCTTCCGAGCCGTAGGCGTAAATTGGATACATCACGAGAGCGGATTGAACGGAAGCGAAACTTCTCACGCCCGAATCGCCGCGCTCGAGCTCTTGCATCATCAAGCCGTAGGCGACGTTGTTCAGACCCGCGCATCCGTATTTTTCGGGCAAGGTCGCGCCGAAAAAGCCAAGTTCCGCCATTTCTTTGACGAGTTCCATCGGGAAAACCGCTCGCTGCGCGCAGTCGTCGATGATGGGAATCACGCGGCGATCGACCCATTCGCGCACGCTATCGCGCACGGCTTTCTCTTCTTCGGTGAAAACGCCGTCGTCCAAGTTGTAGTAATCGACATTGACGAGGGTTTCGGTCGCTTCTCCGTTGCGAATCATAGTCGTTGGAAATTTTGATTCTGAAAAATTGTGGCGGAGCGAAGTTACGAAAAGCGACGCGGCGACAAAACTCTTTCAATGCCTCGCGTCTCGGCGCGCCGAACAAAGAACGCGAATTTTGCTAACTTTCGCTTGTTTAACTTCAATCGCTTCAACCTTGATTGCAACGAACACGGACAAGTTCATCGTCGTTGGCGATAGGGTTTTGATCAAGCCCAAAACGCCCGAAACGCAGACGAAGTCGGGACTGTATTTGCCGCCGTCGGTTCAAGAAAAGGAGAAGATTCAGAGCGGCTACGTGGTGAAAACAGGACCAGGCTACGCCGTCGCGCCGCCCGCCGACGCGGACGAGCCGTGGAAAGAACCCGCCACCACGCCCAAATACATTCCGCTTCAAGCGCAAGTGGGCGACCTTGCCATCTACATTCAAAACTTCGCGCACGAAATCGAGTTCGACGACGAAAAGTATATGATCGTGCCGCACTCCGCGATTTTGATGCTCATTCGAGAAAACGACATCGTTTGACCAATGCGACGCGCCGAAAACAAAAACGTCAAAACCGAGAAAATCGCCGAAGCCAAACGCCATCTTGCCAACGCGAAAGAAACCATCTGCAAAAGTCCGCTCGGCAAAACGGGCAAACTGTTCTTGGACGAGAAATGCGTCCGCGAAGGCGCAGGCATCGGCTACCTTGCCGCGCTCAAAGCCATTGACGGCTACTTGCTCCAAAAAGGCGTTCCCGAAAAAGAACTGCCTCAATCCATTGAAGCCTATCGAAAAGCCATAAAAAAACGCATTCCGCTCAACGGCGAATTGATGGAAAATCTGCAAGTCGCTTACGAGAACTTGCATCTTGGCGCTTATTACAGGGGCATCAAAACCGTTGCGATGGTCAAAGATGGGTTGAGCGCCGTCAAGAAAATCATCGAACTGCTTGAAAAATAATTCCGTCAAACTTCCATCGCGATCAACAATGAAACGCCAATTCGTTTTCGCCTTGATTCTTGCGACCGCGCTCGTCGGGTGCGGCGAAAAAAAGCCTTCCTACGAAGATTTCCTGCGCGCTCAACGGCAAGTCAACGAAAAGCAACAGGAAATCTCCAAAAAATCCGAGGAGCTGTCTCAACTCATCAAGGAAATCAACCAAAAATATCCCGACCAGCAAATCAAGCTCGATTCGTCGCTTGGACTCACGCCCGAACAGGAAAAGAAACTCTCGGAGTTGATTCAGAAAGAGGCGGACATCAGCACGAAAACGATGCTCCAAAAACTCATTGACGCCGACAAAAAGATCGACGAGCTCAACGCCCAAATCAAAGCCATCGAGGAAAAATTGCCCAAGCCCTACGTCGTCAAGAAAGGCGACTCGACGCGCAAAGTGGCGATGGATTACTTGATGGACGTGCACAAATTGACCAAAGAAGAAGCCAAGAAGCTTGTCGACCAAGTGGGCACGTTCGATGAAATCGTCCCTGGCAACTACATCTACCTTTATTACAACGACGGCGTGTTCGGCGCCTTCGTTACGCAAGGCACGGCGAAATACAGCCCCGAAGTCTACAAGAGAGCGATGCGCAAGAAGCGCGAGCAAGAAGCCTACGAGCGCGGCTTGCAAGAAGGGCAAAACGCCGCTTTCGAAAACGAACGCTCTAGCGACGACAAGTAACCAACGCGATGATGATTGACGCGATTTCCTTTGAACGCGACGCGCTGCGCTATCTCGACCAACGCTTTCTGCCGCTGAAAGAAGTTCGCGTGGCGACGCGCGACTACAAGCGCGTCATCGAAGCCATCAAAACGCTGGCGATTCGCGGCGCGCCGCTCATCGGAATCGCGGCGGGCTACGCCGTCGTTTTGGCGGCGCGACAGTTCAAGGGCAAAAAGAAAAATTTTCGCGCTCATCTTTTCAAAGCCATTCAAGAAATCGAAGCCTCGCGTCCGACCGCCGTCAATCTATTCTTCGCCACCGCGCGCTTGAAGCGCGTCATCGATGCCGAACTCGCTCAAAGCGACATTCCCGAACTCGCCCAAAAGCTCGAACGCGAAGCGCGCTTGATTCACGACGAGGAAATCGAGCGGTGCGAACTCATCGCGCGAAACGGTTTGCGATTGCTTCAGCAAGAATTTTCGCACGTGCTTCCGTTTCAACGCCTCACGGTTCTGACGCATTGCAACACGGGCGAATTGGCGACGGGCGGCGTCGGAACGGCGTTTGGAGTCATCGCGCGCGCTTGGGAAGCGGGATTGATTGAAAAAGTCTACGCCTCCGAAACGCGACCGCTGCTGCAAGGCTTGCGCCTGACGGCTTACGAGTTGGAAAAAGCGCAAATTCCGTTTGAAGTCGTCTCTGATTCTTCCGCCGCCTTCTTGATGCAAAAAGCGATGATCGATTTCGTCATCGTGGGCGCGGATAGAATCGCCGCCAATGGCGACGTGGCGAACAAAATCGGCACTTACGCCCATGCCGTCGCCGCGCATTTTCACGGTCGCAAGTTTTTCGTCGCCGCCCCCATTTCCACCATCGATTTCGCCATCGCCGACGGCTCGCAAATCCCGATCGAGCGTCGCGCAAATCTTGAACTGACGCGCATCTACGGGCGAAGCGTCGCCAAAGACAATCTGCCCGCGCTCAACTTCGCCTTCGACATCACGCCGCATTCGCTCGTTTCCGCCATCATCACCGACAAGGGCGTTTTGAAACCCAACTTCGCCGACGCCATCGCCGAACTGGCGCCCGAACAAACCGAATCCTACGACAATGCTTGAAGAACTTGTCGATGTTGGGCATTGCGCAACCATCGCGCGTCGTCGCGTCGTCGCGGACGCGGGTTTTCGTCTGCGATTGACGCTCAAAAACGGCGGGTTGCAACGAATGACGATTTCCGAAACGATTGCGAAAAAGCGCGTCGATGGGCGCGCGAGACGACATTCAGCGTTGCGGAAACCCTCGTTTGCGACTGGCAAGCGAAGAAAGGATGTCGCCGCTCGGCGAGCGACGGCGAGGCGAAACCGTGGCGCGCTCGCGTTTTGAGGTTCGACTTGGCAACCTTCATTTAGTCCTGATTCCAACAAGAATGCAAACGTATTCGGGGCGATACATTTACGCCATCGTGGAAACTTGGCGCGGCGTCGATCGTCCGAAATCGCTTGGAAATTCGGGCATTGGCGGGCGAGGCGACGAGATTTACCTTGTCGAATGGCGAGACATTGGCGCGTTTGTGAGCGCGTCGCCGCTTGCCCCCTATCCCGTTTCGCGCGAAAACGCCCTCGCGCACGAGCGCGCCGTCGAAGCCGCAATGAAGCATTACGCGCTCTTGCCGATGCGATTTTCGATGATCGCCCAAAGCGAGCGCGACGTCATGGCGTTGCTTGAAAAACATTACGACCTTTTCAAAGCGCAACTCGCGCGGCTCGAAGGCAAAAAGGAACTCGGCTTGAAGGGAATGTTCCCCGAAACGATTTTCCAAGACTTGCTTCGAAAAAACGAGGCGATTCAACGGCGAAAAGAAGAACTCGCGCGACGCGGCAATCCAACGCAAAGCGAACTCATCGAGATTGGCAAAATGGTCGAAGCCGCCTTGAACGCCGAAAAAGAAAAGTGGCGCGAGGAAATTTTAGCCCAGTTGCGCCCGCTCGCCGAAGAAACGAAAGTCAACCCGACCACGACCGACCGAATGTTTCTCAACGCCGCCTTTCTTGCGAGCGAAGCCCAAGAAGCCGAAATAGACAAGAAAGTGAGCGAAATCGCCGAGCGTTACGAAGGCAAGTTCAAACTCAAATACGTGGGCAATTTGCCGCCGTATAATTTTTTGCGACTGACCATTACGCTCAACGACGCAACCGAATCCGAGTGATGTTCATCATCGACGACATCTTGCTCGCGCCCATCAACGCGCTCGTCGCCATCGCCAAAGCGATTGACGAGCAAGTTCAAAGGGAAACGACCGACGTCAGGCGCATCAAGGAAAAGTTGATGGAGTTGCGGCTGAAATTCGAGTTCGACGAGATTTCGGAAGAGGAATACGACGCGCGCGAAAAAGAACTGTTGGAGCAGTTGGAACGCGCGCAATCCGCCCAACGAGAATGACCGAAGTTACCGCGTTTGCGCCCGCGACCGTCGCCAACGTTGGCGCGGGCTTCGATGTGCTTGGCTTTGCGCTTTGCGAGCCGGGCGACGAACTCACGGCGCGATTTTCCGATGGCGAAGGCGTGGCGATTTCGCGCATCGAGGGCGATGGCGGCAGGTTGCCGTTGGACGCTCGCAAAAACACGGCGGGCGTTTCCGCCCAAGCGCTTCTGAAACGCTTGGGCGAGCGACGCGGCATCGAGCTCGAGCTGCGCAAAAAAATGCCGCTGGGGTCGGGGTTGGGATCGAGCGCGGCGAGCGCGGTGGCGGCGGTCGTCGCCGTCAACGAACTCTTGGGTCGTCCGCTATCGAAGCGCGACTTGTTGCCTTTCGCGCTCGAAGGCGAGCGCGTCGCATGCGGCTCGGCGCATGCCGACAATGCCGCGCCCTCGCTCTTGGGCGGGTTCGCGCTCGTGCGCTCTTACGCGCCGCTCGATGTCATTTCGTTGCCATCGCCCCCAAGCCTGTTTGCGACCGTCGTGCATCCGCACATCGAAATTCAAACCAAAGACGCGCGCGCCGTCCTGAAACAACAAATCAGTTTGAGCAACGCCATTACGCAGTGGGGCAACGTGGCGGGACTCGTGGCGGGACTTTTGATGTCGGATTACGCCCTGATTTCGCGCTCTCTGCAAGACGTCATCGTCGAGCCGATTCGCGCGATTTTGATTCCGCGTTTCTACGAAATGAAAAAAGCCGCGCTCGATGCGGGCGCGTTGGGGTGTAGCATTTCGGGGTCGGGTCCGTCGCTCTTCGCGCTCTCGGATTCCGCGCAAACGGCGCAAGACGTCGCCAACGCGATGCGTCTCGTTTTGGACAACATCGGCATCGGAAGCGACGCCTTCGTTTCAAAAATCAATTCGGAAGGCGCGAAAGTT
>JANWWM010000059.1 GCA_025055975.1 Chloroherpetonaceae bacterium | reverse complement strand
ATTGACTATGTCTAATTCCGAATAGCGTTCAAGGCTTGCGAACGCGCAACGCTTGCGCTTAACTTTGAAAAAACATCGCCAAAGCTATGCCGACGCTCGCGCATCGCCTTGCATTCCTTGCCGTCGCAAGTCTCTTTCTTGCTTCGACAGTGTGCGGCATTCTGGACGATAGATCCATCGACCGCTCCTACTTGAACCTGACCGACTATCACGCCTGCTTTGCAACCAACTGCCCGATTTGCGGCGCGCAGTATCAAGCGCAAAACCAGACCTCGTCGCTCCAAAACAGCATCGTTCTGGCTTCCGACGAGATGCTGGCAACGCTGACGCTTGCCGACGAAACCGCGTCGCAAACGCTCAACTTTTCCAGCGAAAACGTCTCTCCCGACTCATCGCCGCCCAAGAAACCACTTTCCACTCTTGCCGCTCTGCCGCTCCGCATTTGAGCGTGGTTCGAGGCTCGGTTTGCAAACGCTCGGTTTGCGACATCGCTCCGAACCTAAGTTGAACCAACGCTCAAACGATGAAATTCTGGCTTTGCATGTTTCTTGCGCTTTTTTCTCTTGCGACTGTTTCGCAAACGCTTTTGGCGCAGTCGCTTTCAAAACAAGCCGCCATTGAACGCGCGCTGGAACGGAATCTTGCCTTGAAACGCCAACGCTCGCTTTGGGAAAGCGCCGAAGCTCGCGCGCTGATGACGCTTTCGCCCGAAAAGCCTGTCGTGTCTTATTACACGGAAGAGATGCTCAACTCGCCAACGGAAACGCAAATCGTGCGCCGATGGCAGATTTCGCAAGGCTTCGAATTTCCGCTGACAACCTACTACCGCGCGCGCTCGCAAGCCAAACTTGCCGCATCGCTCGAGAGCGAAACCGCCGAACTGCGAAACGAAATCGTCGCATCGGTTCGCATTGCCTACGCCAGCGCGCTCGTGGCGGAGTCAATGCTGAGACTTGCCGAAGAAAATCGCGCCGTCTCGCAGCGATTCTATGAAATGTCAAAACGGCTGAGCGACGTGGGCGAAGCGTCCGAATTGCAAGTCTTGCGCGCCAAAGCGGAACTCAGCCGCGCCGAAAACGCGCTCGCCGACGCGCACGCAACCTTTGCCGAAGCCAAGCAACGCCTTGCGCTGCTAATGGGCAATCCTGCAGACACAGCGTTTAGACTCTCCGATTCGCTTCGAGGCGCATTTCCCGTTTTCGATTTTGCAATGCTCTATCGCGCCGCGCTGGAAAGTCGCCCACTGCTCAAAGCGATGCAAGCAAGATTGGAATCGGCGGAACTGGCGCGCTCAGCAGCATATTTGGCGCTCTTGCCAAGTTTTCGCTTGACGATTTTCCAACAACGCTTTGCGCCTGCGGAGAATCCGTTTCAGAACTTCTACGGCGGCGAAATTTCGCTTTCCGTGCCGCTCTGGTTTTGGCTCGAAGGGCGCGGCGAGATTGAAGAAAAATCGGCGCTGCTTCGAGCGCAAGAGCATGAGACGCGGCTTGCGATTCAGCAACTTGAAACCGAACTGCGCAACGCCTTTGTGCGCTATGAATCTGCCAAAACGCAAGCCCAACGCGCCGAGACGGAAGAACGCGCCGCCGCAGAACGCGCCTTTCGCGCCGCAGAACGTCTGCTCCAAACGGGCAACATCGGCTACATTGAGTTTCTCGAAGCCAAACGCGCTTACTTCGACTCCGAAAAAAACGCTTTGGAAAAACGCTTCCTTGCCGAGCGCGCGCTGGCTGAACTCCTGCGCGCCGCAGGCATTTTGAATTTCAACGAATGATGGAACGATGAAACGCATTTCGCCAAGCCAATCACGCAACGCTTGCCGCCCGCTTGATTCTGGTTGCGTCAGAAGAATTTCCCTCTCCTTCAAAAAGAGAGGGGGTGGGATTCTGATAGCGCTCTATTGCCTTGGAGTTCTTTTCGCCGCATGTCAACAATCCGAACCGCCGAAGTCGCTTGATGAAGCAAGGGAAAAGCCCGAACCGACGCATGTCGTCGCGCTTGACCGAGAGCGATTGCTGCGATTGGATTTGGGCATTCATCAAGTCGCGCGCGAAAAGTTGCGCTATGTGGTGAAAATCCCTGCCGATGTCGTGGCAAGTCCAAAGGGTGAAGCCTTCGTTGGCGCAAGCATAGCGGGACGCATTCAAAAAATTTTCGCCACTGAAAACGACGCAGTCCGAGAAGGCATGCCGCTTGCCGTGTTGGAAAGCGCCACGATTGCCGCGCTAGTGGCGGAGCTTTGGGAAAGCGCCACCGCCTTTGCGCTCGCCGACGCGGACTACAAGCGCAAGCGCGCCGTTGCGTCCGAGAACATTCTCTCGGAAAAAGTCTTGCTCGAATCCGAATCGGCGCGAAAACTCGCCGAAGCACGTCTTTGCGCCGCCGAAGCCAAGTGCGTTGGCATCGGCTTTTCGAAGCGCGACCTTGAACGGCTTAAAGCCCGACCCGATAGCGCCGTGTCGGCTATCGTGATTCGTGCGCCGATTTCAGGAATCGTGGCAAAGCGGTTTGTGTCGCTGGGCGAATATGTCGAGCCAAACAAGCCGCTCTTTCAAATCGTGAATCTCGATGAAGTGATGCTGGTCGGAAGCGCGTTTGAGCCTGAATTTGGCAAGGTGCGCGCAGGGCAAGCGGTAGAGATTTATGTGGGCGCGTTTCACGCGACGCGATTTCTCGGCACGATTCACAGCGTCGGCGCAGTGGTCAATGAAACCACGCATGCGTTGCCCGTGCGCATTATGCTGAAAAATCCCAAGCATTTGCTCAAACCCTCAATGCACGCGGAACTGCTTATCACGATTGAGCGCGAAGAGCCTGAACTGCTCGTGCCCACAAGCGCCATTGCCATTGATGGCGAAGAAAAGTTCGTCTTCGTGCAGGAAAACGACACGCTCTTTGAGGCGCGCGCGGTCAAAGTTGCCGAAGAGACGAAAGAGTTTGCGGTGATTGCGGAAGGCTTGCGCGAAGGCGAGCGCGTAGTGACGAAAAACGTGTTCTTTCTCAAATCCAAACTGCGCGCCCGCACAGTTGAAGAGTAGGCTCTACGCAAAGCAGTCAGAGACAAGTGAAAGCGCGCGCTTTTCTGAGTTTGCGCCTCTTAAAGAGAACGAGGGTGGACTGATGCGCTACGCTGGCGATGTATGCTGCGTCGCTGTTGGAGATGGCGCTTCGGTTGAGATTTTTCGGAAGGTTCGGGCTTCTACGACAAACTGCGCAATCTGCGATAGCCACATAAGCTTTTGTTCAGGCGTTAAACGATGAAACTCCGTGTGTCCATCAAAGTCTTCGGGCTTTAGCGTCGATAAAATGCGCTCAAATTCTTCACGATTCATTTTCGCCTTTGAGTTTTTTCGAACGATGCAAAACGGTGCGCTCGCAGGTTTATGGCAAAGTGGTCAGAGACAAATTTGGAACGCGCTCAAAATGTCTGACATTCAAAGTTAGCAGTGGGAGCTGGCGCGCAGCGCCGTCGAGGCGATGAAGACATCACGAATGCCGATGTCTTTGTTTTGGATAATCCGATTGCGTTTAGCGATGCCGCTTTGCGCGCAATTGTTTCGTCTGTCGGCAAAATGTTGAGGAAAGGCAGAAGCATTAAGATGGTCGTATTGACAAGGACTTCAGTTCCTCGTTCCATTTTTGCCACGCTTCTTCTAATTGCTGGTAGGCTTCGTCAATGTCAGGGCGGTTTGCCCAAATGCCTTGCGCTTTGCGTGCTGCTTCCAGAAAGGCTGTGCGTCGTTCCTCTTGTTTCTTTTGTTCGTCTGGGTCGTCGATGAGGAGCTCAATGGTCAATTTGGCTTTGGCGTTTGGCGGCAAGTCCACAGGTAGCTTTGGCTTGAAGGTTTCGCCGTCGTAGATGGCTTCAATCGTCATCGTCATTTCCGTGAATGTGTTAGCGTGGCGGAAAAGTAGCGCAAGCGCGCTTTTGCGAGACGCAACATTCGTAGATAAACGAAACAATGCTCAACCGACTGATTGAATTTTCGCTCAAAGAGCGCTTGGCGATGGCAGGCATGCTCATCATTCTTGCCGCCTTTGGTCTCTACGCGCTCCAAAAAATTCC
>JANWWM010000050.1 GCA_025055975.1 Chloroherpetonaceae bacterium | reverse complement strand
GTCTCTCGAGGGGAAGGCGGGATTGCCTTCCCCTCAATCTATTTCTTGCAGAACTGCCGTTTTATAAACCAAAAGGACAGTCAGAGTCGGGAGCAGCAGGTTCATGGCAAAGTATATTTTCGTAACCGGCGGGGTTGCTTCGTCCGTCGGCAAAGGCATCACTGTCGCATCAATCGGGCGCTTGCTGAAGGCGCGCGGATTGCGCGTGTCGGTCCAGAAACTCGATCCCTACATCAATGTCGATCCCGGAACGATGTCGCCCTATCAGCACGGCGAAGTTTATGTTACCGACGACGGCGCGGAGACCGACTTGGACTTGGGCTATTATGAACGCTTCCTCGACCTTTCCACGTCGCAAGCCAACAACGTGACGATGGGGCGCATCTACAAAGACGTCATCGACAAGGAGCGACGCGGCGACTACTTGGGCGCGACCGTGCAAGTCGTGCCGCACGTGATCGATGAGATCAAATCGAGAATGCTCGAACTGGCAAACACGGGCAAATACGACGTGGTCATCACGGAAATCGGCGGCACGGTTGGCGACATCGAATCGCAACCCTTCTTGGAAGCGATGCGCCAACTCAAACTCCAACTCGGTCCGAAGAACGCGATGAACATTCACCTCACGCTCGTGCCCTACATCAAATCCGCTTCGGAACTGAAAACGAAGCCGACGCAACACAGCGTCCGTCTCCTGCTCGAAATCGGCGTTCAGCCCGACGTGCTCGTCTGCCGTAGCGAAAAAGCGCTTTCCAAAGAAATCAAGCACAAGATTGGTCTCTTCTGCAATCTTTCCGACGCGGACGTCGTGGGCTTGCGCGACGCGGAAACCATCTACGAAGTGCCTCTGCTGTTGCACGAAGAGAAGTTGGATTTGCTCGTCCTGCGCAAGTTGGGCATCAAAGACAGCGGCGCGGTGGATTTGAGCGATTGGGAAGAATTCTCGCACAAGGTCAAGTTTCCCAAAGACGGCACGCTGCGCATCGCGCTCGTGGGCAAATACGCCGAATATCCCGACGCATACAAATCCATCTTCGAAGCCTTCGTGCATGCGGGCGCGGCAAACGACGTGAAAGTCTTGGTGAAACTCGTGCGTTCAGACGACATCGAGGACGGCAACATCACGCTCGACGAAGCGATGCGCGACGTGGCGGGCGCGCTCGTGGCGCCCGGTTTTGGCAATCGCGGCATAGAAGGCAAAATCGCCATCATCAAATACGCGCGCGAGCGCAACATTCCGTTCTTCGGCATTTGCTTGGGCATGCAATGCGCCGTGATTGAATTCGCGCGCCACGTGTGCGGCTTGGAGGGCGCCAACTCGACCGAATTTCAGAAACGCCCCAAGCACCCCGTCATTGACTTGATGGAATCGCAAAAGACGGTCAAAGAAAAAGGCGGCACGATGCGGCTCGGCTCGTATCCGTGCGTCATCGCCGAAGGCACGAAAGCCTTTCAAGCCTACGGCAAGGTGCTCATCACGGAGCGGCATCGTCATCGCTACGAAGTCAACAATGCGTATCGGGAGATTTTGGCGCGGAACGGTCTTGTGTTTTCAGGGCTTTCGCCCGATGGCGAGTTGGTGGAGATGATTGAAATTCCGTCGCACCGCTGGTTCGTTGGCGTGCAGTTTCACCCCGAACTCAAATCGCGCGTTCACAGCGTTCATCCGCTTTTCAACGCTTTCGTCGCCGAAGCCAAAAAATTGCGCGACGAGAAAATCTCCCGCGAATCCCTCAAAGAAACCATCGAAGCCTGAACGCGACGCGCATTGGAGGTCGAGTTTGCCAAGGCGTTTGCTCACTTGATTGCGAGGTTTCCGATTCCTTTTTCCTTCATCAACGTTTCGATGTCTTCGGCTTTGCGCGGCAGGGCGGCGGACATTACGCGCGCGCCCGTTTCCGTAATCAAAATCATATCCTCGATTCGAACCCCGATGTTCCACCACTTGCGTTCGCACGGCGAGCCTTCGGCGATGTAGATGCCCGGTTCGACGGTGAGAACTTGTCCCGCTTGCAGAACCGCCATTCCCGGATCGTGCACATCGAGTCCGACGCTATGCGACGTGCCGTGCATAAAGTATCGGCGATAGTCCGCTTTGTCTTGAATCAAGCCAAGTTTGAGCAAGCCTTCGGCGATGACCTCGACGGCTTTCTGATGCGGGGCGCGGAACGAGTTGCCCGGCTTGCACTGCGCGATGGCGCTATCTTGCGCGGCGAGAACGAGGTCGTAAATGGCGCGCTGTTCGGGCGTGAATTTGCCGTTGGCGGGAATGGTGCGCGTAATGTCGGTCGCGTAGCCGTGGTATTCGCCGCCCATGTCCATCAAGACGAGTTCGCCGTCCAAAATTTTTTTGCGCGTCGAGTTGTAGTGCAGAATCACGCTGTTTTCGCCCGCGCCCACGATGCTTGGATACGCCACGTATTCGCATCCTTTTTTCTTGAAGACATACTCGGCGACGGCGGCAAGTTCGTATTCGCGCATGTTCGGCTCGCACGACTTGATGGCTTCCAAGTGCGCGGCGATCGTCGCGTCGGTCGCTTTTTGAATCAAGTCGATTTCAATGGGGTGTTTGATTTGGCGCATCTGTCCGAGAAGCGGCGAGGCGTTTTGAACGACGAGCGTTTTGTCCTCGCGCAGGCGCGCATCAATGGTCTTGACGAGTTTGGCGTAATCGCCGTCGGAATCGGCGTAATCTTTCGCGGGGTAGGAAATGAAAACGCGCTTGACGAGAGCGCGATAGGTTTTGAGCAGTTCGTTGAACAGATAGGGTTGAAGCGAATCGATGATCGTTGCGGCGGCGACGCCGAGTTTTTGCGTCGCGCCTTCTGGACCCAAGCGTCTTCCCGTCCAAGTCTCCATCAAGGCGTTGCGCGGCTGAACGAAGAGGATTTCCGTCGTTGCGAAATTTTGAAACGGCATCGGGAATTTGGAGAGCAGCAGCGCGGCGTTGGGCTCGTCGTAAAGCCCCGTGAGATAGAGGATGGAGTTCGATTGTCGGAAGAGATACTCGACGTCGTTGTTGCGCGTCTTCAAATCGTTGGCGAAGAAGATGGCAATCGAGCTATCGGGGAGCATCGAGAGAAACCGCTCGCGGTTTTGCTTGTGGAACGAGGGCGGCGGACGGTCGGGGTCGTATGCCGATTCGGGCGGCAAGTCGATGTTTGGCATCACGCGCTGCGCGAAGGCGCCAACGGACAGCGACATCAGCGCGAGAAAAAGACAAGCGAATTTCATTGGCGATGCGTCGTTTGGCGTTCTTAAAAAACATTCCGAGCGAGGCGCGAACCCATCGTTTTGGATTCATCGCCCGCTCGGAACCGAGAGGTCTCGACGCGCCGAATTTACGTCGCCGTCGCTATTTGACGAGCAACATTTTTCGCGTTTCGACGTTGTCGCCCGCTCGCAACTTGTAGAAGTATGTTCCGCTCGCCAAGCCTGCCGCGTTGAAATGAACTTGATGCGTTCCCGCGCCTTGTCGCTCATTGACGAGCGTTCTCACCTTCCTGCCAAGCGCATCGAAGACTTCCAACGTGACGTCGCTGGCGCTCGGCAGTCGATACTCAATCGTCGTGCTGGGGTTGAAGGGGTTCGGGTAATTTTGCGCGAGCATAAAGGATTTTGGCTTCGGGGTTTGCTTCGGCGCGGACACGAGCGAATTGACCGTGGCGCTATAAACGCCGTTGCCGTGCGTCGCCGCAACGACCACCCCATCGGACTCGCGCGTCGCTATCGCGGTTACGACGGCTCTGCCAATCGAGTTCGGCGCTTGGCGTTGCCAAACGGTCGACATTCCGTTGAGGGTCGAGGTTACATACAAACCCGTGCTCGTGCCCACGAGGAAAACCTTTCCGCCCGACACGTTGCGAATCGCCGCGCAACGACACGACGGACCGTTGCCCGTGCCGTCTGGGTTTTGCTCCAAATTGCCCGCCACCGCCGTCCAACTCGTTCCGCCATTCGTCGTGTAGTAAAGGCTGATGACGTTGTAGTTTGAAAAGACAACCATCGCGTTGTTGGCGTTTGACGGGTCAATAGCAATGTCGCTCACATATCCTTCCGCAGGCATTGACGCGCCCGTTACGTTTGTGATGGTTGGCGAGGCGCTCTGGGCATTGTCGATTCGCAACACGTCGCCAGTTGCCGTGCCCACATAGACGCGATTGGCGGGCGTGGTCGAGACGGCAATCGCTGAGATGGCGGTCTGACTAATGGGCAGATTGATGCTCGTCCAACCAAACGACGCAGGCTCGTTGGAAAGCGACGGAATGCCCGTGAGATTGTCGTTGCGCCAAAGCCTCGTGCCGCCCGCGAAATACATTCGGTTCGAGTTGTTAGGGTCAAGCTTGAAAGGATTGATGAACAGGTAGCCTGAGCCGCCTTGCGGGTCGACGCGCGTCCAGTTGGTCGGATCGTAATTTCCAGCCGCATCCAGCGTTAATCGAAGCGTAAAGCCGTTTTGCGAAGAGACGTAGTGCGGGTTGCCTGACGCGGCAATCGCGCAATAAGCGCCATCGCCGCCGAGAATACTTTGCCAATTCGCCGTGCTCGAGCTCGAGACGGTGCGATAGGTGCCATTGTCTTGTTTGCCCCCGATGATTTTCACGTCGCCGCTCGCGTTCTGAATGGCAATCGTGTAGAACTGCGTCGTCAGGTAGCCGTTGCTGAGGCGCGTCCAAGACACGTTTGAAGCGGCGATGTTGGTGGTGCGGCTCACGCCCGCGTCGCATCCGCTCAGCATCCAATTGCTTCGCGCCGCGTTGCGATAGAATACGATGGCGTGTTGGTCGGGATGATGATTCGGATAGAGAAACTCAGTGGGGTGATAGCCGCCAATCCAAGCGATGTTGTTGGCGGTCGAGAAGCCATCGGTCGATCGATACAGGTTCGTGCCGCCAATGATGACGAAGTTTTCATTGTCGGGCTTGACTTTCACGACGAGGTTGTAAGAGCCTTGCGAATTGAAACCGCCAAGCGGCGTTCCAAACGTGGACGTGTCGGGCAAGTTGTTGGAGCGATTTTGCCACGAATTCGTTGCCGCATTGTATCGCCAAAGGCTCATCCATTCGTTTTCTTCGGGGTTGGTGAGTTTTCCGCCGCCCGGCGTTTCGCCCAAGAAATAGACGATGTTTTCGTTGGAGGGCGCAATGCCAATGACGATGCGGCGATAGTTCGACGGGAAACCGCTAGGCGTGATGTTCGTCCAATTCACGCCGTCGGTCGAGCGGAAGATGCCTCGCGTAGCGGAACTGTTGTTGCTGACGGTCGCATAGACCACGCCCGTCGAGGTTACGGCGACATCGGTCGCAATCGCTTGATTCGGATTGCCAAGCCCATTGAGAACCACGCTCCACGACGCTCCGCCGTTGGTCGAGCGTAGCACCGCGCCGTAGCAAGCCGCGTAGACTTCGTCTTGCGTCGAGTTGGAGGGGTCAATGGCGATGTTGTAGATGAAGTCGGTTACGAGGTCAAACGTTTGCGGCGTGCCTGAAACGGTCGAAGCCAGTTGCGTCCACGTCAGTCCGCCGTCGGTAGATTTGAAGATGCCATCGCCCTTGAAGAAAGCATCGCCGCCGCTGGCGCTGTTGCCGAGAAATTCTCCCGTGCCGTAATACCACGTGTTCGTTCTGCCCGTTCGCGTGTCTTGGGCGATGCAGGTAACGCTTTGCAGTTGCAGCGGGTTCGTGACGCGCGTCCAACTCGTTCCGCCATTCGTGCTGCGCCACATTCCGCCCGAAACGCCGCCCGCGAGAATCGTTTGCTCGTTGGGGTCGGAGACATCGAGCGCCAAGGCGCGCGTTCTGCCGCCCACGTTCCACGGACCGCGATGCGTCCAAGTGAACGACTCGGTCGAACCTTCGTCAATCTCTGGCAACGTTTCGGCGTAGTCGAGTTCGAGCCTGCGAATGTCGCGCGGAATTTGTTTCGTTTTCGGGTCGACGAGCATTCGCGTCTCATACTCGATTCGCGCGCGAGGATTTTCCGTCGTGCCAACGACGGGCTTCGGCGACAAGGGTTTTGCGACCTGACTGGTCGGATTTTTGGGCGCGGCGTATTTGAGCGCAAGAAGCGCAACGCCCGCCATCAGCAGAGCGATTGCGAGAAGTTTGCCGTCGTTTTTCATCTTTTCACTTCTAAGTTTGGGTTGACCATCACTGAACTTCGTAAGCCATCACGGTGAGCGATGGTTTGTCGTCGCCCAGTTTGAGCGACGATTGCACGTCGGCTTGAAACGAGTCGCCCTCTTTCAAGCCCTTGTATCGGGCGACAAGGTTCGGGAAAAGGTCTTTCGTCGTTGGGGCGAGGGTGAACGCGAAGGTCATCTCGACCTCTTTGCCCTCGGCGAGCGTCGCCGAAAAGCCTGAGCCGTAGCCAAGGACTCTCGTGATCTTGACTTTGGCTTTGCACGGGGCTTTTGAACAGGGGTCTTGCGGATTGGTCGAGCGCGTCGGGTCAATGCTGACGATGGTTCCGATAATGCGGCAGTGGCTCGGCGGAATTTGCGCGGGCAACTTGGCAAGCGGCGGTTCGGCTTGTTTCGACGAGCCGCAGGCTGAAAGGCAAAGCGCGAGCGCCACGAGCGACAGATGCTTCATCGTAGGTTGGTTTTGGTTGGATAGGCGCGCAAAGATAAGCACGTTTGGCGGAGCTTTTCTTGTGCGCGCCGTCACAGACGTTTGGCGCGGACTTGACGCTCAAAACGCATTCACATACTCGATTCGCACCGAGCGGCTCACGGCGGGAATGTTCTTGAAGTTGTCGTTGAGATTCGTGAAATTGAGTTCAATCATCAAGCCTTCGCCGAGCGAGACTCTCACGCCGAGATCCAAGAAACCGTTGCCGTCGCCGAGCGCTTGGGCGCGATTGTCGTTGAGCGCGAAGTCGTATTGCGCGTAGAGACTGACCTCTTTGCCGATGGTTTTTTCCGCGCCGACATAGACATTCCAGCCGCCATCGTCTTTGCGTTCCAAGCCGTAGTTCATTCCGCCCGTCAAGGCAAGGTAGCCGAGAAACTCAAAATTTTTCGTGGCGGCGACGAAAAAGCCGGGCGATTTGCGCTCGTAGCGATCGATGCCTCTGACGAAGTTGCCGCGCCCTTGGGATTCAAAGCCAATCGTGATGGCGGGCATTTGCAAATCCTCGTCAATGATGCGGTAGCGCGCCATCACGCCAGGCGCGGGATTCCAGCTTGGATTGCCCGACCCAATCAGGTTGCCTGCGCCGTAGGAAACGCCAAACGAGAAGCGTTCGGCGACCCCGACCGAAACGCTCGTCATCGCGCCGCCGCCCGCGAAGAACCAACCCTCGACGCAATATGCGCCGCGTCGCAAAGTGCCCGCGGTTGGCAAGTTGTAGAGATAGCGCGGCTCAATCGTGGCTTTCGTGCCCGACGTGGCTTCTTCGGAGCTT
The DNA here is from genome assembly GCA_025055975.1 of Chloroherpetonaceae bacterium. GTDB lineage: Bacteria > Bacteroidota > Chlorobiia > Chlorobiales > Thermochlorobacteraceae > JANWWM01. The sequence continues at coordinate 44,989 of JANWWM010000050.1, read as the reverse complement.
TGCGCCGCAAGGCTCTGCGCCAAGAGCCATAGCGCGAAAAACGAGAACCAAGCGCGTTTGAGCAAGGTCATTGATTTGGCGATATTTGTTTTGAAAAGTCAATGAAATGATCAATGAAATGAAAATGAAATGAAATCGTTGCGCGAGATCAAGGAAATCTTGAAACGCGAACTGCCTCGCCTGCAAACCGTTTATTCGGTTCGCCGTCTCGGAATTTTCGGGTCGTATCGGCGCGGCTCGCAAACCCCTGAAAGCGATCTTGACATTCTCGTGGAGTTCGAAGAACCCAATGCACTTTCGCTCTACGATTTTATCCGCCTGAAAAACTTTCTTTCCGAAATCACGTCTTGCAAGGTCGATCTTGTCAACCAAAAAACCTTAAAACCTCGCGTCGCAGAGCGCATCATCAAAGAAGTCGAGATGATTTAGGCTCGTCTGTCGAACGGCGTCGCGCCGCTTCGTGAGCAATGGTCGATTCTCGCTTCCGCGAAATCTTTTTTGCTCGAAATAATCTTCGGGTTTGTTTCGCTCGCCGTCAAGCTCTTGTTGAAGCGCGTCAGACGCATTTAATTTGCCGACGAACTTCATTATTTAGACGCAATGCCCCGCAACTACCTCGACTACCTCGACGATATGATTGCGGCAATGAACGACGCGCAACGCTTCGTTGAAAATATGACCCTCGACCAATTTCTCGCTGACAAAAAAACCCAATATGCCGTCGTCAAAGCCATTGAAATCGTCGGCGAAGCGACAAAGAAGATTCCCGACGAGATTAAAATTCAAGAGCCAAGCTTGGATTGGAAGTCTATGAGCGGCGCGAGAGACGTGCTCTCGCACGGCTACTTCGGCATCGACTACGCGATGATTTGGCGCATCGTCGCCGTTCATTTTCCCGTCGACAAAGAACGACTCATCACGTTGAAGTCAAGGCTGACTAAACTTTGACGAACTCCTGCGAGTATGCGTCGTCGTCGTGAATGACGATGGAGTTGATTTTGGTTCGAGCGTCCCTGACCGAGCCTGAATTCATAAAGGCAATGCCATCGATGGCGTAGACTTCGGCTTTGTGGTAATGTCCGTGCAAGGCGATCTTGACGTTGAGTTTTTTCATCGTGTTGAGGAACGATTCGCGCTCGATGAGTTCCATTGACCAGATGAACGCGGCGTCGGCGGCGGTTTTCGGCTCGAAAATTCGGTAGGCGTGATGAAACAGCGCGATGTTGAATCGCCCGTTCAATGCGTCCAAGACTTCTTTTTGGGTCGCCGCGTGGCGTTGTTCGGCATGTATGTAGCCGCGAGAGCCGACGGGATTGTGGCGCACCGACCATTCGAGCACGCTCGAAAAGGAAACGAGCGCGACGCCGTTTTTGCCGCCGCTTAGGACTTTGACGAATGGGAAATAGGTCGTGATTTCAGGCTCTTCGGTAATGGTTTCGCGGAAGATGTCGCAGAACTCGTGCAGCTTCTTGGCGAAGTTCAATCCCGTCGATTGCAGGGCGCGAGAGGCGGTCGCGCCCACGCCATTGCTCGTGAATTCATACTTGCCGAAAACGTCGTGATTGCCGGGAATGATGGTTACGCGCTCCCAATGCAGCGCGCCGTTGCGCTTGAAAATTTCTCGAAGCGCCCACAGGTCGTCGTAGTTGGCGACATCGACGACGTCGCCCGTGATGACAAGATGGTCGTAGCCCTTGTCAAAGACGCGCTGAATCAGCTCTTCGATTTCCGCAAGGCAGTTTGGGTTGCGTTGCGAATCCAAGTGAATGTCGGAGATATGGGCAATTTTCATCGGTCAAAGGGTGATGTTCATTCGTCGGTAGAGTTCGGCGATGATTTCTTCGTCTTTTTTGACGAAGCGCCCTTTGTCGTTGAGTTTGGCGACGAAGAACGGCGCGGAGGCGAGGTAGCGCCCGATGCCGAAAGCGCGCGCCGCTCGCTTGAAACTATCGCTCGAGGCGGATTTGTAGATTTCCGTCGCGCCCTCTTTGGAGACGACCTCCTCGCCGAAGTCCTCGCGCGTCAGGCTTTTGCCGTCGATGTGAATCGTCAGCGCGCACTTGACGACGATGGATTTTTCGGACGCGAACACGATTTCCTTTCGGGTTTCCCAAGCCGCGTCGAATTCCGCGCACGCGCTATCCAAGCGATTTTCAATCGTCGGGACTTCCACGTAGAAGAAGACCGACGCGCTGTCGCCGTCTTTCGACTTTTGTCCGATGCGTATGGAGACCTCCTCGATCGCGAAAGGTTTGGCGAGCGCGTTCCAAAATGCCTTCGTCATCGTTTTGAAATCTCGCAACGATTTCGTTTTTAGCGAGCCGCTTTGCTTGAAGCGAGGCGGAGTTTTCGCGCAAAGTTAAGCATAACCGTTCATTCAAGAATGAAGCTCGTCGCAGGCAAGTTCGCTCTGTTCTGTTCGATGTTGGCGACGCTTTCGGCGAGCCTTGCGGCGCAAGGCTCGGAGGTTCGCGTCAGCGGAAGCGTTCTGCAATTCGACGGCAAGCCCGTCAAAATGGGCAACGTGATTCTCACCGCGCTCAACGGCGATTACGAAAGTCCGATCGCGAATTTTTCGGTGGGAAGCGATGGCAGGTATGAGTTTCCGATTTATGGGAGCGGGTTCTACAAGATCTGGTTTGCCGCGCCCAATCACGCGATTTTCGGCGCGCCGCTCGTCATTGATAGCCTGCGCGACGCGGGAGCGCGGCTTTTCATCACGGCGCAACTCGCCCCCTACGACTACAAGACTTCGTTTGACTCCGTTTGGATCATCGGCGATTGGAACAAGTTCGATTTCGAGACCGCTTCGCCAATGCTCAAACAGCCAAACGGCACGTTCATTTTCGAGGTCAAAGCCGAGCGCGCCGCTTATCAACTTTTGGGCGTCACCAAGCAAAAGCGCAGCGTCAATGGCACGATGAGCGACGATTTCCTTTACGATGGCGCGGGCGATTATCGCTCCCTCGTCGTCAAGCGCGGCGACGCGCCGCTCGTCATTGAGTTCAATCCCGCGCTTCTGCCGAGAACGAGCGACTCGTCTCTGCCCAGAATCGCCTTCAACGCGCGCTTCGCGCATTTGCAAGAACTTTCGCGCTTGGAGCGTCGCTACCAAGAAAGTTTGCTCAAAGCGCAAGAGGGATTGGAAAAATGGACGAAGAGCGGCGGTTTCGCTTCAAACTACGTTTGCGATTACGGCGAGTTCCCAAACGAGATGATGAACGCGATTCGCAACGACAAACTGCCCGAAGTCGTCCGTCAAATCCTCGTCGCGCAGCTTTTGTCGCTTCCCTACTTCAAGCCCAAGAACGCGAGCGAGTTGCTCGATGTCGCCGAGCGGTTGCTCGGAATTTCGTATCCGATGTGGTCGCTCTATCCCGAAGCGGTTTTGAACTATGCCAAGCTCAAAGGCAAGGAGCGCGAACTCGTCTTGCGCAAATTCGCGGCGCAAACGCCCGACCGCGGCATTGAGTTGCGCTGCGTCGCCGAACTCGCCCTCTTGGCGAAGGAAAGCGGCGACTCGGCGAAAATCCGCGAAGTCTATCAAGGCGCGCGCAAAACGCTTGGCGATTTCAAGGAAGGCGTTCTGCTCTTGCAAGAACTCGACCCCAACAAGCCCACGCTCGAAGGCAAACCCATTCCGCCCTTCGAACTCAAAACGCTCGACGGCAAAAAAATCACCGACAAAAGTCTGCGTGGCAAGTATGTTCTGCTGGATTTTTGGATGTCGTGGTATGCGCCTACGCTCGCCGAAAGAGATTTTCTTGCCGACGCTTACGCTCGCTTCAAAGGCAAAAATTTTGAAATCGTGAGCGTCTCGTTTGACGACAAGCCCGACGACGCGAAAGCCTTTCTTAGAAAACGCCCCGACCTGAAATGGACGCAATGCTTCGCCGAAAAACGCTTCGAGAGCGACATCGCCAAGCGCTTTCGCATTCAATCCGTCCCGTTTCCGATTCTCATCGCGCCCGATGGCAAAACGCTCGCGCTCGGCGTGAGTTTGAGGCAATACCAACTTGCCGAAACGCTCTCGAAATTTTTGAAATGACGACGCGCCCAGTCGGCGCCATCGCGCGAAGCGCTCGCGGAAGGCGGAGAAGCGAAGAAACGTTTCGCGTCAGTTCGCCACGCCTTCGAGCCTGTCTTCCAAATCGGCGTAAAGTTCGCGCAGTTGGTCGAGCGTTTGCGCGTCGGCTTTCCACAAGCCGCGTCCGCTCGCTTCGAGCAAGCGTCCGACGATGTTTTTCATCGCTTGGGGGTTGGCTTTCGTCAAACGCTCGCGCATTTTTTCGTCGAGCGCGTAGGTTTCGGCGGCTTTTTGATAGACCCAATCGTCGACGCTCTTGGTGGTCGCGTCCCAACCGAGCATATAGGTCATTCGGTTCGAAATTTCCGCCGCGCCGCTATGCCCGTGCGCGAGCATTCCTTCATACCACTTCGGGTTCAAGAGCTTTGAGCGATACTCGACGCGCAACGCTCTCGCCACGTCGTCGATTTTCATATCCGCCGTGAAGGACTCGACATAGTTGAGCTTCACGTCCTTGATGGCGGGATTGCGTTTTTCGGCGCAGAGTTTGAGCGCGCCCGACGTGGAGAAGTAGTGGTCGATGTCGGAAATGCCGAACTCGACGGAGTCGACTTGATGCACGACGCGAGCGACCGTGCCGAGCAGGTTTTGCAAGACTTCGGTTTCTTTTTTGCCGTTGCGCGCGCCGCCGTAAGCGAACGCATTGCGACGAATGAACTGCGCGTCGAGGTCGTCGTCGCTTTCCCACGCCGAGTCTTCAATCATATCGTCGACATACGTGCCGTAGGCGCCAGGGGCTTGCGTGAAGAGCCGCGCCGTCGCGCTCTCGAATGAAAGTCCTCGTCGCATCGCTTCGCTTACGTGTTTTTTGATGAAGTTCATCTCTTCGGGTTCGTCGGCTTTGGCGGCGGCTTTGACGAGATTGTCCAGATGGTTCATCAGCAAGCCAAACGCATCGCGGAACACGGGCGAAAGTTGCATCAAAACGTCGATGCGCGGGCGTTTCAATTCTTCGAGCGGAATCAGCTCGTAATGCGAGATTTTGTTCTGACCGTCGTAAGCGGGTCGCGCGCCCATCAAGCGAATGACGGTCGCCACGGCTTCGCCTTTGGTTTTGATCGTGTCCAAGCCCCAAAGGACTTCGGCGATGGTTTCGGGATACTCGCCGCGCTCTTCCAAGTGTTTGGCGATGATGGCGTCGGCGATTTGCGCGCCTCGCGCGAAGGCAAGTTCCGACGGGATGCGCCACGGGTCGATGGCGTGAATGTTTCTGCCCGTTGGCAACACGTTCAGCCCGTCGCGGATGAGGTCGCCGCCCACGCCCGTTGGCAAGAACTCGCCGTTGAGGACTTTGACGATGGCATCGAGTTCGTGGGCGTTGTCGGCTAAGGCTTTGACCATCGCTTTGCCGTCGCGCATCGTTTTTTCGAGGGCTTCGGCGGTTTCGCGCGCGATGTCGCGGGAGCCAATCACGTCGCGCCATACGTCCGCAGGACGCTCTTTGCCGAAAATCGCCCGTTCCACAAAGACTTTGCAGGCGTCATCGATGCGCTCGCGCAGGGCGATGGCGCGTTCATCGCCTTTGCGAGCGACGCTCGCCAAGTGAGCGTAATGCTTGAACGCGCCGCTACGGTCAAATTCGCGCAGCAGCAGGCTTGGCAGCGTTTGCTCCAAGCCTTGCGCTTTCAAGGCTTCGGTTACGGTGATGATTTGCGTCTCGATGGGCGCGGCTTGTCCGAACACGTGAAGCGAGCTTGTAATCAAGCGGCTTTCGAGTTCGTTGAGATAAGCGTAAAGGCGGCTGACGTAGTCGCCAAACGATTCGCCCTCTTTGCGCGGCACGTCGTCGTTGAGCGAGAGCAGTTCGACCTTTTGGGCGATGGCTTCCTCAATGCTCGCGTCGTCTTTGAGATGACGCTCGCGGTAATCGTTGAGCATGTCGCGCAAGGCGGGGAGTTCCTTGTAAAGCCCCGCGCGCGCGAGCGGCGGCGTGGCATGCGAAATCATCACGGCGTAACCGCGTCGCTTGGCGATGGACGCTTCGCTTGGGTTGTTGACGGGGTAGATGTAGAAATGCGGAACTTCCCCCAGAAGCGCGTCCGACCAGCATTTGCGGTTCATGGCGAGTTGCAGGCCGGGCATCCACTCCGCCGAGCCGTGCATTCCAACGTGAATGAGCGCGTCGGCTTGGAAGGTTCGGCTAATCCAACGATAGAAGGCGAGATATTGATGATGCGGCGTGTTTTGTTTGTCGAAGAGCAATCGCATCGGGTCGCCTTGCACGCCGATTCGCGGCTGAACGCCGATGAAGACGTTTCCGAAACGAATGCCGCCAATGAAGACCGAGCCATCGGGCATCGGCGCGATCTCGCCCGCGAAGTTTCCCCAACGCTTCTCGATTTTCATCTGCTCGCGCTCGGACGCGAGGCGATCGAACTCGGACTTCGAGACCGTTAGCGCGGATTTGGCGTTGAACGTCTTTTGATGGTCGGTCGCCGCATCGAGCGCTTCGAAGAGCGCGTCGGGCGAGGACGGCAAGTTGCCCACGTCGTAGCCCTCTTGCTCCAATCGTTTCAAAATGGCAAAGAGCGTTTTGGGCACGTCGAGCAAGGCGGCGGTGGCTTTCTTGCCCAAGCCGGGCGGATAGTCATAGACGACGAAGGCGAGTTTTTTCTCGCTGTTTTTCTTGCGACGCAAGCCGACCCACTTTTGCGCGAGCGTCGTGAGCCGTTCCAAGCGGTCGGGCACGGTGGTGAGTTTGCCGTTGCTAATCGCGCCCAAGACGACGGGCGCGATCGCGCCATCCATTTCGGGAATCGAGTAGGTGATGGTCGATTGCATCGGCAACGCGCCCGCCTTGCCCCACTGATTGTAGTCCTGCATAAAGAGCGGATGCGAGACGACGTAGGGCACGTTGAGTTTCGTGAGCAGTTCTTCGGCGACTTTGGCTTGCGCGCCGGGCTTGGTCGAGCCCGCGGGTCCGCCCACGAGTCCAAAGCCCACCATATTGACGAGAAAATCCAAGCGTTCCTTCATCAGCCACTCGCGCGTGGCGACATGCGCCTCAACGCCCATCACGAAAACGGGCAACGTGAAAAAGCCTTTGGCTTCAAAGGCGCGAATCGCGTCATCGATGTAAGTGCGTTCTTGAAGCAGATGCTTGCGAATGAACAGCAACGCCACGCGCGGCGCGCGTTTTTCGTCGATGCCGAGCTTGTGGAGATGTTTTTCTTGCCACGCGCGAAAATGCTTCGGGTCTTTGAAGTATTCCGTTCCGTCTAGACGCGCGTCGGGGTGATAGAAGCCCATCGTCGGAATCTCGATTGGAGGGGGCACGTCGATGTTTTCGCCGAAGTATTCGCGCAAGATGAGTTTGAACATCGAGACGATGTTTTCCGCGACGGGTTGCGACCAATAGGAATAGGCGCTCATCCAGTTTTTGAAATCTCTCGCCTTGTCGGGAATGAGCGGGAGCATCGTCCGCATCAATTTGAGGAGCTTGACGTAGCCGTAGAGCGCGTCTTCGTCGCGCCCGCGCACGAGAAGTTTGGCGACCTTCTTGACGCCTTCGGGCATTCCGCCGCCTTTGCCTTTCATCACGTAGTCTCCGACCTTCGTGAGTTCCATCGCTTCGGGCATCGACTCGAAGACGAAGACGGTCTTGGCGGGCGAGCGCTCGACCTGCGCTTTGAGCCACTCGGCTTGATTCTTGAATTGAATCATCGAGACGAGCACGCAATCCGCGTCTTTGAGCGCGCCAGCGAGCGCGGGATTTTGCGTCTCGAGGTCTTGTTCGGAAAAGTTCTGAACGTCGGCAAGGGAGGCGAGGCGCGATTTGACATCCGTCCAAACTCGACGGTTGTAGTTCTCCATTCCGAGAACGGCGACGATTTTCTTTTTCATAGTCATTCTCCTTTGCTGCTGATGCGGCGTTGAGTGGCGAAAGAACGGTTCATTTTTGCGAGGGAAAGATACGGATTTTCCCGTTGGAGATTCAAGGCGATTGGACGCTTTGGACGACTGCGAGCGTTGGGCGCGTCGTCGCGCGATGGCGCGAGGATTTGCGTATTTTTGAGCCAAAACGACGGCGCGTTTGAATCGGATTCTCGTCATACGCCTTGGCTCGCTAGGCGACGTGGTTCTTGCCACGCCGCTTTTGCGCGCGTTGAGAACGGCGTTTCCCGACGCTCGAATCGACGCGCTCGTCAAGCCCGCCTACGCGCCGATTTTGCAAGGCAATCCCGCCCTCTCGGCGATTTTCACGACGGAAACTTTCGCTTCTCGCTCGCGCTACGACGCGGTGATTGATTTGCAGAACAACCTTTCGTCGCGCCGCTATCGCCGCGTCGGCGAAAAAATCTTCGCGTATCGCAAAGAGAATTGGAAAAAATTTTTGCTCGTTTGGTTCAAGATCAATCTTTGCGGCGATTATCGCTCGGTCGCGGAGCGATACGCCCTCGCCGCAGAGCCGCTTGGCGCAAGGCTCGACGGGAAGGGGTGCGAAATTTTTTTGAGCGAAGCCGAAATCCGATTCGGGCTTTCGCATCGAACCCATGCGAGCGCGCTCGCCGTCTGCTTCGGCGCGCGACATTTCACCAAACGCTTTCCGCCTGAACGCTTCGCCACGACGCTAAATCTCTTGTTGGAGAGAACGACGCTCGATGTTTGGCTCTTGGGCGGCGGCGACGACGCGCCCTTCGCCGACGAGATTTTGAGGCGCATTGAAAAGAAAGAGCGCGTCAAAAATTTTTCGGGCAGGCTCTCTCTGCGCGAAAGCGCCTCGATGCTGGCGGCGGCGGACGCGGCGCTTTCAAACGACACGGGCTTGATGCACGTAGCGGCGGCGTTTCAAAAGCCTATCGTCGCGCTCTTTGGCTCTTCGGTCAAAGAGTTTGGATTCTTGCCCTACAAAACGCGCTTCGAAGTTTTGGAAGTCGCGGGGTTAAAGTGCCGACCATGCTCGCACATTGGGCGCGCCTCGTGTCCGAGAAAACACTTCAAGTGCATGATGGACATCCCCGAAGCGCGACTCGTCGAAGCCGTCGAAGAAGCCTTGCGGCACGCCTCGCGCAAGAGCGAATGGGCGAGAGACGCGGGTTGATTATGCGCGGCGAAAGCGTTAAACTTGCGCCGTTTTTTTTTGAGCGAAAAATTGAAGCGCGTCGCAAAGTCCTCCGACCGTTTCCGCAACGCTTAATCCGATTCTGAATGGCTCAACTCTACGCGCGGTAACCTTTCATCGTCAGAGCGGAGCGAGTTTGCGCGTCGCGCGCGCAACGCCATCGCTTTTGCTCAAACCGACGGCGCAACGATTTCAAACTTGGATTGAAGCGGGTTTTCAGCCTTTTGACCAATGGCGATTGCCTCACGAAAGGCGCTGGGCGCGTTTGGCGCGCGCCTCTGCGAGCGTTTTTCGCGTCGCTGGCTCTGGCTATGATTTCGACGGAACTTGCGCCCGACGCGCCGCTTTCGCCGCCAACGCAATCGCCGTCGTTTGACGAGAAGTCGTTTGACGAGAAAATTAATGGCGATTCCGCGCGACGCATTCAAACGGATAGCGTCGCAACGCCGCTTCATTGCAACGCGACCACGCCAAGCGGATTTCGCCCCATCGCCACCGCAAAGCTTTTCTACCTCAGCCAATTCCACGCGGCGCGCGCCTTGCTTCATCGCCCCGCAAGCGACACGGACACGACCGCCAGTCGACGCGATTTGCCCGAAAACGACGCGGGCGAAGCATTGGACCAACTTCTCAAAGGCGATTCGAAGGCAAACGCTCCGCCTTTTGCGCCGTCCGAACTTGATTCCATCGAAGCGGCGCTTTCAGACTCGACGACGCGCGTTCAGCAGTTTCGGTATCGGCGCGTCGATGCGCCCTATCTTTCTCCAATCGAGCAAAAAACCTACGCGCTTTTTCTGCCAAAGGTGAGCGCGGAGCGAAAGGTCGTCTTGGACAGCGCGATGACGCGCGTCAGAATCTCCGAGACCATTGCGGGCTTCGAGGTTCGTCCCGCGATCGAGTTGCCGTTTGAAACCTACAAGAAACTGCGCTATCAGGCGACCGTTCGGGACAACTTTCGTCAAATCATCGGGCAACAGAGTTTCGGCGCGTCGCGCGACGCATTGGCGGACGTGTTCAGCAAAATCACGAAAATCAGCGTCTATGTGCCCGGCGGCGAAAGCGCGCTCTTTGCCACGCTTTTCGGTCCGCCCACCGTGAGCGTGCAAGTGGCGGGCAACATCGACATCAAAGCCTCCTACGTCTCCGAACAGTCCGAAGACCCCGTGCGCCGAGCGAGCGGCACGTCGTCGATGGCGGTGCCGAACTTCGACCAACAAGTTCAAATGAACCTCACGGGCACGATTGGCGACAAGCTCACCATCACGGCGGATTGGAACACGGAGCGTCCGTTTCAATACGAGAACCAACTATCCATCAAATACAAAGGCTACGAAGACGATCTGGTGCAATCCATCGAGGCGGGCAACGTGTCGCTTACGCTTCCCACGTCGCTCATTGGCAGCAGTCAAGCCTTGTTCGGCATCAAGGCGCAGTTTCAAATCGCCGGTTTGAACTTGATAGCGGTCGCCTCGCAACAGCGCGGCAGAACCGAATCGTTCAGCGTGCAGAGCGGCGCGAGCGTAACGGAGCAGACCATTCAGGCGTGGGATTACGACGACACGCGGCACTTTTTCGTGAGCAATTTTTTCGTAACGAATTGGGAACAAGCCTTCGCGCAAAACGTGCCGCGCCTTCTCATCACGCCCGCTATGCAAGGGCGACAAATCAATCGGCTTGAAGTGTGGCGCAGACCCGCCAACCAAGCCATCGGCACGGGCGGACCAGGCGCGCCGCCCTTGCAAGCCAATCAACGTCCCGGAGTCGCCTTGCTCAACTTGGGCGACGCGCCTTATTCGTTTGAACGCTTGCAAAACGGCTTCCCATTTCCGAACAACGCCTACAACGATTTAGCCGACACCTCGCAAACGCAAGCCTTCTTGCAACAACTCCGAACCGCCGACCCTCTGCCGCAAATCCCAGGACCGTTTCAAGAGGGCGTTTTCACCTTGATGCAAGAAGGGCAGGACTATACGTTCAATCCCATCTTGGGCTACATCACCTTCACGGCGCCGCTCGACCCGCGCGACGTGATTGCCGTCTCTTACGATTTCACGCCCGTTCCCGGCGTTCCGCCCGTCAAGGTTGGCGATTTTAGCACCGACACGTTGCAACGCCGCGCCGTCTTCAAGCTCGTCAAGCCCGCCGAGTTTACGCCTTCCGACACGGCGACGTGGATTTTGATGCTCAAAAACATCTACGCGCTTGGCGGCAGAGACGTTCAGCGCGAAGACTTCAACGTGAGGGTCGTTTATCAAAACCCTGGCGACAATCCGCCCGAAAACGAAGTGTTGCCGATTTCTGGCTTCACGAACACGCTCAATCAAGTAACGGGCTTTGATCGTTTCGATGTCAATGGCGCCCCAGGCTCGGATCGCACGTTCGATTTCGTGCCCGGCGTAACGATCGACCCGCAGCGCGGCTTGCTGATTTTTCCCTTTCAGCGTCCTTTCGCCGCGCCCATCAAGCGCGAAATCGAGCGCGTAACGGGCGCGCCTCTTGCGCAACAATACGAGAGGTTCATCTACGACGAAATCTACGAGCGCACGCAATTCGACGCGCAAAACGCGAGCGCCAAGAACTTTTACGCCATCAAGGTTCGCTACAAAAGCAACATTCAAAATCCGATCTCCATCGGCTTCAACGTGGCGCAAGGCAGCGTGCGCGTAACGAGCCGCGGCGTGCCGCTCCGCGAAGGCATCGATTACACGGTCGATTACCAATTGGGGCAAGTAACGATTCTCAAAGACGACGCGCTTCAACCGGGCGCGAATTTGAGAATCGATTTCGAGAAAAACGATCTTTTCTTGCTCGCCTCGCGTTCCATTTTGGGCTTGCGCGGCGAATATGCGTTCAGCGACGACTTCAAGCTCGGCGCGACCTTTCTGCAATACTCCGAGCGCCCCTTGACCGACAAGGTGCGCGTCGGCGACGAACCCATCGTCAATCGCATTTTCGGAATGGACTTGCAATACGCGACGCAAATGCGTTGGCTCACGAAGCTCATCGATCGCTTGCCTCTCGTCAGCGTCAAGGAGCCATCGCGCTTTTCCATCAACGCCGAATACGCGCACGTGTTCCCTGGCATTCCCGACGAATTGCGCACGGAGTTGGATCCCGAAGGCGTCAGTTACATCGATGACTTCGAAGGCTCGAAGCAAATCATTTCGCTCGGATTGAACGGCGCGAATTGGGCGTTGGGCGCGCCGCCGCATCGAACTCTCGAAAACCCGACCATCGTCGACGACTCGATTCGGGCGCGCTACCGCGCCTCGCTCAGTTGGTATCGCTTGCCCGTCGGCGACCCGCGCAACGTGCCCACGCGAGAAATTTTCCCCAATCGCGTGGCGGCAAGAGAAGACTTCCAAGTGCGTCCGCTCTATCTTGCCTACGACCCGACGCGGCGCGGTCCGTTCAACTTCAATCCCGATTTCGTGATTCGGCGCGGCGTCGCCGATAGCGCCTACGGCGCGATGACGCAACTTCTGCCCTCATTCGCCAACAACCTCACGCAATCGAACATTCAGTTCATCGAGTTTTGGTTCAAGTATCAGCCGCTTGGCGACACGACGGGCGCGCCAATCGATAGCGGCAGGTTGCACATCGACATTGGCATCATCTCCGAAGACGTCATTCCGAACCGACGGCTCAACACCGAAGACGGCATGCCCATCAATCCGCAAGATTTCGAGCCTGACCAAATCGCTTTTGGCGAAGACGCTTACGGGCGATACATCACGCGCGTCGCCAAGATCGATCGCCAACTGCTCACAGGCTCGCTCGGCACGGAAGACGTGGGTTTGGACGGCATCAACAACGACTTGGAGCGACAATTTCACGCGCAGTATTTGCAAACGTTGCGCAACGCGCTCGGCGAAAACAGCCCTGAATATCAGCGCATCTTGCGAGACCCTGCGGGCGACGACTTTTCGCTCGATGTCGCCAACGTGAGCGGCACGGAGGGCAACGCCAATCAGGCGCAAGCGGGACCGTTCGTGAACATCTTTCCCGACACGGAAGACTTGGACGGCTCGACGACGGTGCAGACGCAGAATCGATTTTTTCGATACACGATTCCCATCAATCCGCGCGAGTTGAACATTCCCTCGCCGCGCGGAAAGTTCGTCGTGGGCGGCGGGCAATCCAACGCGGGCTGGGTGCAGTTTCGCGTTCCGCTCGAAGAATTTTCGCGCCGATTTGGCGGCATTGATTTTACGACGATTCAGTATGCGCGCGTTTGGGTCGAGGGATTTCGTCGCCCCGCGCAATTGGGCTTTGCGACGTTTGATTTCGTCGGTTCGCAGTGGCAATTGATTCGGCGCGACAGCCTCGTTTCCGTCGCCGCCGTGAACATCGAGGAGAACGGTTCGTTTTACGCGCTTCCGCCAGGCATTCGTCGCGCGCGCGATCGTCAGCGCGTCGACCAAAACATTCAAGCCAACGAGCAAGCCATCGTCGTCATCGCGCGCAAGATGGGGCAAGATTCGACGCGCGGGATTTTTCGCAACTTCGCCATCGGCAACGCGGGCGGGTTCAACCTCAATCCATACAAGCGGCTGAAAGCCTTTGTGCACGGCGGCGCGGGCGTGCGCTACAACGAACTCAACCCCAACGACCCTTCGAACACGCGCGTTTTTTTGCGTTTCGGCGCGACGGAAACCAACAACTACTACGAACTCCAACTGCCCGTCAAGCCGTCTCCGCCCGTCTCCGTGCCGACGAATCCCAATTCGCCCGAATACCGACGCGCGCAAGAGCTCATCTGGCCCGCGGAAAACAACATCGACATCGACCTCGATGAAATCGCCAGCTTCAAACTTCAACGCGCCTCCGACACGGATACGGTGGTTCGAGACTTGCCCAACGGCAGAAGGCTCATCATCAAGGGTCAGCCCAGTTTGGGCAACGTGCGCGTCTTCGCCTTTGGGGTCATCAACCCATCGAGCGAGTTCATCGAGTCGATCGAGGTTTGGCTGAACGAACTGCGCGCGTCGGGCTACAAAAACGAGGGCGGCTGGGCGGTGCGCGCCAACTCCACCTTGCAACTTGCCGACGTGGCGACGATCGCCGCAACCTATCAGCGTCAAACGCCCGACTTTCACGGTCTCAACGTGCGCGTCAATCCCATCGCCGCGCAGAACAACGCGGAGTCTTGGACGCTCTCGACCACGTTCAACCTCGACAAACTCTTGCCCGCCGAAGATGGTTGGTCGATTCCCGTTACGATCGAGCGAAGCGAATCGCGCTCGATTCCGAAGTATCTGCCTGGACGAGAGGACATTCAGCTCGATGCCGCCGTCGCCCGCGTCATTGAGCAAGCCAAGCGGAGCGGCGCGAGCGAAACGGAAGCGCGAGAAATCGGCGAGCGGTTTCGCAACGAGCAAATCACGCTCTCGTCGAGCGAGCGCTTCTCGATGCCGAACATTCGCAAAACGAAGCCCTCGGACTTTTGGCTTGCGCGCTACACGATCGACCGCCTCACGCTTGGCTACAACTATTCCATCGCTCGCAGTCGCTCGCCGCAACTCGTTTCAAGCGAAGATTGGCAATGGAGCGCCAGCGTCAATTACAGCCTGCAACTGCCCCCCGAAGCGCATCTTTACATCGAGCCGTTCAAGTGGCTTTCCAACATTCCGATTCTCAACATCTTCAGCGCGGAGAAGTTCTACTACGTTCCGCAAGGATACGCTTTCGACTTTCGCTTGAATCGAGACCGACGCGCGTCGCAAAATCGCGGCAACAATCAGCCCCTCGTCGTCAATAGCAACAACTTCATCGCGGGGCGCGGAATGGCGATGCAATACAAAGCGTCCGAGACGGTGGATTTGACCTACAACGCTTCGCTGACGAGCAGTCTGAACCTTTTGCTTCTCGACCCCATCACGCGCCAAGAACGACGCGGGCGCGACATTCTCGACGACGCGCTCGGCGAGCTTTCGCGCTTCGACTTGGGACGCGACCAAACCTACAATCAAACCGTAACGACGACTTGGCGACCGAAAATGATTTCGCTTCTCGATTGGCTTTCGCCGTCGTTTTCTTACAACGCGCAGTATTCTTGGGCGAATCCGCAAGTCAACAACCCCGCGCAATTTCTCGGCAACAACGTCGCCAGCAACTCGTCGTTGCAGATTCAATCCGACATTAACTTCGGCAAACTCTTCGGCAAACTGCGCGACCTCGTTCCGCTTGGCAAAGGCGAGAACGCGCCTCCGCGCTCCGACCGATTTTTCTCGATGCTCGACACGGCGCAAGAGGGCAACAGCCTCAAAAAGTTGGCGAGCGACCTGGGAAGCCTGATTGGAATTTTCGCCCGCTTCGAGCAATTGCGCGTCAGTTACTCCATCACGACGGGACTTCAAAATTCAGGCGTTGCGGGCGGGGCGGGCTGGCTGAACTTTTATCCGTTCAACACGTTTGGCAGAGCCGACCGTCCGCCGCCGCCAAGCCTTGCCTATCAACTCGGATTCAGCGACAATCCGGGCTTGCGCTATCTCGTCGATCCCAACAGCCGCGAAATTCCAAACTACAACGACAACTTCTCGCAATCGCAGAACGTCTCGTTCAGCGCGACTTGGCAGGTCTTCGATAACCTGCGCGTCGACCTCTCGTGGCGAACCGATTGGCAGTTTCGGCGCGGCTCGGTCATCAACGGCGCGACGGGTCGGCGCATCGCTTCCGACCGCAGCGGCTCCATCACGAAAACCTACATCTCGATTTTCCCCGACATCGACGATTTCCGCGAAGCCATCAGCGCCGCCTTCGCCGACACGGGCGGCTTTCTGCGCAATCCGCCCTTCCCCGAATTCGCCGCGCTCTACGAAAGAACCTTCGAGCCAACGGGCATCGGACGCTTCACGGCGAAACTTTTTGGACAGAGCAAAAACCTCGCCTACATTCCGCTTCCGAACTGGCGCGTTAGCCTGACGGGCTTGGAAAAACTCGACTTGCTGTCGGGCTTTGCGAGTTCCGCCTCGATCGAGCATGCCTACAACGGCACATACTCGACAAGCTTCTCGCAACCTTTGAACAGCGCCGAAATTCTCGGCAACCAAATCATCAACGAAAGTTTCGCGCCGCTTCTCGGCTTCAACTTGATGTGGAAGTTCGGAATGACCTCTTCGCTCAGCTTGGGCAAAACGCGCTCCCTGACGCTTGCCGTGCAGAATTATCAAATCACCCAAGCCAAGTCGACGCAGGTCAATCTCTCGCTTGGCTATCAAAAAACGGGAATGAAAATTCCGCTCAACTTCTGGCCCTTTCAAGGCGCGACGCTCGACAACACGATCGATTTCAGTTTCAATCTCGCCTTTGCCGACAACGAAACGCAGAACATCATCGTCGCAGGTTCAAACGCCGCCACGAATCCGCCGATTGGCACGACGCAACTCACCTTTCAACCGCGCCTTTCCTACGCGCTGAGCCAGCGCGTAACCGCCGCCGCCTTTTGGCAATACACGCAAACCAAGCCGAAGGCTTCGGGCGGAAGCACCGTGTTCGCCTCGACGCGACAAGAGTTTGGCTTCAACTTCCGCATTTCCATCGGCAATTGAGTCGCGTCGTTTGAGCGCGACGAAAATTTCGCCTCCGCCTAATCGCGCAAAAGCGTATCTTCGCGCCTTGCTCGAAAAACGCGCGATGATTGATCTTCGCAGCGACACCGTAACCAAGCCTTCGCCCGAAATGCTCGATGCCGCGCGGACTCTCGACCCGTCCAAAATCGGCGACGACGTGTTTGGGGAAGACGAACTCACCAACGAGTTCGAGCGCGAAGTGGCGGATTTGCTCGGCAAAGAAGCGGGGCTTTTCGTTCCAAGCGGCACGATGGCGAACCAGCTCGCCATCAAGGTCGGCGCGAGCGAAGGCGACGAGGTGATCTGCGAGACGGGCGCGCATGTCGCCAACTACGAAACCGCCGCGCCCGCGTTTCTTTCTCGCGTTCAACTCAAAACGCTCGATGGCGACGCGGGCGTTTTGACGGCGGAGCAAATCGCGGAGGCGATTCGTCCAACGGCGGATTGGTATCCGCGCACGTCGCTCGTCGCGCTTGAAAACACGCACAATCGGGCGGGCGGCGCGATTTATCCGCTTTCCGAAATCGAGCGCGTCTACGACCTTTGCAAGGCGCGCCGCCTGCGCTTGCACTTGGACGGAGCGCGACTCTGGAACGCTTGCGTCGCCACGGGCGCCAAGCCGAAAGATTACGCGCGGTTTTTCGACACCGTCTCCGTTTGCTTTTCCAAAGGGCTTGGCGCGCCGATTGGCTCAATGCTTCTCGGCGCGAAAGCCGACATTGAAAAGGCGCGGCGTTATCGCAAGATGTGGGGCGGCGGCATGCGTCAGGCGAGCGTCGTCGTCGCAATGGCGAAATTCGCTTTGGAAAACAACTACGAAAGGCTCGCCCTCGATCACCAACGCGCCAAAGCGCTCGCCCGCGCCTTCGCTCGAAATCCGAAGTTTCGCTTGGACGCGCATCGCGTGCAAACGAACATCGTCGCCGTCGATGTTTCGCCATCAGGCTTTTCGGAAGCCGAAGTCGTCGAGCGTTTCAAGCGACGCGGGATTTTGGTTTCCAGCATCAAGAAAAACTTTATTCGCGTCGTTACGCATTTGGGCGTTTCGAGCGAGGACATAGAAGAGGTTTCTCACGTCGTTCAAACCTTTTAAGCGATGCACTATCAAGACATTTTGCGTTGGATCGAGTCCAATCCGCTCGTTTATCGCTTGGCGATCGCCATCGTGCTCGTGTTCGCGTCGTTCCCGCTAGGTTGGCTCTTCAAGAAGGCGGTGCGCGCCTTGCGATCGAGAATTTTCTCGCGCACCAACACCGACCTCGACGAGCGCTTGGCGGAGGTCTTGGAAAAACGCGCCAAGTCCATCGTCTTTGCGATTCTTTCGCTCTACGCCTTGTGGGAAATTCAGACGGTCAGCGCGGAGCGGAGCGTCGTCGTTGAGCGTCTCATCAAAATCGTCGACGCCATCATCTACATCTACGCCGCCATCGTGGCGATTAGCGTGGCGCTGGGCTTCATTCGCGTTACGATCGATTACCTCTTGGAAGAATCCGCCAAGTCGCAACGCCAAGACGCCAAACAACTGATGACCATCGCGCCGCTGGCGCGGAACTTGACGGCGGTCGTCGTCATTCTCGTCGCGGCGGCGATCGTGATGGAGCACTTTTCCATCAACGTGGGCAGTCTTTTGGTGAGTTTGGGCGTGGGGTCGCTTGCGGTCGCGCTCGCGGCGCAAGATACGCTTGCCAACATCATCGCGGGGGTCATCATCGCCATCGACCAACCGTTTCGCGTCGGCGATAGAATTCGCTTGCCCAACGGCACCCTCGCCGACGTGAAAGTCATCGGCTTGCGCTCGACGCGCATCTTGGATTTCGACAACAACTATCTCATCGTGCCCAATTCGGAGCTTATCAAAAGCGCCATCGTCAATCTCGCCTATCCGACGCACAAGGTTCGCGTGCTCGTGCCGTTCACGCTCCCGTTTGGAACGGACACGCAGAAGGTTCGGGAAATCGCGCTCAACGTGATGCGCTCGCACCGCTTCGTTACCGACGATCCGCCGCCCGCCTTGCAAGCGATGCGCGTAACGGAACTTGGTCTCGAAGTCCGATTGGCTTGCTTCGTCGAGGATTTCTCGCAAAGCTTCGATGCGGAAATCGAGCTGCGCGAAGAATTGCATCGGGCGTTGAGCGAAGCGGGGATCGAGCTTGCCGTGCCGCGTCGCGTCGTCAGAGCCGAAAAAGAATCCGACATCACGATTCGCGGCTCGTCCGAAATCAACGGCGCGCGAACCAACGCCTGACCGCCAAAAACCAAACGACGCCATGCGCATCGGCATCGTTCAACTCGGCAACGTCTCCGAAGACACGGGCGGACGCAACTATCTCGTCAACTTCGCAAAGGCGTTGAGCCGATTGGAAACCGAGCATCGATTCACGTTCTTTTTAAGCCCGAATCAAAAGACGCTCATTGAGCCGTTTCTGTCGGAAACCCTCGCCGTCGTCGAAGTTCCGCCCGCCAGCAAAAGCTCCGTGGCGAAGGTCGTCGCCGAACAGCTCGTCGCGCCGTTTTACCTTGCAAAGCACGGGATTGAGGTCGCCTATTTTCCCGGCAACTTCGTCTCGCTCCTTTCGCCCGCGCCGACGGTCGTGGCGATTCGCAGCATGCTGTATTACCACTATCCTTACGCCGTCGACAAAGCGCGCCTTCTCGTTCGCAAAGTTCTCACGCCGCCTTCGGCGCGAACCGCCAGAGCCATCATCACGCCTTCGGCGGACATCAAAAAAGACGTGGCGAATTTCATCGGCGTTGGCGAGCGAAAAATCCACGTCGTTCATCACGGCGTCGACATCGAGACGTTCCAAAAAAATTACGTGGAAGCGGAGCGCGAAGCCGTCCTCAAAAAGTTCGGCATAACGAAAAAGTTCATCCTCTACGCCTCGGCGCTGTGGGAGTATAAGAATCAAGACAAGTTGATTTTGGCGTTGAAAAATTTGTTGGAGCGTTACGGGCACGATCTTCAACTCGCGTTGGCGGGCAAGGGTTTGGGTCCAACGGCGCGATACGAAGCGCGGTTGCGCCAACTCGTCGCGGAAACGGGTCTCAACGAGCGCGTGATTTTCGCGGGTCTCGTGCCGCATCAAGAGCTGAAGTATCTCTACAAAAGCGCGGAAGTTTTCGCTTATCCGAGCGGCTACGAAAGTTTCGGCAACCCGCTCTTCGAGGCGTGGGCGGCGGGAACGCCCGTCGTTTGCGCCAACGTGCATTCCTTTCCCGAAATGACCGAAAATGGCGCATGCGCCGTGATGGTTAATCCCGCCGACGTGGAAGCGCTCGCGGCGGCGTTGCATCGCGTCCTGACCGATTCGGCTCTCAGACTTCGCCTCATCGAAGCGGGCAGAGCGCGCGTCGCGTCGTTCTCGTGGGAGAAGTGCGTCCGCGAAACGCTCGCCGTCATCGAAGGCGCGCTTGCGCGCAAAGCCCATCGCTGATTTTGGCTTTTGCGAGCGAAACGTTTATATTTGCGCCGCAGTTAATCGAAGCTCCATTCTGAAAAAGTGGGACGAAATTCCCACTTTTTTTGTTGCTTGCGGATTGGAGCGTCTTAACTTGTTTGCCTTTGACCTTGTCGCCAGCGGAGCAAATCGAGCAACTGCGCTCGTGGGTTCTCGAAACAATCGAGCGGCGCAACGCGGAACGAGCCCATTCGCGCGAGAGCGAGATGTATCTCGTCGAGCTCGTTTTCCGAAACGTCAACGGCTCGGATCATCTCGAGGTCTATGTCGATACGGACAAGGGCGTAACGGTCGAGGAGTGCGCGCAACTCAATCGCTCGTTGAGCGAGGACATCGACGCGAAGCCCGATTTGCAACGCCTTTTGCCGAATCGCCTGCGGCTTGAAGTCTCTTCGCCAGGGCTTTCAAGACCGCTGAAATTGGCGCGACAGTTTCGCAAAAACGTCGGGCGGCTGTTGCGCGTCAAGTATAAGGATTCGGACAATGGGCTTCGAGCCGTCAAGGGCAGATTGACGAGCGTGTCGGGAAACGACCCGCTGGAACTCACGCTCGACGTGTCGGTCGCCAAAAAAGGCAAGAAAAAAAGCGCGGAGCTTTTGACGCTTTCCGTCGCGCAACTCGTGGAGGCGATAGTGGAGGCGGAGTTTTGAATCAGCATTCACGATGACCTGGCAATCCGAAACCTTTTAGACCATGCCAAAACGCAAAATCACGGAATCGGCTCAAGACAATCGCAAAAGCCAATTGGTCGAAGCCTTCAACTCGATTGAGGAGTCGGAACGCTTGCGCGAAAAGAAAGCCGACGGCAAGCAGGTCAAAGACGAGCTTGGCGACCTGCTCAAAGACGTCATTTTGAAGCAACTCCGCAAGGATTACGATCCCGAAGTCGACGCGAGCATCATCATCAACCCCACGCGCGGCGACTTTGAAGTCTATATCAAGAAAAAAATCGTCGAGGAGGTCGACATTCCGACGATCGAGATCGATCTGAAAACGGCGAAGCAAATCGACGAATCGTTGGAGTTGGGCGAATACTACGAGGAAGGACCGATTCCGCTCGAGAACGTTCTCTCGCGCAAGTCGATTCAAATCATCAAGCAAGCGGTTCAGAAGAAGGTGCGCGACGCGGAGCGGCTTTCGCTCTACGAGGAATGCATGGAGCGCGTCGGCGAAATCGTGACGGCGGAACTGTATCAAATTCGCGCCAAAGAGACGATTTTCATCTACAACACGAGCAAGAATCAAAAGGTGGAATTGATCTTGCCGAACTCGGAAAAGATGCCGAAAGACAATCCGCGCAAAACGCCGCGAATGAAGCTTTACATCAAGCGCGTCGAGCGCGAAAAGGTGAAGGTCAAACTGCCCGACGGCACGGAAGTCGAGAAAGAACGCGAAGACGGACCGATGCGCGTCATCGTCTCGCGCACCGACGACAATTTCCTGCGCAAACTCTTCGAGAGCGAAGTGACGGAAATCAACGAGGGGCTGGTCATCATCAAAGGCATCGCGCGCGTGCCGGGCGAGCGCGCCAAAGTCGCCGTCGAATCCACCAGCAGTCGCATCGACCCCGTCGGCGCATGCGTCGGGCACAAAGGCAAGCGCATTCAAAGCATCGTCAAGGAACTCAACAACGAGAACATCGACGTCGTCTCGTATAGCGACGAGCCGCAAATCTACATCGTGCGCGCCCTTCAACCCGCGAAAATCGACCCGATGAGCGTTTTCGTGGACTTCAAAAACAGAAAGGCTCGCGTGATGCTCAAGCCCGACCAGATCAAATACGCCATCGGCAAAAACGGCAACAACATTCACCTTGCCGAAAAACTCACGGGCTTCGAGATTGAAATCTACCGCGAAATCGACAAGACCGCCGACCCCAACGACATCGACATCATCGCGTTCCGCGAAGAATTCGGCGACGATATGATTTATCAACTGCTCGATCGGGGCTTGGACACGGCGAAAAAAATTCTCGACGCGGGCATCGACGCGGTCGAAAGCGCGCTCATCACGCCCTCGATTCGCTCCGACTTCTTCGAGAGCGGCAAAGACGGCAAGAAATCAAAACCCTTCGTCAAAACGATGACCGAAGACGAGCGCAAGCATTGGCGCAAAATCGCCGAGAACATCTACAAAACCGTTCAAGCCGAATATCACGCGGAGGCTGAACACGACGAGGCTCCGAGCGAAAACGCGGTCGAATCCGAACCGACGACCAGCGCGCAAGGCTGAACGCGCTCAACGAGTTAAACCCAAAACGGCGGCGCTCGCCGCCTAACGCGACGGGAGGAAAAGGCAAAGATGTCGGAAGAAAAAAAGAAAATCGTTGATCTGGCGGAAGAATTGCGAGTCAGCGCGCAAGAGATCATCGAGTTTCTCCGCTCAAAAGATATTAAGGTCGCTTCCCCAAGCTCAAAGGTGGACGCGTCGACATGCGCGCTCGTTTATGAGCAATACAACGCCGAGAAGGCGGAAAGCGAATCGCTCCGCAAGAAGAAAGCGCAAGAGGAAAAAAAGCGCAAAGGCATAGCGACGGTTTCCGCCAAGGCGCTCGATTCGAAGCCTGTCGCGCCAAAGCCCAAGCCTGCGACGGTCGCGGAAGTCGTCGCGCCCAAACTTTCGCCCGTAGCGGAGCCTGCGTCGTCGGTCGCCGCGTCCGACGCGCCAAAAGAGACGCGCATTGAAACGCAACCTCAACCCGTCGTTGAAAGCGTCGTCGAGACGCTCGCGGCGACTCCCGCGCCAGAACCGCAACCCGCGTCTGTCGCGGAAAGCGCGCCTGTCGCCGAAATCCCAACGCCTGAACTTGCTCCCGTGGAAGTCGCTCCCAGCGAAACGCCGAGCGCTGAAGTCGCGCCGTCAGCGGAAGCGCCGTCAGCGGAAACTCAACCGCTTGAAGCGGCTGAACCCGAAGACGACGACGCGGACGATTCGCTCGAACTCGCGCCAGCGACGTCGCCCGTCGAGCAAGAGACGGAATTGCAACGCCAAATTCGTCAGGAGCAAGCCGACATCGCCGCTCGATACGGCGCGTCCGAAAACAGAGGCGGCTTGAAGGTCTTGGGCGAAATCGAGGTGGTCAAAAAGAAGCGCAAGCGCAAAAAGAGTTTCGGGCAACAAGCCAAGGACATGAACATCAACATCGCGCAACCCGCCACGCCCGACAAAGCGCCGCAAGCCAAAGCGCAACCCGCGCCGCCGCCCAAACCGAGCGCGCCCAAGAGCGTGGTGGGCGCGACCTTCTCGACCGACGCGCCGCCGCCTTCGCAAAAACCCACGCCCCGCGAAGAGCGACTGGCAAAACACGCCGAAGACAAAAACGCCAAGAAGAAAAAGAAGTTCGACATTGACGAGAGGACGCTGGAGCGCAACATTCGCCAAACGATTATGGACATGGACGATTCGAGCGAAACGAGCGCGCGCTCCAAGTTCCGCAAATTGCGCAAGCGCGAGCGCGAAGAACGAAAAGAACAAGAAGAACAACAACGCGCCGCCGAAAGCAAAATCATCAAACTCACGGAGTTCACTTCCACGCACGAATTCGCCGACCTCATCGGAGTCGCGCCAAAAGACGTCATCGCCAAGTGCTTCAAGATGGGCAAGTTCATCACCATCAATCAACGCTTGGATAGAGAGACGCTCGAACTGTTGGCGTTGGAATTCGACAAAGAAATTCAGTTCATCTCCGAACACGAGATAACCGACGCTTTCGAGGATGACGAAGACGCGCCCGAAGAGTTGAGGACGCGACCGCCCGTCGTTACGATTATGGGACATGTCGACCACGGCAAAACGTCGCTCTTGGATTACATTCGCCAGAGCAATGTTGTTGCGGGCGAAGCGGGCGGCATCACTCAACACATCGGCGCTTACGAGGTTACGCTCGAGAACGGTCAGCAAATCACCTTTCTCGACACGCCGGGGCACGAAGCCTTCACGGCGATGCGCGCGCGCGGCGCGGAAGTTACCGACATCGTCATTCTCGTCGTCGCCGCTGACGATAGCGTGATGCCGCAGACCATTGAAGCCATCAATCACGCCAAAGCCGCCAACGTGCCCATCGTCGTCGCCATCAACAAAATCGACAAGCCCGAAGCCAATCCCGACAAAATCCGAAGCCAACTTGCCGAAGTGGGCGTAACGGTCGAGGAATGGGGCGGCGACGTGCAATGCCAAGAAATCTCCGCCAAAAAAGGCATCGGCGTGCGCGAACTGCTCGACAAAGTCTTGGCGCAAGCCGAACTGATGGATTTGAAGGCGAATTATCACCCCGACAAACTGCCCAAAGGCGTGGTGATTGAATCCGAGTTGGACAAGGGCAAGGGCATCGTCGCCACGGTGCTCGTGCAAGAGGGTTTGCTCAAAGTTGGCGCGCCCTTCGTGTGCGGCATTTCCGCAGGCAGAGTCCGAGCGATGCTCGACGAGCGCGGTCGTCGATTGGAAGTGGCGTATCCGTCGCAACCCGTGCGCGTCTTGGGCTTTGAAGCCCTGCCCGAAGCGGGCGACATTTTCGCCGTAACCCCAAGCGACAAAGACGCGCGCGACATCGCGCAACGCCGACAGCTCATTCGCCGCGAACAAGAGTTCCGACACAAGAGCCGCGTCCGCCTCAACGACATCTCCAAACAAGCCCAAGAAGGCGGAGTCAAAGAACTGCGCGTCATCATCAAAGCCGACGTGGCTGGCTCGATCGAAGCGCTCGCCGACGGCTTGATGAAAATTCAAACGAGCGAAGTCAAGGTCGAGATCATTCACAAAGGCGTTGGACAAATCACCGAGAGCGACGTGCTGCTGGCTGCCGCCTCCGACGCCATCATCATTGGCTTCCGAGCGCGCCCAAACCTCAACGCCAAAAAACTCGCCGAGCGCGAGCAAATCGACATTCGCTACTACACCGTCATCTATCACGCGCTCGAAGAAATCAAAGACGCGCTCGAAGGAATGCTCTCGCCCGAATTCGTCGAGGAAGTTACCGCCCTTGTCGAAATCCGCGAGGTCTTCCGCATTTCCAAAGTCGGCAACATCGCGGGATGCATGGTGCTCGAGGGCACGTTGCGCCGCGATTCCAAAGTGCGCTTGCTCCGCGACGGCATTCAAATCTACGATGGGGAGCTTGCTTCGCTCAAACGCTTCAAAGACGACGTCAAGGAAGTCGAGGCGGGCTACGAGTGCGGCTTGAGCCTGCAAGGCTACGACGACATCAAAGTCGGCGATATGATCGAAGCCTATCAAATGGTCGAGACCAAGCGCAAGTTGGTCGCCGAATCATAACGTTTTCAAACGAGAGGGGGCTATGTCAATACGCACCGAGCGCGTCGCCGAGCTGATTCAGCGCGAGTTGGGAAACATCTTTCAAAAGGAACTGCCGCGCAACGGCGCGCTGACGACCATCGTCGCCGTCAAAGTTACGCCCGATTTGAGCCTCGCTCGCGTCTATCTCTCCGTTCTCGGCGCGAAGGAATTGGCGCAATCGGTCTTGGGGCACGTGAGAAAGGAAACGAAATTTTTTCGCAAAGAGCTATCGAGCAAAATTCGCAATCAGTTTCGGCAAATGCCCGAACTGGAATTTTATCTCGACGACGTCGCCGAAAAAGCGGCGCGCATCGACGAACTCTTGCGACAAGCCAAGGCGCAATCCAGCAACGCCGAACCACGTCCGAATGCTTGACGAACTTTGCCTCATCGACAAGCCGATGGATTGGACGTCGTTTGACGTGGTCGCCAAACTTCGCAACGCCTACTCCAAGAAAATCGGCAAGAAGTGCAAAGTCGGACACGCGGGCACGCTCGACCCGAAAGCCACGGGATTGCTTCTCGTCGCCGTCGGCAAAAAGACCAAAGAGATTCCGTTCTTGGAAGCGTTGGACAAGGAGTATGTCGGCGAAATCAAACTGGGCGCGACGACGCGCAGTTTCGACGCGGAAACCGAAGAAGAAAATCTCCGCGACGTTTCGCATCTGACGCAAGCGAATCTTGAAGAGACGGCGCGGGCGTTTCTGGGCAAGCAATGGCAACTGCCGCCGATGCACTCGGCGACTTGGCATCACGGCAAACGGCTCTACGAACTGGCGCGTCTAGGCAAAGAAGTCGAGCGCAAACCCAAACCCATCGAAGTGTTTGAGTTCGAACTGACGTCCATCGCTCTGCCCATCGTCGCTTTTCGCATCGTGGTCTCGAAAGGGGCGTATATTCGCGCCATCGCCAACGATTTCGGCGCGAGGCTCGGCGTGGGCGGATACCTAAAATCGCTTCGTCGGACGCGCGTCGGCATCTACAAAGTCGAGGACGCTTTGAGCGTCGAAGCCGCTTTGGAACTTATCCGAACTCGTGAGTTTGTAGCATAATGCGGAAGCATCTGTTCAGCGACGGCGTTCTTTCGCAACTGGACGCGAGCGACGCAACGCCCTTTGAACGCAAGCCGTCGGCGGTTACGATTGGCTCTTACGATGGCGTGCATCTGGGGCATCGCGCCATTCTCTCGACGCTCGTTAGCGAGGCGAAAGCCAAAGGGCTTCGAAGTCTCGTCATCACCTTCGAGCCGCATCCACGTCTCGTGTTGGGGAAAGACAACGGGAAGTCGATTCGATTGCTCTCGACGCTCGACGAAAAGCTCGTCGTGATGGAATCGCTCGGCATCGATTGCGTCGTGGTGATTCGCTTCACGAAGGAGTTTTCGGAAACGCCCGCCGACGTTTTCGTCGAGGACTTTTTGGTCGGGCGCATCGGACTTGCGGAAATCGTCGTGGGCTACGACCACATGTTCGGCAAAAATCGCGGCGGCTCGTTTGAGACGCTTTTGCGCCTTGCCGAAAAGCACGGGTTCTCCGTAAGACGCATTCCCGAACAAAAGGTCGATGAGCATCATCTTTCCAGCACGGCGATTCGGCGCGCGTTGGAGGCGGGAGAAATCGGACAAGCCAACAAATTGCTCGGCGCGCCCTATCAACTTTCGGCGCTCGTCATCGAAGGCGAAAAGCGCGGACGCTTAATAGGTTTTCCGACCGCTAATCTCTTGCCGCCCAGCGAAAAATTGATTCCGAAACGCGGCGTGTATGCCGTTGAGGTCGAAGTCGACGGCAAGCGTTTTCGCGCGATGATGAACATCGGCTTTCGCCCAACCGTGCGAGAAGACGACAGGCTTTCGCTCGAAGTTCACTTGTTGGATTTCGACGGCGAGCTATACGGCAAACGCCTTGCGATTCATTTCCTTGCGCGGTTGCGCGACGAGCGAAAGTTCGCCAATTTGGCGGAGCTGAAAGCGCAATTGGAACGCGATAGGCAAGCGGCTCTGCAAGTGGCTTCGGAGTTTAGCCTCGCGTGAGAATGGAGCGGAACTTGAAGCGCTCGCAAAAGAAGACGGAGAAAAGTTTTGCGATAACAATTCGTCTTTTCAACCAACAACCTACAAACGCAAATGCCCGTAACCAAAGAACAAAAAGCGGAACTCATCAAAAAATTTGGCGCGTCGCCCGTCGATACGGGACGACCCGAAACGCAAATCGCTTTGCTCACGGCGCGCATCAATCACCTCACGGAGCACTTGAAAACTCACGTGAAAGACAATCACACGCGCTATGGGTTGCTCAAACTCGTCGGCAAGCGCAAACGGTTGCTGAACTATCTCGTCAAAACCGACATTGAGCGCTATCGCAAAATCATCGCCGAACTCGACATTCGCAAGTAAGCGCGTCCTTTGAAAACTCGCGCCGACATTCGCTCCTTGCGACGCGACGACGAAGCAATCTCGATGCTCGCTCCCGACGCGAGATTGCTTCGCTCAGACGAAGCCTAACCGACATTCCGCAACCCAATCCGCAGGAGGCAACGATGGAAACCGAAGAATCAATCGAGGTCGAGAAGCATGCCGAGAAAGAAATCTCCGACTACGAACTTGAACGCGGAAAACCCATGCCCAGCTTCATTCCCGCAATCACGCAAGCCAAGATTCTCGTCGCGCTCGCTCGCTACGAAGACTTCACGATTGGAAGCGAAATCACGCTCGACCTCAAGCCCAAAGCCACGCCCGACATCGTCGTTTTCAAAAAGCGCCGCATCAACTTTCAGCGCGACGAGAAGCGCGTTTCGGAAACGCCACTCACCGTGATTGAAATCCTTTCGGGCACGCAAGGAATGGAGAACTTCGACGAAAGACTCCAACGCTACTTTGCGGCAGGGGTCAAGTCGGTTTGGCTCGTTCAGCCGTTCATCAAAATCATCGCTCTATTCTTGCTCGATCAAGAGCCGCAGGTTTTTACGAGGGGCGAACTGCGCGACCCCGCGACGAACGTCGCCGTCAATCTCGACGAAATTTTCAAAAGCTAATCGCGCGCAATGGAAACCCTCTACGCCCTCGATGTCGCGCTTTTCCGCGTCGTCAACGACAGAGCGAGCGATGGGTTTCTCGATGCGTTCTTCGTTTTTCTGACCTCGTTTCATCAGTCGTGGTGGATTGCCGCGCTCGCCGCAATCTTTATTCTCGCTCGACGCAAATGGGAAGGCTTGACGGTCTTGCTCCTTTGCGTTTTGGCGATTGCGCTCGCCGACCAAACCGCCTCTCGCTTTTTCAAGCCTCTCGTTCAACGAACTCGCCCGTGTTTCGAACTTCCCGACGTTCATCTTCTCGTCAATCAACCGCGCTCGTTTTCGTTTGCCTCGTCGCATGCGGCAAACGCGGCGGCGGTCGCCACGACGCTTTTTTTCTTTTTTGCCAAATCGACCGCGCTCGATAAGCTCTTCGTTTGGACGATGAGCGTTTATGCGTTCTTGGTCGGACTTTCGCGCGTGTATGTCGGCGTGCATTACCCGTCGGACGTGTTGGGCGGCTTTGCGATTGGCGTTGCGTCGAGCGCGTTGGTTTATGGCGCGTTTAGTTATCTTTGGAAAAACGTGATTCAAACGCGGCGATTGCGAGCCAAAGACGAGCGTAGCGAATGATTCGTCGCAGACGCGCTCTTCTGCGCGCCTCGCTTGCGTCGCGTCCAACCTTGACAAAGGAGCGAAAAATGAACTCGCCAAAGGAACTTTCCGACGCGCTCGTCCGCATTGAAAAGTTAGAGCGCAAGCCCATCGGCGTCAAATTCGTCAAGCGGCTTTCCGACATTCCCTCAGGCATAAAGAAATTCGGCGAAGGCGCAAACGGCGTTGCCAAATCAATGCTCTGCGCGATGTGGGGCGACGCCTTTAACGGCGCAGGTCCGTTCTACACCGTCAAGAAAGACCACATCTGCGGCGGCGGCGCGATTGCCGCAGGTTTTGGCTCCACAATGCCCATTGAACAAGCCGCAAAGTTTATGATTGGCGAAAAACTCGTCTACGGCACGCTCGATGGTCTCAAAAAGGCGATGGCTTCCACGCTTCCGTTTGACGACGGCGAGTTCGAAGCGCAACTCATTTCGCCTCTCGAAAAACTCACGCCCGACCTGCTTCCCGACTTGGTCTATATCATCTGCAAGCCATTTCAGGGACAACATATCCTCCGCGCCTACGGTTTCGACAGCGGCGAGATCGTTCGCGGCATCGCGGGCACATCGACGTGCGAGATGGTTTCCAGCTACGTGATGCATACGGGCAAACCCACCTTCACGCTCGGCGATTTGGGCGGCAATACCGGAATGAACATCAAAGAAGACGAAGTTCTGCTCGCGTTTCCTTACGCCGATTTGATCATTGCCGTCAAAAACTTGGAGCGCATCTGCCGCGACTCGACGATGTATAAACACAATCTCTACCGCGAACAGCCCGCTTGATGCGAAGAGCGCTTTCGTTTGCGTTGCCGCTGGCGCTTGTCGCGCTCGCCTTGCTTGAAATGTCTTGCGCGGCGACTTCCTCGTCGCGTCGATTCAGCCCAACGCCCATCACGAAAGAAGAGATCGCGGCTCTCGAAGAGGAAGCCGACCGCGAAATCGACGATGACGCGGTCGTGGATTTGATTCCGCCGCCGCGCGCCTTTCCGCCCGACGCGAAAGAACGCCTGCAAGCCGAAATGGAAAAGTATTTGGGCGTGCGCTATCGCTACGGCGGAATGAGCGAAAGCGGAATGGATTGTTCGGGCTTCGTGGCGAGAGTGTTCAACGACGCGCTGAACGTCAAACTGCCGCGCTCGTCGTCGGCGCAAGCCAAAGTGGGCGCGCCCGTCAGCCGAGCCAACCTGAAATTTGGCGACCTCGTCTTCTTCAAGATTCGGCGCAACCGCATCTCGCACGTCGGCGTGTATTTGAGCGATGGCAATTTCATTCACGCCTCGACGAAGGTAGGCATTATCGTTAGCAGTCTGAACGAACCTTACTACAAACGCACCTACGCCACCGCGCGTCGTCTTGGAAACTTTTGAAAGTTCCTGCTTTCTCTCGATGCCGTGAGAAAGGACTTATCAAGGAATGACGAACCTTTGGCTTCGATGGCAGACGAGCGACGGACGCTTGATTCGTTCTGCCGAAGAACGCATCGCCGATGAAATCGCTCGCGCCGAAAAACTCGCCGCCAAACTACGCGCGCTCGGCACAATCCCGATGAGATTCTTAATCACTTCCGCTTCAACGCTTGCCACTCTGCGTCGGTCAAAAACTTCTTGTTCGATTTCTTTGGCGATTTTTTCATCAGTTCTTTGACGCGCGCTTTGGGATTGGGATGCGTCGAGAGAAACGCGGGCATTTGAAGGTTGCCGCTCGCCTTGTCCAATTTTTCAAACAGCGAGACGATGCCGTAGGTGTCTGCGCCCGCCTTGGCGAGAGCGTCGAAGCCGAACTCGTCCGCCGCGCTTTCTTCGCTTCGGTCGTAGGCGAGGTTCAAAAGGGCTTTGCCGTTATCGAGCAAAATCGCGCTGATGCCGCCCGCGTCGCCGAATATCATCGCAACGGTTAGCGCGATGAGCGAACTGCGAATGACGCGCTTGAAACCGTGTTGCAGATACACGTGCCCGCACTCGTGTCCGAGCAATCCGAAAAACTCGTCTTGGTTTTCCATCAAATCCAAAATGCCGCGATAGACGACGATGTATCCGCCGGGCAACGCAAACGCATTCTTGATGGAGTCTTCAACGATGACGATGTGAAACGCATAAGCTCTGCCGTTCGAAAATCCCTCGACGATCTTGGCGCATTTTTTCAAGACTGCCGTCGTCACCGAATCTTTGTTCACATTTGCTTGCGAGATGGATTGTTGGAAAAACGCCTTGCCGAATTCCGCTTCGGTTTCAACGGGAATGAGTTTGGCGATTTCGCTCGAAAGAAAATTCGCTCCCGTCGTGAAGAAGAGAACGACGACGATGACGATTCCGACAAAACCGACGATAATCCACGACGAGACCGATAGAAGCGGCTTGCGATTTTTATCGAACTTGTCCTCCTTGATGGTCTGAAACGCCTCCGCGCTCTCTATTTCAACGAAGGCTTTGAGCGAGGCGCGCTCGACTTCCAACTTCACATAGCCGCTCTCGCTCGCTTCGACGACGCGAAATTCGTCTTTCGTAAAGAAAAACTCCTTGCCCGCTTTGAGAATCGACAAGCCATAGGGATTGATGCTGACGCTTACCGTAGTCGTTTCGCGCTCGTCTTTCCAAATGGCTTCGCCTTGCCAAGTTTTCATCGTCGGACGATTAGGTTGCTTGAAAAATTAAAATTTTCCAATGCGCTTCGGCAATCGTTGCTACGGACAAACAACCAATCCGAGAAGGTTATTCTGAACGAAGCGGAAGCGAAGAATCCGCTTCACGGCGTTTCAAACGCGACTGGCGATTTCGCGGATTCCTCGCTACGCTCGGAATAGGAAAAACGCTTGGAATCATCGGCGATTTCGGCGGTGGCGACGCGGCTTGCGCCAATTCGTCAAGACGATTCAAGATTCCAAGATTTCAATGACTTGGGATTGCAAGCCGCTCAATCTTTGAGCGAGGTCGGCGCGAGCGACGACGCGACATTTTTTCGTGGCGCGCTCGAACTCCAAGATGAACTGTTTGGTGAACGCCGATTCGCCGCTCTCGCCAAACGGAACGAACTCGTTTCGCTTTTCGCGGTAGAGTTGGAGTTCCGAAAAATCCTCGTAATCGAAAATCGATTTCGTCGATGGCGCGTCAATGACGACTTCATAGCCTTTGAGGCTCAATTTGAACTTCTTGTTCAAAAGTTGGCAGAGCGCGAGTTCTTTTTCTTTTCGGCGTTTTGCGTCGGTGGCGAGCCGAAATTGCCATTGTTCATCGGGGGTTGCGGGCAAGGTGATGGCGCGCTTGTAGGGACGGCGTTCCAAAATGGCAAGAAGCAACTCCGCCGACGCAAAGAGCGGTTTTGGAAGCGCGTCGAGCAAATCGTCCAGCGCGCGCTCGTCGCCGTTGTGGTAGAAAATCCTCTGCGCGTTTTCGGGCGAGAGCTGTTCTTCGTCGAGCGCGTCTTGAATGAAGCGTTTGAGCATCGCGGAAAGGGCGCGAACCGTGTGATGCCAATAGACGTTGCGCATCATGGCGTATTTGGCGAACATCAAACTTTCAAACGGGGCGATGCCTTTGCTCGTGATGGCGAAGCGTTTGCGTTTCGCGTCGGGCACGAAGGATTCGATGAGCCGCTCGATGTCGATGTTGCCGTAGGGCACGGAGCAGTGGTGCGCGTCGCGCATCAAGTAATCCATCTTGTCCGGATCGAGCGTGCCGCTGATGAGTTTGGAGAAGGCGAGTTTCTTTTTTCCCGTTACCATCGTGGCGACTTCGTCGGGGTCGAGTTTCCAATCGCGTTCCAAAATTTCCGCCAAACTGCCGAAGCCGTCGCGCCTCTCAAACACGCGCTCGCTCGTGAGGTCTTGATGGTCTTTGAAGACGACGTCGTTTCGGCTCGTGATGGGAATGTTCTCGACGAGGTGCGCATGCGGATAGTGCCCGATGTCGTGCAGCAAACTTGACGCGAGAATCAATCGGCAACTTTTCTCGTCAAACGCAAACGACTTGGTTTGAAGCGACGTCGTGAGCGGGTTTGTGAGCAAGCGTTGCAAGATGAGTTTCGTCAGATGATACACGCCGATGCTGTGCTCGAAGCGCGTGTGCGTCGCGCCAGGGAAAACATAGTGCGCGAAGGACAGTTGCTTGATGCCTTTGAGGCGCAGGAAGGTGGGGTGCGAGAGAATCTTTCGGAGCGCGTCGTCGAGCGGAATGTGTCCCCAAACGGGAATGCGAATGAACCCGCCATCGGCGCGAAACAGAAATTCGGGAAAGGGCATCGATTATTCTTCAAACCGCGCGTCAATATACGCCGTCTCGTTTTCTTCGCCAATCGTGATGGGAAGCAATTGGGGCGGCAACAAACAAAGCCGTTCTGCGCAACGCTCGCGCGAGACTTGAATTTTCAAGGGTTCATCGCTAAATTTCTCGCCAACAACGGTTTATCAACGCGCGAAATGTTCTCTGAACTTCAACGCATCGCCGACGATGTCAACCGCCTTGCGGTTGGCGCAAGCGTCGACGAATGGGGCGTTCCGCTCCTAAACCGCGTCGTCATCTTGGAAATTCTCCCCGACCGCGAAGAAATTTTGTTCTACGACGACGACAACGCGGGAATGGTCGAGAATTTGCAGTATAACCCGAAGGTCAGCCTCTCGATTACCAACGTCAAGACGTTCGAGGGTCGGCAGGTCAAAGGCATCGCCGAGGTCGAAGGCAGCGCGTCTCCGATGACCGAAACGGGTCGGCGGTTGCTCGAGCGGGCGATTGCGCAAGGGGTCAAGCGTTTCATTCGTTTGAAGATCGCCGAAATTTTCGGCGTTATTCAAACCGACAAATCGCTGCGCAATCCCGACTGGCGCGGGAAAATTTTTCCAAGTTACGAGAGCCTGAACATTCAATATCCCGTCTTTTCGCCCCAAAACTTGCAACCCGCCAAAATTCAATCGTTCAAGGAAACTTTCGACCCGTTCTTCCAAGCGCAGTTTGAAAAGCGGTTTCCAGGGTTCGTTGGCACGGTCGAATTGCGCGGCGCGCCGAACATCAGTCCGCGTTTCATCATTGGCGCGGAGGAGAACTTCGTGCTATGGGGCGACCGATTCAAAAACAAAACCTTTTTCAATTTTTCCCGCCCCAGTCCAATTGCGATGTATTTGCCTGATTGGTCGACCAACGACGGCATTGAGTTCAAAGGTTGGGCAAAGTTTCATTTCTTCGGGAAAACCGTCGTTCAAGTCAATGAGGCGTGGCATAAAATTGGCTTCAAAGATCCGATGCAGGCGATTCATTTCTTTCCCGAAGAAATCTACCGCGTCAATCAACGGCAGCGCAAAGCCATCTTGAAAGGTCGCGGACGCTCCGCTTGGCTTCCCGCGCCCGCCGTTCAGAAGCGGTTTAATCTTCACGTGACGTTGGACCGAAGCGTCGAGATTGAGCAGACTTCTCCAAAGGTTGCGAGCGCGCCCGCCTTTGCGCCCCTCGCCTTAATGCTTTCCGACGAACCCATCGCCCAAGATTTAATCGCTCTTTTGAAGAGCGACTTGGACGTTCAGCTCGTTCCCATTGAGCGATACGACCGCTCGCTCCTCGCCAACGCTTGTTGTCTGATGACGGTTTTTGGCAATCGCGCCACCGAAGTCGATTTGCATTATCTTCGCGCTCTCTTCGATGCCGCCGCCTTCTACAGCGACGCGAACTTGGAACGAAAGAGCGTCAAATTCATCGTCTTCATCGTCGCCTTCGAGCAATCCATTTCGCTCCGCGCCGCCATCAACGCGCTCGAATCTTTCGCAAAAACGCTCAACCAATCTAGCTCCACGAGCGTTGAAATCGCCGTGATGTTTTTGCCGCAACAAACCAATTCTCAGCGTTTCGAGAGCGAACTGCGTTCAAGAGTTCAAAGCGTTCTAAACGCCGACGTCTTCGTAGAATTAAATCACTTTAAGATTGCTTGACCCGATCGGCGTTTTTTGCCGTTTCCGCGCCGCGATAAATCTCCGACATCGCCAGCTCAATCTCTTGCGAGGCGATGATGATTTTCTCGTCAAGCGAATCGAAGAAACGGACGCGCCATTCCTTTTCGCTCGCGCGCTCAAAATGCAGAACGGAAATCGATTCTGAATCTACGAACAGCGCGTCCGATAGCGACTCAATCTCTCGGTAAAATTTCAACTTTTCCATCAACTCCTGACCGCTGTTGGTTTTGGACAACACCTCCACGACGATGGATGGATTGAGCAATGTTCTCGGCGCGCTTCCTGCGAGTTCAGGTTCGCCGCATGCGACAACCACGTCGGGATAGAAATATCCAACTTCGCCACCGCTTCTTCGTCCTTTGACGCGCTGGTCGCTCGTCAAGACGAGGCACTTTTTCTTTTTTCGGACAATTTCGTTTCTCAACTCGCCAATGACGTTGGCGCAGATGGCGTTATGGACGAGTTCCGCGCCCGCCATTGCCACGATTTTGCCGCCGAAATACTCGTGCTTTGCGTCTCGATTCGCCCGCTCCAACGCGAAGTACTCCTCTTCGGCAGCATGCGTCTTGATCTCCGCGACTTGTTCCATCAATGCCCCCTACTTGAATACGATGTCTTTGACCATTTCCTTGCCGAGCCGTTTGTTCATTTCCTCAATGATGCTCGACTTCTTGAACGTCAGCTCGCTGCGCCATGCCGAATTTTTGACCTTCACGTAGAGAACGCTTTTTGCGATTTTCTCGACCTGCGAGACTTTGGCGATGTAGTTGCCCACGACTTCCGACCACATCTGAACGGCGCGATATTCTTGCGCCGCTTGGTCGAAGTTGAGTTCGGCGTAGAGCGCATCGAGAACGGCGCGCAGTTTATCGGGCGGTCGCGTGTATGCCATCGTCGATGAGGATTTGCCTGACGTTGTCGAATTGCTTCTTCTCCGTCGTCGTGATGATGGATTGTCCCATCGGTTTGAGAAGCTCGACCAAGTCGCTTGCGCGGTCGCGGTCAAGCTCGCTGAACACATCGTCCAGAAGGAAAATCGGCTTCTCGTTCAAGATGTTTTGAATATAGAAATGCTGAGCGAGTTTCAGACAGACGACGAACGTTTTTTGTTGTCCTTGCGAGGCGAATTTTCGGACGGAGACGCCATTGATTTGGAAGTCCAAGTCGTCGCGGTGCGCGCCGAGCAGCGTAACGCCGCGACGAATTTCCTCTTCCTCGATTCGCGCCAATCGGAGTTGAATCTCCGACAAGATGTCCGCCTTCGTCGCGTTTGGCGGAATTTCCACGTCGCTATCGTAGCGAATCGTCGGCGTTTCGCTGAACGAGTGAAACAGTCGATAGGCTTTTGCGAGCGATTCGGCGAATTCTTGAACGAACTTCAACCGTCGGAACATAATCGCGGCGGCAAGCGCGGCGAAACTTTCCGTCCAAACCGCAAGGGATTGACGTTGCGCGT
The DNA here is from genome assembly GCA_025055975.1 of Chloroherpetonaceae bacterium. Lineage (GTDB taxonomy): Bacteria > Bacteroidota > Chlorobiia > Chlorobiales > Thermochlorobacteraceae > JANWWM01. The sequence goes on along the minus strand of JANWWM010000050.1, from coordinate 8,463 downwards.
CGCTCGGCGCGCCTTTCATCTCGCTTAAAAGTTTGTTGCGTTGCGTTAGAGCGCGGCGGTAGTTGAGCAAATCTTCCAAGTAGGCTTTGTTGGTTTGCGAGACGCTGGAGTCCAAGAACCGTCGTCGTTCTTGAGGGGCGCCCTGAACGAGCGCGAGGTCGAAAGGCGACAGCGCCACGCATGGATACTCGCCCACGATTTTCGCAAACGATTCGAGTTCGGACTTATTGACGAAGACATGCTTGCCTTGCTCGTTGGAAAAATACACGCGAGCGGTCGAGCGAATGCCGCCATCGCTTTCCCACTCAGCGTTGATTTCGAAATGCGTCGCGCCAAATTTCAGGCATTCTGCGTCGCTGGCGTTGATGAAGCTTTTGGTGAGCGCGGCGTAGTGAATCGCCTCGAGGAAGTTGGTTTTGCCCGCGCCGTTTCGCCCGTAGAGAATGTTAACGCCTTCGCCAAGCTCAAGTCGAGCGTCGCCGTGGCGACGAAAGTTTTGCAGGTGAATCGCAATGAGTTTCAAGCGTTACACGTTGATTCTTACGGGCATGACGAGCATTAGAAGGTTGTCTTTTTTCTCGTCGGAATGTCGCCTTAAAATCGCGGCGCGGGTTGGCGTGCTGAACTCGAACTCGACTTCTTCGGAATCAATGTGCGAGAGCGCGTCGTCGATGAACTTTGCGTTGAAGCCAATGAGCAAGCCATCGGCGTTGAACTCGCACGGGAGGGTTTCTTCGGCGGAAGATCCTTCGTCGGCGTTTTCGGCGGAGACGCGAATCTCCTTTTTCTCGATTTGCAAGCGCACGTCGCCGCGAGACGAGAACCTCGCCACGCGCTTGACCGCTCCGAGCATGTTGGAGCGATTGATGATCATTTTCTTGTCGTTCTCGAGCGGAATGACGGCTTCGTAGTTCGGGTAATTTTCCGCAATCAAGCCCGAAACGACTTTCGTTTCGCCGAAAACGAATTGAATTTTGGCATCCTTGACGTTGATGGCGATTTTGACCTCTTCGTCGTTTTGGAGCGCTCTCTGAACGATTGAGAGCACGCGAGCGGGGACGATGACTTTCAATTTCTCTTTCGTTTTCGTGTCGAGGTCTTTGATGACGCGCACGAGACGATGCCCGTCGGTGCTCACAGCGCGCAATTCTTTGGGGTGAATTTCGAGCAGAATGCCCATCATTGCGGGACGCATCGAGTCGGTGCTCGCGGCGAAAAGCGTCGTCTCGGCGATGCGTTTCAGCTCGCTTCCCTCGATGGCGAACTCAACGTCAAACGCGCCGAGTTTTTCTTCTTTCTCGCCTTTGGCAAGGCTTCCCGCGATCTTGTAAGAGCCTCTATCGGTCTTGATTGAAAAACTCACTTCGCCCTCGCTGTCTTTCTTTTCGGTTTTGAACTCGGCGACCGCGTCGTACATGTTTCTCAAAATGTCTTGAAACCGCTTGGCGTTCAGCGCGACCGAACCCTTGTCGCCCGATTCCACCGCGATGGTCGTCGTGAACGACGTGTCGCCATCGGTCGCAAAGAGCGAGAGGCTCTTCTTTTCAAGGGTCATCGTGATGGATTCAAAGCGCAGGTCGGTGGCTTTTGGCGGCAGGGCGAGAACGGCGTTGCTAACGGCTTCGGAAAGCGGTTTGATTGAGGTGGTAAATTTCATTTCGTTTCTACGTGATTTTAATGTTTTGAAACTCGAAGACGTTTGGAAAACGTAGACGCGACGTGAATATCTTGATAACTTCCTCGCGGTTCTGTAACTGTCGGCGAAAAGACGAGTTGCGGGCTTTCCACAAACGTTTCCACGTGCAAAACACGTGCAGGGAAAGCGAAGTTGCTCACGTTTTTTGACGACAAAGACGAATTTAGCACGTCAAGCGCGCTTTTTCAACACGAGTTTCGGGACTTATTCACGCGCTTTTCAACGGCGTTGATGACTTTTTGCGAATGCCTCGCCTCGCTCAGAATGGCAAGGAAAAACGACGTCGTTCTGAGCGAAGCGAAGCGTCTTTGCCTAAAGCGCAAGGATTTCAAGGCGTTTCTTCAACTCCTCGATGTCTTTGCGAATTTCGGGCGATTCGTTCTGCTCCTTTTCGATGGCGTTGACGGCGTGAATCACGGTGCTATGGTCGCGTCCGCCGAAATGCAATCCAATCGTCTTGAACGACGAATTCGTGAGCTGTTTGCCCAAAAACATCGCCATCTGCCGCGCCAAAGCGAGTTCCTGTTTGCGCGACTTGCCTTTAAGGTCGTTGGGCGAAAGTTTGTAGTAATCGCAAACGACCTTTTCAATCATTTCAAGCGTAATGTTGGCGGAGCGGTCGCGGATAATGTCTTTGAGGACGGTTTTGGCGAGCGGCAAATCGATGTCGCGTCCGTGTAGCGAAGCCGTCGCCATCAGTTTTATCAGACAGCCTTCAAGCTCGCGGATGTTGCTGACGACGTTGGTGGCGATGAAATGAATCACGTCGTTTGGAAGCGTTACGCCGTTGTCTTCCATTTTCTTTTGAAGAATCGCAAGGCGCGTCTCGAAGTCGGGCGGTTGCAAATCGGCGGAAAGTCCCCACGTGAAGCGCGACAGCAGGCGTTCTTCCATTCCGCGCAGGTCTTTGATGGGGCGATCGCACGTGAGCACGATTTGCTTGTTGGCTTGATGCAACGTGTTGAAGATGTGAAAGACCTCCTCTTGCGTTTTTTCCTTGTCGGCGAAGAACTGAATGTCGTCGATGATGAGCAAATCCACGTTGCGATAGAAAGCGGAGAACTCGCTGCGTCGATTGGTTTGGATGGCGTTGATGAAATCGAGCGTGAATTTTTCGCACGAGACATAAAGAATCATCTCCGCCTTTTGCTTGGCGCGAACCGCATTGCCGATGGCTTGCGCCAAATGGGTTTTTCCAAGCCCCACGCCCCCATATAGCACGAGGGGATTGAAGGTGTTGTTGCCCGGCGTTTCCGCGACGGATTTCGCCGCCGCAAAAGCCAGCGCGTTGCAATCGCCCTTGATGAAGCTCTCGAAAACGTACTTCGGATTCAAGTAGCTCTCGTAGCGGTGGACATTAGACTTGTAGAAGTCGTAAGCGACGCGCGACGTTTTGATTTCCCGCGCTTGCGGTTGCTCAACGGGCTGTTGCGGGAGTCGGACCGTTACAGGCTCAATGGGCGATTGCTGAACGACGACCGAGTAGGTGAGCTTGGCGTTGCGACCAATCACATCGATAATCGTGCGCTTCAAAAGCGCGTAGTAGTTCTCTTCGATCCACTCGTAGAAAAATTGGCTGGGCACTTGAATCGTCAGTTCCTCTCCGACCAACTTGACGGGAATGATAGGTTCGAACCACGTTTTGAAGCTCTGTTGGTTGATGTTGTCTCGGATAATGTCGAGGCACTTCTTCCATGCCGTTTGCGCGGCGATTTTTTCGGCGTTTTCAGATGAAGAGACCTCAGGAGACATCTCAAACGGCGTTAAGGCATTAACGTTTTTATCCACATCGAGAAAGCTTTATCAACAGGCTATTTCTCGATGCTGGCTTCTCTTCTGAATCGAAAGGCGATTTTCAATCGCAAAAACGAGCGACGCGAAAAAGTTTTCCACATTCGATCGAGCTTAAAATCGTCAAGAAAAACCGAAGCTTGCGGCATTTTTTCGGAGTTTATCCACAGTTTTCTTTTGAGTCGCTTAAAGTCGTTTTGAAGATGGCGCGATGAGGCGAAAATTTTTCACAACTTATCCACAGGCGTTGATTGGCGATTAAAGTCTCGCGGATTTCGAGCCTTCGCCGCAAGTCGCCTTTCAACGCGAGAAAAAGGGCGCAATTATACGAGAAAGCCCGCAACGGTAAAAGTTGTTTTTGAGACGGCGGCGGCGTATCTTTGCGCTCTTTTCGCAAAACTCGAAACCTCGCACGAGCGATGAAACGCACCTTTCAACCATCGAATCGCAAGCGTCGCAACAAGCACGGGTTCAGAGCGCGAATGAAGACGAAGAACGGGCGCAAGGTTTTAGCCGCTCGACGCAAGAAAGGGCGCTACAAACTCACCGTCAGCGACGAGCCGCGCAAGAGCGTCAAAGGTTAAAGCAAGCGAAGCGATTGCGAGAGCCAAGGCTTGAACGCGAATGCGAGCGAGAGCTACGCTGAAAAAACGCGAGATTCTCAGGCTCAAAAAAGACATAGACGCGCTGTTTGGCGAGGGGAAGTCGGTCAAAGCGCTTCCCCTCAAAGTTCTTTATCAAGTCGTTCCGCTCGATGAGCCCTCTAAGACAAACGCGCCCGCGGTTATGGCGATGTTCGTCGTGAGCAAGCGGAGCGTGAAAAAGGCGGCTCATCGCAATCGAGTCAAGCGCCTGATGCGCGAAGCGTATCGACTTCTGAAAAGCGAAATCGCCGAAGCCTTCGCTCAAAAACAAACGCTCAACCGCCAATTGCGACTGGCGCTTCTGTATCAATCGTCGTCGAAAGACGCAAGCCTCGATGAACTCAAATCGGCGTTGAGCGAAGCGACGCGGAAAATCATTGAACGACTGGAACTCTAAACATAGCGCGACGCTGAACGATGAACGCATCGATGAACTCCAATCTTCACTGGGTTTGGAAAATCCTCAACGCGATTCCCATCGCGCTCATTCGGCTCTATCAGGTCGTTCTCTCGCCCTACGTTGGCGGCTCCTGCCGATTTCGCCCGACATGCTCGAACTACGGACTCGAAGCGTTCAGAACGCATAACTTTTTTGCGGCGTTAGCCTTGACGGTTTGGCGCATTTTGCGATGCAATCCTTTCGTCAAAGGCGGCTACGACCCCGTGCCGCAACCGAAATCAAACCGCTCAAACAATGGATAGAAACGCGCTGATTGGGCTTCTTCTCATCGGGCTTATCTTCATCGTTTGGATGCAGTTGCTCGCGCCCTCGAAGCCGAAGCCAAAACCAAAGCCAAAACTCGACGATACGACGACCGCCGTCGTCGACGCGGATTCTCTCAAACGGGCGCAGGAGTTGGAAAAGGCGCGAGCGCTTGGCGCGTTCAGCGCGGCGGCGCAAGGCGAAGAAAAACTCATCACCGTCGAGACCGACCTTTTCACCGCCGTTCTCTCCTCGAAAGGCGCGACGCTCAAATCTTTCGTTCAGAAAAAGTATCTCAACGAGGAACGCAAGCCCTTCGACCTTGTTACCGCGTCAAACGGCGCGATCGCGCTCTTCTTTCAAACGAGAGACGGCAAAAACATCACGACGACCGATCTCTACTTCGCGCCGAAGTTCAACGGCGACAAACTGACGCTTTCGGGAAAGCAATCCGAAAAAGTCCCGTTTGAACTTGCGCTTCCCGACGGCAAGAAAATCGAAATCGTTTATCGCTTCGTTGGCGATTCGTATCGGTTCGATTTGCAAACGAACCTTGTCGGGCTTGGAGAAATCGTCAACAACGCCGAGTATCAAGTCGTGTGGAACGGCGGCTTGGCGCATAGCGAGCGAAGTCGGCTCGATGAGGCGATGCGCTCCTACGCCCACGCGATGCAAGCGGACGAACTCTTGAAACTCGATGCCGACAAAGCGGGCGAGACGAAAAAGTCGAATCCCGACGGCAAAACGAAATGGGTTTCCGTTCAGAGCAAGTATTTCATCGCGGCAATCATCGCCGAGAACGAAAGCAAGGGCGCGTATCTGGAAGGCTACCGAAATTCCGACGACGAGAAGCTCGCGTTTGAAAATTACGTCGTCGCTTTGCGCGAAGATTTGCCCTTCAAGCAACGCGAGGTCAAGGGAAACTTCTCGCTCTATGTCGGTCCGCTCGATTACGATTTGCTCAAAGACAACGGCGTGGGACTGGAACGCGCGTTGGATTTTGGTTGGGAATGGCTCACGCGCCCCTTCGCCGAGTGGCTCATCGTGCCCGTGTTCAACTTCCTCAACCAATACATCACGAACTACGGCATCATCATCATCATCTTCGCCTTTCTCATCAAGCTCGTTACGTATCCCTTGACGGCGGCTTCGACGAACTCGATGAAGAAACTCTCTATGCTTCAGCCGCAGATTCAAGCCGTTCAAGAGAAATACAAAAACGACCCCGCGAAACTTCAAGACGAACTCGCCAAAATCTACAAGGAAGCGGGCGTGAATCCGCTGTCGGGCTGTTTGCCGATTTTGCTTCAAATGCCGCTTCTGATCGCGATGTATAACGTGTTCAGCGCCTCGATTCAACTGCGGCAGGAATCGTTCTTGTGGGCGGACGATCTTTCCGCGCCCGACGCGGTCGTGCGCTTGCCTTTCTCGATTCCGCTCTACGGCGACCACATCGCGTTGTATCCGATTTTGATGGCGATTTCCATCTACGTTCAGCAAAAAATCACGCCGCAACAATCGACGGCGGCGGCGGAGCAAATGAAGGTGATGAACGTCATCTTCCCGATTATGATGCTCCTGCTCTTCAACAATTTGCCCGCGGGGTTGGGGCTGTATTACTTTATGTTCAACGTGTTTGGCTTGATTCAGCAGATTTACGCGAACTCGACTCTCCCAAAAGCCCAAACGAAGCCCGCGCCCGCCGTCAGCGCGCCCGCGCCAAAGAAGAAAAAAGAAAAAGTGGCGTGATGTCGCGCTCGCGCTTGGAGCGACAAGCGACGATGGCTCTCACGATGCGGTTCGCTTTTCGTAACTTGCAAGCCGTCTTTCAAGAACTCAATCTCACGCGCTATGTCGCTTCGCGCAGGAATTTTGGGACTGCCCAACGTGGGCAAATCCACGCTCTTCAACGCCATCACGGCGCAGCAGGTCGACGCGCAGAATTATCCCTTTTGCACCATTGAGCCGAATGTCGGAACCGTCGCCGTTCCCGACCCGCGCCTGAAAGAACTGGCGAGAATCGTCAAGACTAGCAAAATCGTGCCCGCGGTTTTGGAAATCGTGGACATCGCGGGCTTGGTGCGCGGCGCGTCCAAAGGCGAGGGCTTGGGCAACAAGTTCCTCTCGCACATTCGGGAAGTCGATGCGCTCATTCATGTCGTCCGTTGTTTCGACGACGCGAACATCGTTCACGTCGATGGCTCCGTCAATCCCAAGCGCGACATTGAAACCATCGAGACCGAGCTGATGCTCGCCGATTTGGAATCGGTCGAAAAACGCTTGCCCAAGCTTGAAAAGGACGCAAAAAAAGACGCGAAGTTAGAGCCGCAAGTCGCTCTGATGAAAAAGGTTCAATCGTTGCTAAGCGAGGGCAAGCCCGCTCGTCTCGCCGCCGAAACCGACGAGGAAAAATCCGTTTTGAAAACCTTTTTCTTGCTCACGTCCAAGCCCGTTCTCTACGCGGCGAACGTTGGCGAAGCCGACATCTTGAAGGGAAACGCCTACGTGAAGCAAGTCGAGGACATTGCCGCCAAAGAAGGCGCAAAGGTCATCGTCGTCTGCGCCAAACTCGAAGCCGAAATCGCGCTTCTTTCCGAAGAAGAAAAGCCTGAATTTCTCGCTTCGCTCGGCTTGGAGATGTCGGGACTGGACAAAATCATTCGCGCCGCTTACGATTTGCTCGGATTGCAAACCTACTTCACTGCGGGCGAAAAGGAAGCGCGAGCGTGGACGATTCGCAAAGGCGCAAAAGCTCCCGAAGCCGCAGGCGCGATTCACTCCGACTTCGAAAAGGGCTTCATTCGCGCCGAAGTGATGAAGTATGACGACTTGGTTAAATTCGGCTCGGAACAAAAGGTCAAAGAAGCGGGCAAACTCGCCATCGAGGGCAAGGACTACGTGGTGCAAGATGGCGACGTGATGCTCTTTCGCTTCAACGTGTGAGGAGGAAGCCGATGGACATTCTCGAAGAAATCGTCGCAAAGGCTCGAACGCTCTCGCCTGAGCGTCAGCGCGAGGCGTTGGACTTCATAGAGTTTCTCGCCAAGAAAGAATCCAACGAGAACGCCAACGCGCCTGAACCAAGCGTGTGGAGTTTTTCTTGGGTGGGCGGGTTGAAAGACGAAAAGAAAACTGCCGCCGAACTCAAACGGGAAATCCGAGAACTTTGGCTTAGAACGGATTGATGCGACTGCTGATTGACACCAACATTTTCTTGGAACTGCTGTTGGGACAAGAGAAGCAGGAACAAGCAAAGCGTTTTCTTTTGAATCAGCCCAAAGGAACGCTCTGCGTATCCGAGTTTTCGCTCAACAGCGCGGGCATTAAGCTCTTTCGCGCCAAAAGAAAAAGCCTTCTGTTAGAACTCTATCAAGATTTGGAGCGAAACAAGGTTGAACGAATCTCCCTAACGCCTGACGATGTTGCGGAATTCATTGACAACAGCGAGAGGTGGGGATTGGATTTTGACGATGCGTATCAATACACGGTGGCAAAGAAGCGCGGACTATCCATCGTGAGTTTTGACGCGGATTTTGACAAAACCGACCTTGTCCGAATCGAACCCAAATAGCCCTCACTTCCACCCTACGATGCCATCGCCAAACTTGTAGCGGTTGGGAATCGTAACG
>JANWWM010000048.1 GCA_025055975.1 Chloroherpetonaceae bacterium | reverse complement strand
GACGCGCTCGCAAAAGCCCTCTGGGCAAAAGGCTATCGCTACCGACGCAACGACAAAACCGTCTTCGGAAAACCCGATTTCTCGTTCAAAAAAATCAAGGTTGCCGTTTTTGTCGATAGCGAATTTTGGCACGGAAAAGATTGGGAGATTCGCAAACTTGACCACAAACGCCACGTCAAGTATTGGCATCAAAAAATCGAGCGCAACATTGAGCGCGACAAAGAAGTCAATCGCGCGTTGCGCAAAGACGGCTGGAAAGTCCTGCGCTTCTGGGGCGAAGACATTGAAAAAAAATTGGAAACTTGCCTAAAAAAAATCGAAACCGTCATCAATGAACGAACCTCGCGCTTGCAGAACGATTGACCTTTTCGCAGGCGTTGGCGGAATGCGCTTGGCGTTTGAGCGGCTGGGTTGCGTCAATGTCTTTTCGTCTGAAATCGATGACGCGGCGCGAAAGGTCTATCAAGCCAACTTCGGCGAATTGCCCTTTGGCGACATCAACGACGTCTCGCCAAACGACATTCCCGACCACGACATTTTGCTTGCGGGTTTTCCGTGTCAGCCATTCAGCATTGCGGGCAAAGGCTTGGGCTTTGCCGACACGCGCGGCACGCTTTTCTTCAACATTGAGGCGATTTTAAGCGCAAAGCGTCCATTTGCGTTTCTGCTTGAAAATGTCAAGCGCCTTGCGACGCACGACGGCGGCAGAACCTTCGCGGTGATTCTTCATCGCTTGAAAGAACTTGGATACGCCGTTTATCACAAGGTTCTGAACTCGCTAGATTTTGGCGTTCCGCAAAAGCGCGAGCGGATTTACATCGTTGGATTCCGCGAGCCGATTCATTTCAAATTTCCTCGACCGCTTGGCTACCATCGTCCGCTGTCGGAAGTGTTGGAGAAAGACGAAGACGTGCCCGCGTCTTATTTCGTGAGCGAGCGTCTCAAAGCGAAGCGACTCGCAGCGGTGAAGGTTGCGCCGCCCGTTCCGTCGGTTTGGCACGAGAACATTGGCGGCAATGTCTCGCCGCTTCCGTTTTCTTGCGCGTTGCGAGCGAGCGGCAGTTACAACTATCTGCTCGTCAATGGCGTCCGACGCTTGACGGAGCGCGAGATGTTTCGTTTGCAAGGTTTCCCTGACGACTTCGTCATCAACGTGCCGTATTCGCATGCGCGAAAACTCGCGGGCAATTCGGTTACCGTTCCCGTCGTCGAAGCGATTGCCAAAGAAATGCTCCGCGCGATGCGCGACAAGATGAAAGTTGAGCAAAGATTTTGGCAAACTGAATTATTTGCGAATGACGTGGAACAAGCGATATAACCCAGATTTGTTTGAACTCAACGCTGACTCAAAAAGCCTCTGCGCGCATTATC
>JANWWM010000043.1 GCA_025055975.1 Chloroherpetonaceae bacterium | reverse complement strand
GGATTGACATCGACGACAAACGGCTTGCCCGATTTCGAGACGCGAAAATCGATTCGAGCGTAATCGCGGCACCCCATCGCGTTGAACGCTCGCATGGCGATTTGCTTCAATTCAAGTTCCAACTTCGCATCGATGGGCGCGGGGCAAATCGGCTTGGTTTCTTTGTATTCGATGCTTTCCTCTTCCCACTTGGCTTTGTAGGTAACGATGCGCGGATAGCCTTCGGGCATTGATTCAAAACTGATTTCGGAAATGGGCAGAACGCGCGGCGCGTTGGGGTGTCCAAGCAGATGTTCGTAATCGCCATCGCCCAAAATCGCCACGTTGAACTCTCTGCCATCAATGAACTCTTCGACGAGCGCGGGCTGGCGAAGCGTTTCCCAGATGAACTCGACTTGTCTTTTGAGCGCCTCGCGGGAAAAGACCACGGAATCGTTTGAAATGCCCGTGCTGGCATCTTCGGATTCGGGCTTGACGATGAGCGGGAACGGAAGATCCGTCTCGACTTCCGCGCTCGGCTTGAAGACGGCGTAGCGCGGCGTTGGCACGGAACGCCGAAGCAAGATTTCTTTCGTCTTGGCTTTTTGAAGGCAAAGTTCGAGCGTCTTTGGCGGCGCGCCCGTGTAGGCGATGTCGAGCAATTCCAACGCGATGGGCACGAACACCTCGCTCTTCGAAACGCGATACGCGCCCTCGAACAAGTTGAACGCCGCGTCGGGTTTGATTTCCATCAATTGCTCCATCAGCAAGACCACGTCGCCCGTGAAGGCGAGCGGACTCGTCTTGAACTCTTCGGAAAGCGCGGCGGAAACCGCATTGACGTTTTGCAATACGCCCATCTCCGATTTGATGTCGTTGGCGATGGAATGTCGGTCGGGAACGGCGTTGTAGATGACGACGATGCGTTTCATCTTCGGAGAAAATCGCCCGATGGAATTTCGAGATGCGGTTCTACGGGTTGATTGAACAGATAAACCCACGCCTTCAATTTTCTTCCGTCGTTCATTTCAACCTTGATTTCCTCGCGGACGTAGAGATTCGGCGCGTCTTCGTATTCGTCGAGCCGTTTGAGCGTTTCTTCGGGATTGCGCAGTCGAAACACGTCGCCAACGACATAACTTCCCGTCGCTCTAATCGCCGCAGGATACCACGAGACTTGATACAGTTTGGCTTCGATTTTTCCTTCGCCCACGTGCTCGGAACGCTCTATCATAAATCGCCCGCCGCGCGCGCCTTTGCGAAGCGTGCCATAAACGAAGAGATAGGGGTTCATCTCAGCCTACGCCAACGCTTTCGAACGCTTTGAGCGCTTCGACGCACTTTTCGTTTTGATGAGGCAAGCCGATCGAGATTCGCAAACAATGCGGCAAGCCGAAGGCTTTGAGCGGGCGGGCGATGATGCCGTTTCGCAACAGATGCTCCGAGACGGCGTTGACGCGCTCTTCCGAGCCGTAATCAATCATCACGAAGTTCGCCCACGAGGGAATCCAGTTCAAGCCAAGCTCGGAGAAGGCGGCTTTGAAAAATTCGTAACCTTGTTGGTTGTTTTCGATCGTTTTGCGCAGAAACTCGTCGTCGTCCAACGCGGCGATTGCGCCCGTTTGCGCAAGCGAGTTGGGTTCGAATGGGAGTTTGACTTTCATCAAGTTCGTGATGAATTTGTCGTGCGCGAAGCCATAGCCGACGCGCAAGCCCGCCAAGCCGTAACCCTTCGAGAAGGTGCGCAGCGTGATGACGTTGTCGTAGCGATACGACATTGAGTCGGGATAGTTCGGGTCGCTTGAAGCGAACTCGAAATACGCCTCGTCCAAAATCACGATGACGTTTTCGGGGACTTTTGCAATGAAGGCATCGAATTCTTCTCGCGTGAAAATCGTGCCCGTTGGGTTGTTCGGGTTGCAGAGATAAATGACCTTTGTGCGCGGCGTGATTCTCTCGGCGATCGCTTGCAAATCGAATCGATACCCTTCTTTCATCGGGGCGCGCTTCAAGGGCAAGCCGCTCGCGTTCGCCAAGACGTAGAAGCCGATGAAGGTGTTTTCGGAGGTCAAGAGTTCGTCGGAGTCGCGCACGAAGGTGCGGAGAATGGTCGCCATAATGCCCTCCGAACCCGCGCCGACGGCGACGTTGTCGATTTTGAGCCGAAATCGCTCGGCGAGTTTTTGGCGAAGTTTGAGCGCGGCGGGGTCGGGGTAATAATTCACGTCGCGCATCGCCGCTTGCATCGCCTCAATCGCTTTGGGCGAAACGCCAAGCGGGTTTTCGTTGGAAGCGAGCTTGTGGACTTCCGTCAAGCCATAGAGCGACTTGATTTCTTCAATGCCTCTGCCCGCCTTGTAAGGCTCAAGTTTTTCAATGTGCGGCGGAACGAGTTGCGACATCATTCTTTTCGTTTGAGATTCAATCGTTGTTCGCAAGATAAAATGCGTCGGGCTTTGAACCGCGCGCTTTCCAACGCCGTCGATCGACAAGTTTTTCAGAGACGCAAAAGCGCTATATTGCCGCCCGTTCAAGCAAACTCCAAATCATCAAACGACTATGACAAAACGCCTCTTACTAATCGTTTCGTCTCTGCTCGTCGCTTCGGCTGTTTATGCGCAAGAAGCCAAAAAGCAAGAAGCGAAAACGGAGCAAAAGGCTAAAACCGAAGCGACTTCGCCCGCCAAAGAAACGAAGGCGACTGACGCAAAAGCCAAAGACGCGAAAGCCGCTGAACCAAAAGACAAGAAACCGCAAGAACAAAAAGCGTCCAACGACGCAAAAGCCAAAGAAGCTCCGAAGGAACAGCCCAAAACGGAGGAAAAGAAAAGCGAAGACAAAAAGGCGAAATAACGCCGAATCTGCGAATTCGCTGCGACGGGGAGTTACGCTCCGCTTGTTTTGTTCGAGATGCTCGCGCCGCAAACGACGAAAGTTCAAGAAGCCAAAGCCGCGATTCTATCGCGCCTTGCGGTTTCGCCCGATTCGGTCGCCATTGCGCTTGGTTCGGGACTTGGGAACTTCGCGGCGCGCGCGGAAAATCCCACCATCTTCAAAACTTCCGACATTCCGCATTTTCCAACGCCGAGCGTCGCGGGACATGGCGGCGAGCTCGTTTTCGGAACGATTCGCTCGAAGCCCGTCGTCTTGCTCAAAGGGCGCGTTCATCTCTACGAAGGCAGAAGCGTCGACGAAGTTACTTTTTACGTTCGGCTGTTGCGCGAGCTTGGAATCAACGCGCTCGTTCTCACCAACGCGGCGGGCGGCGCGAATCCGTCGTTCAACGCGGGCGATTTATGCCTCATTTCCGACATCGTCAATTTGACCTTCGCTCGAATTCCCGATTTGCCCGACTCGCAAGTAGCCCACGCGCCTTTGTTTGACGAGGGTTTGCGGGCGATGGCTCGAAACGCCGCGTTGCGGAACGGCATTCCGCTCCGCGAGGGCGTTTATGCGGGCGTTCTCGGACCGAGCTACGAAACGCGCGCCGAAGTCCGAATGCTACGAACGTTGCGCGCCGACCTCGTGGGAATGTCGACCGTGCTCGAAGCCATCGTCGCCAAGCGGTTGGGAATGCGCGTCTTGGGCGTTTCGCTCGTTACGAACAAGGCGGCGGGACTTTCCGACGACATTCTCTCGCATGACGACGTGCAACGTGTCGCCAAGCGCGCGGAAACCGATTTTTCCGCGCTCATCGAGGCGATTCTCGGCGAGCTATGATAGTTGTTTTTCCAACATCGCCACGTCGCTCGTTGGGAGTTGGCAAGCGTAATCCGCGCAGACGAACGCCGTTGGTTTTTCGACGCTCAGCGTGCCTAAAAACTCCAAATGCGTCGCCGCTTCGGGCGAGGCGTGAAGCAAGATTTTGTTTGGCAGATATTTTCGGTAAATCGCCTTGCGAAGCGCCGTCATTTCGGGCGTGGCGAGACTTCCCGCCAAGATGATTTGCTTCGGCTTTTGCAGATAGAACGAAAGCGCGACGAGCATTTGCGGCAAGTAACTTGGCGCGCGGTCGAGCAGTTGGCTGAAATAGAGAAGCGTTTTCTCCGCCGACGCTCTGAAATCCTCGCGGTCGGTCATTTGCGCGAGTCGAAGCAAGTTGAGCGTTGCGACGGAATTGGGCGAAGGCTCCGCGCCGTCGTGGTCTTCCTTCATTCGCAAGATGACGGAAGAATCGCCCTCGCGCGAGTTGAAAAATCCGCCGTTTTCTTTGTCCTCGAAAAGCCGCCGCATCGTTTCCGAAAGGCGAATCGCGGTCGTGAAGTAGCGCGGTTCGAGCGACGATTCGTAAAGATCGAGCAACGCTTGAACGAAGAAAGCGTAGTCGTCGAGTTTGCCCTCGATGCCCGCCTCGCCTTGTCGGTAGCGGCGCAGGAGGGCGTGGGTTTGTTCGTCGTAGAGCGTTTTGAGAATGAAGTCGGTCGCTCGCGTTGCGGCGTTGAGATAGGTTTCGTCGCCCAAGACTTGATAGCCTTTGGCGAAAGCGGAAATCATCAAGCCGTTCCACGAAACGAGGATTTTGTCGTCCAAGTGCGGACGAGGACGTTTGAGACGCGCCTCGTAGAGCCGCTCTTTTGCGGATTTGACGATGGCTTTGACCTCATCAACGGAAAGATTGAATCGCGCCGCCGCTTCCTCAAACGAGAAGAGTTGAATCAAGATGTTTTTGCCAACGAACTCGCCGTGCGGGTCGTATTGCGCGTTGCCGCCGGGCTTTATGTTGAAGAGGTAGGAAAAAATCTCGCCGTCGCGCTCGCCCAAAATCTCGTCGATTTCCTTTTGTTCCCAAACGTAGAACGCGCCTTCGGCTTTGCGCTCGCTTTCAAAGGTCGGAAGGCTATCGGCGTCTTCGGCTGAATAGAACCCTCCGTCTTTGTCGGTCATGTCGCATAGGACGTAATTGAAGATGTCGCGGGCGACGTCGGCAAATTCCTCGTCGCCTGAAAGTTGGTAGGCTTCGAGGTAAGAGATGGCAAGTTGAGCGTTGTCGTAGAGCATTTTTTCGAAGTGGGGTATGTGCCAGTATTTGTCGGTGGAGTAGCGCGCAAATCCGCCGCCGCCTTTGCCCAGCGCGCCGACGTGGTCGCGGATTCCGCCCAACGCCATTTTGCGAAGCGTGAAGAGCGACATATCCAACGCGCGTTTGTCGCCCGTTCTCGCGTAGTAGTTGTGCAGAAAGTTTAGAATCACGGGTCGCGGAAACTTGGGCGCGCCTCCAAAGCCACCCCACTCCGAATCGAATTGATTGGCGAATTGCGACGCGGCTTTGTCGAACACGCTCGGCGAGAGCGCGACTTGCGCCGCGCCATCGAGTTGCGTCGCATAGGCTTTAAGTTGCTCAACGACGTTTTCGGAGACATTGACGATGGCGGCGCGATCGGTTTTCCATTTTTCCGCGATGCGTTCCAACACGGTTTTGAAGCCCGCGCGTCCGTATCGGTCTTCGGGCGGAAAGTAAGTGCCGCCGAGAAAGGGCTTCAAATCGGGCGTGAGCCAAACGGACATTGGCCATCCGCCGCTTCCCGTCGCCGCTTGCACGTAGGTCATATAGACCTTGTCGAGGTCGGGACGCTCTTCGCGGTCAACCTTGATGGAAACGAAATGCTCGTTGAGAATCTTCGCCACGTCTTCGCTCTCGAACGATTCGCGCTCCATCACATGACACCAGTGGCACGTGGAATAACCGATGGAAAGAAAAATCGGCTTGTCTTCTTTGCGCGCTTTTTCGAAGGCTTCTTCGCCCCACGGATACCAGTCGACGGGATTGTGGGCGTGCTGCAAAAGGTATGGGCTTTTCTCGTTGACGAGACGATTGGCGAATTTTGGACTTTTGGACATTGATGAAATCGTTTAGCGTGATTGAGTTCGAATCGTCAACTCCGAATCGTCTTTGAAAAGTTTGCCGAAAACCTCAAAACGAGCGACGTTTCGGCGAGCCAACGAAAGCGCGTCCGTTGCGAGAAGGATTCGAGTTGACGCGCGAGCGAAAGCGGACTTTGGATGGCGACGATAGCCATCACGATTGGCGAGGCACGGCGCGCACGTCATCGAGCGAGAGTTCCAATTTTTGCGCAATCGCTTCGTCTGAAAATCCCGCCTCGCGCAAAATCGGAACGGCAAGCAGTTTGCCTTCCTTGATGCCCTCCTTGATACCTTCCTTAATGCCCTCCTTGATGCCCATCTGACGACCTTCTTCCAAGCCCTCTTTGATGCCGCGTTTGAAGCCCGCGATTTCGCCTTCGCGCAGAATGTCTTGATACGCGCGAGTTTTTTTGAGTTCCTCCTCGATTTCTTCTCTGACGCTCAACATTTTGAGAATCTCCTTCAAGGTTGGTTCCGAGAACGCATAAGATAAAACGCGCTGAACGAAACTCAACTTGTCGGGAGCGCGAGAGACCGAGTTCGCGCGCCGTTTCTATCATCTGCCCTTTTGGTTCAACGACTAATTTGAACGCGCCAACCGCGTCGTCCAAGCGCGAGATGTCGGGCAGTTCGTTCAGGTAGATGCGCTGAACGAGCGACGTGGAAAGCAACTCCTCAAAGCCTTGCAAGTTTTCTTGTTCGGCGGCGCGATTCGGATAAATGACGACCGCGCGCCACTTGCGCGCCCGAAACCATTTGGCGTAGAGCGTCGCTTCCGAGAACAGCCTCCAACAAAAATCTTCGTCGCGCCGAAATTGAACCTCAACGAGATAGACATAATCGTCGTCGGTTGGAACGAACACGCCGTCGCGGCGCAACGACAGTTCTTTGATTTCGACCGATTGAAATCATGCTTTTGCGCGTCTGATTTTGGGCGACCAATCAGCGCAAAGAAGCCTTCGGGAATTTCTTGCAGCCAGAGATATGCGAGCTTGTCGGCGCGCATCACTTCATTTCGAAGTAGGTCATAATCGCGTTTAGGTCTTTGTCTCCGCGTCCCGAAAGGCAGACGACGACGATGTCGTCGCGTTTCATTTTTGGAGCAACTTGAATCGCATAATGAACGGCGTGCGCGGTTTCAAGCGCGCAGATGATTCCTTCGGTCTCGGCGAGCGTTTTGAGGGCGCGCATCGCTTCGTCATCGGTTGCGGATTCGTATCGAACCAAGCCCAAATCTTTCAAGTAACTATGTTCGGGACCGACGCCAGGGTAATCCAGTCCTGCGGAAATGGAATGAACGGGCGCGATTTGTCCGTCGTCGTCTTGCAACAGATACATCATCGCGCCGTGTAGCACGCCGGGCTTGCCTTTCGTGAGCGTCGCCGCGTGGCGTTTGTCCAAGCCCTCGCCCGCCGCTTCCACGCCGACGAGTTGGATTTTATCGGCGTCGTTCAAAAACGGATAGAACATTCCCATCGCGTTGGAGCCGCCGCCGACGCAAGCGACGACCATCGTAGGCAATTTGCCCTCGCGTTCAAGAATCTGCGCTCGCGTTTCTCTTCCAATCACGCTTTGGAAGTCGCGCACCATCATTGGATAGGGGTGCATTCCGACGACGGAGCCGATGATGTAGAACGTGTCGTCTGGGTTCGTAACCCAATCGCGTATGGCTTCGCTCGTCGCGTCTTTAAGCGTTTTGCTTCCCGACGAGACGGGCACGACCGTTGCGCCGAGCAATTTCATCCGAGCCACATTCGGGGCTTGTCTGTGAATATCCTCTTCGCCCATATAGACGACGCACTCCAAGCCAAAGAGCGCGCAGACGGTAGCGGTGGCGACGCCGTGTTGTCCCGCGCCCGTTTCGGCGATGATGCGACGCTTGCCCATTCGCTTGGCGAGCAGAACTTGCCCAATGGCGTTGTTGATTTTGTGCGCGCCCGTGTGGCAAAGGTCTTCGCGTTTCAAATAGAGTTTCGCGCCGCCGAGCGCTTCCGAAAGGCGTTTGGCGAAATAGAGCGGCGTGGGTCGTCCGACGTAATGTTTCAGCAAATCGTCGAACTCTCGCCAAAACGACTCGTCTTGTTTGGCGGCGAGGTATTCGCGTTCCAAATCGTCGGCGTTTTTGACGAGGGTTTCGGGAACGAACTTTCCGCCATAGACGCCGAAATGTCCGCGAGAATCGGGCGCGTCATACGTGATCATTTGCGAGAATGTCAAGAAAATTGCGAGAAGGTTTGCGCGTTGCGCGGATTCCGTCAAGGCGCGGGCGTAAAGACGATGTCTCGATAAACTCCCGCAAGCGACAACTCGATTTCGAGCGAAAGGATGACGAGTTTGGCTTCGAGTCCGTCGATGTCGCGCAACATCCACTCGTCGCCATTGCGATGAAACAGCAAGAGGCGCGGCTTGTCGTAACTGACGAAAATCACGTCTTGCGCGCTCGGAATGGCGCGGTAGTAATCGAGCTTTTTGCCAAAATCGTAGGGGCGCGTGGAATCGGAAAGGACTTCAACGATAGCGATGGGATTGAGCAAGGTCGGCGGGTTGTCGTTGGCAAATTCGGGCTTGCCGCAAACGACGCTGACATCGGGATAGAAGTATCCCGTCTTGCCTTCCTTCTCATGATGGGCGCGGACGCGCTGGTCGCTGTTGTAGACGCGGCACGGTTTGCCGTTGCGTTTGATGGCATCTCGCAATTCGCCCAAAAGGTTGACGCACACGGTGTTGTGATTGGGGTGCGCGCCCGCCACTGCGAAAATTTCGCCGCTGAAATACTCGTGCTTCGTTTCTACCAACGCCGTTTCCAGCGCGAAGTATTCTTCAATCGAGTAGATTTTCTTCGTGGCAAGTTGTTCCATCGCTTGCGGCGGTTTCGTTGCGCGAAAATCATTTGCCAAAAATTTTGGCGAAGATGACGCTGTCGTGAGCGGCGCCGCCGTTGAAGAGATGCCCCATCTTCGTTCTTTTCGTTTCGAGGTAATCGCGGTTGATGTCGTTGGGATTGATGACGAGCGGAACGCGCTCGACGACCTCCAAGCCGTAGCCTTCGAGTCCGACGACTTTTTTCGGGTTGTTCGTCATCAATCGCATTTTTTTCACGCCCAAATCGCAGAGAATTTGCGCGCCGATGCCATAGTCGCGCAGGTCGGCTTTGAAGCCAAGTCTTTCGTTGGCTTCGACCGTGTCCAAGCCTTGATCTTGCAGATTGTAGGCTTTGAGCTTGTTGATGAGTCCGATGCCGCGTCCCTCTTGCATAATGTAGAGCAGAACGCCGCGCCCTTCGCGTTGAATCATCATCATTGCCGTGGCGAGTTGTTCGCCGCAGTCGCAACGCATTGAGCCGAACAGGTCGCCCGTGGCGCAACTCGAGTGCACGCGCGTCAGGACGGGTTTGCCATCGGCGACGTCGCCTTTGACGAGGGCGAGATGATTTTTGTCGTCGATGAGCGTTTCATATGCGACGAGCTTGAACTCGCCGAAATGCGTGGGCAGGCGGACTTCGACGGCGCGGCGCACGAGTTTTTCTTTTTGCATCCGATACGCCACGAGGTCTTTGATGGTGATGAGTTTCAGCCCAAACTTTTCCTTGACTTTGATGAGTTCGGGCAGGCGCGCCATCGTGCCGTCTTCGGCGAGGATTTCGCAGATCAGCCCGACGGGTTTGAAGCCCGCAAGACGCGCTAGGTCGACGGCGGCTTCGGTGTGTCCGACGCGACGCAGCACGCCGCCATCCATCGCGCGCAGCGGAAAGATGTGTCCAGGGCGCGCAAAGTCCGACGGTTTCGCGCGGTCGTCGGCAAGTTGCTGAATCGTGATGGCGCGGTCGAAAGCGGAAATGCCCGTCGTCGTGCCCGGCAAGCGCGAGTCGACGGAAATCGTGAAGGCGGTCTCGTGCAAGGAGGTGTTTTGCGAGACCATCATATCGAGTTCCAAGCGTTGCGCGCGCTCGCGCGTCATCGGCACGCAAATCAGCCCGCGCCCTTCTTTCGTGAGGAAATTGACCATTTCGGGCGTGGCGTTCTCCGCCGCCGTAACGAAATCGCCTTCGTTCTCGCGGTCTTCGTCATCGACGACGATGACGAGTTTGCCTTGCTTGATGTCCTCGATTGCCGATTCAATCGTGTCGAATGGGCTGTTCATTTGGATTGTCGTTTAGCGTCCCAAGGCGTGAAGCATCGCTTCGCCGATGTGCGCGGGATTTTCTACGATGTGAATGCCCGCTTTCTTCATCGCCTCGAATTTTTCCTTGGCGGTGCCTTTTCCGCCCGACACGATGGCTCCAGCGTGTCCCATTCGTCGTCCGGGCGGCGCGGTGCTTCCCGCGATAAAACCGACGACGGGCTTTTTGTAGTTCTTTTTGATGTAAGCCGCCGCTTCTTCTTCCGCCGTTCCCCCGATTTCGCCGATGATGACGAGCGCCTCGGTGTCTTTGTCTTTGGCGAACATTTTGATCGCGTCAACGAAGCGCGTGCCGATGATGGGGTCGCCGCCGATGCCAACGCACGTGCTTTGTCCAAGCCCCGCTTTCGTAAGCTGGCTGACGGCTTCGTAGGTCAACGTGCCGCTCCGCGAAATCAAGCCGACGTTGCCTTTCTTGAAAATGAAGCCGGGCATAATGCCGACTTTGGCTTCTTCGGGCGTGATGACGCCAGGGCAATTCGGTCCAATCAAAATCGCGCCCTTTTGCTGAACGAAAGCGTAGGCTTTCATCATATCGGCGACGGGTATGCCTTCGGTGATGCACACGATCAGCTCGATGCCTGCGTCGGCGGCTTCCATAATCGCGTCCGCCGCAAACGCCGCGGGCACGTAGATGATGGAAGCGTTGGCGCGAATGTTTTTGTCCCGCACCGCCTCGGCAACCGTGTTGAAGACGGGAATCGGGCGGTTGAAGCGGTCTTTCTCGTTGCCTTCATACATCATTCCGCCTTTGCCTGGCGTAACGCCCGCGACGAGATAATCCACGCCAAATTGTTTGCCGTATTCCAGCATTTGCGAGGCGTGAAACGTGCCCTCGCTTCCCGTGATGCCTTGCACGACAAGGCGCGTTTCTTTTCCGACCAAAATGCTCATTTGAAGAATGCGTTTTGCGATTGAGATGGTTTTTGCTTAAGTCTTTTCCGCGGTTCAAGGCAATCTGCGAAAATCCTCGATGTCCTTCGGTCTGCCGCTGGCTTGCTTGTTGCGTTTCAGGTCTTCGAGACTTATGATGCTAACTTCAATGCCGTCAATCGCGTCAATGACGCGCCGCGAATAACATTCGTCAAACTTCACGCCTGATAGCGTCGTGAGCGCCTTCATTCTATTTGGTTTGAAGCCAATGCGAATGACTTTGACGCTCTTTCAGTCTTTCAGAAAAATTTCAGGCGCGACGTTTTCCAAGCCGTTCATCACGTTTGCAAGCTTTTGCGCGTTATCCGCGTTGATGGCAACCCAGAAGTCAATATCTTCCATCGCTCTCGGATATCCGTGGTAGAACACGGCGTATCCTCCAATCAGCAGATATTCAACTTTGCGTTTGTTCAACAACTTCAAAAAAATCTCGGAAGTCTTCGGGCAGAATTGGATCGTCCATAGTTAATCTGTCTCAACGGTTCAGCGCGCCGCAAACGCTCGATTGGCGATTGTTTCCACCAAAATTCTTTCTCGCTCCGCTCGGCTTCTTCAAACGAGCCGAAGACTTCGAGTTTGAGTTCGATTTGACGCTTTTTCATCTCGATTCCTCCACGAGTTTTGCGACGGCAAACACGGTCGATTCGGCGAACAAATTTCCGATGAGTTGCAAGCCGATGGGCAAGCCCTGCGCGTTGCGTCCGATTGGAACGCTGATGGCGGGCACGCCCGCAAGGTTCATCGGCACGGTGTAGATGTCGGCAAGATACATCGTGAGCGGGTCGGTCATCTTCTCGCCAAACTTGAACGGCGGCACGGGCGACGTGGGCGAAGCGATGACATCGACTTGCTCGAAGGCTTTGAGATAATCGTCCCGAATCAAGCGACGAACTTTCTGCGCCTTGCGATAGTAAGCGTCGTAGTAGCCCGCCGAGAGCACATATGTTCCGAGCATAATGCGTCGCTTGACTTCCCTGCCAAAACCTTCGGAGCGCGACTTGACATACATTTCCGCCATGTCTTTGACCCCTTTGGCGCGGTAGCCATAGCGCGCCCCGTCGTAACGCGCCAGATTCGACGAGGCTTCGGCGGTGGCGAGAATGTAGTAGGTCGCCAAAGCGTATTCCGAATGCGGCAGCGAGAGTTCGACGAGCATGGCGCCTTTGGCTTGGAGTTTTTCCAACGCGCCGCGAATCATCGCGTTGATTTCCTTGTCGAGCGCGTCGGCGAAAAATTCCTTCGGAACGCCGATGCGAAGCCGCTTCGGGTCGAAGGTCGCGCTGGCGTAGGCTTCGACGGGCTTGTCGGACGAGGTCGAATCCATCGGGTCTTCGCCCGCGATGACTTCCAGCGCAAGCGCGGCGTCTTCGACGGTTTTGGAAAGAACGCCAATTTGGTCAAACGACGAACCGAAGGCGACCAAGCCGTAACGCGAGACGCGCCCGTAAGTGGGCTTTATTCCGACGACGTCGCAAAACGACGCGGGCTGACGCACCGAGCCGCCCGTGTCGGAGCCGAGCGCGACGAGCGCCAAATCCGCCGCCACCGCCGCCGCCGAGCCTCCCGAACTGCCTCCAGGAACATACTCTTCGTTGATGGGATTCTTCGCCGCGCCAAAAGCGGAATTCTCGTTTGAACTGCCCATCGCAAACTCGTCGAGATTCGTCTTGCCCAAAATCACTGCGTCTTCGGCGAGCAATCGCTCGATGGCGGTCGCGCTATAAACGCTCGTGAAGTTTTCCAAAATGCGCGAGGCGCACGTGAGTTTTTCGCCCTTGATGGCGATGTTATCCTTGACGGCGAGCGGCAAGCCGAAAAGTTTGCCGATGGGCTTGCCCGACGCGAGTTTCGCGTCCAATTCCCTTGCGCGAGCGAGCGCGGATTCTTTGAAAACGGAGAGATAGGCGTTCAGACGCGCCTTTTCTTCAATGCGCGCAAGGAATGTCGAGACGACCGATTCAACCGAGAGGGATTTGGAGAGGAGTTTTTCGCGCAAGTCGCGGTAAGACGAAAAGACGAGGTTGCTCACGATGATGCGATTTTGATTTCGGCTCAAAATATACGAATCACGAAGGCTTTTCGCGCCGACGCGCAAAACGAAAAGGGCGAGCTTAGGCTCGCCCCTTCGCGTTGAATCTTTGAAAGCGCGCTTATTTGACGAGCAACATCTTGCGCGTTTGAACGAAGTCGCCCGCGTGCAAGCGGTAGAAATAGACGCCCGTTGCGAGCGCGCTCGCGTTCAGCG
Source organism: Chloroherpetonaceae bacterium (assembly GCA_025055975.1). Taxonomy (GTDB): domain Bacteria; phylum Bacteroidota; class Chlorobiia; order Chlorobiales; family Thermochlorobacteraceae; genus JANWWM01. Next base: position 34,861 of record JANWWM010000043.1, on the reverse strand, counting down.
TGTAGGCGTAGTAGCCCGCGGATTGACGCGCGCTGACGAGAGTGGAAATTTTGCGCCCCAACACGTCGTAAAGTTCCAGTCGCACGTCGCTCGTCGTCGGGAGTTGGTATGCGATGACGGTCGTCGGGTTAAACGGGTTCGGATAGTTTTGAGCGAGGGCGAACTCTTTTGGCAGATTCGTTCCGCCGTCGGCGATGGGCGTTGGCGCGCTGAGCGTCGTGAAGTTGAGCGTAACGGGCACGGTGAAAACTGGGCGCGTCGTGTCGGAGCTCGTGATGCGAATCGAGGCGGCATAGACGCTCGTTTCGTCAAGTCCCGCGGTATTGACGCGAACCACGTGGTTTCTCGATTGACCCGCTCTCAACGTGTCGCCCGTCATTGGCGCAATCGAGATGAACCTGCCGCTCGTCGTGGAAAGAATCATGTGATATGGAAGCGACGAAGTAACGGGCGAGAGCGAATCGGGCATTGGAAGCGAATTGAGCAACACGCCCGCGGAGAACGATCCAAACGACAAGTTGCCCGCGCCTGGACCTTGATAGTGCGTCGTTAGGCTGTCCCAAGCCGCGCCAATGATGTAGAACTTGCCCGCTTGCAGAGTCAGGTTCATCGGACCTGAACGGACAAAGCCATCGAAAGGCGGGCTTGTGGTGATCTCGGCGCTTTCAAAAATTTTCGCGTATCGCCCCGTGAGAGCGTTGTTTTCATAGACGAAGAAACGAAACTTCGTGGATGGGCGATAGAGGAAATGATACGATTGAATTTCTTTGAGCTTGGTGGTTTGCGTAACCGCGAACAAATTGCCCCTGAACCGATTTGCGCCGATGAGCGTGTTCGTCTTGTTGCCGAGCACGTCGTTTTTCAAGCCGCCCAACCCGCCTTGCAATTCCAAGCCGTAGACCAGCTCGCTGAACGGCGGACCGCCGTTGCTAATCGTGAGCGTCGATTGCGCGCTGTCCAATCCCGTGAGATTGAACGTGAATCCTTGCGCCGCATTGACGCTCAATGTCGGATTCGGCTTGCGTTGCAAGAAAATCGTCATCGTGTAAATCGTGGAATCTTCGGGCGCGTAAAGCGTGTCGATGCGCGAAACGTAGCCCGTCGGACTGTTGGGATTGAGCGACGTGGCAAAGAGATACGTGCCCGTGTCGGACAAAGCGAAACTGAACTTGCCATTCGTCGTGGTAACCTCCACGTTCGTGTTGAGGTTTTTGACGCGAGCGTTGCGGAGCGTGTCGCCCGTTTGCGCATCGATGACGTAGCCATCGACGCGGAAAATCATCGTCGTGGCGATGTATTGATACGCCGCCCAAACGTCAATCAAGCCATAGCCGAAGGTGTTGTCGGGTCCCGTCGCGCCCAAGTCGGTTGCGGTCTCGCGGAGAATGTTTCGAATTTGAACCGCCGTGAGCGAGGGATTGACCTCTTTGAGCAGAGCGATCGCGCCCGCCACGTGAGGGCACGCCATCGAAGTGCCGCTCGATGCGCCGTAGCCCGTCGCGGAATTTGCCGAGCGGACGCTGACCCCAGGCGCGACCACTTCGGGCTTGATGATGTTTGCGCCGCAACTCGACGGACCGCGGCTGCTGAAGCTGGCGATTTGATTGTTCGATGCGTCAATCGCGCCAACCGTGAAAATGTTGGGATTGTTCTTCGGCGGCGTGAGCGTTTGCGGATTCGGTCCCGAATTGCCTGCCGAAAAGACGACTGCCGTGCCCATCGTTTCAAGGGCTTGAATGACCGTCCAATAGCCGCCTGCGGTCGCGCCGCATTGTTGCGAGGCGACGTTGGGATCTTGATACGAGTTGCAAATCACGTCGGGCACGTCGCCGTTATCGATGCCGTTGCTATCGGGGTCAGCCGCCCATTGAAACGCGCGAAGCGTGAAACTCGTGTGCGGATTGAACCCGACATCGATCGTCGGCGCGGCGATCCACTTCGCGCCGAAGGCGACGCCAATCGTGTCGTTCGTGCTCGCTTGCAAGCCGACCATCGTGCCCATCGTGTGCGTGCCGTGTTTCGACGACGTGCCGTAGTCGGTCGGAACTTGCGAAGGGTTGGGGCGTTGGTCGAACCAAGCGTGATACCACATCACGCCTGGCTCCGAGCCGCGCCATTTGCCGACGAGCGCGGGGTGCGTGCCGAACACGCCCGTGTCGATGTTCATCACGAGCGAGCCTGCGCCCGTGTAGCCCAACGCCCACAAGCGATGCGCGTTGATGCGTCGCAAACCTGGCTCCGAGCCGTTTGGCACGCTCGGCGCGTTGGTTTCCTCGACGGGTCTATCGAGCTCGAGCAAGCCGTCTTCGTAAATCATCGCCACGTCGCTCCGCTCGGCAAGATCGAGAATCGCTCGCTTGGAAAGATTGCCGAGCAGCATGTTGGCGAGCCACATCTGCTCGACTTGCTCGGCTTCGCCGCGTTGGACGCGCTCCGAAAGCTCTTGCATAATGCCGCGTTGCGACGTTTCGGCAAGCGCGCGCAGACGCGAGACGACCTCGTAGTGCCGTTGCTGTTTGTTCGCTTTCTTCGCGGAAAGTTCCCGCTCGAGCGCGTTCAGGTCGACTTGCTCCGCCATATACACGATGACGCGAATTTTCTCGTCAGGGCGCATCGTGGCGAGTTTTTCGCGCAGGCGTTCCTCGACGCGAGCTTGCGCAAACGACGCGCTCGCGCCAAGCAGCAAAACGAGCGATAAGAGCGAAGATTTCATAACCCCCTTTGGTTGAATCGTTGATTGAAAACCGCGAAAAGTAAAGTTTTCTCGCGGCTCTTTCAAGCCGTTTTGGTCGCGTTCGCTCGCGTCAAATGCGGCGATTGAAAAAAGGTTTTGCTATCTTCGCGCTCCAACGAAACGCAACGCACGTTTATGAACGCGCAACTCTCGCCACGATGGGCTCGCCTCGTGAAAACCGAAGAAATCGAAACGCCGAAGTATTACATCGACTGCTACGTCTGCCCCGTCGATTTTGACGAACTGCGCGAACGCCACATCGACGAGCCGCCCGTGCTATACGCCTTCGCCGTTTTCACGCGAGAAAACAAATACCTTCTTTCCTACGCCCTCGAAATGCGCAAAGCGATTCGCGTCAAAGACGACGAAACCGAAGAGGAATACGTCGGCTATTTCCTCGAAACCTACTGCGAGCATCAACGCTTCAGCTGCAAAAATTTCAGGGAAACCTTGCCCGATTTCGAGACCGTGCGCTCGATGGTGATTCAGCTCATCGTGGAATATGACGCGGTCGAGAAGATGTTGGAATACGACAGAGAGATGGCGAATCAGAGGGCGGAAAACTCTTAACGCGACACGCGCTCGACTTTGCGCGAGAACATCGTGGCGGCGATCATTTCTTGCAGATAAACCCTGTCGTGCCTGCGTTCAAACGCATTGCCGACGACGATGAAGTTCGCGCCCGCTTGCGCTTTGCGTCTGACGTCGTCGGGCGTGCGAATCCCGCCGCCCACCACGAGCGGAACGGAAATCGTTTTCGAGACGAGCGAAATCATTTCTTCGGGAACGCTGTAATCGGCGCCGCTTCCCGCTTCGAGATAGACGAGCTTCATTCCGAGATACTCCGCCGCAAGCGCGTGCGCCGCCGCGATTTCGGGCTTGTGGCGCGGAATCGGCGAAGAGTTCGACATAAACTCGACCGCCGTCTTTCGACCCGATTCAATCAACAGATACGCCGTCGAGATGGGCTCGAGCTCCAACTGCTGAATGAGCGGCGCGGCGATGACGTGATGCCCGATGAGATATTCGGGATTGCGACCGCTCACGAGCGAAAGGTAGAGAATCGCGTCGGCTTCGCGCGACACCTGCACCACGCTTCCCGGAAAAATGATGACGGGCAAATGCGAAACCGACTTGATGCGCCGAATATACTCGTCCAATCGATTCGAGAGCATCGTGCTTCCGCCGATGAGAATCGCCGTCGCGCCAAACGCCGTGGCGTCTTCGGCAAGTTTGAGAAGCGAGGGTTCGTCGCGTTTGTCGGGGTCAATCAGAAGCAAAAATCCCGCTCTTTTTTCCAAGAGCGGCTCGGATATGTGCGCCAGCAGTCTGTCGAGCGTCGTGTGAAGCGGCATTGAACGCGATTTTTCAAAAAGATACGAAATCGGCATTCGTGATTGCAAAATTCGGCGGCGTATAAGAGGCGGGAAAACGTCGAGAGAGCGTCTCGCAACAGCGTTTCGCGCTCGCTTCGTCGCCAAAAACGCCAAACACCGCCGAGCCGCTTCCCGTCATCATCGCCTTGATGGCGCCAAACTCCAAAAACGTCCGTTTGAGCGATTTGACGACGGGAAACGCCGACTCCACCAACGGTTCAAAATCGTTTTCAAACGCGCTCAAAAACCTTGCGTCGCCCGTCTCAATCAGATTTTTCAAGGCTTCTCGGCAATCGGGCGCGCGACGCGGAAACGACAGTCTCAAATTTTTGTAAGCCCACGCCGTCGAGACCTCCTCGCGCGGAAAGGCGACGACGATCGGAAACGGGAAGGTTGAACGCAAATCGACGAGTTTCTCGCCCACGCCTTCCGCAAACGCCAGCCCCGACATCGCAAGAAAATACGGCACGTCCGCCCCAAGCGAGAGCGCCAAGCGCGCCAGCTCGTCTTTTGAAAGATTCAAGCCCCAATGGCGATTGAGATAGTTGAGCGTCGTCGCCGCGTCGCTCGAACCGCCGCCCAAGCCCGCTCCAAACGGAATGTTCTTTTCGAGGTGAATTCGAATTCCCTTCTCAACGCCGCATCGCTCCCGAAGCGCCTGCGCCGCCCTGACGCAAAGGTTCGTCGAGTCGGTCGGCAGCGAAGGATTCGAGCACGTGAGTTCAATCGTTGGAGACGGCGAAAACCAAAGCGTGTCGAACCAATTGATTGGCGCGAAAATCGTCTCCAAAGAATGATAGCCGTTGGGAAGTTTGTCCGTGATGAACAGCGCGAGATTGATTTTGGCGTAAGCCTTGCGCTCGTCGGGCATCGCTGAAACGATTGCGAAAATTGGCGTTGCAAACAAAAAGACCTCTTGCAGGGCTTACAAGAGGTCGTTCAGAACAATGTGGCTTTCTCACACGTTAGCTCTGATTCAAATTCAAAACGTTTGGGTTAGCGAAAGCCTAACGAGATTTCCGTGTCGTTAAAAAATCGTTAGGTTTGAAACGACGGAAGTTCGACGATTTTTTCGAAATTCCAAAACTTCGGCGCGCTCTCGCTCGACGCGATTTTTTCTTTGCGCGCGAGCGTCGTATATTCGCCGCTCAAAATTTTTGAAACGCTCAATCTCGGAGAACGCCGATGTCAAAAGTTTGCATCTTGACGGGCAAAAAGCACCAATACGGCAACGTGGTTTCTCACGCCAACAATCACCGCAGAACGCGCTTCGAGCCGAATTTGCAAGAAAAGCGCGTCTGGCTCGAAGGCGAAGGACGCTGGGTGCGCGTGCGCCTTTCGACGCGAGCCATCAAAAACATCGCCAAAAACGGCACCCGCGAACTCGAAAAATTGCTCGCCAAAAAGTAAAGCGTTTATTGCTCTCCTTTCTTGTGTTGACCAAGTTGGTTGAACGAACCGCGTTTCGCCGACTTGGTTTTTTCTTTGCATGAACCTTGCGCTTGTCCAAACGTCTCATCGCCGAAGCGTTTTTGCTTCTCGTGGCGACGATTTGGGGCACGACCTTTGTCGCCACGAAAATCGCTTTCGAGAACGTTTCGCCGCTTCTCTACCTTGCGCTTCGTTTTGGCGCGGCAAGTTTGCTTTTCCCGCTGTTTTTCCGCGAGGCTTTTCCGATTCCGACGTCTTTGCTCGTTTCCGCTTTGCCGCTTCTTTCGTGGTATTTCGCGGGGTTTGCGCTCCAAACGATTGGGCTGAATCACACGACCGCTTCGAAGTCGGGGCTTATCACGGGGAGTTACGTGGTTTTCACGCCGATTTTGCAATCGGTTTTGGAGAAGCGCGTTCCGCCGCTCGGCGCGTGGATCGCGTCGGCGATGGTTTTCGTTGGCTTGGCGATGCTCACGATGGGCGACGAGGGCTTCGGCGGCGAGTTCAATTTTGGCGATTTTCTGACGCTCCTTTGCGGCGTTTGCTATGCGTTTTACCTCGTGGAGTTGGACAAGCTGACGTCGCAAGAGCGATTCGCGCAAGAGCCGTCGCTTTTGACGAAACTCGTCTTGCTCCAATTGTCGTCTTGCGCCGTCGCGTCGTTGCCCGCGAGTTTTTTGTTGGAGACTCCGACGCTCGTTTTTTCGTGGCGACTCGTCGCGGTGATTTTCTACCTTGCGTTTTTCGCGTCGGTCATCACGACCGTTTTGCAAACGCGCTATCAAAAAGACACGACCCCTTCGCGCGCCGCCATCATTTTCATTATGGAGGCGGTGATTTCGACAATCTTCGCCGTCGCGTTCTTGGGCGAGCGATTGAGCGTAGTCGCTTGGCTTGGCGCGGCGTTGATGGTCGCGGGCTTGGTCGTGTCGGAAAAATCGTAGCGAATTGTTTTTCAGCGAACATTTGTTTTAATTCTCGCAATCCCCCGCGATTTTCGGTTTCATTTGCGGTCAACGAACAACAAAGCCAAAAACCTTGACGATGCTGGCGCAGATTGAAGAAGAACACTATGTCAAATTGGACGAGTTGATTTCGCTCTGTCGAAGCAGGTTGCGCAAGTGCGACGAGGATTTGATTCGTCGGGCGTTTTTCCTTTGCTATCGCGCGCACAGCGCGGAAAAGCGGGCTTCGGGCGAGCCGTATTTTTATCACCCCGTCGAAGTCGCCAAAATCATGCTCGAAGAAATTCCCCTCGACGACGTTTCCGTCGCCGCCGCGCTCCTGCACGACGTCGTCGAAGATTCGGACTACACGATCGAGGATTTGCGCGACGAATTCGGCGAAGAGGTCGCTCGCCTTGTCGAAGGGCTGACGAAAATTTCGGGCATTTTCGCCAACCGCGAAATCAAGGAGGCGGAAAGTTTCCGCAAGATGCTTCTGTCGATGATCGACGACATTCGCGTCATTCTCATCAAGTTCTGCGACCGCCTGCACAACATGCGCACGCTCGACGCGCTCCCGCCGCATCGACAGGTGAAAATCGCCACCGAAACGCGCGACATCTACGCGCCCTTCGCGCATCGCTTCGGCTTGGGCAAAATCAAAATCGAGCTGGAAAATCTCGCGCTCAAATATCTCGACCGCGAAGCCTACGACGACATTTCCGCTCGTCTCGCCCTTACGCGCACGGAACGCATCGCCTATCTCGAAAAAATTTCTCTGCCGATTCAGAAGGAATTGACCAAGCGCGGATTCAAGTTCGAAATCCAACGCCGCCCCAAGCACATCTACTCCATCTACAACAAGATGCGCCAACAGAACAAATCCTTCGACCAGATTTACGACATCTACGGCATTCGCGTCATTTTGGACACCGACGATTCTTCCGATTGCTTCGGGGCATACGGCTACATCACGCAGATTTATCCGCCCGTCCCTGAACGCTTCAAGGATTACATTTCCGTTCCGAAACACAACGGCTATCAATCCCTGCACACGACGGTCATCGCGCCTGGGGGCAAAATGGTGGAGATTCAAATCCGCACGCGCAAAATGCACGAGTTCGCGGAAAGCGGAATTGCGGCGCATTGGCGATACAAGGAAAAGGTAACCTCCGCCGACGAGGGCATCGACCAACTTATCAAGTGGGCGCGCGACCTTGTCGCCAACGCCAACACGGCGCAAGACTTTATGGAAGGCTTCCGCCTGAACTTGTATCAGGACGAGATTTACGTCTTCACGCCCAAAGGCGATATGAAGGTGCTTCCCGTGGGGGCGACGGCGGTGGACTTCGCCTTTGAGATTCACACCGAAATCGGAATGCATTGCATCGGCGCGAAAGTCAACGGCAAAATGGTCAGCCTGCAAACTCGCCTCAAATCAGGCGACCAAGTCGAGATTCTCACTTCGAAAAATCAAACGCCGAAAGCCGATTGGGAGAAATTCGTCGTTACGCACAAGGCGAAACTCAAAATCAGACAGTTTCTCAACGAAACGCGGCGCAAGGAAATCGAGGAAGGGCGCAACATCTGGAACAAACTCGTCGCCAAAACCAAACGGCTTTTCACGGAAAGCGACATCGTCAAGCTGGCGCGTTTTCACGGCTTGCCCACGCCCGCCGACTTTTTCCGCGCGCTTGGCGCAAAGGAAATCGATAGCGAAAAACTGCTCGAAGAAATCGAGCCAAAAGCCGAGCCGAAGCCCGAACCCAAGCCCGAAAACAAAAACGGCGTGCCGCCCGTAACGCTCGACGATTTCGCTCGTCAAGCCCGCGAAGTTCACGGACTCAAAGCCGACAACAGCAACGACGCGGTCGTCATTTCGGGTCTCACGAACGTGGCGCATAGTTACGCCAAATGTTGCAATCCCGTGCCTGGCGACGACATCATCGGTCTTGTCACCGCGGGCGGAACGGTCAAAATTCATCGCCGCAACTGCGTCAATGTCAACAACGAGCAGATTCTCAAAAGCCCGAAGGTCGTTACGGTGCAGTGGAAGCCGACGGCGACGAGCGACTTTTTGGCGGGCATTCGCATCTACGGCGAAGACAAACTCGGCATGACCAACGAAATCACGCACGTCATCGTCAAATCCGAAATCAACATTCGCTCCATTTCGCTCAACGCCAAAGACGGCATCTTCGAAGGCACGGTGATTCTCTACGTCAAAAACATCGAGCATCTGCAGCGCGTCGTCGAGCGATTGAGAAAGGTCGAAGGCGTTTTTGCCGTCGAGCGTTTTTCCAACAATTAGGTTGCGTTTCCGCAACGATTGCGAATCGTTCCCTTCTCGCCTCCGCGAAGCGGATTCTCCGACCGTTCAGAATGAGAAGCAAGAGGCTCGCCTACGCTTCGTCCAGAATTCTCCGTTTGCGTTTTTGCGCTCATTTCACGAAGGTCATTTTGCGCGTCTGCGCGAACTCTCCCGCTTGCAAGCGATAGAAATACACCCCCGACGAGAGCGCGTAGCGCGACGCATCGAAGGCGACCCTGTGCGCGCCCGCTTCCTGCCGAGCGCTCACGAGCGTAGCGATTTTTCTGCCCAAGACGTCGAAGACTTCCAACCTCACGTCGCTCGTCGTCGGAAGTTCATAGCCGATGACGGTCGAGGGGTTAAAGGGGTTCGGGTAGTTTTGAAAGAGTCGATGCGACGTTGGTTTCAAGCTTGATGCGCCTTCTTTCGCGGTGAGCATTTGTCCCGTTTCGATGCTGAACGTGGGCGAGACGTAGGGACCATCTGCCGCCATTGAATCCGCCGCGAAGTTCGGATTGAAGCCCAAGTTGCCGAAAGCGTCGGCGCGTCCGACGCGCGTCGCGGGCACGAGCACGTTGGAGAAGTACGCCGTATTGCTCACGACGAAGGCAAAGCCGCGAATCGTGTTGTTGGCTCTGCCGCCTATGAGCGAAAGCGGAATCGAGAACTCCCAGCCGTGACGCTCCGCGCCCGAATTGTTCGCCGAATAGGCGATGGAGTTTGCGGGAACCGCGCCGCTCGCGCTCGGTCCAACCACGACGTTCGAGCCGTTGAGCAACGCGGAATTGGGCGCGGTGGCGACAATTGAACCGCTTGCCGACGCATTGCCGTCGTAGCGCGCCAGCGACATAAAGCCGCGATTCGAGACGGGCGAAAGCGAAAACGCAAAGTCGGTCTCGAAGCGCGAGCGGTAGCGTCCTTGCGTCGAGTCGCCCGTGTTGATGAAGTGCGACGCGCCTTGCACGTTGCCCAAATCGCGGTTCGCGCTTCTGCCGCTGACGTTGCCAAAATCAAGCCACAGCCCGAAGCCATCGCTCGTCAGCGCGTTGAGCTTGCCTTCCACGCCGATGTAGAGCAAGGAATCGTCGCGCCCAAACCAGATGCGCCGAATGTCGATGTTCGGTCCGAAGCCCAAACTGCTGTCGGGGTTGGTCGCCATCAGAAAGTATCCCGATTCGTTCAAAACGCCGTTGAGGGCGAATTGCGGAGGGACGGGCGGGATTCGCATCAAGAACGTTCGGCGCAGAGTGTCGTTGCTTCGATCGTCGTCGCCAGAGCCTGAAATGATTGCCGTCGCCACGTAACGCTCGTTGTTCTCGCCTTGAAATTGTCGGAACGAGAGGCGGAACGTTTCGCCCGCTTGGATTCTCGCGGTCGTAACGCTATCGGCGTAGAGGATGGTTTGCGGATTCGTCGCGCGAGCGATCGTCAAGCGGCACCGCATTCCCGTTTGGCTAAGCGAACTCAAATTGCGGAACTGCACGACGGGCGACCACGTCGTCGTAGCGAGCGTATCGGCGACGAGAATCGAATCGACGCGAAAATCGACTTGATACGGCGAGCGAAAATAGGTCGGCACATAAACGGCGTAACTGTTGGCGGGAACGCGGATTCGAACTCTCGGTCCAGCGGTTGCGGTGGCGGGAAAAACGAAGGTCGAGTCGCCGTTTGCGCCGTTCCAGTTGCCCGCGTTGCCCGTGATGTCGCGCAGCCACTTGTTGCCCCAGCCGTAGCACGTTACCCACACATCGACGTTGAAATTGCTTTTGTTGATGCCAACCAAAACGCCCGAACTATCCAACGGCGCGGGATTGCCGTAGCGACGAATCACCATCACGTTGCGCTCGTCGGTGGCTTGATTGCCGGGCCAGAACGGCGCGTTGGAGCCTTGATAGTTCGATGCCGCCGCATTCGTCGGAATTTCCTGCGTTCCGCGCGCCCAACGGCGAACCGCAAGCAGTTTGTTGATGTCGTCGCGCAAGCCGTAAATGAAGTAATCGCGCCACCAAATGCACGGATAGCCCTCAGTCGTGAGAATGTATGCGTAGGCAAGATGTTTGTTGATGATGAAGGGATTGTGGTCGGGAAGCGACGGCACGCCGAGATAATTGTTGCGATCGAAGTCGTGATTCTCGACAAAGGTTACGATTTGCGTTGGCGGAACGCCGTTGTTGAACAAGCCTCTGCCTTGGAGTTGGCGAATGTCGGCGGCGGGATTTTGGAACACGTCCTTCATTCCGAAATAAAGGTTGAAGTCGAAAAGGCTCGTGCGCGGATTCGCTCCGTTTTCGTTGACCCAATTGAGCCAACTGCGAAGGCGATTGATGTCGCCGTCGTAGAGTTCGGCGACGACGAACTTGTTGGGCGGCACGTTCGGCTGGGTGCGTTCCGCGACGGCATCGACCCAACGCTTGTAGTATTCAGGGTGAAAGCCTTTGACGAAATCGATTCGAAAGCCATCCAATTGCAATCGATTTTTGAGCCAATTGCCCCAAACGATGATGCTATCGCCCATTGGCAGGTTGTTGCCCGCGTTGTCGTGCAAGGCGATGTCTTGCCCGAAATCGTTGGTGTAAAATTGGTAGAAGCCGAAAATGTTCGAGCTGCAATAGTTCGACACGTTGCTGGGATTGACGGCGGCGTTTGGATAGAAGTGATTGAAGTTCGCCGTCAAGCGTCGGCTTCCATTCGTGAGAGGAAAATTCGTGAAACTCGAATCGTCCGAAGCGCCGCCGGGCGGGCAAGCGATGGGCAAGAAGGGATTGCGCTCTTTGATGCCGCCCCCGCGATGATTGAAGACGATGTCGGCATAGACCTGCATTCCCAAACGTTTGTATTCCGCTATCATGGCGGCAAGTTGCGGATACGTGCCGTATCGCGTCGCAGTGAATTGACCGATGCCCGACGTGACGTTGCCGCCCGTGTTGTCGTATTCGCCCAAGTCGTAAAAATCGTAGGGCAGATAACCCACGCCGTTTTGATTGTCGCTTTTGTAGACGGGCGGAAGCCAAATCGCCGAAATCCCCGCGCGTTTGAGCAGATCGGCTTTCAGACGAAGCGTGTCATACCAAACGCCTCCAGGCGTAACGTCCCAATAAAATCCTTGAATCATCACGGGCGGAGCGTTTTGGGCAAACAAGTCAAGCGAGAGAGCCCAAAAAAGCAGCAGCAGGGCAAGCGTTCGACGATGAGGCATAGAGAATCGAGTTTTGTTGATTGAAGGCTGAAACGACGAAAAATAAGGCGAGAGATTCGATTTGCAACTTCAATGGACAGACGACGCGACGACAGGCGCTTTTCAGAAAGCGAGAGACGTGGCGAGAAGATGACAACCTCGCTGCTATTCTGGCAGCGTCAGAATCCGTTCTCTTCTCCTTTGTTAAGGAAAGGAGTTGGGAGCGAGTTGGATTCCTCGCTTCGCTCGGAATGACGAAAACGAGGCTCGGAACGACCTTCAATCGCATCGTTGAGGCGAGGCGTTTTCAACTTTTCGAAAGGAGCGCAGAACCCACGAAAGAAGCGGATTGAGTTCGCAATTGGCGATTCGCAATTTGTCGACGCGAACCAATGCTCGTCGTTTCGGGCGAGCGCGAAAGTTCGTTGGCGTTTGTCGAATCGCTATATTCAAGCCCGTTGAAAAATCAGTCTTGTTCAACTTCAAATCAGTAACAAAAATGAACGTCGCTGAATTGGAATCTTCGCTAACGATTGATGTCGAGGAAGTCTTGGGCGCGGAAGCCAAGAACTTGCTTGAACACAAAGCCAAAGTCCCCAAAGAGCATCTGCATCTGCCTGGACCTGATTTCATTGACCGCGTGTGGCTCGGCTCTGACCGCAATCCAAACGTGCTGCGCAATTTGCAATTGATGTTCAACACGGGGCGACTTGCGGGCACGGGTTATCTGTCGATTTTGCCCGTCGACCAAGGCGTTGAGCATTCGGGCGGCGCGTCGTTTGCCAAAAATCCGATTTACTTCGATGGCGAAAACATCGTCAAACTCGCCATTGAAGGCGGTTGCAACGCGGTCGCCTCGACATTTGGCGTGCTTGGAAGCGTCGCCCGAAAATACGCGCACAAAATCCCGTTCATCGCCAAAATCAATCACAACGAGTTTTTGACCTATCCGAACAAATACGACCAAGTGATGTTCGGCAACATCAAGATGGCGTTTGACATGGGGTGCGTGGCGGTTGGCGCGACGATTTACTTCGGTTCGCCCGAATCCAGCCGACAAATCATCGAAGTCTCCGAAGCCTTCAAGCAAGCGCACGATTTGGGCATGGCGACGATTCTGTGGTGCTACTTGCGCAATCCTGCCTTCAAGGTCAACGGCGTGGATTATCACGTTTCCGCCGACCTCACCTCGCAAGCCAATCATTTGGGCGTTACGATCGAAGCCGACATCATCAAGCAAAAATTGCCCGAAAACAACGGCGGTTACAAAGCCCTTAGCACGAAGGAAAATCCCTACGGCAAAACCGACAACCGAATGTATACCGACCTCGTAACCGACCACCCCATTGACCTCTGCCGCTACCAAGTGATGAACTGCTATATGGGCAGAGCGGGTCTCATCAATTCGGGCGGCGCGTCGGGCGACAACGACCTCTTCGATGCCGTCAAAACCGCCGTCATCAACAAGCGCGCGGGCGGAATGGGGCTGATTTCGGGACGAAAAGCGTTCCAAAAGCCGATGAAAGAAGGGGTGAAAATCCTCAACGCGATTCAAGACGTTTATCTCGATAAGAACGTCACGATTGCGTGAGACAATTGAACCAAAAGCAAAGGGCGCGCAGGTCTCGCGCCCTTTTCGTTTCGAGCAAATTGGGATTTGACGCGCGACAACGGTTGCTCAATGTCGACGCTCGACAGGAGCGAGAAGCGAGAAACGAGCGCGAGCGGATTCCATTCGCAACCGTTTGCGGATTCCTCGCTTCGCTCGGAATGACGAAAACGAAGCTCGGAACGACCATCAATCGCGCCGTCGAGGCGGGCATCTTCAACTTGTCATTCTGAACGGAGCGAAGCGGAGTGAAGAATCCATTTTCAGAGAAGCGAGAATCGAGGAGCGAGAACGAGGCGCGTTCAATTCGCAATTGGCAATCCAAATTCGCCATTCGTGGATTCCTCGCTTCGCTCGGAATGACAAAAGAACGCTCGTGACGACGGGCGATTTTCGTTTGCAATAGCGAGGAACAACGCGCTTTTTCCGCCTTTGCGACGCGATTCGCGCGTTGTCAGCCAACTCAATTGCGTTGTTCGGGCAAGGTGATTTGAACGAGATTTTTCGCCGCCTCTTCCGCCTTTCGCCGTTCCAACTCGGCTCTCAGTTCTTCGCCTTCCATCGGCACGAACCTGCCATTGACGAGTTTGACGGGAATTTTGGAAATCGCTTCCGACAGTTGTTTCAGGGCTTCTTGTTGTTCGGCTTTCTTCTTCTTCAACTCTTCGGGCGGAAGCCCGACGACATTGTCGCTCGTGTCGAAAATCGGCGCGATTTTTTCGTCGTCTTTCCGCAGTTTGTAATCGACGAACTTGTAGAGCACGAACAGAAGAATGAAAAAAATCGGAAGCGCGAATGCGTATATGAACAGCCAAGAAAGACCTTGCATCTTGCCAACTCCTTTCTAACTTTGCGTCAAGAATATAGAGCCTTCTCGGAGAGCCGCCTTTGAAATTCTCGCGCGAAGAGAAACGATTTGGACGATTGCGAGCGAAAGATTTGCCGAGAACATCAAGCGCGAGCGTCGTAGTTTGCAGTTCCAACGAATCACGTTCAACCATCAAACCCATCGAAAGATGAGCGACATTCGCGGAGGAGTGATTACGCAAGTGCTGTATAGCATCGGCATTGCGACGGAAACGGGTCTCAACGGCGTTTCCAAAGCCATCGGCGAAACCGCCGAGGCGACGAAAAAAGGCATCGAGAACGTTTCGGGGAGCATTGCGCGCTCGATTGAAAAGGTAACCGATGCGCTCGTTGGCAAAAAGCCGTAGCGCGCAACGCCGCCAAACGCGAGGCGACTTGCGACAAGTCGCCTCGTTTCGTTTTGGCGAGCGACATTGACCTTCGCGTTCAGAGTTTTCGCTCCAACCAAAGCCCGCCCATCGAGAGCGCAAACGCGACGAAGAGCCATAGCGTCAGGGGCAAATCGCGCTCTCGTTTCGTCGTCGCTTCCGCCTCGCTTTGAGCGACGACGTTGTTTTTCACGAAGTTCGCCGTCGCTTTTCGGCGCGCTTCTTTTCGCAGGCTTTCAAACGACGTCTCGTCGCTCACAAACGCAAACGCCGTGTCGCGCTCGTTGGCGACGAGTTCGATCCAGCCGCTTTGTCTCGCCCAAAATCTTCCGCGCCACCTTGCCGAATGGAGCGGATCTTGTCGAAGCGGAATCGGAATCGTTTGAGAGTTTTCTCGCGCGACAAGTCTCGGCGAAGGCTCTGCCGTTTGCAGAACGATATCGATTGGCGCGTTTGCGATCGCGAGGGTTGGGACTTCGATTTTCGTCTTCGCTTGCGGCTTTGCGAGCGCGGAAAAAAGACGCGCCCAATGCGACGCATGCGCCTCGCGCCTGCCTTCCAATCGCCAACGAAACGTGTTTTTCGCAAGGCTGATTCCAACGCGCCCAAGCCCCTTTTGCGCAAACGCGGCGACGGCGTTTCCTTTCGCGTCGCGCATCAAGGTTTGAACGCCGAAGGTTTCCTCAATTGCGTAGGCTTCCAGCTCAATCGTAGGCGACCTGACGCGCTCCCAACTCAATTCGCTTTCGCGTTCCGATTCGGCGCGCAATCGGAAAGAATGAAAAAATTTCAGCGCGTCCTCGCGCCAAAACGCGCTGTCGAAGTCCGTGACGAAAACGCCCAAGCCGTCTTCGACGACGGCTCTCTGCAAGGCAACGCGCTCCGACGACGCAAGCGAAAGCAGCGTTTTCGCGTCTATCGCCACGAGGTCAAACTTGTCGAGCGTCTTCGGCGAAAGCGGTCGTAGCGTTTGCTTCGGCAAGTTCCAAAACTCTTCGCGGAATCGTTCCTTGCCAACCGCGATTTGCAACGCGAGGCGATAACCGTTTTCGGCGAGAAAATTTTTGAGGCGCTTCGTCTCGAAGGTTGGCTCGGATTCGAGCAAGAGAATCGTCAGCGGCTCAATGGGAACGACGACCACGCCGAACGTTTCCTCTCGCTCATCGAGCGCGAGCGAAAGCAGATGCTTGCCCAATCGTTTTGGCTTGAAGGCAAATTCAAACCGGGTTTCGCCGCTCAATTTCGCAAGCGAATCGAGCGCGACGCCATCGACTTTGAAGACGAGCCGCTGAAACGCGCCTCGAACCAGTCCGCTCACCAGCGCGTTTTCGCCAAGCGGAATCGATTGCGGCGAGCGAAGTTCCGCGATTCCCGTCGGCGCATCGATTTCGCGGAACGTCACCTTTCGCCCGCAAAGCCTCGTCAAATCCGCGTCGCTTAGCCCGAAGCCAAACACGCAAATCTCGCTCGTCGGAAAATTTCTTGCGACGAATCCCGCGTCTTGAATTCGCTCGACGCGAGCGTCGTCGAACAGCGCCAGCGTTTCAAACTCGCCCGTTTGAGCGAGCGAATCCAAAAGTTTCGACGAGAGCGAATCGGAAAGAAGGGCGACCTTCTTTTGCGTCGACGAAACGCGAGTTGGTTCAAGCCCGATGAGCAGCAGCGAGGCGACGGCGACGAGGCTCAACGCGAGACGAAGCCACAGACGCTTTCTCGACGATCGCCGCCACTCTTGAACCGCGAACGTCAGCCACAGCAACGCCGAAAGCGCCAGCGCGATCGTCGTCTGAAACCCCTCCGCCTGAAACGACATCGCCGTCATCGTTTCGGATCGAACGTTTCGAAGTATCGCTTGCCCGCGAGCGAAACGCGAGCGTTTTGCGACGATGGAAGTCGGAAGGGCGACGGAAGCGCGTCCGCAAAGGCTCGTCGGAGTTCGATCGTCGCGCTTTGCGAGAGCGGTCGTTTCGCTTTCGCGTCGTTGATGAGTTCGCGGAGCGAGCGAAGCGCGGCGAGATGTTTCAAGCCGCGTTCAAGCAAACGTCGCGCCAGCGTTTTGCCCGCGTCTTCAAGCGTTTGAAGGTCGTCGTCGGAAAGTTCGTTTTTCTCCGACGCGAGAATCGTCAGGGCGCGCTTGATGACGGCAAGGGTGTCGATGGCGCGTCTCGTTTGCGCGAGTTGAACGGATTGAATCTCGGCGTTCTCGCCTGACAGTCGCTCTTTGGCTTCGTCGATGGGCGGAGGCTCGAAGCCCGATTTCTCGACATAGAGCCGCGCTTCTTGTTGGAGTTCCTTCAAGCGTTGCAGGGCTTGAAGTTCAAAGGGCAAAGCGCGTTCAGGCTCGGCGAGGCGCAAAAACTTTTCGGCTTCCCACATCTCCGCGAGCGCGGCTTTGAGTTTTCGCTTGACGGGTTCGGAGAAGAAGGTTGCCGCTTCGGGAATGTCGTGCCGATGCTTGAACGGCTCAATGAGCGACTCGACGCTTTGCGGCTTTTGCGACTCTGATGGATGTTCGTGCCCGTCCTCGATTTTCGGCA
The DNA here is from genome assembly GCA_025055975.1 of Chloroherpetonaceae bacterium. Taxonomy (GTDB): domain Bacteria; phylum Bacteroidota; class Chlorobiia; order Chlorobiales; family Thermochlorobacteraceae; genus JANWWM01. The sequence continues at coordinate 17,509 of JANWWM010000043.1, read as the reverse complement.
TTCGCGCTCGCGCTTTGTTTTGAAGTTTCACGATGGGATTGCTCGATGTGTCGCGCATGGTTTTCGCCAAGCGTTCATTTTCGCTTTCGCCAACGCTCGTCGCCAGTTCTTCGCCAAGAAACTTGCCATAGCGCAGTCGCAGCAGTTTTTGGTCGATGCCCAAGTTTTCGCTTCGGGCGCGAAACGCGGAGGCATCGAGCGCTCTTCTTTCGGCGATGAGTTTTTCCGTGTCAATGATGATTTGCCGCTGACTGCGGAAGTGGGCGGGAAGGCGCAAGAGCGGCATTGCGATTTTTTCCGACGACGCGATTTGAATCGAGTCCAAAATTTTTGCGACGAACGTTTCCGAGCGCGCAAGGTTTGGTTTGGGTTCGCGGTTGTCTTCGGCTTCGATGAAAACGTAGAGTTCGTCGCCGGGCGCGAGTTGACGAGCGTTCAGGTCGAGGCGCGTTTCGCAGAGCCATGCGCCGTTTTGAAGTTTGACTTTGGGCGCGAGGTCAATCGTATCGCTCTTGAACTTCACCGATTCGCCTTTGCCTTTTGCGCTCGTTACGACGAGCCTTGTTCGCGCAACGCCGTAATCGTCGCTAACGACGGCTTTCACGAAGAGCGTCGCCGAATCGATTGAGGAAAATTCGCTTCGCTCCGTCGGCGCGAGCGCGCTAATCGTTGGCGGCAAATCTTTCCGCGTTTCAATCGTTCCTTCGCCAAGAAGAATCGAATCCGCTCGCAACTCGTAGAGCGCGCTTTCTTTCGCGATCCATTCGGCGCGATAGGTTCGCTCGCCTTCTCTTTTGAACGCGATGGAATCGCCCGAACTTGTGGTCAAAAATAGTTTCGCGCCGTCTCGATCGAGCGTTGCCGTCCAAACGATTTTGGCGTTTTCTTCGGCGACGAGGTTCAGCGACGACTGCGCGCGCTTCGGCTTTCGAGCGTAGGGGGGCGGCAGAATTTGAACGTCAATCTTCTCGACGCGAAGCCCGTCTTCCCGCGCCACGCTTGGCGGTTTGGGCGGTGGGCTTTCAAACGACGCGCTTTCGCTTCTTGGCGCGACGGCGATGGCAAACGACGCGACGAGAGTCGCTATGAGCGCCAGAGCGGCTTGCCTCGTCTCTTTGGCAAAGAATTTTTTTGGGTTTTCTCGCTGGAAAAGCGACGCGATTTTTCGCCGTTGCAGATTGGCGAGAAACGACAGTTCGTCGGGCGATTTGAACAAAAGTTCCGCGCTGTGCTCGAATTCGGGAAAGCGATTCAAGCGACGCGCCAAAGCGAGCTCGGTCGTTGGCGTTTGATTCCAAAACAGCGCGAGGAACGTCGCAAGCGCGACCGCGCTCAATATCCACGTGTCCATTCCGCCCAACGTTTTCAAGGCGATCGAGCCGACGAGCGAGGCGATGGCAAGGCTTTTCAGAAGCGCGCTCAACAGTCGGGCCTTTCTCCAAGCGGATTTTGCGAGTTGCGAAACGTTATCCATCGCTCAATGAAAAGAAGGCTCGTCGCGACGAGCCACAGCGGAAAAGTTAGCGATTCTCGTCTTTGGTTTTCCTCGCTCTTCTTTTTCGCGTTTGGCGTTGCGAGGAGCGTTGAGGCTTTGCGAGCGTCGTTTCGCGTCGTCGTTGGCGGCAAGAGAATTTCGGCAAGGGAATCAATCCACGCGCCTTCGAAAAAGCGATGCGCCGAAAAGCCTCTCGCGTCAAGGGTTTTCGGGCGATTGGGAATCGAGTCGCTTGCGAGCCAAACGAGCCGCTCCGAATCGTCGCGCCGAAACTCGTTGCGAGGCTTGACCTCGACGACGGTTCCCGTCGGCGCAAACGCGGCGACGGCGTTCAGGGCGCGTTCAAGGTATGGCAAGGCTTCGCGGAAAGCGTCGTCAAACACGATCGTCCATTTTCGCTTTTGCGTTGGCGAAAACCACGTCGTTTCGCTTGGATTCGAGACGAGCGCGAGCGCAAGGCTATCGCCCGCTCGCCGAATCTCGATTGGCGGAATCACGGCGGCGGTTTCGGGAATCGGGGCGACGAGATGAAAAAACTTCGTCTCGTTTTCGTCGCTCGTTCCAATCAAAACGAGAAGGCTATCCTCCGCGATTTGCGAAACGCGCTCAATCCATTTCGTTTCGGGAATGCGCGTCGGAACGAAGACGACGTCGCGCGAAAGCGTCGGGCGTTTGCCGTTGAGCGAAACTTCGCGCGGCGGCGAAGCGACGACAAACGCCATCTCGCTGGGGCAGATTTTATCGGCTTCCGCGAGCAACGACCACAAATCGCCGACTTCTCTTCCGCCCCCGTTTTCGAGCGAGATTTTTGGGAAGTTCGTTTCGAGCGAGCGAAGTTCGTAGCCCGCTCTCGCAAGCGAATCCAGCGTTTCGTAAAAGGCTTTCGGCTGTTCTTCCGCGAGCGCCAAAGGATCGACCAAAACCCAACCTTTTCCGCTCCGCTTTTGCTCGCAAGCGATTTCGGGCGAGGCAAGCGACAGGGCGAGCGTCGCAAACGCGAGCGCGCGCAAGGCGAACAAACCCGCGTCGTGAAAACGCAATCGCCGAAAGGTTTTGCTTTCCTTTGGCTCAATGAACTTCACGCTTCCGACCTTCGCGCGCTTCGGATTTCGCTTCGCCAAAAGATGAATCGCAAGCGGAACGAGAAGCGCAAACAGCGCGACGAGATAAAGCGGCGATTGAAGCGTCATCTTGGAAGGCGATTTCGTCGCAAGAGAAATTGGCGCAAGGCTTCGTCGATCGGCTCTTGAATCACGATTCGTTGATAAGCGATCCGCTCCGAAAGCATCGCGTTTTCAAGGGTTTTCAGGCGATCGCTCAAATTGCGTTTGTAGGCTTCCCGCGCGTCTTCGGCGTTGGTCTCGATGATTTCGCCCGTTTCCAAGTCCTCAAACGACATATCGCCTTCGTAATCAAAATTCAGTTCTTTTTTGCCGACGAGATGAAACGCGACGACGTCGTTTTTGAGATTGGCAAACGCGCGAATTGTCGAAAGAATCTCGTCGGCGCGCTCGTGCATGTCGCTGATGAAGACGACGAGTTCTCGGCGGTTCGAAGCGCAAAGCGCCGAACGCAGTTTTGACCAATCCGCCCACTTGCCTTGCGGAGCGAGGGTTTCAAGCGCGTTGAAGAAGAGATTGAGTTGCGCCTTGTCGCGCCTTGCGGGCAAGCGGAACGCGCTTTCGTTTCGCATCGCGCAAAGTCCAATCGCGTCGCCTTGCTGGTAGGCGAGATAGCCAATCGCGGCGGCAAGCCAACGCGCGCAATCGAACTTTGAAACGCCGTCTTCTTCGCTCGCCATCGACGCGCTCGCGTCGAGCATTATGCGGACGGCGACGCTCGTTTCGGCTTCGGATTCGCGGACGAAGAATTTGTCGGAACGCGCCGCGAGTTTCCAATCCACGCGCCTCGCATCGTCGCCGAGTTGATACGGGCGATGTTCGCTAAACTCCATTCCCGCGCCGCTTCGCCTGCTTTGATGCGCGCCAAGCAAGACGCCGTCGACGACGGTTTTCGCAACGAGGCGAAGATCTTTGACGGACGCGAGCGTTTTCGGCGAAAGCAAAGGCATTGCGTTCAAATGGAATTTGCTAACGCACCACCGAGAGTTTGCCGATTTTTTCCGCCACGCCTTCCGCCGTGACGCGATAGATGTAGATTCCGCTTGCGACTTTCTCGCCTTTGTCGGTATCGAGTCGCCAACGCGCGCCGCCCGTTTCGCCCTCGTGTTTAATCGTCTTGATGGCTTTGCCCGTGAGCGTGTAGATGTGAATCGTCGCTTTGCGCGTCAGGTTCGCAAACATGATGTAATCGATGCCGCTTGATTTGCTGTATGGGTTCGGATAGGTGAACACATCGGCAAGCGTTTCCTTGACGGAACTGAACGAGGCGACATTGCCGCTATTTGCCGTGTCGATGTCAATTCCATCAAGGCTTCGAATTCCGCGAACGATGATGCTCACCGTAAAACCGAGCGCGCCAATGGGTCTGCCTTCAAGGTCGAGCGTGAGTTTATCGCCTTGAACGCTCGCGCTCCTGACGCGCCCGTCGGGTCGCATCGTGAAATCGCTTGGCGCGACGGAACTTGCGTCAATTGGGCGATTCATCGTGAGCGAGACGCGATACGGCGAAATCACCTCTCGTCCCACGATGAAAAACGCGCCTTGCGCTTCGGGCAAGACTTCAAACGACGCGGCGTTGAAATTTGTATCGAGCCGAGCGTTGAACATATCGCGCAAGCCCGAAACCCTCACGACATAAAGCCCCGTGTCCAACGGCACGTAGCGGAACGACAAAACCGCCTCTTCTCCGCCCCTCGCCAACGCAACTGACTGCGCGAATTTTCTCTCACCGTTTTTTTCAATCGCAAACATTCCCGCTTGAATCGGCGATTGCATCGGGCGATTGAAGCGCACGCGCAAAGTTTGATTCGCGTAACTTGCCGAAATCACGCGCGGAAGCGGAACAGGTCGACCAATCAAATACGCGCTCGTGTCGCTTTCCCGAATTCCATCGCTCGCCGTTACGGCATAGACATAGAACTGACTTGGGTTCACGGCGTTATCAATAAATTCCGTATTCGTCGTCGTGGCGTAAAGCGATATGCCAAACGGATAAGTCGGGAAAGTTGCGCTTGATTGACGATAGATTTTGTATTGCGTCGCGCTCTGAACGCTCCGCCACGAGAGGCGAATTTGATTCGCGCCGAGCGGCTCGCCCATCACGCCAACGGGCGCAAGGATTCCCTGAAAATTTTGATATTCCCACGCATAACTGAACAGGTCGTCGCAGAAGTAAATCTCGTTCAAGCCGTTGCCGTCTGCGTCGCCGACCATCACTTCTTGCGCCTGCGCGAAAGGATAATTCCAAACGGGCGTAAATCTCTGCGACGCCGCGTCCCACTTGAAGATGTAAAGGTTCGGATACGCGACGATGATGAGTTCATCAACGCCATCTCGGTCCAAATCGCTCGATGCGACCGCGCTCTCGAAGAAGCGTTTGTAGCGATAGTTGAAAAAGGCTTGCTTCCAAATTCGTTGCAGGCTATCGCCATTCGCTTGCCAACATTCATAGACCCAAATCGGCGTGGCGTAGTTGCGAAGCGAATCGAAGAGTTCTTCGCTGTGATAGCCGATGATGAGTTGGCGTTTGCCGTTGTTGAGAAAATTTCCGCTCGCGACGCCTTGACTGCCGCCAATGAAGCCCGCCCCCGCTTGATATCGCCAACTCAACGCATAATTGTTGCCGCTTCCCGAATACTCGTAGGCGAAAAAGTTTGCGTCGTAATCGCCGACGACGATTTCATTTTTGCCGTCGCCGTCGAAGTCATCAACGATGGCGCGAGGCTGTTCGAAGAGCGGCGCGGTTCGCGGATTTTCACGACTGCGAAACGGATTCGGCAAAGAGGCAATGATTTGAAACGCATTGTTGTAGATGAGGTAATTCGTATCGCGTCGGGCGAGCAGTTGCAGTTCGCCGTTGCGCTTGGTGTCGGCGAAGGTCGCGCCCCAGAGGTCGCCGCGCGTCGTGTCCAAAAATTTGATGGAACTGAACGGCGAGCCTTGTGGCGTGGATTGCGAAAAGACGATGGTTTTTCCGCCTGCGCTTGCGAGCAGTTCCAAGTTGCCGTCGCCGTCGATATCCGCCACGCTTCGCGGAATCTGAATCTGCGGAACGGTGTCGAGCAAAATGAACTTCGCGCTATCGGCGTTGTATTCGTAGCGTCGCAAGTCGCCGAACTTTCTGCCCTCGAAGGGTTTGCTTTCGTTCATCACGACTTCCCTGCGCCCGTTGCGATTGAAATCTTGCATCGTTTTGAGGAAGTAGCCTTTGGGCAAGCGCAAATCGCGTCGCTCGCGGAGGTAGGTTTGTCCGAATGTCGGAATTTGGCTCACGAAGCCGTTGAGCCTGAATGTGAGCGTGTCGCTTCGTGAAACGAGTCCCGCAAGATTTTTCGCTTCAATGAAACATTCATAATCGGTTTCGGGCTGAACCTCGCTCTCGCGCAGGAGCGCGGCGTGGCGCAATCGTATGCCGTCGAAGCGAAACGCTGAAAAGGGTTGCGATGAGTTGCGTCGGCGATAGAAGACGATAGCGTCGCATTGGTCGTCGGTGCGACATTCAATCAAAACGCCGTGCCTATCATTGACGATGACGTCTTGCGCCGAGAGCGCGGAGATGACGGGCGGCGTTCTATCAATCACGACTCGGATTCGGTTTTCAATCGTTCTGCCCGTCGTTTCGCGCACCGAGAGCCGAAGCGTGTAATCGCCATTGGGCAAGAGCGAATCGGGCTGAACGACGTTCCAAATTCCGAGCGTGTCCCGAATGAGCGGACGGTTCGAGGTCGCCAGCGTTATCCACGGATTGCGATTGCCAATGCCTCGGCGATAATCGAGCGTGAAGGATTGAAAGCGCGGAGAGTTTGCCGTGCCCATCACGACGATGGGCGTTTGCGCGGTTCTGCCCTCGTCGGTTTGCGGCGAAAGAATCTTCGCAATCGGCGCGCCATCGCTTTGAAGCGCGTTCAAGATGTTCAAGCGTCCGCTTCCCGTGAAGTGGTCCCATCCTTCTTCTTCGATGTCGTCGGTCGTTGACACGAGAATGCCGCGCGCTTGTTCAGCGGTGAGATTCGGTCGGAGCGAAAGCATCAAGGCGACTGCGCCCGCCACGTGCGGCGCGGCGGCGGACGTGCCGCCAAAACTCGACGTGTAAAAGCCCCGATAAAACGGAACGGTCGCATTGATGCCAACGCCTGGCGCGCACAAATCCAAGCGAATGCCGAAGGTCGTGAAGGGCGTGCGCGTGTCGAACCGCGTCGTTGCGCCAACGGCGATGACCTCGTCGTAGCCTGCGGGGTAGCGTTGTTGGTCGCCGCCCGCGTTGCCCGATGACGCGCACATCACCACGCCTTGCGAATACGCATACTGCACCGCGTCGCGCACGACGGGCGAGAGCACGACATCGCCGAAGCTCATATTCAAAACGCGAATGTTGTTATCGGCGGCGTAAATGATGGCGGAGGCGATGTCTCTATCCGCCGCGAAGTCGCCGCCGTAGCCGCCCCACGCCGTAAAGACGCGCAAGGCGACGAGTTTGCAATTTGGGGCAACGCCCGCAATGCCGATGGCGTTGTTCGTCGCCGCCGCCGCAATGCCCGCGCAAGCCGTGCCGTGCGAGTTGTCGTCGAAGGGGTCGGGGTCGGGAAATTGGTAATCCGACGCGCCGTTGAGGTGATCAACATTGAACGGTTGGTCGGTGAAATCATATCCGATGACATCGTCGGCGTAGCCGTTGCCATCTTGGTCGATGCCGTCGAAGTCGCCCGTAATGCCGTTGGGGTCGAGTTGAAAGGTCGTGGGATTGCGTCGCTCTCGAAAGTCCCACGGTTCGAACGTGCCGTTGCGATTGCGGTCTTCGGCGGGGTTAATCCACAGGTTTGGGATTAAATCGGGGTGCGCGTAGTCGATGCCCGTATCCACAATGCCGATGCGCACTTGCGGACTGCCTTTCGCAATCGCCCACGCTTGAATGGCTTTGACCTTTTCCAAATTCCACTGCGCCGAAAACGCGGAGTCGTTTGGCGTTGTCCAATCGTCCAACTCGTAGAGTCGCACAGGCTCGGCGTATTCAATGTCGGGAGCGTTTCGAAGCGCGGCAAGAAGCGAGGCGATTTCCGACGCGGAGTAAGCGGAATCCAGTCGGAGCGCATAGACTTTGCCCAAGCGCGATTTTTGCTTGGCTTTCTCGAACAAGAACTTTGACGATTCGTAGCGCACTTGCGTTGAGCCAATGCGGAGCGTTTTGAGCGCGCCTTGCGTCTGCGCGTTTGTCCGTAGTTGCGCATCGGCGTTGGAATGCTGTTTGAACTTTATGTTGAGTTCGCGCGGCACGCTTCGCTCGGCGTAAAACGGATTCGGGTTGCGGGGCGCGTAAAGCGATGGGTTCGATTTGAATCGCTCGGCTTCGGGTTGCGCGAACATCGTCGCGCGGAACGCGAGGAGAACGGCAAGCGTGATGATGCGCATTCGGTTCGAGTTTGTTTGGAGAATCGGGCGAAAGTTAGAGCGTCTCAGGTTGGATTTTCAAGGCGCGCCGCAAGCCCTTTCTTCGCTCGGCGACGCGATTGCCAAAACAAAAGGGCGAGTCCCCGAAGAACTCGCCCTTGATTTCCGCTCTTTGCGACGCAACTACTTGACAAGCAACATCTTCTTCGTTTGCGTAAAGGAACCCGCTCGCAAACGATAGAAATACGCTCCGCTTGACAAGTTCGCCGCATTGAACTGGACGCTATGAATCCCCGCTTCCATTCGCTGATTGACCAGCGTGGCGACCTTCTGACCGAGCACGTTGAACACTTCAAGCGTTACGTCGCTCACCGTCGGAACGGCAAATTGAATCGTCGTCGTCGGGTTGAACGGGTTGGGATAGTTTTGCTCCAGCTTGAACTCTTTGGGCGGAGTCTTGACCACTCCCGCGCCGCTAAAGCCCGGCGGACCAGGAATGAGGCGATACATTAAGCCACGTTGCGGGAACTGCGCGATGCTGTTGTTAGCGGTCGTCGTTGAGCCTGTCGTAGCGTCGACAAAGTTGCCCGCGCCGCCCGTTGCGCCTTTCAAGCCAATTGATGCGCTGAAGGTTTCCGTGCCAGGCGTCGTGCCGCCATAGACAAACTCAATGATGTTCGTCGTTTCGTAGAAGCGCGTTTGGAAATTCAGTCGCCAAGCCGATGTCGCTGGGAAACGTCCAACGTTGTTGTATTGAATGACGAAGACGCGATTCGGCGCGGTTCCAAGCGTTGCCGTCGTTACGTTCGATTGTCCCGCGTGGAAGAACAGGTCGTCCCAGAACGGAGCCACGACGTTAAACGGCGCAGTGGTGGAGCTGAGATTGTTGGTGAACGCTGTTGAACCCGTGCCGAAGTTCATAAAGCCATTCGTGCAGACGTTGATGCTCGTATAGGGCACGTCAGCAAACGAGAAGGCAAAAGGCATCGTAACGGCTTCAAACGCATCATCGCCCGTCAGCGCGAGCGTCGTGCCCGACGTGAGCGAGTCGTAGCCTGCGCGCGTAATGACCTCCACGCGATAACTAAACCCAAGCGAGCGACGGATTTTCAGATTAAACGCTTGGTTAGACCCCAGAGAGTCCGTTGCCGAGCGGTAGGCAAACACGCGCCAAGTGCCCTCGACCGAGTCCCCCGCGACAACTCCCGCGCCCGCAAGAATCGAGTCGATCTGCGAAACGCGCAGCGTCAGGACGGTATCCAGACCGTTGTTGTTCGAGCTCCGCACAACCGTTGGCAGACTGCCCGTCAAGCTTGGAATGGTGAGGAACCAGCGATACGTCACTGCGCCCGTGCCCGAACGCCGCCAAGTGATATTCACGGGGCTTGTGTTCGTTGCAACGGTAACGAGCGTCGTATTGTCAGGTGGCGAAACAAGGTTGAACGGCGACAGCGTGATGGCTTGTCGCTTAAATGTGATGGCGCGCCACGTGTTCGCGCGGAGCGAATCGGGTCCAGACGCGCCCTGCGATTTGTATGCCCACACCGTCCAGAAGCCCGAAACGGAGTCTCCAGGTTGCAAGCCCAACGACGCCAATGTGTTATCGAGCTGACCGAGCGTAACCGTGAACGAGTTGGTCGTCGTTGAAACCGAGAGAAGCGTTGGCGCGCCTGTTGAGTCTATGGCAAAAATCCATCGGTATGTCGCTCCCGTTGCCGATGTGTCCCACGAAACCGTTACGGGCGCGTTGTTGCCTGCGCTTGTCGCAACGGTCGCGCCATTGGGCGGCGCCACCAAGTTGAACGGGTTTAGCGGACCAAGAGCCACTGGCGCGCCGTAAAGGATGAAGGGCAATTCCACTGGGTTCGTGCCATCAACCAATCCCGCCCACACCTGCGCCGCGCTACGTTGCAACGCATTTGCTCCGGGCACGACGGGCTGACCATCTATTGAGACCGGAGGAACCCAAGGACCCGAAGCCAGCGAACCACCCGTTTGCCAATCCAGCCAATAAGTTCCAGCGGTCAGCAAGGTGCCGCCCAAATTGACGGTTTGCACCATTATGGGGCGTTGCGTGTTGGTGAGGTTGTTGGCGTCTGCCACGCGATAGATGTTGGAGAAGCGCGTGCGAATCATTCGGTTTGTGGTCGTATCGCCAAAGACGAGCGTTGAGCCTGCCGAGTCGGGGCGACCGCGCCAGAGGCGCACATTGACGCTCGTGATGGTGGAAGTCGTCGTTGAACCCGTTTGATACGCATAGAAGAAGACGGAGTCGACGCGCCAAACTTGCCCTGCGGGCACGACGAAGTTATCCGCAACGCGAAGAGCCGCCGCAGTCGAATGCCCAAAGCCGAACGTCGTTCCCGTCGTGATGATGCTCGCGTTTGCGCCGCCCGCCCCTTGACCAGGGTGCGTGATGAGCGGACCGTTGTTGTGTAGGACGTTTGTGGTCTCTACCGCCGCTAAATGCGCGTTCAGATATTGTCGCGCTTCTGCTTGCGAGAGCGGCAGAGCTCGTGGCGGACGTAGGCTTTCAGCCATTTCCGCCGTCTGATTGCTTGAGACGGATTTGTCCTGCGCGCTCAAAAAGCCAGCAGTCGTCAGAAAGAGCGCGACCAAAAATAATTTTCTCATCAACGATTCCTCCTTTGGATAGAGTTGAAGTTTGTTTGATTGATTGCAAGCGAAAGAACGAAAATCATGGCGCGTCGGGGGCTGAAACGCGCTTCTCCTTTGCGTTTCGTGAAATGGAATTTATGTCTGCGACGCGCTCGCTTCCTTGATTTTTCCCGCGACAATATCGAACATTTCCTTGAAAATCGCCACGAACCAGATGATGATGCCCGACGCGAGCAGGGTCAGAACCACCGTTACGATGGTCAGAAAGACGAAAGCGATGAAAATTTGGAATGGCATTTCAAACTCCTTGTTCATTTTTTGTTAAGCGTCCGAAAATACGAAACAAACTTTGAAAAATTCCATTTCCGTGGAGGCGAGAATCGAGAGCGAAGCGCAACTTGCGCTAACGTTCCGCGATTCGCCTTCGTTTTGGATTCCTCGCTTCGCTCGCAATGACAACAAAGCGCAATGTCATTCTGAACGGAGCGAAGTGAAGAATCCACCTTTCACGAAAACCAGCGCGCTCCACTTAGATTCCTCGCTTCGCTCGGAATGACGGGAAAGAAACGCTTGGAAGACGACAAATAACAATGTCATTCTGAACGGAGCGAATCGAAGCGAAGAATCCATCTTTCACGGAAGCCAACGCCTCGCCTCCGATTCTGACGCGGTCGGAATCGTTCCCCTCTCCTTGACAAAGGAGAGGGGTTAGGGGTGAGGCAAATCAACGCCGAATCCGCGCCGTTTGAATCTTTCCAGAAGCGCCGTATATTCATTTCTCGTTTTAGGCGTTTTGGTGAGGTAGCTCAGCTGGTTAGAGCACAGGATTCATAACCCTGAGGTCGAGGGTTCGATTCCCTCCCTCACCACGATTGGACGAAAAAAAGACATCTTGCCGCATTGCCCCTTGCCATGCGGCTTTTTTGTTTTGCGAAATCCAACAGGAGAACCCGTTGTCGCGCCACGCGCTTTTCGTCGTTTCGCTTCTTTGGCTATGCCTTTCGGCAAGGGCGCAACCTTCGTCAAATTTTTTTCGCGTCGAGATCGACACGTTCCGTTTGCCGCAGAAACGCTTGGCGATCGCGCCGTTCAAAATCCCCGCTCGGAAAACGATTGGCTTGGCGTTGTCGGGCGGCGGCGCGCGCGGCATTGCGCAAATCGGCGTGCTCAAAGCCCTTGAAGAAAAAGGCGTGCCGATTGATTACGTCGTCGGCACGAGCATGGGCGCGATTGTCGGCGGCTTATACTGCGCGGGCTACTCGCCTTCATACTTGGAAACTCTCGTCAAAACGCTTTCTTGGGACGAGCTGACGTCGCTTCGGGAAACGAACCGTCGGCAAGATCTTTTCTTGGAACAAAAGCGCGTGCGCGACAGAGCCTCGCTGACGTTGCAATTCGACGGCTTGCGACTCGTCATTCCGAAATCGCTTAGCGCGGCGCAAGAACTCACGGAAACCCTCGATAAACTCGCTCTTGCCGCGCCCTATCAGCACGAGACCAGTTTTGACGACCTTCCCGTGAAATTTCGCGCGATCGCGACCGACTTGGTAACGGGCAAGCGCGAAACGCTCGATAAAGGCTCGCTTTCCGCCGCCATGCGCGCCAGTTCCGCCGTGCCGCTTTTGTTCCTGCCCGTCGAAATCGACGGCAAACAGCTCGTCGATGGCGGACTCGTGTCCAACATCGCCGTCGATGCGCTCCATCGCTTTTCGCCCGACATTAGCGTCGCCGTCAATACGCTCGGCATTCTTTACAAACGCCAGAGCGATGTCGACCTTCCTTGGAAAGTCGCCGACCAAATTATGGGCATTATGATGCAGGAGCAGAATCGTTATCAACTTCAACAAGCGACGATTGAAATCAAGCCCGACATCGGCGATCGAGAATCGGGGGATTTCAAAAATCTCGCGCCGCTCATCATGGCGGGCTACCGAGCGGGGCTTGAAATCGCCGATAGCTTGCTCGCGCTCGCCAAAATCGAGCAGACCAACGACATCGATGTTTCGGGCTACGAAAAGGAAATCGTTTCGCCCGCGATTCTTTCCGAGGACATTCTCGACCTTCTTCATCGTGGCGCGAAGGTCAAGGCGACCCTTGCCGAGGCGCTACACAGCGATCGCTTCACCGACGCTTTCGCGGAGCTCGACACGATTCAAAAAAAGGTTCGATATCATCTCTCGCCCGTGCCGAGCGTTTCGGTCGTGAAGGTTTGCAGCAAGAACGCGCCGAACTTCGTCCGATTTTTCGCGCCGAGCGACGCGCGTCGCCCGATGACGAACCGAGCGGGTCGAACGTTGTTGGAAGACATCGCGCGCGAACTGAAACAGACGTTCCCCTTGCTCCAAGTGGAATCCATCCGCCTCGTCTCCGACACGCTTTGCGTCGTGATTGACGAGGGCAAACTTTCCGAGATACGCTACGAACTTTCTCGCGGTTGGACGCGGCGAGGCGTGATTGAAAAGGAAATCGAGTTCGATACGCTCGCGCCGCTCTCGCTTTTGAGCGTGGAGCGTTCCGTCAGCGGTCTTTACAACGCGGGCATTTTCAGCCGCGTTTCGCTTTGGGCGGAACGCAAGAAGGATTCAAGCAACTCCATCAAGCGCTCGCTCACGATTCGGCTCAACGAAAAATTCAGCGAGCAATTGCGTTTGGGCTTTCGCATCGACGACATCTACGCCGCTCAAATGCTTCTTGATTTTCGCAACGAAAATTTTTTGGGCACGGGAACGGAGCTTGGCGGCTGGTTTACAATCGCCGAGCGCATCTCGTCGGTTCAGGTCGAGTATCAGGCGCATCGTTTGTGGAACACCTATCTCACGTTTTACGCGAAGGCGTTTTATCAACAGCGCAAACTTTTTTCAACCGACATCGTCTTTTCAAGCCCGACGGAAAATGCCGACCGAAAAGAAAAAGCCGACTACGGACAACAACACTACGGCTTCGCGCTCGCGCTCGGCAAGCAAATCTACCGCGACGGAAGCGTTATGTTCGAGTTCTCTCGCCAAAACGCGATGCTTTTCGACAACGAGACCGTCGCGCCCAATCAGCGTCTATGGCTGACGTCGCTCAAAACGCGCTTCACGTTCGACACGCGCGATAGCCCCATCGCCCCGGCGAGAGGCAGCTACACCGACATTTACTTCGATTTCTACCCAGAGTTTTTGGGCAACGACGTCACGTTTTCAAAACTGCTCTTTTCGCATCAAGACACGCACCCTATTGGCAAGGGCGTCGTTGGGCGATTGCGGCTCAACGTGGGCTTTGCCGACAATCTAACGCCTTTCACGGAGCAGTTCAGTTTGGGCGGCGCGGGCGCGAGTTTCAGCATTCCCTTCTACGGCTTTCGCTTCGATGATTTCAGAGGGCGACAAGTCGTCGTCGCGGGCTACGACATAGAGTTCCCATCGCCGATTCAACTCGTCGCGCCCACGTTTCTCGGACTGCATTACAACATTGGCAACATTTGGACGCAATCGAGCCGAATGAAACTCAAAGAGTTCACGCACGGCGTTGGCGGGGAGATCATTCTGAAAACGCCGCTTGGCGCGGCGCGCTTCGCCGTCGCCAAAGCCTTTCGACTCGGATTGCCGACCGAGACCTATCTTTTCAAAATCGCGCCGACGGTTTATTACTTCGTCTTCGGTTACGAACTGTAAGCGGAATCTTCGTATCTTCTTTTTGATTCGAATCCGCTTCGCCGTCGCTATGAACGTTCGCTTCATTTCCATCACGAAGCCTGAAATCACGATTGAAGGCAAAGAACTTTCGCCCGAAGGTCTCATCGCGTATTGCGCCCGCGTGTCAAGCCCGAATCAAGAAAATCCCGACTACGCCAAGTTGCTGCGCTTTTGCATTCGTCAGGGTCATTGGAGCGTTTTTGAAATGGTCGATATGACGCTTGAAATCACGACCACGCGCGCCATCGCGCCGCAAATTTTGCGACATCGCAGTTTTTGTTTTCAGGAATTCAGCCAGCGCTACGCCAAAGCCGCCAGTTGCGAGATATACGAGGCGCGCCGTCAAGACGCGAAGAATCGCCAAAACTCTCTCGACGACCTTGACGAAGCGACGAAGGAATGGTTCAGAAGCGTTCAGCGAGAAATTTGGGAGCATAGCTTCAAGCGATACGAGGAAGCGCTGGAAAAAGGCATCGCCAAAGAATCGGCGCGCGCGATTTTGCCGCTCAACACCGTTACGCGCCTCTATATGAAAGGCTCGGTGCGCAGTTGGATTCATTATCTTCAAGTTCGCTGCGACGGCGCGACGCAAAAAGAGCACCGCGACATCGCGCTCGCCGCGCGCGAGATCTTCATACAACGCTTTCCCATCATCGCCGAAGCGTTGGAGTGGAAACCCGCCTCGCTCGTCGCTCAAAACGGAACGCATCAACCGTTTAACGCAGAATCGCCATGAGCCAAATTGACGCGCCGAAAATTCTGATTGTCGACGACGACGTTTCCTCCCTCAAAGCCACTCAATATCAACTTTCGGGAAAAGGCATCCGCGCCCGAACCGCGACGAGCGTCGATATGGCGGAAGCCCTCATCGGCGAGGAAATGCCCGACATCATCATCTGCGATTGGACGATGCCCGACCGAGATGGCATCGACTTCGTCAAATCGCTTCGCCAAAATCCGCTCACGAGAGGCATTTATTTCATTATGCTCACGGGCAGAAGCGGAACGGACGACAAAATCACCGCGCTCATCGAAGGCGTCGATGATTATCTCGAAAAACCCGTCAAAGTCGCCGAACTCGAAGCGCGCATCATCGTCGCCAAGCGCATCATCAAACTGCAACGGCAGCTCGTTCAAAGTCAAAAAATGCAAACCTACGCCGAAATGGCGGCAGCCGTGAGCCACGAAATCAACAATCCTCTCACGGGCTTGCTTGGCTACATCGAGCTAGCCAAGAAAAGAGTGCAACAAACCAGCCTGCCCGAATCCGACAAGTCTCGAATTCAACAAATGCTTGACCGTAGTTACGAACAAGGCAAGCGCATCGGGGAAATCGTCAAAAAACTTGTCAGCATCAAAGACTATCGCGTCAAAACTTACAGCGCGGGGATTCAAATGGTCGACATTCACTCCAGCGACTCCGCAACCAAAGAGCCGTGAAATTCGCCCGACGAATGCCCTACCTTGAACTGCTTCGCCCATCGAACATCGTCATTCTCTTTTTCGGCACGCTTCTTGGCGCGTTTGTCGCCGTCGGAAACGCCGCATTCTTTCGCGTAGAAACTTACCTTGCGGGCGTCGTTACGATTCTCGTCGGCGGCGCGGGCAACGTCATCAACGATTACTTCGATGTCGAAATCGACCGCATCAACAAGCCCCATCGACCGCTTGCGCGCGGCGCGTTGACGAGAACGCAAGCCTTTCGGTATTGGCTCGTTTTGAACGTCGTCGCGCTCGTCGTCGCTTCGTTTCTGACGACGCTGAATCTGATTATGGCGCTTTTCACGATTCCCACGCTTTACGTTTACAGCCGCCATCTCAAACGCGCCTTGCTCGTCGGCAACCTTGTGATTTCCGCCCTCGTGAGCTTGGGATTTCTTTACGGCGCGGCATCGACGGGGAAAACCGAGAACGTCTTTTATCCGACGCTCTTTTCGTTTCTTTTGAACTTCGGGCGCGAACTTTTGAAGGATTTGGAAGATGTCGAGGGCGATGGCGCTTGCGGCGCGGACACGATTCCGATTCGCTTCGGCGCGACCGCCACGCTCGCTTTGGCGACGCTCTCGTTTGCCGCAATGATTGGCGCGACCGTCGCGCCGTTTTGGACGGGGGAGTATGGCGTGGCGTATTTTCTCGTCGTAACGCTTGGCACGAATTTGCCGCTCATTTACGCGACGGCGCAAGCGTGGCGCAACCCCACGAAGCAGAATCTCTACCGACAGAACACCTTGCTCAAAGTTGCGATGGCGTTTGGCATCGCGTCCGTCGCCTTGGGGAAGGTTTAGTTAGGCGGGCTGTTCGATCTTCTCGTCTTTGCCTCTTTTGAAAATCGGCACGGCGGCGCAGGCTTCGCCATACATCACCTTTTGCGCATGCTGCACGAGGTAAGCGGTAACGACCATATACGCCCATGTCGGAATCGGCGTCGAGCCGCACCCCTTGATGATGACCTTCTTGCCGTCGTATTGCGACCAATCGTGCGCTTCCAACTTTTCGCGGAAGACGGATTCTTTCAGAATGCCGTTCCACAGAAAATCTTGAATGTCGAATTCCATCAAGGCTTTGTTTTCCATAGCGCGTCAATTTTGATTCGGATTGAGTTCGAGCGAAATGGTCGAAGATGATTTTTCGCGCAGAAGCTCATCGAGAAAGCCTTGCGCGACGTGTCGCGGAAAGTCGAGGCACATCGCCAATAGGAGCGTCAATCCGCTTAATGTCGTGAGCGCTTCCATCGTCAAGTTCGAGATTTGAAAAGTTTGTAATGATGTTCGCCTAATCTCTCGATGCAGATGCTGTCGCCCGGTTTCAAGCCCGATTCCACGACCCACTTGCCCGTGCCCGGCATTGACTTCGACTTTTTGCGAAAACAAAACTTGCCTTTTTCAATGTCGGTCTCAAACGACCACCCCAAATCCGTCTCGATGAGCAACTTCTTTCCTTCGCCCTGCTCGCTTCCAATTGCGTCGGGCGGAAAGAAGTCCAAAATGTCAAAAAGGTTGATTTGCTTTTCGTAGAACCACACGTCTTCTTGCGACCTGACGGGAAGAGTTCTGATTTCGCCCATTATGCGTCGCGTTGTTTAAGGGCTTCGCTGAGAGTTGGAATCTTCTTGCCGTCCCGATACACCCGTATCAACCCCCCCTCAAACGCCAACTCCGCTCCAAGCTCCCGCATCGCCAACCGACCCTGCTCATTCGGCTTCACTTGCTCAT
>JANWWM010000015.1 GCA_025055975.1 Chloroherpetonaceae bacterium | reverse complement strand
AAGTTTGACGGTCGTGGGTTGGCGAGCGGGGCGTATTTTTATCGGTTGCGAGCGGGGAGCTTTGTAGCGACGAAGAAGATGATGTTGGTGAAGTGAGGTTGTGGGGCGTGAAGCAAGGGGCGAGCCAACTCGCCCCTTTTTGTTTTTCTGCGGCGCCATTGAAAAGAAAAGAGCGATTGCGCCTTTGTTTCGGGCAATCGCTCGTGATTGCGGACTTTGCGAGCTCGGTTACTTTTTCTCGTCGGGTCTTGGGCGACGCTCGAAAATTTCGTCGATTAAGCCGTAGGCTTTGGCTTCGGGCGGCGTCATCCAATTGTCGCGCTCGGAGTCTTGGTGGACTTTCTCGACGGGTTGTCCCGTGTGTTTGGAGATGAGTTCTTCGAGCATGGCGCGGGTTTTTTGGATTTCTTTCGCCATAATCAAAATGTCGGTTTCTTGACCTTGCGCGCCGCCTGAGGGCTGATGAATCATAATGCGCGCATGCGGCAGCGAGGCGCGTTTGCCTTTTTCGCCCGCGCACAAGAGAAACGCGCCCATTGACGCCGCCATTCCGACGCAAACGGTGGCGACGGGCGGACGAATGAACTGCATCGTGTCGTAGACCCCAAGTCCCGCATACACGCTGCCCCCAGGCGAGTTGATGTAGAGATAAATTTCGCGCTCGGGATCTTCCGATTCCAAGAAGATGAGTTGCGCCATCACGAGACCGGCGGAGTGGTCATCGACGGGCGTGCCGTAGAAGATGATGCGCTCGCGCAAGAGTCGGGAGAAGATGTCGAAGGCGCGCTCGCCGCGACCCGACGTTTCAATCACCATCGGCACGAGCATGTTGCGCGTCCGATTGATGCTGTCCTCGATGCGCGAGTCGAAGAGTTTGCGCGCGTGATAATCAAATCCAAAGTTGATGTTTGCCATTTTAGGAGACGGTTGAATTAAGGTTGCCGTTTCGCTGCGGCGCTCCGATCGTCGCGCGAGAGACGGCGTTTGAGAAACGCATGTTTCAAAAAGAAAATTTAATCGTTGGCGTGCGATATTCGGGCAACTTTTTGCCGTCCCAAGCGGGATAGCGATGTCGGAAGACGGTCGCCTGAATGGCTTGCGCCGCTTGCGCGTCGAGGTCGTTGTGTTCCCACTTGATTTCCTTGACGCGCCCCGTTGGCAACACGACGAGTTTGAACGCCACGTAACCGCGCACGCCGTCCAGTCTGCGCTTTGCCGCCTCTATCGTCGGGCGGAGCTCGTCTTCGAGGTCAGCCGTCGCGTTGCTCATTTCCTCGATGTTGATGGGCATTTCGCGCTCGACTTTCTTGCCTGCGATTTCGGGCGGGAGCGTATCGGCATCCGCCTCCGCATTGGCAAGTTGCTTGGCTTTCGCGGCGGCAAGGCTATCCTCGATGCGTTTTTTCTCGGCAAGCTCCGCCTCGATGCGGCGTTTGGCGGCGGCGATGGAATCGCGCCGACGCTGCTCCTCGACGGCGGCTAAATCTTGCGCTCGTTTCAAGTCGATGTCTTCTTGCGTTCCGCAACCCGCACAGCCCGAACAGCCTGATATCATCGCGCACGTCAAGACGCACGAAAGAGGCATTAAAACGAATGAAAGAAGTCCGCGTTTCATTTTGGACAACGTTGGAAATGCTTTTGATTAGAGCGCGAAAATAAAACGGCGTTGAGTGATTTTGAACGACTCTCTCGCCAGCGCGGGCTTTGACGCAAAACAAAAAGGCGAACTCGCGCGGAGCGAATTCGCCTTTGCGATTTGGAGCGAGCGAGCGATCAATACATTCCGCCCATTCCGCCGCCGGGCGTCGCAGGCGCTTTTTCTTCTTCCTTCTTTTCGGAGATGACGGCTTCGGTGGTGAGCAGAAGGCTTGCGACGCTCGCCGCGTTTTCGAGCGCGGTGCGCGTAACTTTGGTCGGGTCGACCACGCCCGCCGCAATCAAGTTTTCAAAGGTTTCGGTGCGAGCGTTGAAGCCGAAGTCGTCCTTGCCTTCCTTGACCTTTTGCACCACGACGGCGCCATCAGTCGTGCCCGTGTTCGCCACGATCAATCGCAGCGGCTCTTCAATGGCGCGACGGATGATTTCAATGCCCGTCTTTTGATCGGCGTTTTCGGGCTTGAGATCGTCCAACGCTCTCGCGGCGCGAATCAGCGCGACGCCGCCGCCTGGCACGATGCCTTCTTGAACCGCGGCGCGAGTCGCATGGAGCGCGTCTTCAACGCGAGCTTTCTTTTCCTTCATTTCGACCTCGGTGCTCGCGCCGATGTTCAACACCGCGACGCCGCCCGACAGTTTGGCAAGACGCTCTTGCAGCTTTTCGCGGTCGTAGTCGCTCGTCGTCTTGTCGATTTGCATCTTGATTTCGTTGATGCGGGCTTTGATCTGGTCGGATTTGCCCTTGCCTTCAACGATGGTGGTGTTGTCCTTATCGACGACGATGCGCTTGGCTTGACCAAGATAAGCGAGCGTGGCGTTTTCGAGCTTGTAGCCCTTTTCTTCGCTGATGACCGTGCCGCCCGTGAGAATGGCGATGTCTTCAAGCATCGCTTTGCGACGATCGCCGAAGCCAGGAGCCTTGACGGCGCAGACTTTGAGCGTGCCACGGAGCTTGTTCACGACAAGGGTCGCAAGGGCTTCGCCCTCGACTTCTTCGGCGATGATGAGCAGAGCGCGACCTTGTTGAGCCACCTTTTCCAAGATGGGAAGCAGATCCTTCATCGAGGAAATTTTCTTGTCGTGAATCAAGACATATGGCTCCTCAAGCTCGGCTTCCATCGTTTCGGGGTTGGTGACGAAGTAGGGCGAGAGGTAACCACGATCGAATTGCATGCCTTCGACGACCTTCAATTCGGTTTCGGTGCCTTTGGCTTCTTCGACCGTGATGACGCCGTCTTTGCCGACCTTCTCCATCGCTTCGGCGATGAGGTTGCCGATTTCGCTGTCGTTGTTGGCGGAGATGGTGCCGACTTGGGCGATCTCCTTCTTGTCGGAGATGGTGCGGCTGATTTTCTTGAGTTCATTGACGATTGCGGCGACCGCCATATCGATGCCGCGCTTCAAGTCCATCGGGTTTGCGCCCGCCGTCACGTTCTTCAAGCCTTCGCGGTAGATGGCTTGGGCGAGAACGGTTGCGGTCGTGGTGCCGTCGCCCGCCACGTCCGACGTCTTGGAGGCGACTTCGCGCACCATTTGCGCGCCCATGTTTTCAATTGGGTCTTCGAGCTCGATTTCCTTGGCGACGGTAACGCCGTCTTTCGTAACGGTCGGCGCGCCGAATTTCTTTTCGATGATGACGTTGCGACCTTTCGGACCGAGCGTCACTTTAACCGCGTCGGCGAGTTTGTCCACGCCACGCTTCAAGGCGGCTCGTCCTTCCGCGTCAAAATGAATGAGTTTCGCAGCCATGATTGGTTAGCGTTTAAGGGTTTCAGAAAACTTGGTTAGTTGAGAATCGCAAAGATGTCGCTTTCGCGCATGATGAGGTATTCTTCGCCATCGACGGTAACTTCCGTGCCCGAATACTTTCCGTAGAGCACTTTGTCGCCAACCTTCACGGTGGGCTTGATGAGGGTGCCGTTGTCCGACATTTTGCCCGCGCCAACGGCGACGACTTCTCCGTGTTGCGGCTTTTCCTTGCCCGTGTCGGGAATGTAGAGACCGCCTTTGGTCTTTTCTTCGGCTTGCGCCGCTTTGACGACGACGCGATCTGCGAGAGGCGTGAGTTTCATATTCGCTATCCTCCAATTTGGGTTAAGTGAGACAGTGAAAGTTGAGTTAGAAACGATTTGAGACGGCTTCAAAGCTCGCGTCCGACTAACGAATCAGGCGGACGCGAAGTTTCAAAAATTTTTAGCGCTCACGAGCGGAGAGCGCTAAAAGCGACGCAAAAATAGGCGTTTTCTTTCGGATTGTCAAGAGCGCTTTCGGAGTTCGCCAATCGCGCCGCTCCGACGAGGCAACGAGACTTGACAATTCAGGAAAAATAGTTTATACTTATTCAGTTTTCCGATTAATCGCATCGCCTCGAACAAAGCGCGAAAAGAGCCGAAAGGACGTTTCTTGCGAGAAGAACGTTCCCAACTCTCAAACGCTTTTCCTCGCAAAGCCCGAATCGCCTCACGCTCTTTTCCTGCGGTTGTCAAGGAGAAAACATCCTCGCTCTTGCTCTTTTGAAGCGATTTCCGAGTCGGATTGAGCGACGAAGCGCGCTCGGAATCCGCATTGCATTTCGCGCTCTCCACGCGAGCAAGGGTGCGGTTGCCAGCTGTTTCCGAGAAGAACTCGCCATGTAAGTTTGCCCAAGCGTCTTCGTTTCGCAGACCAAGCTTGTTTGCGTTCTTTCGGCGAACATTCCATCGTTCTCATTTTCAACAAACAAACATTTGTCAACAAAACCCAAACGGAGAAACCACGATGAACGAAACTCAACAAGTCAAAGACGCCGAAATGGCGCAGGTAGACGTCGACCAGCAGACGCTCCAAAACTACTGGCGAGAGAATCGCAATCTCGTCTTCACGATGCTGGGCATTTGGTTTGCCGTCTCTTACCTCGTTCAGCTGTTTGCGAGCGCGTTTAACAACGTCGTCATCGCGGGCTTTCCGCTCGGCTACTATATGGGCGGGCAAGGCGCGCTCATCGTTTTCGTCGCAATGATTTTCATCTACGCCAAGAAGATGAACGCGCTGGACAAGAAATACAATCTTGAAGAAGAGGAGGACGAGTGAGATGAGGTTGAAGAAGATTCTTGGGCTGTATGTGACGGGCTTCGTCGTTCTGACGCTCGTTCTTGCCGTCTTGGAGTTTGCGGGCGTTCTGCAATTGAAAGGCATCGGGTATGTGTTTATGATTTTCTCCGTCGCCGTGTATGCGATGATTGGCATCATCACGCGCACGAGCGATCCGTCGGAGTACTACGTGGCGGGGCGCGGCGTGAACGCGATATACAACGGCATGGCGACGGGGTCGGACTGGATGAGCGCCGCGTCGTTCATCTCAATGGCGGGATTGCTTTTTGCGTTGGGGCACATGGGACTCGCCTACATTTTGGGCTGGACGGGCGGCTATGTGCTCTTGGCGCTGTTGCTCGCGCCGTATTTGCGCAAATTCGGTCAATACACGATTCCCGACTTTTTGGGCGCGCGCTACGGCGGCAACCCCGCGCGCGTCGTGGGCATCGTCGCCGCGATTCTCGTCTCGCTCACCTATTTGACGGCGCAGCTCAACGGCGTGGGCACCATCGTCTCGCGCTTCATCGGAATCCCGTTTGAGCCGGGCGTATTCATCGGATTGCTCGGCGTTTTGGTCTGCTCGTTTCTGGGCGGCATGCGCGCGGTTACTTGGACGCAAGTCGCGCAGTATATCGTGCTCATCAGCGCGTATTTGATTCCCGTCATCTGGCTTTCGGCGAAACTCTTTTTCATTCCGATTCCCGAACTCACTTACGGGCAAGTGTTGGAGCGCATTTCCGTGATGGAAAAACAAATCATGGGCAAAGAAAACCCAAATCCGCGCAACATTCCCGCCGACGTGCTCAACGACAAAATCGACCCTGCGAAAGAAAAAGAATCGCGCGACCTGTGGGCGAAAGACGTGGCGACGCTCAAAGCCAAACTCGCCAATGTCGACTCCGCGTTAGCCGCCGACAAAGCCGCGCTCGAAACCAAGCTTGCTTCGCTTGCCGACGACAAGGTGGCGGAACGCCGCGCCGCGCTTGAAAAACAAAAAGCCGACGCGCAAGCGATGATCAACGCGCCCTTGCCCATCGACCCCAAAACCAAACAACCCGTCATAATGGACGCGGAAAAGTTGAAAGCGCTTGAAGCGAACATCGCCGACGCGGATCGGCAACTTGCCGCTCTTTCGCCCGAAGCCGTCAAAGCCGAGAAGGAGAAAACGGAAAAAGCCCTCGCGGCTCTTCCGAAGAACGCCGAAGACGCGAGAACGAAGTGGTCGGCGGCGCTTTCCACCGCGCAGAATCAAGCCAAAGGAACGGGCGATTACTTGGCGGTGCCCGCTTTCGTTTCCGCCGACGGCAAATCGTATCCGATGCTTCAATTCTTGGGCTTGATGTTCTGCTTGATGCTTGGCACGGCGGGCTTGCCGCACATTCTCACGCGCTACTACACGACCCCTTCGGTCAAGCAAGCGCGAGCGTCGGTCGGGTGGTCGCTCTTCTTCATCTTCTTGCTCTATTTCACCGCGCCCGCCTACGCCGCGTTTGCGCGCTACGAAGTGTTCGTGAACCTCGTGGGCACATCAATGGCGGAACTGCCAAGTTGGGTCGCCAGCTGGAAGGTGGTCGGATTGCTCGACGTGATCGACAAGAACGGCGATGGCGTGGTGCAATTTGCCGATTTCATCATCAAGTCGACGGACTTCGTGGTGCTTGCCACGCCCGAAATCGCAGGCTTGCCCGCGACGATTACGGGGCTTGTGATGGCGGGCGGTTTGGCGGCGGCGCTCTCGACGGCAGACGGACTCTTGCTCACGATCGCCAATGCGTTTTCGCACGACCTCTACTACAAAATCATCAACCCTCGCGCGTCGGTGCAAACCCGCGTGCTCATTTCCAAAACCTTGCTCGTCATCGTCGCGTTGATTGCGGCGGCAATCGCGGCATTCGTGAAACTGCCCGTCATTGCGGCGACGGTGGCTTGGGCGTTTAGTTTCGCGGCGTCATCGCTTTTTCCCGCGCTCGTTCTGGGAATTTGGTGGCGCAGAACGACGGGACTGGGCGCAATTTTGGGAATGATTGCGGGACTTGCGGTCTCAATGACTTACTCGATTCTCAACTTTTTCTCGACCGCGCCCAACAACCTGCTGGGCTATGCGCAACCGTTCAGCGTTTTGAGCTTGCGCCATACCGAGTCGGGCTTGCTCGGAATGCCCGTCGCGTTCCTCGTCATCATCGTCGTCTCGCTTCTCACGCCCGCGCCCGACAAGAGCCTGCAAGACTTCGTCTATAGCGTGCGCTTCCCGAAAGGCGCGGCGAGAGGCAAGGAGGTCGAAGCCATCGGCGGCGCCACGTCATAAAACACGTTCTCTCGCGCTTTTTGCGTCGCTCCCTCTTTCGCTTCGGGAGGGCAAGAGGGAGCGCTTTGTCCCAAGCAATCCCGAACGCAAAAAATCATTTGAAGGAAAGGGAGGGAAACTATGAGAACCCTGCGACATGCCTCTGGGCTGCTAATCGCCGTTTGCTCCCTCAGCGTTAGCCTCTTTGGGCAAGGAATGGAAAAATACGGCGGCGGCGCGCGCATCAATCTCAACGAAGACAAATCGCACTACATTCGCTTCATCACTTGGGTGCAGATTTGGGCGCGCTATCAACAAATGAATCCTGCCTCCACGGTCAATGCGAATCCGACGACAACGGCGAGCGACATCGGAATGCGGCGCGGTCGTTTCCTCGCCTACGGTTCGTTTGGCAAAGGTTCGCTCTTTATGTTCCACATTGGCATCAACAATCAAACCTTCGTCGGCGGCGGCGCGCCTGGCGAGATAACGGGCATTGGCAAGAAACCGCAACTGTTCATTCACGACATGTGGTATGAACAAAAAATCATTGACAAAGCCCTTTATCTCGGCTTCGGCTTGCACTACTGGTGGGGCATTTCGCGCGAAGCCAACGCGAGCACGCTCAACTTCCTCGCGCTCGACGCGCCCATCTACAACTGGCCTCTCATCGAAGCCTCGGATCAATTCGCTCGCCAATACGGCGTTTATATCAAAGGGCAAATTTTCGAGGGACCGTTTGGTCTTCTGGACTACCGCGCGCACATCAACAAGCCCTTCAAGCCAGGCGTGGGCACGTCGCTTGGCGGGGCGCAATTCGATGGCACGGGCGCGGCAACGCCGCTCACGAGCGTTCAAGCCAACTACAACCCCTTTAACAACACCTTCTCCTACGGCGCGTATCTGACGTGGCAATTTTTGGACAAAGAACCCGACGTGCTTCCATTTGAAGTTGGCACTTACGTCGGCACGAAGCGCGTTTTCAACCTTGGCTTTGGTTTCTATTACCACCCGAAAGGCAGCGCCACCACGACCAATGCGTCGGGAACGGTCAGGCGCGACTCCATCAAAACCTATGACCAACTCTTGCTGGGCTTCGACGCATTTCTCGATTTGCCCTTTGGCGAAGGCGACAACAAAAGCGCCTTGACGGTTTACTCCGTGCTTTACAAATACGATTTCGGTCCGAACTACATTCGCAACATCGCCATTATGCCCACTGCCGCTCCCAATCCAAGAGTGCCTCCCGCCCAACACTCCCTCAATGGCGCGGGCGCGGCGTATCCACATCTCGGTACGGGCATCATATTCCGAACCGAAGCGGGCTATTTGCTCCCGAAATCGTGGTTTAATTACGGGGGCAGATTGCAACCTTTTGCCTCAATCAACTATCTTGGCTTCGATCGCTTGGCGGACAAAGGCATTGTGTGGGAGCTTGGCGCAAACTACTTCATTGAAGGACATCACGCCAAATACAGCGCGATGTGGCGACAACGCCCCGTTTATCGCGGAACCGATGGCGCAGGCAATTGGAAGTTGGATCCCGATGGCGGCAGCAAAGGCGAGCTGATCTTTCAAGCGATGGTTTATTTCTGATTTCGTCCCGCATAGACAAGGAGGGGCGCGACGATTGGGAGCGATTCCGTCGTCGCGCCTTTTGTTTTGCGTCTCGCAAGGATTTTGAGACAGAGCGCGAGAAAGGGAAAGTGGGATTTGGGTTTCAGAGGAATTTCGGCAGAGTTTGAGGAACATTACGAAAGCAACGCGGAGAGGGAGGGATTCGAACCCTCGATAGCCTTGCGACTATATCGGTTTTCGAGACCGACCGATTCAACCACTCTCGCACCTCTCCACTGGGTTGAACCCGATTGCTCACGCAAAAAAATGAGCCTCAACGTCGTGAGGCTCTCTTCTATGCGAGCGAGAGACGAGGTTCGAACTCGCGACCCTCACCTTGGCAAGGTGATGCTCTACCAGCTGAGCTACTCTCGCATTTTGCCGAAAAGGCAACCGCAAAGATAACGCTTTTTGGAAATTTGTCAAGAGCGAAATGGAGACTTGCGCCTGCCTTGATGAGCGCGCTTCGCGCGTCGATTTTGGCGAGCGGATTGCCTGCGCTTTTTGCGTAACTTCGCCTAAACGAACCTTTTTCCAACGATGAAATCGCGCATAGCCGTTGTCGTCGCGTCTCACGGCGAAGTCGATACGCCGAGCGTAAGGGCGTATTACGAAAATATGAAGGTCATTTTCGCGCATGTGTCCGAGATTATGCCGATTTCCAGAGTCGCTCGCGTTTTGATTCCGATCGTCGGCGCGGTCGTTCAGGCGCGCAAATCCAAAGCGTCGGGCTATGTTTCCCCAATGAACCGCATCAGCGCGGCGCAAACCAAGCGCATCGCCGAAAAACTTCAACGCCTGAACTCGACGGAGTTCGAGTTTGAGGTCTTCAACGCCTACGAGACCACGCCCCCCTACGCTCACGACGTTCTGCGTTCGCTCAAAGATCGCGACGGCGTCGTCGCGCTGGTGATGAACCCGATGGAATCGGCGTTCAGTTGCGGCGCGATGTGCCGTTTCGCGTTGCGGGAATTTGGCGACAAGGCTTATGGCAAATTGCGCGTCGTTACGGGGCTTTACAAAAATCAAGCGTTGATGAACCTCTACGCCGACCATGTTTTCGCCCATGTTCAAGACGGCGGGGAGAACGGCGGGCTTATCGTCGCGCTTCACGGCACGGTGCTTTCCGATTCCAAGGGGGCGCCCGTGCAGTTTCATAACGGTTACGCGGAAAATCTGGCGCTCTTTTCGCTCCTCCGCGCGACGCTTGAACGCGACGCTCGCAATCGTTTCGAGCGCATCGAGCCTGCGTATCTCAACCACCAAGTTGGCGGCAAGTGGACGGAGCCAACGCTCGCGCAGACCATCGCCTCGTTCAAACGAGCGGGCATTGAGCGCGCTTATCTTTTCGCCGCAGGCTACTTCGCCGACAACAGCGAAACGCACGGCAACGCCCAAGCGACGCTCAAAAAGGCGGGCTTCAAGCAAGCCATCTACATTCCTTGCGTCAATGATTCGGAAGAGTTCGCGGCGTTGATGGCGAAGGAAATCCTCGAGGCGGCTCGCAAGTTGGCGGCACGGCAAGCCTTGATGAAATTGGCGGAACGCTAAAAAATTTGGCGACCGCTCCGCGATGCGTGCCGAAGGTCGGACTCGAACCGACACGTCTTTATGGGACACTGGATTTTGAGTCCAGCGCGTCTGCCAATTCCGCCACTTCGGCAGGGACTTTTTGACTTGCGCGCGAAACGGTGTGCGAGAGGAGGGACTTGAACCCACACGCCTTTCGGCACGGGCTTCTAAGACCCGCGCGTCTGCCAGTTTCGCCACTCTCGCGCAAAAGTCGCTTCAAAAAACGGAGCGCGAATATACGGTTTCTCCGAAAAAACGCGCAAGTCCTCGTTACGCTTCCAAGCGTTCCAACGCCGAGCGCATCGCCAAGACGTATTCTTCGGCTTTCCTGGCGACGGCTTTTTCAAATTCGCCAACGGAACCGAACTCGCCATCTGGATAGATGATGGCGCGCCCAATGTTGATGATGGCGGACTGGTGACGCGCGTCCGAACCGTAGCGCGCGGACTCTTCAAGCGAGCCGCCTTGCGCGCCCACGCCCGGAATCAAAAAAAACAGCGTTGGAGCTTTGGCTCTCAATCGTTTCAATTCTTCGGCGCGATTGGCTCCCACGACCAAACCCACGTTGTCGAATTGATTCCACTCCAACGCCTTTTCCAAAACGGCTTCGTAGAGCGGCTTGCCGTCTTGCATTCGCTTTTCTTGGAAATCTTGCGAGCCGCCGTTTGACGTCAAGCAGAGAATCAAGGTGAGTTTTTCCTTGTAGGAAAGGAAAGGTTCAATCGAGTCGTAGCCCATATAAGGCGGAACGGTGGCGGCATCGAATCCCCACGTTTCAAAAAACGCGCTCGCGTAAAGGCGCGACGTGTTGCCGATGTCGGCGCGTTTCGCGTCGGCGATGGTTATCACGCCGTTGGGCAATTGGCGCATCAGCGCCTCGAGCGCATGCAAGCCTTTTAGTCCGAAGGATTCGAAGAAGGCGAAATTCGGTTTGTAGGCGATGGCAAAGTCGGACGTGGCATTGACGACGGAACGCGCGAATTCCAGAACGGGATCTTGCATTCGCAGAAAGAACGTCGGAATCTTGCGCGCGTCGGGGTCGATGCCGACGCAAAGCAGCGATTTTTTTTGTTCAATCAGAGCGTTGATTCGCTTTTTAATCATACATTGAACGAGGCGCGTCCGCCAAATTAAAACCGCGAAAGGTTTGGAGAATAACGTTTTCGCGGACTTCTTCAAAAAGCGAAAAGACGCCAGTCGTCGCCAATTGCGAATCGTTGCCCTTCCGAGCGCGGCGCGCAATCCGCGCGTCGCAAGCGGATTCGCCTTCCAGACGCGATGTCGCCATGCCTTGCAAATTTCCGCGAATTGCTCATCTTGCCGTTCCGCAACGAATCATTGGCAAAACATTCAACGCTTGGGACGCAAACCGCAATCTGAACGGCGCAAAGGAATCGTCGTTTGCACGTGGGAAGGCATCTTCGCCAACCCTTACATCATCATCACCGACACGACCTATCTCACGGCGTTTGCCGTGATGCTCTCGGCTTCAAACGCCGTCATCGCTTTCATTGGCGGGCTATCGTTTTTGGTGCGCGTGTTTCAACTCTTGGGCGCGTATCTCGTCGAGCGTTACGGCAATCGCAAGCGTTTTTGCGTTTGGATGGCGATTGGCGCGCGACTGTCGTGGCTTTTGGTCGTCGTCGCCGGGTTGATTTGGCGCGACGATGGCGAGGCGATTCTGCTCGTTTTCGCCAGCGTTACGCTCATGGCGAAAATTTTCGAAACGATGCTCGGAATGGGCTGGATGTCGTGGGCGACGGATTTGATTCCGAGCCAACTGCGCGGCAAATACTTTGGCTTTCGTCTCTCGCTGATGGCGATGGTGAACGTGGCGACGACCTACGCCATCGGCTACGCGCTCGATTTGTTCAAGGGATTTGGGCGCGAAGCCGACGGCTACCTTGCGATGCTCGTCGTCGCCTCGCTTTGCGGGTTCGTTACGATTCTGTTGTTTCAGCGGCAATACGAGCCGCCCTTTCACCCCTCGCCCGACCGAAACTTTCAGCGCGACGCATGGTTGCCGTTGCAAGACGAGCGCTTTCGCCCCGTCATCATTTTCAACTTGCTTTGGGCGATTTCGCAAGGCGTAGCGCTCGTTTTCTTCACGGTGCAGATGATTAGCGTTTTGAAGATGTCTTTCACGCAAATCGCGCTTTTCAACATCATCGTAACCATCGGGCGCGTTCTGCTCAACCCCTTTTGGGGCAGGTTCACGCAACGCTTCGGCTCGAGCGCGACGCTCAAAATTTGCGGCGCGCTCATCACGATAAACCCTCTGCTGTGGCTTTTCGCCACGCCCGACAATCTTGTTCCGATTTGGCTCGACGCTCTCAACAGCGCGGTGGCTTGGACAGGCTTTGATCTTGCCTCAATGAACATTCAATTCACCGACAGCAAGCCGAAAGGGCGCGCCTACTACTTCGCTTGGGTTGGCATTTCGAGCGGCGTCGGGTTTTTCGTTTCGGGAGTGATGGGCGGACAGCTGGCGGATCTCGTTCAAGGCGCTTCGCTCGCAACGCCCGTTAGCGTCATAGAGGGCAATCATTGGATTTTTCTCGTCTCGTTTGTCCTGCGCGTCGTCAGCCTTTCGGTGTTTTGGAGACTTCGCCCCGACGCGCCCATTCTGAAATCGCTCGGCTTGAAGCCGAACTAACGCTTTTGAATTTTGAACGCCCAAAAACGCTCGCCTCTCCGAAACGCGCGCTTCCTTGAAACCAAACTTTTGAACCGATGAAACGTCTGACTTCCCTTTTCGGCATTCTCGTTTCGCTCAACGCGACGCTCTTGGCGCAAGAAGCGGATTCCATCAAAGCTCGCCTCGAAGAACTCAAAGAAGAGCGCGATTCGCTCTACATCGCTCACGTCGAGGAGAGAAAGGAGCCAGACAAAGTGCTCCACGCCGAGCCGCTCTTCATTGACTTGATTCGGGACTTGGGCGCGCGAAAAGGCGAAGCCGAATGGAACGTCGGAATGGGCTTGACGGACAAGACGAGTTACGACTCCTACCGAATGCTCATTGAGTATGAATTCGCGCCGATTGACCGACTCGGCTTGGAGATTGAGATTCCCGTTACAATGAACCGACAACGGCAACGCAACGTCGAGATTCCCTCCAACCGAATCGAATCGCTCAAATTCGCGGCGCAGTGGAGTTTCTTCGTCTCGCAACGTTTCCAAACCTCCGTCGCGTTGGGCTACCTGAACGAGTTGGAGTTGAGCGACTTGAACGTCATTCGAAACGCGCCTTTCTTCAGAAGCAATCTTTACAACCCTTTCTTCGTGGCGGCGAAGCGATGGGGAAACAACTGGCACGCGCTCGTTTATTCGGGCTTCAAATTCTTTCAGGATTTCAAAAAGGGATTCAAAGGTTGGGAGTTTGAGGCGAACTCAAACTTCCACTATATGATTAGCGGCACGCGCAATTTCATTGGGATTGAGCTTAACAAAGGCGTCTCCGACAAAGGCGATTTTGACATGATCATCCGACCACAAATGCGTCTTGCGATTTCGCACGATTTGATGATTGGCATCGTCGTTGGCATTCCCATCAATCAGGAACGCGAGCGATTGAGCACGTTCTTCCGCCTCATCTACGAGCCTGATCTTCACTCCTTTTTGCATTTTTGACCGCCATCACGAGCATTGAGTTCGCTCATATCTTCTGATTGCGCTCAACCGCCGTGATTCAAATCAAATCGGGCTTGGCTACGCTTGACGATGCGGGCGCGACGCGCGATATTCGAGCAAGCGTTCTTTCAAAAGTCTCTTTTAACCAAAATCGCAAAACATATGAAGCGCAAACTTTCTGCCCTTTTGCTGCTGCTAATTGGCGCGACGCTTTCGCTTAGCGCATCGCGCTTGCATGCCCAAACCTACTTTCAGGAGCTTTTTGATGCGATGGTCAATGTCGGTCCGCCCGCGGATTCGCTTGTCGCGCCTGCGGGGTGGACGCAAGAGCGCGTAACGACGGGCATCACGAGCCCCATCGCTACGCCGCCGCGCGTGACGCATCGAACCTCTCCCGCCTCTTCGCCCGCGCGCATCGCTGGCGACGGCGCGCGCGACTTTGAAATCGCCACGCGCGTCTCAACGGGCGAATGGGTCGTCAATCGCCCAAGCCCAAACAACTTCTATGTGAACGACACCGTGCAAACAAGCGGCACGAAACCGCCCGCCGCGTTTAGCCCCGTAGGCACAACGGCGCTATGGTTCAACGATTGGTTCGCGGCAGGAAGCGGAACGGCGGGTCGCAATGTGCGCCGACTTTATTCGCCGCCGTTTGATTTGAGCGCCTCAATCATACCGCGCGTGCGGTTCAAGTATTTTTACCCCACGGGCAGTTTCGCGTTGCGCATTTTGGCATCGTCCAATAACGGCGCGACTTGGGAAGTCATCGGCACGGCATCGCCAACGGGTTCAGCCAACTGGGTTTGGAACGGCGTGCCCATACCTGCCGATTACAAAGTCGCCAACGCGCGCATCGCCCTTGAAGCCGTCAATGCGTGGGGCGCTCACGACGCTTGGGTGGATAGCCTCATTGTCGATGAAGCCACGACGGTCATAGCCAACGCGGTTACGGGCAACTGGTCTGCGCCGACCACTTGGGTGGGCGGGCAAGTGCCGCTTCCAGGGGACAAGGTCGTCATTCCATCGGGCGCGACCATAACGATTGACATGCCTGTGAACATCGGGGGATTGGCGCTCTTTCCCGGCTCCACGCTAGGCTTTGACGCCAACTCCGCCAATACGCTCACAATCACGGGCGATCTTGTCATTCAAGCAGGCGGCACGCTTAACCTTTTCAACGCGGCATCGGGGCGCGTGCTCAACCTGACGGGCAATCTCGCGCTCAATGGCACGATGAACGCTTCTCGCAGCGGCGCAGCTATCGTGATGAACGGCTTGTCGCCGCAGACGATTTCGGGCACGGGCAACTTCACAGGAACGCCCGTCGGCGTGGTGAGGCTTTTGGCGGTTGCAAACCCCGCAGGCGTTGCAATCGCTCCTGGAACCACTCCCTTTAACATTTCGTCTACGCTCAACCTCGTAAGCGGCACGCTGACCACGAATGGCTTGCTTTCAATTGACAATACGGTTAACGATGGCGTTACGACCACAAGTTGCGCGATTCAACGCGGCACGGGAAGCCTTTCGGGAGGCATTGCTGTCGGACCCTCAGCGACTTACAACGTCGCATATGTCGTTTTTTCGGGAACGACTCCGCTGCCGATTATGCTCGCAGGCGACGAAATTCCCCCCTCGCGCTCGGTCAATAACTTAACCTACAACACGACCTCTGATTTGGTCATATCGGGCGGCAATTTGCAAGTGCGCGGCACGCTGACATTTGGCACCAATTCTCAAACGCTCTTCATGGCAGGTAGCGACACGTTGATTTTGGGAACAAGTCCCACAAGCCCAGGGTCGTTGTCGCTCGGGGGAGCAGGACGCATCTTCGGCAATTTCAGCCGCTGGATTGGCGCAACGACGGGCAACCGTGATTTCCCCGTCGGCGATGGCGCGGCAAGAAAACCGATTGCCGCCAACTTCACGACGGCGCCCACTGCGGGCGGACGGCTCACGGCGCGCTTTTTGCCCACCAACCCTGGAAACGCAGGTCTGCCCTTGACCGACGGTCCGCTGACGCTCGTCAATCTTGCGCCCGACGGCTATTGGGAATTGAATCGAAGCGATGGTTTGACGGGCGGAACGGCGACCATCACGATTGGACCGACGGGATTTGGGGGCATTAGCAACGTCGCCAATTTGCGCGTCGTGCATCGTCCGAACAACACGTCGCCGTGGGGCTTGCTTGGCTCGGCGGGCACGAACTCAGGCACGGTTTCCGCGCCCGTTGTGGCTCGGACGGGCGTAGTTCTCGGGCTGACCAACGAGTTTGGTCTTGCCAGCGACGCCTCGAACCAACTGCCCGTCGAACTTACGGCGTTTGAAGGCGTCTTCAAAAACGGCGAGGTTCGCCTTACGTGGCGCACGGCTTCCGAACAAAACAACGCAGGCTTTGAGGTCGAGCGCTCGTTTGACCGCGAAACTTTCGCGCAAATTGGCTTCGTCAGAGGCGCGGGCACCACGACCGAAGCGCAATCCTATTCCTTCGTCGATCGCGGCTCGTTCAACGCCGACAAAGTCTACTACCGCTTGAAGCAAGTGGACTTCGATGGACGTTTTGAATACAGCCCGATCATCGAGGTGAATGTCTCGCTCCCGACGAAGTTCGCCTTGATGCAGAACTATCCAAACCCGTTCAACCCTTCGACGACGATTGTCTACGAACTGCCCGCGCGTTCAAAGGTGATGTTGAAGGTTTATGACGCGCTTGGCAGAGAGGTGGCGACGCTCGTCAATGGCGAACAGGCGGCGGGACGCTACGCGCAACCGTTCAACGCTTCCAACTTGTCGAGCGGCATCTACTTCTATCGCTTGCAAGCGGGAAGCTTCGTCGAGACGAAGAAGATGTTGCTCGTGAAGTGAGTTTGTTCTCTTGGCTGGCTCTGTTCTTTGAACGAAGGGCGGCTCTTTTTTCGGGAGCCGCCTTTTCGTTTTGGCGCGAGGGGCGAGCGTCTTTGGCGGGAAGGATTTTTTGCGCATTTTTGTCGCAAGCGTGTTCGTCTAGAGGCCCAAGACGCCGCGTAGTTTCGGCGCGGAAATCGCGGGTTCGAATCCCGCACACGCTACTCAGAGCGAAAGACCGTGGTTGCGTCGGTAGCTCAATTGGATAGAGCATCAGACTTCGACTCTGACGGCTGGGGGTTCGAGTCCCTCCCGGCGCGCGTTGTGAGCGTTTGTTTGTTTTCGGGAATCGCGTATATTCGCGTTCCTTTTTGCGACCGAGTTCGCTTTGCACCCGTAGCTCAGTTGGATTAGAGCATCTGACTACGAATCAGAAGGTCTGAGGTTCGAGTCCTCACGGGTGCGCGCCCGCTACGGACAATAGCCGCGTAACTTCTTGCGTTCATCGCGCCGCAAGCGCGCAACGCTGTGGTTTCCGAGCGATGACGGAAGCGTTTTTTGCGCCACGTCGTTTTCGCGGATTCAAGTCTATTTTATTTCGAAGTAGAAAGTTCAAGCGGCTGCCTCTCTTCGCCCTTCGCGCGTTTGTCGCGCTAACTTTTGGCGCGACGATAACGCAATAGAGTTTCGCGCAACTCAAACGCAACGACCGCCATGCCACGCTCTAACTCGCTTAGCGGCGCTTCGTCTCGCCCGAAGAGCAAGGGATTTTCCGTTTTTCAGCCCGCCATCGCGCTGATGGACAACTTGAATTATCCCGTCAAGTTCGCGCTCATCAGTTTGATGCTGGTCATTCCGAGTTTGTTCCTCTTGATCTTGCTCTCCACCGTGCGCAACGAAGCCATTGAGTTCGCCGAAAAGGAACGACTTGGCTTGGAATACAAAGAGCCTATCGCGGAATTGCTCTTTCTCGTCGCCGAGCATCGTCAAGCCGCCTTGGCGTATTTTCGGGGAAAAGACGCGGAGAAAGCGGAGGCAAAGCAGACGCTTCAAGCGTTGCAGTCCAAAATCGACGAGGTCGTGAGCGCGGCTGACGCTGTGGACGCTCGTCTCGGCGCGACGTTGGAAAGCCGCGAAAAATGGGCGGACATTCGAAAACTCTGGAAAGCCACCAAAGAATCGCTTTGGCAAACCACGCTTGAAAAAAGTTACGCCGATCATTCCGACAAGTTACGCCGATCATTCCGACATCATAGACAAACTCGCGTTGCTCATCGCGCACGTCGGCGACGTTTCCAACCTCGTGCTTGATCCCGACATCGATTCCTACTATATGATGGACGGCGTGATTTTCCGCATCCCGTTGCTCGTTCAAAAAATCTCGCAAGCGCGCGATTTGGGTCGGCGCATCGCGCTCGGCGACGCTCTCTCGTCCGACAAACTCGCCGAGTTGATTTTCGTTCTGCCCGGCATCGTGGAAAACGCCTTCGACGGCATCAAGCTCGGCGTGGCGAAGGCATATGGGTTCAAGAACGTCTATGGCGCTCCGAACGTCAAAGACCTCATCAATCAGGAATACGACATGTTCGTTGGCGCGATTGGCGCCTTTTTGGCGCAAACCAAGCCGATTCGCGCGGTGGCGCTCGATAGCGCGTTCAACGCCAAACGATATGTCGAGGCGGGGAACGTCGCGCTTTCGGCGTTGAAGAAACTTTACGCCGCCGAAGCCAAAGCGTTGGACGCGCTTCTCGTCGCGCGCATCAACGCCCTCACGTTCCAGAAGCGCTTGATGCAGTTCGGCGTGCCGCTTCTTTGGCTCGCGGTCATCTACTTGCTCATCGGCTTTTATCGCTCCGTGATGAAGACCGTGAATAGCTTGGACGAAATTTCAAAGAAGCTCGTTAGAGGCGATACGGAAGAAAAGGTCAAGCTTGACGCCAAAGACGAGCTCGCCAAAGTCGGCGCATCGTTCAACGTCATTGGTCAGGCGCTCGTGCAACGCAACAAGGATCTCGAGGAAAACAAGAAAAAACTCGAAGACAGCTTGCGTCTTCTGGAAGAATCTTACAAAAAGTTGGAAGAGAGCAACGCGCGCATTCAAGAGCAACAAACGCAGCTCATTCAGTCGGAAAAAATGGCGTCGCTGGGTCAAATGGTGGCGGGCATCGCGCACGAGGTCAACACGCCGCTCGGCTTCGTGCGCAACAACATCGAGGTGCTGGAAAAAAGTCAGCGTCGCTTGCTCGATGTGCTCGAGCGCTACCGCGATCTGCGCGACGCGCTCATCAACGGTCAGTTGGACGAACTTGAAGCGAAACTGCTCGGAATCGTCGAGGCTTCGAAGAAAATCGACTCGAGCAATTTTAGCGAGAAGATTCGCGCCTTGATAGCCGAATCGCTCGACGGCATCGACCGCATTCAGCAACTCGTGATCGTCCTCAAAAACTTCTCGCGTTTGGACGAAGCGTCGTTCAAAGAAACCGACCTCAATCAGGGCATCGAGTCGACTTTGAAAATCGCGCACAACCTCGTCAAATACAAGGCGGAGGTCATCAAAGATTTCGCGCCCGACATGCAAGTCGAGTGCTTCCCCGCCCGAATGAATCAGGTGTTTCTGAACATCATCACCAACGCCGTTCAAGCCATCGAGGGTCAAGGGCACATCTGGATCAAAACCTACAAAGAAGACGGAATGGCGGTCGTCAAAATCCGCGACGACGGCAGAGGGATTCCGAAAGAAAACTTGAAGAAAATTTTCGAGCCCTTCTTCACGACGAAAGAAGTCGGACAAGGCACGGGGCTTGGGCTATCGATCGTCTATAAAATCATCGAGCAACACAGGGGCACGATCACCGTTCAAAGCGAAGTTGGCAAAGGCACGGAATTCACGATCAAAATTCCCGTCAAGCAAAGCCAAGAACTCGCTTCGCCCGCGTCGACGCTCGCGTTCAACTAACCATAAACCAAACGACGATTATGAGCAGCGAATCACGCATTCTTTTGGTCGATGACGAGCCAATGGTTTTGAGCTCGCTGTCGCGCCTGTTCGAAGACGACTATGTCGTGTTCACGGCGAATGGCGGCGCGCAAGCCCTCGACATCGTTCGACGCGAACCCATCAAGGTCATCATCAGCGACCAACGCATGCCTGGCATGCTGGGACACGAAGTCTTGCGTCAAGTCAAGCAAATTAGTCCGAACACGGTTCGAATGCTTTTGACGGGATATAGCGACCTCGATGCCATCATCAGTTCCGTCAACGCGGGCGAGATTTTCCGCTACATCAACAAGCCGTGGAAAGCCGACAATCTCTGCAACCTCGTCAGGCTTGGCGTTCAAATCTATGACCGCATCGCGCAATTGCAAGCCAAAGAGCAAGCCAAAGCTGAAGCCTTGAAGACCTCTTCGCGCATTCACATCGAAGTCGAGGAAAAACATGGCAGCGTGCTGTTCGTCGACTACGACGAGAACGAAGTGAAACGCCTCGTCGAGAAGTTCAGCAAAAGTTTCGACGTGTCGGGCGCGACGTCGGTCGACGAAGCCTTCAAAGAATTGGCGAAACGTCCCGTCTCGGTCGTCGTGAGCAACGTGAATTTCGCGGACGTGGATGGCATTGGCTTTCTCAACGCGATTCGCCAAGAGTATCCGCAAGTCGTTACGGTGATTCTGACGGAGGTCAAAGACGCGACGCTCGCCGTGCGCTCCATCAACGAGCTGAGCGTGTTCAAGTATCTCGTCAAGCCCGCGAGCGACGACGTGATTGGCAAAACTCTTTCCGAAGCCGTCGAGAAGAACAAGCTCTACGCGAAAGCGCCGTCGACCAATGTTCGTCAAACGGCGGAAACGATTGCGCCCGAAATCGTGGCTCCGAAAGTCGAGGAAAGCGCGCTGCGCTTGCGTCTGCGCGCCGCGCAAGCCTTGCTCTCGAAAACGAATCTCCGCAACGAATCCTGAGCCAATCGGCTCGCGCGAGCCGAAAGCGCGTCAGGTTTCGCCGCCGCGAAAAGTCTGACGCGCTTTTTATTTTCGCTCCATCGATTCAATCGCCCAACCGCTATGCGCGACGCGCTCGCCAAGATCGACGCGCTGAACGATTCAGCGTGGCGATGCCGAAACGAACAGCCCAAGCTCGCCCTCGAAATGAGCGAAAACGCCTTGCGTCTCTCGCAAGAACATTCTTACCGAAAGGGCATCGCGGACAGCCAACGCAACATCGGCGTTTGTCAATACTTGCTTGCCAACTACGACGCGGCGCTTTCCGCGTCCGACGCCGCCCTTCGCCTCTTTGAAGAACTGGGCGACAAACGCGGCGCGGCGACGGCTCTCAACGCCATCGGCAACGTCTATCAAAGCCTCGGCGACTACGCCAGCGCGCTCGATTTTCACTCCAAAAGTCTCGGCTTGCGCCAAGAGCTGCGCGACAAACAAGGCGAATCCGTCTCGCTCAATAACATCGGCAACGTCTATCAAAAGCTCGGCGACTATCATAGCACTCTGCGTTGTTACGAAGAGAGCCTGAAAATCAAGCAAGACGCTGGCGACGCGGTCGGCGAGGGCGCGGCGATGATGAACATCGCCAACGTGTATCTCCAACTCGATCAAAAAGACGTCGCGCTCGATTTCTATCTCAAAAGCTTGGAAATCGCGCGCTCGTTTCGAGATCGACGCGGCGAAGCCAACGCCTTTCTCAACATCGGCAGTTTTTATCACAGCTTGAAGGATCTGAAAAACGCGCTCGACTCCACGCTAAAAGCGTTCGATCTTTTCAACGAAATCCAAGACCGCAGCAGCGCCATCAGGACGCTTTGCAACGTGGGCATCATTCTCAACGACATCGGCAATTTCGATGCCGCGCTCGATTGCCTCAATAGCGCGCTCGCGCTCGCCGAAGACGTCAACTCCAAAGAACTCATCTACGACGCTTGCAAAGCGCTCTCGGAAACCTACGAACTGCGCGGCGATTTCAAGAAGGCGCTCGAATACCACAAGCTATATCACCAGTTCAAAGAGGACGTTTTCAGCGAAGACGCTCGCAAACGCCTGCGCGGCTTGGAAGCGAAGTTCGAAATCGAAAGAATCGAGCGCGAAAAGGAAATCTATCGCCTCAAACACGTCGAAATCAAAGCCGAACAAGAAAAATCGGAACGCTTGCTTTTGAACATTCTGCCCAAAAGCGTGGCGGAACGCTTGAAGCAAGGCGAACAGGTCATCGCCGATTATTTCAAGGAGGCGACCGTGCTATTTGCCGACCTCGTGGGCTTCACGACCCTTTCGGCGCGCTTCAAGCCCGAAACCCTCGTCGTGATGCTCAACGACATTTTCTCGTCCTTCGACGACATTGCCGAGCGGTTTGGACTTGAAAAAATCAAGACGATTGGCGACGCTTACATGGCGGTTGCGGGCGTGCCGATTCCCAGAGACGATCACGCCGAAGCCGTCGCCGAAGCCGCCTTGCAAATGATGAGCGAAATGCGACGCATCAACGCGGGCGGCGACGTGCCAATCAGTTTGAGAATCGGCATCAATTCCGGTCCCGTCGTGGCGGGCGTCATCGGAACGAAAAAATTTATCTACGACCTTTGGGGCGACACGGTCAATACCGCCTCCCGAATGGAATCGCATAGCGCGCCCAACGAAGCGCAAGTAACCGAAACCACCTACCGCCTCTTGCGCCACAAGTTCATCTTCGAGCCGCGCGGCGCGATTGAGGTCAAAGGCAAAGGCTTGATGAACGCCTATTTCCTCAAAGAAAAAATCGAGTGGTGAGCGGCGATGAAAATTCTGCACCGACACGTCTTGCTGGCTCACGTCGGACCGTTCTTCTTCGGCTTTTTCACGGTGATTTTCGTCTTTCTTTTGCAATTCCTCACGCGCGCGCTCGATCGCCTCGTCGGCAAAGGGTTGGAACTGACGGTCATCGTTGAGCTGATTCTCTTGCAAATCGCGTGGATGGTCGTGCTTGCCGCGCCAATGGGCGTTTTGATCGCATGCCTGATGGCGTTTGGCAAAATGACCAACGACTTGGAAATCACGGCGATGCGAGCGGGCGGCATTTCGCTTGGGCGATTGATGCAACCCGTTTTAATCGCAAGCGCGATTCTCGTCGTTCTCGTCGAGCGCTTTGGCAACGTCGTGCTCCCCGAAGCCAATCACCAAGCGAAAGTGTTGATGATGGACATCTCGCGCAAAAAGCCCGCCTTCGGACTGCAAGAGAACGTCTTTTCCAACCTCATTTACGGCTACTCGATTCTCGCGCGCAAAACGAGCGAGACTTCTTCCGACATCGGCGGCGTAACGATTTACGACTACACCCGTCCGCAAAGCGAAACCGTCATCACTGCCGAAACGGGCAAGTTCGAATACTCGTCGGATTACCGCTACCTGATTATGACGCTCTACGACGGCGAGATGCACGAGGTCGACAAAAACGCCCGCAAGGAGTATCGCCGAATGGCATTTCAACGGCACAAGGTTTTGCTCGATGCGACGGGCTTTGGCTTCGAGCGCTCCGACGAGAGTTCCGTCAGTCGCGGCGATAGAGAACTTTCCGCCTCGACGATGCTCGCCATCTGCGATAGCCTGCAAGCGCAAATCGATGCGACGAAACGACGCATCGCCGACGAGACGCGCCATCACTTCGCGCGCCTGCTTTCAGGAACGGGCATCGGGGAAGTCGATTCGCTCGATGTTGACATCAACTTGGCGGCGCGCTTCGATGCCCAAATCGATGAGTCGTTTTATTTGAGCTCGATTCCAAAAAGCGAGCGGCTCAACGCGCTCGAGCTTGCTTCCGCGATGGCGCGCGGCTTGCAATCGCAGACGAGCAACGCGCTCTTTTCAATTCGCAACGACGAGGAGACGCAACGCAAGTATATGGTCGAAGTCCACAAGAAGTATTCGATCCCGTTTGCGTGTTTTTGCTTTGCGCTCGTGGGCGTTCCGCTTGGCGTGTTGGCGAAGCGCGGCGGATTCGGCATTGGGGCGGGACTTTCGCTCGCGTTTTTCTTGCTCTATTGGGCGTTTCTGATTAGCGGCGAAAAACTCGCCGACCGCGCCATCGTTTCGCCCGCCGTCGCCATGTGGTCGGGCAACGTGGTCTTGATGGCGATTGGCGCTTGGCTCTTTTACGCCGTTTCGGGCACGGGCTTTGCATGGCTGAAAGGGAGCGGACGATAACGCCGTTTGGCGAGATTTCCACAATTTTATCCACGCACGTTGAAAAACTGGATCTTCAAAACCGTTCAAAAGCGCGTTTTGACGTGGCAAGCCAAACTCGTTTTATCCACGTTTTGCGTCGCGCTGTTGATAACCCTGTGGAGCGCAAGGGGATTTTTGTTGAAAACCCTCGTCAATCCCTACATTGTCGATAGCCCGCCCACCGAATATCCACGTTGTCCGAATTTGGTGGTGGAAAACTGGACGGGCGATTACGAGACCTTCGTTTTCGCCAAAGCGTTCGCCGAAAAGACGGGCGCGGACATCATCGCCGCTACGATTTACGAATCCGTCCAAAAACACCCGCGCAAGCGTCAAGCGACGATGCTCAACGCTTGGAGCGCGGAACTCGACACCGCCTCGCTCGTTTGGTTCGTCGTGCCGTTCAAAGAGCCGAAAACGCTCGCCATCGCCAAAACCGTCGTCGACTCCGCCCACAAACGCGGCTGGAAAGAATTTTCGCTCGTTACGCGCGATTTGCATTCGCGTCGCTCGCGGCTTTGCTACGAAAAATTCGCCAAGCCGCTCGGCATCAAAGTCCACATCTTGCCTTACGAGAGCGAGTTCAATCACCGCAATTGGTTTGAATCCGTAACGGGCTGGACAGTCGCGTTCCCCGAACTCGTCAAGCAACTTTATTACGACCTGTTCGCGTTGTAGCGGCAATTCATTGCGAAAACCGATGTCAAGATTTCTGCTCGTCAGCGCGCTTGCGATCGTTTTTTCCGCGTCGCTCATCTATGTCGCATGCGCCAAAAAAGAGCCGTTCTCGTTTGCTTCGCCGCAATATCAACT
Organism: Chloroherpetonaceae bacterium; assembly: GCA_025055975.1. Classification (GTDB taxonomy): domain Bacteria; phylum Bacteroidota; class Chlorobiia; order Chlorobiales; family Thermochlorobacteraceae; genus JANWWM01. Next base: position 7,568 of record JANWWM010000015.1, on the reverse strand, counting down.
CGCGTTTCCCAAAGACCACGCGGCGCATAACGATTTCCGAACCGAGTGGTGGTATTACACGGGGCATCTTCAAAGCGGCGAGCGTCGATTCGGCTACGAACTCACGTTTTTCCGAACCGCTCTCGCCATTGAGGAATCGGACGCGACGCGAAAGCAGATTTACTTCGCTCACTTCGCCATCACCGACGAATCCAACAAGAAATTTTACCATTCCGAAAAACGCTCGCGCGGAAACTTCGGCGACGCGGGCGCGTCGGAACGCTACTACAAAACCTTCATTGGAAATTGGTCGGCGCAGGAATTGGGACGCTATCATCTCATTCAAGCCGAGACGGATTCCTTCGCGCTCGCGCTGATTCTTGAACCGACGAAACCGCCCGTTCTGCACGGCGAAAAGGGATATAGCCGCAAGGGGAGCGACCCCAAAAACGCTTCAATGTATTTCTCCTACCCGCGACTCAAATCGACGGGCGCGCTCACGCTCGATGGCGAGCGCTTCACGGTCGAGGGCGAAAGTTGGCACGACCACGAATTCGGCTCGTCAGTGTTGGAAGAAAACGTCGTCGGCTGGGACTGGTTCTCGATTCAATTTTCGGACGCGACGGAATTGATGCTCTTCAACTTGCGCTTTGCCGACGGAACGAAAAGCCCCTATTCAAGCGGCACGATGATATTCAAGGATGGCACGAGCGAAACGCTTTCGGCAAGCGATTTCGAGACAAAAGTTTTGGAACGTTATCGCTCTGAAAAATCGGGGGCGGAGTATCCGCGCAAATGGACGATTTCCGTTCCGAAATACGCGCTCGCGCTCAACCTTGAATCCACCGTTCAAGACCAAGAACTGCTGACGGAGGAATCGACGCGGATAACGTATTGGGAAGGCAGCGTCGCGGTTTCGGGCACGAAGGCGGGACAAGCGATTTCGGGCAAAGGCTACGCGGAACTGACGGGCTACGCGAAGAAAATCGCGGCGTTTTAGGCGCAGGCTTCATTTCAACAGTTGAATCATATCCCTCACGGCTCTTTCGATTCCCACAAGGGCGGCGCGCGCGATGATGGCGTGCCCGATGCTGACTTCCTCAATCACGTCGGAAAGCGAGGCGAAGGGAACGATGTTTATGTAGTTGAGACCGTGCCCTGCGACGACGGTCAAGCCGAGCTTGCGCCCCAGCGTTGCCGCTTCGCGCAGACGCGCCAATTCGCGCTCGATGTCGTCGGGCTTGCGCAGACGCGAGTATAAGCCCGTGTGCAACTCGATATGCGTCGCGCCCAAATCGGCGGCGATTTTGACAGACTCCTCATCGGCTTCAATGAACAAGCTCGTGGGAACGCCGTTGCGACAGAGTTCCGCGATAAATGGTTTGAGCGCGGCGCGTTTGGCTTTGACGTCCAAGCCGCCTTCGGTGGTGAGTTCTTCGCGGCGTTCAGGCACGAGCGTCACAAGGTCGGGCTTGGTTTGAATCGCAATGCGAAGCATCTCTTCCGTCGCCGCCATTTCCAAATCCAACTTCGTTTTGACGGTCTGGCGCAGGAGACGCAAATCGCGGTCTTGAATGTGTCGACGGTCTTCGCGCAAATGGCAAACGATGCCCGCCGCGCCCGCCAGTTCCGCCAAATGCGCGGCGGTTACGGGATCAGGCTCTTGCTCCTTTCGGGCGTTGCGAAGGGTAGCGATGTGGTCGACATTGACGGCAAGTCGCATAATCACAAGTTGAAAATGGGCGCAAAGATAATCCGAGCGCAAGAAAAGAAAAGGCGACCTCTCTCGAAATCGCCTTTTCAAATCGTTTCGCCGCTTTGAGTTGCAATTGCGCTTTGCGTGCGTCTGCCTTTTGTCATTCCGAGCGAAGCGAGGAATCCATAGAGATTGCGAATTGCGGATTGTCAATTGCGAATTGACCGCGCTCGTCTCTCCGAAAGGGATTCTTCACTTCGCTTCGCTCGGTTCAGAATGACCCTCTGGCTCTGCTCGTTTTCACGGTTAAGCGTTTGCTGGAGCGCGTCGGGCGGATCGTTCCACGCGCCTCAATAGCGATAATGCTCCGACTTGAACGGTCCGTTCTTTTGAACGCCGATGTAGGCGGCTTGTTCTTCGGTCAGCTCGTCGATTTCGGCGCCGAGTTTGGCAAGGTGCAAGCGCGCGACCTTTTCATCGAGATGCTTCGGCAAGACATACACTTTGTTCTCGTAGTTCTTGTAGTTTTGCCACAGCTCGATTTGCGCGAGCACTTGGTTCGTGAACGACATCGACATCACGAAGGAGGGATGCCCCGTCGCCACGCCCAAATTCACCAAGCGACCTTCGGCGAGCACGATGATTTCCTTGCCATCGATGTTGTAGAGATCGACTTGCGGCTTGATTTCGACCTTTGTGTGCCCGTAATGCTTGTTGAGCCACGCCATATCGATTTCCGTGTCGAAGTGCCCGATGTTGCAGACGACGGTTTTGTCTTTCATCATTCGGAAGTGGCGTTCCGTGACGATTTTGACGTTGCCCGTCGCGGTTACGACGATGTCGGCTTCTTTGATGGCATCGTCCATCTTTTTGACCTCGTAGCCTTCCATTGCGGCTTGCAGGGCGCAGATGGGGTCGACTTCGGTAACGATGACGCGCACCTTGTTGTTTTTGAGCGATTCCGCCGAGCCTTTGCCCACGTCGCCGTAGCCCGCCACGACGGCGACCTTGCCCGCGAGCATCAAATCCGTTCCGCGACGAATCGCGTCAACGAGCGATTCGCGGCAACCGTATTTGTTGTCGAACTTCGATTTCGTTACGCTGTCGTTGACGTTGATGGCGGGCAGAGGCAACTTGCCGTTTCGAGCGCGCTCGTAGAGGCGATGCACGCCCGTCGTGGTTTCTTCCGAAATGCCGCGAATTCCCGGCACAAGTTCGGGATATTTGTCGAGCACCATATTCGTCAGGTCGCCTCCGTCGTCCAAAATCATGTTGAGCGGCTGACCGTCTTTGAAGGCGAAGAGCGTTTGCTCGATGCACCAGTCGAATTCCTCGACGGTCATGCCTTTCCACGCATAGACGGGAATGCCCGCTTTGGCGATGGCGGCGGCGGCGTGGTCTTGCGTCGAGAAGATGTTGCAACTCGACCAAGCGACTTCCGCGCCGAGTTCGACGAGGGTTTCAATCAAGACGGCGGTTTGAATCGTCATGTGCAAACAGCCCGCGATGCGCGCGCCTTTGAGCGGCTTGGTTTTGCCGAATTCTTCGCGGAGCGCCATCAAGCCGGGCATTTCGGCTTCGGCGAGGCGGATTTCCTTGCGTCCCCAATCGGCGAGCGCGATGTCTTTGACCTTGTAAGGCAGTCTTTTGGTTTCTACGGTTGCCATGGCTTCTGTGGTTTGGTTGTCGGAAAAGTGGTTCGAGAATTACTTGAAGGCGCGACGCAAGTCGCTCACATAGTCCAAATTCTCCCAAGGAAATTGCGGGCGACCGAAGTGCCCGTAAGCCGCCGTGTCCCGATACTTCCAGCCTTTCGGCTTGGTGAGGCTGAACCGCTCAATGATGGCGAGCGGACGGAGGTCGAAGAGTTTTTCGATTTTTTCTTGCAGTTCCGCGTCGCTTATGCCATTCGTTCCCGTGCCGTGCGTATTGACGAAGATGGAAACGGGGCGCGCCACGCCGATGGCGTAAGAGACTTGAATCGTGCATTTTTCCGCCAGCCCCGCGCCCACGATGTTTTTGGCGATGTGTCGAGCGGCGTAAGCGGCGGAGCGGTCGACTTTCGACGGGTCTTTCCCCGAAAACGCGCCGCCGCCATGCGGCGCCGCGCCGCCGTAGGTGTCGACGATGATTTTTCTGCCCGTCAAGCCCGTGTCGCCGTGCGGTCCGCCGATTTCGAAGCGCCCCGTCGGATTCACGTAATACTTCGTGTTCTTGTCGAGCAAATGCTTCGGAATGACCTTGTTGATGACGTTCGCAATCACGTCCTCGCGGATTTTGTTTTGGAATTCTTTTTCGGTCATTCCTTCGGGTTCGGGGTCGTGTTGCGTGGAAACGACGATGGTATCGACGCGCGCGACTCGGTCGCCATCGTATTCGAGCGTTACTTGACTTTTCGCGTCGGGGCGGAGATAGGTCATGATTTTGCCCTCTTTGCGAATGTCGGCAAGACGCTTGACGATTTGATGCGCGTAGGTGATGGCGGCGGGCATCAGTTCGGGCGTTTCCTTGCAGGCGTAGCCGAACATCATTCCTTGGTCGCCCGCGCCGATGGAATCGAGGCGGTCTTTGTAGGTCTTTTTATCCACGCCGCGATTGATGTCGGGCGATTGCGCGTGAATCGCCGACAGAATGCCGCACGAATTGGCTTCGAACATATACTCGCCTTTGGTGTAGCCGATGTCGCGCACGACGCTGCGCACGAGGTCGGGAATTTCCACATACTTTTTCGTGGTGATTTCGCCGCCCACGACCACCTGCCCCGTCGTTACGAACGTCTCGCAGGCGACGCGAGCGTTTCTGTCTTCGGCGATAATCGCGTCGAGAACCGCGTCGGAAATTTGGTCTGCGACCTTGTCGGGATGTCCTTCGGAAACCGATTCCGATGTGAAAAGGTATCTTGCCATTTGCGATGAACGAGTTTTTGATTGCGATGAAACCGCTCGAAACGAAAAAGCCTTTTCCAACGATAGAAAAGGCTTTCTGCGGAACTTGAATGGACACGGAAATCTTTTCTATCGCGCTTGGCAAAGCGTTTGCCGAAGCGTCAGCGCCGTGTCCATAGATAATGGAGCGCTTGATTGGAGCGCAAAGATAGGGCAGCGCGTCAAAGTTTCAAAGTCTTTGCGCGCTCGATTCTTCGCGCCTCTCGCGTTACGGCGCCGTTATGGGTTCTTCGAGAAAGGCTTTCATCACGGCGGAAACGCCCGCGCCGACGTCAAACGGGTGATTGATTTTTTTGAGCGTCATCTCGAGCGCGCCCATCACGGTCAGCATATCCAGCTCGTCGTAGAAGCCGAGATGCGAGATGCGGAAAATTTTGCCCGCGTAAGCGTCCTGCCCCGCCGCCACCGTGACGCCGTTTTCGAATTTCAAAATTTTGTTGAACGCTTTCCACTCCACGCCGTCGGGAAGCCAAACGGGCGTAACGGCGTAGGAAGGCGAATTGGAAAAGAGCCGCATGCCCAACGCTTCGCACCCTGCGCGGCATGCCGCCGAAAGCCGTTGATGACGCGCCCACACGTTCTCGATGCCTTCGGCTTTAATCATCTGCAAGGCTTCGTCGAGTCCGACGACGAGCGAAACGGCGGGCGTGAAGGGCGTGTCGTTGTCTTTGTAAGACTTCAAGGCTTTTTTGAGCGAGAGGTAATAACTCGGCAACTTGGCGTTTTCGATCGCCTTGATGGCGCGTTCCGAGAGGGCGACGAGCGCGAGTCCTGGGGGCATCATCAAGCCTTTTTGCGAGCCTGTTACGCATGCATCGATGCCCCACTCGTCGAAGCGGAGTTCGTGCGCGCCAACGGCGGTAACGCCGTCGACGCAGATGAGCGCCTCGCTATGATCTCGTATCGCTTTCGCCATCGCCTTGACGTCGGTCGCCGTGCCCGTCGAGGTTTCGCTGTGCGTGAAATACACGCCTTTCGCGTCGGGGTGCGCTTTGAGCGCTCGAATCATCTCGTCGGGCTGAACGCTCGTTCCCCACTCGACTTTGATTTCGACGCAATTGCCCGTGTATTTGCGCGCCATGTCAGCCCAACGCTCGCCGAACTTGCCGCCATTGACGGCGATGATTTTGTCGCCCGGCGAAAACATCGAGACCATCGTCGCTTCCACGCCGCCCGTGCCTGAACAGGTCAAGACCACGACGGGTTGCTTGGTTTGAAAAAGGTATTTGAGATTTTCGTGAACGCGCGCGAGAATCTCCATAAACTCAGGGTTGCGGTGATGCACGATGGGTCGCGCCATTTGGAGCGCCACTTGTTCGGGAACGGGCGTAGGACCCGGCGTGAAAAGACGTTTCTTCATTTTGCGGAACTGGTTATGCGTGAATCAAGGAGCGCGAAGATACGAAACTTTCGCTCGTTTGGGTTTTGTTCGACGCGCTTTGGCAAATTCAAAATCGCTATCTTGCGCCGCTCTCAAAATCCGCGCTCGCCATGAAAACGCTTCGATTGTCGCTCTCGCGGCTCAGCGAGGAAATTGACTCGTTTCTTGTCGACTACCTCAAAGAAAAAGGCGAGGAAACCAAAGGCACGTATCAACGCGCGTTGCGAACGTTTCAGCGATATTTCTCGAACGCGAGGGTTTGGTTTCGTTTCCGCGCCGAAGACGTCGAGCAATACAAAAAGTATTTGACGGAGGAAAAAAAACTTTCGCAAGTTTCCGTCTCGACGTATCTGACGGCGCTGCGGCGACTTTTGGACTACTTTGTCGCGCAGGGCTTGTTGGAGGAAAATCCCGCCAAGAAGGTCAAGGGCAATCGTCGTCCGACAAGCCACACGGCAGGCGCGCTCACGGAGGCGGAGGTTCAAAAACTGCTTTCCATCATTCCCACCGAGAAACTTCAAGATCATCGGGATTATCTCATCATTCGCTTGATGCTTGAAGCCGCCGCGCGCGAGCACGAAATCGTCAAGGCGAACGTCGAGGACTTGAAAAAATTTTCCTCCCGCTACGTGCTTTTCGTGCAAGCCAAAGGCAAGAAAGCCAAAGACGAGACGGTCGAAGTGCCGCTATCGTTGGGGCAAGACATCGAAGCCTATTTGGAACGACGCGGCTCGCTCGCGCCCTCCGCGCCGCTCTTTGCGAGCAATAGCCATCGCGCCCGCGAGACGCGCCTCACGACGCGCGCTTTGCACTATCGGATTCAGCATTGGTTGGAGGAAGCGGGAATTCATCGGGACAACATCTCGCCCCATAGCCTTCGACACACCGCCGCGAAACTTTGGCTCGAGCGCGACAAACTTCCGCTCGAAGAAGTCAAACGCCGAATGCGGCACGGTCTCATCTCGACGACGAAAATCTACGCCGCCGAAAGCCCGCCGCCCGACTCGGAGTTTGCCTGAACGGCGTCTTGCGCTTCGGGCGACGCAGCGAAGCGGAGCGAAGTCCGCCTTTTAGAAGCGAGAACGCCAATTCGCAATTCGCAATCCGTCGCGGATTCCTCGCTAACGCTCGGAATGACAACGGAAAAGACTTGACGTCATTCTGAACGGAGCGCAGCGGAGTGAAGAATCCACTTTTGGAGAACCAAATACGCTAAATTCGAAAACGGTCGCGTATTCCTCGCTAACGCTCGTAATGAAACCGTAAATCACTTGATGACTTTCTGAAGGGCGCGCAGGGGTGTTAAGAATCCACGTTTGGAGAAGCAAATGCGCTCAATTCGCAATCCGTCGCGGATTCCTCGCTAACGCTCGGAATGACCACGGAGCAATCACGACGGAGAACGATGGCAAGCGTTCCTTGCTTGGAATGACAATCATTTCCGCAACGGCGCAAGCGGCGCGTCAAGAAGCGGAATTGGGTTTGGACGGAAAGTAGATTTCTTCTCGCACGGGTTGAGCGGCGGTTGGATGCAGAATCGCCCGTTTGACGTTGCGGAACTGCAAGC
>JANWWM010000021.1 GCA_025055975.1 Chloroherpetonaceae bacterium | reverse complement strand
ACGACGCTGACCTACGTGACGGCGGAGCCTTATCCGGCGCACTTCGGCATCGGCGGATTCGGCAACGCCAAAAAGATGTGCGAAATGCTCTTCAAGTTTTATCGCATCGAGAGCCGATTCAACGTGTCCGTGAAAGAGTTTTGTCCCGATGGGGTGACGCTGGAGACGGGCGAAAAAATTCCGTCGACCTTCACGGTGGCGGTGCCGCGATTTATCGGCTCCGAATGCGTGCGAAACACGCCTGGACTCGGCAACGCGATGGGGTTCATCGAGGTTGGCGGCGACTATCGGCATCCGAAATACCCCGAAGTCTACGCCGTGGGCGCGGCGGTCGAAGTCAAGCCGCCCGAACAAACCGAAAAGCCATGCGGCGTGCCAAAAACAGGCTACCCATCGGAGCAGATGGCGAAAATCGCCGCCAAAAACATCGTCGCCGACATCAAGAAACTGCCCAAACGTTACGAGCAATCCTTCGCCGAAATGAACGCGCTCTGCATTATGGACACGGGCAACATGGGCATGATGATCGCAGGCGACCACATGCTCCCGCCGCGAGAGCACGAGTTCATCATTCCCGGACCCGAAGCGCATTGGGCGAAAGTCGCTTTCGAGAAATACTTTATGTTCACGCGCAAGCGCGCCATCGTTTAACGATTAAAATGGAGGCATCGCAATGAAACCAAACATCGGCAAAACGGACAAGACGATTCGCATCGTCTTGGGAGGCTTGATTTTTGGCGCAGGTCTCTACTACCAAAGTTGGTGGGCGCTCGCTGGTCTCGTGCCCGTCGCAACCGCGCTCATCAATTTCTGTCCGCTCTACGCGCCGTTCAAAATCTCGACGGCGGAAAAATCTTCTTCTAACGACTAAACTTTGCCAACCATGACGACGCCATTAACCTACGAGACCTTCAAGACAAAGGTCTTCGATTTCGAGAAAAACAAGGAGTGGAAATTCGAAGGCGACAAGCCCTGCTTGATTGACTTCTGGGCGGCGTGGTGCGGACCGTGCCGAATGATCGCGCCCATCTTGGAAGAACTTTCAGAGGAGTATAAAGACCAAATCAACATCTACAAGGTCGATACCGAAGCCGAACCCGAACTGGCGGCGATGTTCGGCATTCGCTCGATTCCCTCGCTCCTGTTCGTGCCGATGAACGGTCAGCCCAAAATGATGGCGGGCGCGCTGCCCAAAGACGCTTTGCGCGAAATCATCGACAGAGAATTGCTCGGCAGGAGAATCATTCTTGTCAGGTAGTCAAAACTCTTCCGACGAGGCGAAAAATCCGAATCGAAGGGTTCTTCGCTTCATTCCAAGTCGCGCCGCTACGGATGGAATGCGCCAACCTTCCTCTTCATTCTCACGTCGTTGAGCGTTAAATTTCAAAAACATTCATCAGCAATGACTGATTGCGTTTTTCTTAAACTCTAAATCCCAAAAACTCAAATGGCAATCTCATTCCGACAGTGGCTCTCGAAATTAACCCAAAACCAAAACGCCAATGAGACTGCTCAACTCGAAACGATCCCCGAACCCGAAGTCGTCGATCCTGTCGAAGCCGAAGCGGCGGGTCTGAACTTTCACACGGCGATCGTTAGTCATCAAAATTGGAAGGCTCGTTTCAAGGCGATGATTGAAAGCGGCGTCGCCGAAGCCCTGAATCCCGACGTCATTGCGCGGGACGATCAATGCGCCGTCGGCAAATGGATTCACGGAGTGGCGAAAGAACGGTTTGGCAACCATCCGCTTTGGGAGAAGTTGCGCGGCGACCACGCTTTCTTCCACACGTGCGCGAGTCGCGTGCTCGTGATGATCATTCGCGGCGAAAAGCAAAAAGCGCTTCAAGAGATTCAGCAGGGCGCATATGCGCGCGCCTCGAACGACGTGATTATGGATTTGGCGATGTTCTACAAAGTCATCAAGGCAGATTGAGCAATGCAAGAGAAAATCCTGCGTTCCGCGCCGATCGACATTGCGATCGTCAAAGCGATGCACCTGACTTGGAAAATGAAAGTGCGCTCCGCGTTGAACGGCGCGAGCGATTGGCGCGAAGTCCACGCCGATTCGCCCGAAAAGAGCGACATTGGCAAATGGATTCAAAGCGTCGGGATATGGAAGTATCAGAACGAGCCTATTTTCGAGATGTTCGTCAAGCAACATCGCTTGACGCATGAGGTCGCTCTCAAAATTCAGCAACTCGCCCTCGCGGGCAAAAACGAGGAGGCGCGTCTTCTGCTCGCGGAGCTCGACAAAATCTCCGACGATTTTCTCAAACTCATCGACGCGTACAAGGTCGTTCTGGAAGCCTACAAAGAGCAAGTCGGCTCTTGAAAAATGTCGGCGGAAGAGTGGAACGCTCGCTATTCGGAGAGCGGATTCGCCTACGGGACGGAGCCAAACGATTTTCTCAAATCCGCTTTTCGAAACCTTCCGAAAGGCGACGTGTTAATGCTTGCCGATGGCGAAGGGCGCAACGGCGTTTTTCTTGCCACGCAAGGCTATCGCGTCACGTCGGTCGATTGGTCGAGCGTCGGGCTTGAAAAGGCGCAAGCGCTCGCAAGAGAAAGGGGCGTTCAAATCACGACGAAACTTTGCGACCTTGCGGAGTTCCGCATCGAGCCTTGTCGGTGGGACGGCATCGTCTCGATTTTCTGCCACTTGCCAAAGCCCGCTCGGCAGAGGCTTCACTGGGCTTGCGTTCAAGGGTTGAAACAAGATGGAACGTTTCTCTTGGAAGCCTACTCGCGCAAGCAATTGCGATTCGGAACGGGCGGACCAAAGCGAGAAGATCTCTTGATGTCGTTAGACGAAACGGCGGAGGAACTTCGAGGCTTGACGATCGAGCTGGCGCAAGAAATCGAGCGCGACGTGTTTGAAGGCAAATATCATGCGGGGCGTTCCGCCGTGATTCAAATCATCGCTAGAAAATCGCAACGACGATGAACGTCAATTGGCTTAAACTCATCGCGTTTGTCGCGCTCGGCGCGGCGGGCGGTGTCGCCTACTACCATTTCATCGGTTGCGTCAGCGGCGCTTGTCCGATCGCAAGCAACCCATTCGCAAGCGTCGCTTGGGGCGCGTTGATGGGCGCGACGCTTGGCTGGGAAAGCAAAAAACAAAATCAACGAAAGCGATGAAAAAAATCTTCTCGTGGGTTTTGACGCTTGGGGTTGCGGCGGTGGCGGGCGCGCTTTTGGGCAAATACGTCCTCGCGCCAACGCTCGCGCCAAAGCCCGTCGCGTCGGCGTTTGCGAGCGCGCCGCCATTTGCGGTTCAAACCCTCGATGGAAACAAACTCGCGCTTTCCGACCTCAAAGGCAAGGGCGTAATCGTGAACTTTTGGGCGACTTGGTGCGCGCCCTGCCGCGCCGAAATCCCCGATATGATTGAACTGCAAAGACAATACGGCGATCGATTCACCTTCGTCGGCATCGCGCTCAACGACCAAGAGGAAAAAGTGCGCGCCTTCGTCGCTCAAAACGGAATGAACTATCCCGTCGCAATGGACAACGGCGTTTCAGACGAGTATGGCAAACTCCTCGAAGGCGGAATTCGCGGCATTCCGACATCCTTTGCGATCGACAAGAAGGGCAACGTGGTCGATGTCGTCGTTGGAATGACGGACAAAGACAAGTTCGAGGAGATGATTCAGAGAACGCTTCAATGAACGCGCTCGGATTCGCAGTCGAGGCGACGAGAATCGTCGCGTCGTTTGCGTCAAACGAGTTCAAAAAAAGAACGCGCAATGAAACCCGGTTTGATGATTCTAACGCTTGCGTTTGTCGCTTGCGGTCAGCCGCAACAAAAGCCAACGCCCGAACCGCAAAAACAGGCGAAACAGTCGCCGCCCAAGCCCGTCGCCATGTCGCCCGAAGACACGGCGAAATATCTTGAACTTGGCGAAGAACTCGTCTCGGCTACGAAGCAAGTCATCAGCGCGGCTCTCGCGGGCGCGATGGAAAAAGGCGGCGTGAAACATGCCGCTCAATTCTGCAACGCCGCCGCGCATCCGATTCTGGACTCGCTCTCGAAGGCGCGCGGCGCGAAAATTCGGCGCGTCTCCGACAAACCGCGCAACCCAAAAGACGCGATGGACGACGAAGAGCAAAAAGTTTTCGCGCTCTTCAAAGCCAAAGCGCAACCGCCTGACGCGGAGATCGCGCCCGTCGTGCTTCAAACCAACGATTCCACCGTCAGTTTCTACAAGCCGATTAAAATCTCAATGCCGACCTGCCTCAAATGTCACGGCGAAGTGGGCAAAGACGTCAAAAGGGAAGATTACGCTATCTTGAAACGCTTGTATCCCAACGACGAAGCGATTGGCTACAAGCAAGGCGACTTGCGCGGGATGTTCAGCATTCGTTTCGTCAAAACGCATTCAACGACAAATTAAAAGGAGTTCAAAATGGCAAAAGAACCGAGCGAAGCCTCGCTCCAAAAGATGTGGAAGTATGCCGAGCATTATTGGCAGAAATCAGGCACGTTTCCGCACCCCGACAAATCCGTGACGGAAGCGGTCATCAAGGGGCTGGCGCAACACGTCGATGAACTCGGCAAGCCGCTCTGCCCGTGCAACTTCTACGCGGACAAAAAAGCCGAAGCGCAAAAGCGCGACTGGATTTGCGCCTGCGAAGAAATGAAGCGATACAAATACTGCCACTGCTTGCTCTTCGTTACCCAAGATGGCTTGCCGATTACGGAATACTTGCCCGAAGACCACGAGGGGCGACAGATTTACGGGCTTGTCAAAGACCCAACGCCCGACAAGGGACGCGAAGGCGCGAAAACCGCTCGCGCTCATCAAGCCACTTGACCGCGAAAATGAAGGCTACCGTAGTCTACGACGGCAAGTATCCGATGCGCGGCTACAACGAGCGCGGCAACGAAACGCGCTTCGAGCCATCGCCCGACCACGGCGGAAGCGGTAACATAGCGACCCCGATGGAAATTTTCTTGCAGTCCGCCGCCGCTTGCTCAATGGTCGACGTGATTTCCATTCTTGAAAAAAAGCGCAAGCGCATCGCCGACCTCAAAATCTTCATCGAATCGGAACGCGCCAACGAGCATCCAAAAGTCTTCACGAAGGTCAAGTTCCGCTACGAACTCACCAGTCCCGACGCCGAACTTGCCGATTTGGAGCATTCCGTTCAACTCTCGATGGAAAAGTATTGTAGCGTATCGGCGACGCTCAAGCGAAGCGGATGCGAGGTAACGTACGAATCGGCGATTAAGCGCGGGTGAGGAATCAATAGACGACGCGGTTGCGCCCCGCGTTTTTGGCTTCGTAGAGTCTTTCGTCGGCTTCGGCGAGCATTTTCTCGTAATGCCCCAAGCGCACGTTGTCGGAGATGCCGAAACTGATGGTTACTTTGAGTTCGGGGTGAATTTCGGACCACGGGTAGTGCTCGACGGCGGCGCGCAATTTTTCGCAAAGCACGGCGGCTTTTTCTTTGGGCGTTTCGGGCAGAACCAAGACGAACTCTTCGCCGCCGAAGCGCGCGACCGTATCGACCGAGCGCGAATACGCCCTGAAAATTCTCCCCAACGTTTTCAGCACTTCGTCGCCGACTTGATGCGAGAAAGCGTCGTTGATTTTCTTGAAGTGATCGATGTCGCAGATGACGACGGAGAGCGGGTTGCCGTAACGTTTGGCGCGCTTGAACTCCTGTTCGAGTTGCATATTGAGGTAGCGTCGGTTGTATAAGCCCGTGAGCGCGTCTTCGCGCGTTTGCTTTTCGAGGAACTCCGTTTGGGCGCGCAATTCGGCGAGCAACTTGGTTTTGACCTCGTTGGCTTCGGCAAGATCTTGCAACGCGCGCTCTTTTTCGGCGAGCGATTCGGTCAGTTGACGCTCGATGGCTTTGGCTTCGGTGACGTTGCGCATCAAGCCCATTGCGGCGTAAATTTTGCGCGATTCGTTTCTCACGGGCACGAGTTGAACGGCGTAGATTTGCTTATCGAGCGCAAGTTCCGTCTCCCCCGTTCTGCCGAGAAAGACCTTTTTCATCAAAGGCTCGATCGCCTTGAAGAAAGCGTCGCCCATTGCGGCTTTGACCGATTTTCCCGTTAGCGTTTCAGGATCGATTCCCGCCTTGCGCATTTCGGTGCCTTCCGCGACCAAGAAGCAACCGTTTTTGTCGAGCAAAAACATGTTCGCGTCGGGAATGTGGCGAGCGAGCGTGAGATAGAGTTGGCGGTTGTAGGCGTTTTCGGCTTCGAGGCGCTTCTGTTCCGTGACGTCGCGCAGGGTCATCAGCACGCCCATCACGCGCTTTTCCTCGCGGAACAAAGGGCAGACGCGAGCGAAAACCCATTGCTCGCCGTCTTTCAAGTCCAAGCGCACGTCGGTGGTGTTATGTTCGCCATTGAGCGCGCTTTGAAACAGTTTCTTGAACTCTTTTCGCGCTTGGGGCGGGAAGTGGTCGAGCAAAGAGTCGCCGAGTTTCGGAGCTTTGCCCAACGTTTTCTTCGCCCACTCCACGAAGCCATCGTTCAACTCTACGATGCGCAACTTCTTGTCCATCGCGCAAATCGAGAGCAACATCAAGTTCCAGAAGCTATTGAGATAAATGGGCGCCAAATTGGGGTTGGGCGTCAAACCGTCGTGGGCTACGGCGACTGACGAATTTTTTTTGGCTAAGCTCCCCGACGCAAATGATTGACGTTGCCGTGTCATGGCGAAGTTCGTTTTCTCTCCAACTTCCCGCAAGCGAAACGACTTTGGCGCGCCGCGAGACGCAAGCTTAACTCGGCGAAAAATAAAGATTCGAGACGCGATTAGAAAATTCAGCGAAGCGATGAACGAGCGACGCCCAAGCTCAATTTTGCTCCGCGACGTTTTGAAAAACCAAAAATCTGACTATGTTGCGCCAGCCTCATCGCCTTAACTGCGAACCATTAAGGAGATGAATCATCAAAATCCAGCGGCAACCCTAACGGAAAAGCCGCCCACGACATTGCAGCGCTATGGCGAGCTGATCATTTACGCTATCATCTTTTTCGCGCTCGTCGCGTCCGTCTTCGCGCTGAACATCTACTTGGCGCGCCAAAGCGAAAAGGAAGCCAACGACGTGTTCTGCGCCACGCGCTTGCAACAAGCGTGGCGAAAAGCGCAAAAAAATCTCGCCGAAGTTCAAAACAACCTGATGACAGGCTCGGCGACGAAAGACAACTTCCTCGCTTTCCGAGCGGGCATTCAAACTTTCGACTCCATCGTTACGGCGTTTTACTTTGGCGGCGTCGTAACGCTCGACGGAATGGACTTCGCGCTAACCAAGCCCGAAGATCCGCGTTCAAAGCGAATCATCAACGATTTGCAAGAAATGTGGTCGCCCATCAAAACGGAAATGCTGAATCTGGCGCGCTCGAACCCCGACGATCCATCGTCCATCAATCAGGATTTGCTTTTTCGAATGGTCGAGTATGCGATTACGCGCGACGACGCGATCTTGGACGCGAGCCAAGCCTTCATCGTCAAACTTGGCGAGTTGTCGCAGGAGCGAATCGCAAGGTTGCAGTTTTTTCAAGTGGCGGCGCTAATCGGGATCGTCGTCGTGTTTTTGGCGATGGCGATTCGCGTAACGATTTCGCTTCGCAAAAAAGACGCTTTGCTCAGGAGGCGCACGGAACAAATCATCGAGCAACGCGACGCCATCGCCAAAGAGAAGGAAAAGGTCGATGCGCTTCTTAAAGACTTGCAAGCCACGCAGGCGCAGCTCGTGCAGTCGGAAAAAATGGCGTCGCTGGGGCAAATGGTCGCCGGACTCGCCCACGAAGTCAACACGCCGCTCGGCTTCGTGAGAGGCAACATCGAAATCAGCCAACGCAATCATCGCATCATCTCAAACGCGCTCCGAGAACACGACAAACTGCGTCGGAACTTGGAATCGGGCGAAGTCGACGAATTGGAGCGAATTCTTCTCGAAGCGAAAGAATCGATGGAAAAAATCAACGACTATCAACTCATCGAAAAAACCGACAAAGTGTTCGAAGAATCGCTCCAAGGCATCGATCGGTTGCAGGAACTCGTAGCGAACCTCAAAAACTTTTCGCGCCTCGACGAAGCCGTGTTCAAAGTCGCCGACCTCAACGAGGGCTTGGATTCCGCGTTGATGATCGCCAACAACGTCATCAAGCACAAGGCGACGGTCAAAAAAAATTACGCGCCGAACTGCCTCGTCGAGTGCTATCCCGCGCAACTCAATCAGGTCTTTCTCAATCTGTTGACCAACGCGGCGCAAGCCATCGAGGACGGCAAGCGCGGCGAAATTTGCCTCTCCACCGCCATTAACGGCGAATGGGCCACCGTCAAAATCAGCGACAATGGCAAAGGCATTCCGAAAGAGCATCTGAACAAAATCTTTGAGCCGTTCTTCACGACGAAACCCGTCGGACAAGGCACGGGACTTGGGCTTTCAATCGCCTACAAAATCATCGAGCGACACAACGGCGCCATCGACGTGGAAAGCGAGGTCGGAAAAGGCTCGACCTTCACGATTAAATTGCCCGTCAAGCAAAAGAAAAAAGCCAATTAGATCGTCATCTCGTATCTTTGCAGGCACTTTCAACGCAAATCCGTTCAGCGATGAGCAAGCAAAAATCTCAAGTTTTAATCGTCGACGACGAACCGCTCGTCTTGAGTTCTTTGCGCAATTTGCTGGAATTCGATTACATCGTGCACACGGCGGAGAGCGGCAGAGAAGCCTTGAAAATTTTGACCCAATTCCCCATCAAAGTCATTATGAGCGACCAACGCATGCCCGAAATGATGGGGCACGAAGTCCTGAGCGAAGCCAAACGCATAAGCCCCGCGACGATTCGCATTTTGCTGACGGGTTACAGCGATTTGGAATCCATCATCAACTCGGTCAACGCGGGCGAAATTTTTCGATACATCAGCAAGCCTTGGAAATCGGAGATGATTTTGAGCGTCTTCAAGTTGGGCGTGCAGATTTATGACCGATTGTCGCAGTTCGCGCCTTCGCCCGCTTCGATGACGTCAAGCGAGCCAACCAAGCCAAAAGTGCACATCGAGGTCGATGAAAAAAGTCACTCCGTTTTGTTCGTGGGCTACGAGGACGACGAAATCAAAAATCTCGTCGAGCAAATCGAGAAGGGATACGAGGTCTACAAAAGTCAGTCGATCGACGAGGCGTTGCGTCAGATTGCGCGCAAGCCCGTCTCGGTCATCGTCAGCAACGTGAATTTCGGGCAAGACAACGCGCTCGACTTCCTAAACGCCGTCAAGAGCGAGTATCCCGAAGTGGTTACGGTGATTTTGACGGAAGTGGCGGACGCGAACTTGGCGATTCGTTCCATCAACGAGCTGAACGTCTTTCGTTACCTCATCAAGCCCGTGAGCGGCGACGTGTTCAGGCAAATCATCGACAACGCCGTGTCGCAAAATCAAACCTACAAAGAAAAGCCCGCCTCGAACTTGATTCACGCCGCCAAGCAAATCGCGCCCGAAGTGGTCGCGTCCGAATCGCAAAGCGAAAGCGCGCTGCGCTTGAAATTGCGCGCCGCCCAGCTTGCCTTGTCCAAAGCCAAGCCGAGCGGTTTAGGCTGAGCGTTCGCTCGCGGCTCGCCATTGATGCGCGTAAAAAAAGATCATCGAAAGCGGAAAAGTCGCAAGCGCGATCGCGCTCCACTCCAAAAAGCCAAACGGCGTGATTTCGTAGAACGTCGTGATGATTTTGGCGACGACGTTTTCGGGCGGAATCGTCGCAAAGAAGACGTAGAGCGAAACCAATCCCGCCCAAAAAAGCAAATAACGCCGTTGATTCCTCGCGTCGTCGAAATAAACCGCGCAAAGAAAGTTGAACGCGGACGCTATCACGAGCGCGGCGGTCATCAGTTCAAGGACGACCGATTCCGAAAAACCAAACACGAACGTTCCGACGAAGTAGGCGGCAAAGGTTTGGCTCAAAATCATCGCGCTTGAAAGCGAAACGAACGAGCGCATCTGCCTGAAAAAATCGCGCGTCGGCGAAACGTTCGCGTTCACGAGCGCGATGAAATACGCGGGAAACGCGACGCCCAGCACGCTAATCAATCCGCCCTTGCGCGGCGTGAGCGGATAGAGCAAATCCAAAAACCAAGGCAGAACGCTCAACACGATGATGACCGCGTTTTTCGTGATGAAAAGATTCGAGACGTAGCGCACCGTGTTGATGATTTTGCTCCCCTCGTCGAACATCGCGGGCAAAAGCGAAAACCGATTTTTGAGCAAAACGACGTCGGCGGCTTCTTTGGCGATCGCGCTTCCCTCTTCCATCGCAATCCCCAAGCTCGCTTCCTTGATGGCGAGCAAATCATTGACCCCATCGCCAATCATCGCCACTTCCTTCTTCTGCGCCTTGAGCGCTTGAACGATGGCAAGCTTGTGTTCGGGCTTCGTTCTGACGAAGATGGACTTTTGCGAAACCACTTCGCCAAGTCGATCTTGCGGGGTTTTTTCAAGCTCGTTGCCCGTGATGACCATGTCGGGCGAGGCGTTCCAGCCGACTTCGCGCAAGGTTTGCAACACGGAATCGCCCGAATCGCCCGAAATGATTTTCACGTCGACCTTATTCTTCTCGAACAATCTCAACGCCTCCATCGCGTCGGCGCGGACTTCGTCTTTGAGCGAAACGATGGCGATGGGCGTGATTTGAAACGAGTCGAGCTGTTCGGCGGAAAGTTTTTCGGAAAGTTCGGACTTGACTTCGGCGAAGAGCAGATTGCGATAACCCGAAAGTTTGCGTTCCGCGAAAAGCGACAAGGCTTGCTCTTCCTCGCGCTTCGAGAGGCGTTCTTGCAACACATCGAACCCGCCAAGGATGAACGCGCGAACTTCGTCGCCGAGCCGCAGGCGCAAGGCGCTGATTTTCGTGTCGGAGCGAAAAGGAATTTCATCGAGACGCTCGACGCAGGACGGCGCGGGAAAAACGGCGAGGGCTTTGATGGTCGCGTTTTGCTCCGTGCTTAAGGCGCTGAACGCGCCCAGCCAACGCTCCACGTCGCTCTGACGGAAATTCTCGAACGGCGAGAGCGTCGCCACGGAAATTTTGTTTTGCGTCAGCGTGCCCGTTTTGTCCATGCAGACGACTTGAATCGTCGGAAAAGCGTCGATGGCGTTGATTTTCTGAATGATCGCGCCGATTTTGGCGATGCGAAAAATGCCGATGGTGAACGTGATGGAGGAAAAGAAAACCAAACCTTCGGGAATGAGCGAAATGGCGATGGTCGAAATTTTGCGCACGTCGTCGGGCGTAAAACTTCTCAGATAGAGGTCGCGCAGAATTTCGACGACCACCAAAAGCGCGGTGATGCCAAACGACCACACGAAGAGCAGATTGATTTTGCGTTGCAGGGGCGAGACGAGAAACTTGTATCGCTTCGCTTGCGCCGTGATGCGCGTGGCGTAAGTTTCCGCTCCGACCTTCTCGGCGCGAAAATACGCATTGCCAAAAACGCAAAAACTGCCCGACAGCAGTTCGTCGCCCGCCGACTTCGCGATCGGAATCGACTCGCCCGTTACCAACGATTCATCGACCTCAAAATGATTGGCGAAAAGCACCTTGCCATCGACGACGATTTGCTCGCCTTTTTCAAGGTAGAGCACGTCGTCTTGCACGACCTCGCGTTTGTCGAGCCGAATTTTTTTGCCGTCGCGCACGACGGTTACGAAAGAGCTTTTGAGCAGTTCCATCTTGGCAAGCGCGCGCGCGGCGCGAACTTCCTGCGCGATGGCGATGAGCGTGTTGGCGACGGTTACCGTTACGATGCCGACCGAATCCAACGCCAACCTTTCGTCTCGCGTCGTGAAGTAAAAAACGAGCAGAAAAAAAATGACGGCGAAATTGATGAGGTTGAAAACGCTAAACGAGTTTTCAAGGACGATTTGAGGGACGCTTTTGATGCGCTCGCGCTTGGCGCGATTGACGAGACCTTTCGCTTTGCGTTCTTGAACTTCCCGCTCGGTTAGCCCTTGAAGTGGAGGGAGCATCGCTTACGCCACGTTGCGAGTTGCCTCTGACCGTTCGACGAGAATGAGTTGCGCGGATTGCGAAGGATCGCGTCGGCGCAAACGCTCCGCGACTCTGCGGTAATCGTCCTTGTAGCGCGCCAATTCGCTCGCCTTTCCTTCAATCACTTTCAGATTCTCGAAGCGCACGAAAGCCAAGCGACCGTAAGAAATCGAGAGCAGCAGGCACAGCTCGACATAGTTGAGACTGAACAAAATCCACTCAAACAAATTCGGACGGCGCGACTTGAAGCCAAACTTGCGCACCGTCGCGTCGCTGAAATAATACAAATTGCCGCGAATCTTCGTGTCGGGAGCGATTTTCCCCGATTCAATGTCGAGACAAAGATTGTGCAACCCTTCCGCCAAGTGCCGCAACAAAATGGTCGGATTGACTTTCTGCAAGCGAAAAAAATCCCAACTCGTCCCCACGTGAACTTCGAGCGTTTTGAAGCCATAGGGCGACGTGAAAAACATTTTGGAGTAGTAACGATAAAGTCCGATTCGCTTGAAGAACGGCGTCGTCAGATAGCGAGAAAATCGATAGATGAACAGAAAGGAAAGGAAGCCGAAAGCGGCGTTTGCGAGAAGATCCATTCGCAACGAAGCGATTTTGATGAAGAGCGTTTTTAGAGCAGACTAAATTGGTCGGGCGCAAAGTTACGCCTTCTTTGCGAATAATCCTACCTGAACGCGCCGTCGAGTCTCGTTTGCGTTGAAAGACCGCGCCAGACCGGCGTCGCAAGCGAGAAAATTCCGCTTCAATCCGAGCGCGTGGTTTCTTCCGACGGCGAATGGGCGACGTTGTCGCAATCAAAGCGAGGGCGAAGACTTGACGCGGAGAAAATCGGCGACGGCGCGAACCGGAAGGCTCGCGCTTGTTTTTTTCGAAGATTTTTTAACTTCAACGCGCTTGCCACGCAAGGCATTGCGAAGGGCGCGGCAACTATGACAATCGGAAGCCGAAGAACGCTTCCAAGCGCTTGATGGAGACCTGACATTTTCAAGCGCGCTCGGTAAAAGCCTCACCGTTCGTTGCGAATGTTGAGGCTTTTGCGTTATCGTTCTTGCCGAGCGCCGCGCTCTACGCGAGCAAGACGATCTTGCCGTAGTTTCCCCGCGACATAAGCAAGCGATGCGCCTTGTCCGCCTCTTCCAATTTGAATCGATGTCCGATTTCGATTTTCAATTCGCCCGAGCGCAATCGAGCGAAAATCCATCGATACGCATCGAGATAGCGTTCAGGCGTGGCGGCGATGGCGCGCATCGAAAAGCCCAAGAGCTGATGCGAAGAATAGACGAGCTGATACGGATTGATGGGCGGAATGTCGCCCGCCGAATTGCCGAAGAGCGCGACTCTGCCGCGAAGCGCGAGCATTTTGAAGTTGTTGGGAAAAAACGCGCCGCCGTTGCCGTCGAAGATCGCGTTAACGCCCTCGTCTCGCGTCAGGCGCATCGTTTGCCCGACGACGTCGTCGTCATATTTCATCGCAAGCGTCGCGCCAAGCGGTTTGAGTTTTTCGAGTTTCCAATCGGCGCTTGAAAGGGCGATGACGGTCGCGCCTTGCAGAGCGCAAAGTTGCGTGAGCATCGTGCCAACGCCGCCCGCCGCCGCGTGAACGAGAACCGTTTCGCCGCGCTCGACTTTGGCGACCGAATGAACCAAGTGATACGCCGTTTGCGCCGTTACGGCAAACGCCGCCCCTTCTTCAAACGAAAGATGAACGGGCAAACGAAAAACGGAATGTTCGGGGGCGACCATATACTCGGCGTAACCGCCGCCCCAATGCGAAACGGCAAAAACCTTCTCGCCAACGGCGAAGCGATGCGCGTCGCGTCCCGCGCGCGACACGAAGCCCGCCACCTCGCTTCCCATTTCGGGATTGCGGCGCGACTTGTCGGAGTAGTAGCCAAAGCGAATCTTGACGTCGGCGAAATTCACGCCAACGGCGACGACTTTGATTTCCACTTCGTCGTCGTGAAGTTCGGGACGGGGCGCGTCGGCAAGAACAAGGTCGCCTTTGTCGGAGACGAGAATTTTTTTCATCGCGCCATCAAAGCGTTTTGGCGTTCAGGCGTTGAACGGACTGCCAAAAGCGAAAGCGGAATCGGGACGATTGTTCATTGTGATTGAAAGCGATGTTGACGCGCTTATTCGCGCTGTCGCGGATCGAGAGCGTCGCGCACGCCGTCGCCAAGCAGGTTGAAACTCACGACCGTGAGCACGATGGCAAGACCGGGAAAGGTTGAAATCCACCAATGGTTGAGCAGGTTGTCGCGTCCCTCGTTGATGATGTTGCCCCACGACGCGGTGGGCGGTTGAACGCCCAAGCCCAAGAACGAAAGCGCCGCTTCGGTGAGAATGATGCCGCCAATGCGCAACGTCGCCGCGATGATGACGGGCGTAAGCGAGTTCGGAACGAGATGCTTGAAAATGATGCGCGAGTTTGAAAGCCCCAACGCCCGCGCCGCTTGAATGAACTCCTGCTCTTTGAGCGAAAGCACTTGACTGCGCACCAAACGCGACACGCCCATCCAACTCGTGAAGGAAATCGTTAGCACGATGAGATAAATCGAGTTGCCAAACGACGCGATGATGATGAGAATCAAAAAGAAGCTCGGAAACGCGATGAGCACATCGACGAAACGCATAATGAGGTTATCGACCCAACCGCCAAAATAGCCCGACACCACGCCCAAAATCATTCCGAGCGTGATGGCGATCGCCACGACCAAAAAGCCAATCGAGAGCGAGATGCGCGAGCCATAAATGACGCGGCTGAAAATGTCGCGCCCGTATTGATCCGTCCCCATCAGGTAAAACCTTTTCTCGACGACGAGCGAGCCGTCGGGATTGGTTTTCAGTTCCGAGAGCGGAACGGTTTTTTCGCGCATGCCTTGCTTGCAAACGACGTTGTCGGACTCAATGCGATAGGAGTTCACGATCAACTTTCGCTCGGTTTCGCCTCTCAAACGAAGCGCGTAGTTTTGCGCGATGAGCGCGTTGGCAAGGCGACTGGCAAGATCGTCGCCTTCGCGCAGAGGAATCGTTTGGGTTTCGGCTTCCTTGAAGAAAAGGCAATCGAGCGCGGAGCCTGGCGGTTGAAGCGCGGTTGCGATGAAATCTTGTTGCGCGTTGGGGTCGTAGGGCGAAAGCATCGGCGCGAGCAAAGCGACGCCATACAGCGCGGCGATGACGCACATGGCGACGACGGCGATCGTCCGCTTTTTGAAGGCGCGCCACGCCAATTGCGAAAGGCTCATGCTGGCTCTGGTCTGTTTGCCCGCCGCAACCTTTCGACGATAGTCCCTTATCGAGAGCCACCACGCGCCGAAAAATCCCGCGATGCAAGAAAGCGAAGCCACCCAGAACTCGATGATGTCCGCCGCGAAAACGTCCTTGAAATCCTTGAACGAAACCGCCATCAACGCGAGCGAGAGAAGAAACGAGCGCAACCCGCCCCAAAAAAGAAAACTCTTCGAGAGCGCGACGACGAGAAAAAAAAGCATAGCGCCAATCGCAATCAGCGCTTGGGCGGGCTGACCAATCCGAAACAAGCCAGCGCCAGGAAGGTAATCGAGCGGCGAGGGCGCCATGTGGGAATACGGATTTTCAGGCTCTTCGAGTTCAAAGGCGGCGGCGCGCGCTTTGTTGAGGCTTTGCTTGGCGTCGGAGTCGGCTTGCGTTTGCGGCATATCGGAGCGTTTTCGGTTAAGGTTCGGCGCGAAGGAAAATCGCGTCGGCGGATTGGTAGTCTGCGCGACGCTCGCTAAATTCACGCGCCTTCTCGTTGTCGTTTGAGTTGCGCGGAATTTAAGACAAATCCGACCGCAATCGCAACAAAACGAAGAGCAAAGCATCGCTTTCCAAGATGAAAACCACGACGCTCAATCTCGATGTCCTTTCGCGCCTAAAAGCCGAAGCCTTGCTGTTGTTCAAAAAAGGCATTGACGCCGTCAATGGTCAGAAAATCGTTCAAGACGCATTGCGCCTCGATGGCGACGCGCTGACGATCGTCGCGCAAGGCAAGTTCAAGCAAATCGATCTCTCGCAATTCAAGCGAATTCACCTGCTTGGCGTTGGGAAGGCGAGCGTCGCAATGGCAAAAGGCGCCAAAGAAGTTTTGGGCGAGCGCGTCAGTTCTTCGTTCATCGTTACCAAATACGGACACGCGCAAAACGCGCCGAGCGACCTGAAAATCGTCGAAGCCGCGCACCCTTTCCCCGACGAGAATAGTTACAAGAGCGCGCGCGAGATGTTTCGCATCTGCAACGAAGCCAAAGAGGACGAGTTGATTCTTTTCGTCGTGTCGGGCGGCGCGTCGTCTCTGCTTTCGTTCCCCGCGGGCGAGATTACGCTGGAAGACAAGAAGTTCACGACCGCGCTGTTGCTCAAAGCGGGGGCGACGATCGACGAACTCAACTGCGTGCGCAAGCATCTTTCCCGAATCAAAGGCGGACAGCTCGCCAAAGCCGCTTATCCCGCGACCGTCGTCTCGCTCATTCTCTCCGACGTCGTGGGCGACAACTTGGGCACGATCGCGTCGGGCATCACCTCGCCCGACCCGACGACCTTCGACGACGCTTATCGGGTCATTGAAAAGTATCGCTTGGAGAAAGTGATTCCCGAAACCGTGCGCTCGCGTTTGCAACGCGGCATCGAGGGAAAAATCGCCGAAACGCCGAAACCCGACGACGAATGTTTCAAGCGCGCGCACAACATCGTCGTTGGCTCGAATCGCATCGCGCTCAAAGCGATTGAAGACCACGCTCGAACGCTCGGCTACGAAGCGGGCATCGTCTCCGACGAACTGACGGGCGAAGCGCGCGAAGTCGCCAAAAAGCTCGCCGCCAGAGCCAAAGCCCTCGCCAAATCGCAACGCAAAGCCTGCTTGATTGCGGGCGGCGAAACCACCGTAACCGTCGTCGGACACGGCAAGGGCGGACGCAACGCCGAAATGGCTCTCGCCGCCGCCATCGAGCTTCAAGGCGTGACCAACGTCGTCTTTCTCAGCGCAGGCACGGACGGCACGGATGGCGACACCAACGCCGCAGGCGCCATCTCCGACGGCGCGACCCTCGCGCGCGCCAAGCATCTCGGTCTCATCGCCAACGAACACTTGCAAAACAACGATTCCTACAACTTCTTCCAACTCGTCGGCGACCTCGTCATCACGGGACCAACCAACACGAACGTGATGGACATTCAAATCGTGCTCGTCGACGCATGCCTTTGATTGTCAACCGAACCCTTGAAATGAAACGCTGGGTCGTTTTTCTGCTCGCGCTCGCCCTCGTTGGCTCGGCTTGTTCGCGCAAAAGCGCCACGAGCGTCAATCGCTCAAACGCCATCACGCACGCCTACATCGCCGACTTTGATTATCTCAACCCGATTCTCATTCAAGAGGGCACGAGCCAAGAAATCAGCAACCTCATTTTTCCGCGCCTTTTCAAGGAACGCTTCGACTCCGCGCGCGGCGTTGCCGCCTACGAGCCGCTCTTGGTCAAGTCGTTTGAAATTTCCGCCGACCACAAACGCGCTCGATTTCTGCTGCGAGACGACGTCAAGTGGTTCGACGGCAAGCCCGTAACCGCGAGAGATTGGCTCTTCTCCTACAAGCTCTACGCCGACACCGTCATCGCCTCGCCGCGTCAGAACTTCATCGCCGAAAATTTCGCGCTCGGCGCAAACGGGCAAGTCGATTTCGAAAAAGCCGTTCAAATTCCAAACGACTACGAACTCGTCGTCAATTTCGAAAAGCCTTTGCCGACGGAGATGATGTTGAAGTATGTCAATCTTGGCTTCGTTTCGCGGGAAGTTTGGAAAGACGTCGAGCGGATGTCGCCCGCCGAAAAAGTCGCCATCCGCAAAGACGAGCGCAACTTCAACCCCGAAAAAATCATCGGCGCAGGACCCTACAAGGTCGAAAAGTGGATTCGCAATCAAGAGTGCGTGTTGGTCGCCAACGAAGCGTGCAATTTGCCAAGTCCGCCGAAAATCAAATACGTCGTCAATCGCTTCGTGCCTGAATACGCCACGCGCCTGACGCTTCTCAAAACGGGCGACGCCGACGTCGTTCAGAACCTTTCGCCCGACGACGCCATTCAACTCGCCCGCGACCCCGCTTCGCCCGTCAACATCTTCGAGCGCGGCTACATCAGTTACGACTACGTGGCGTGGATGAACATCGACCAAAAACTCTACAACGAAACCAAGCGAATCAAACCGCACCCGCTCTTCGGCTCGAAAAAAGTCCGCAAAGCCTTGACGATGGCGATCAATCGCCAAGCGATGATCGATGGCTTTCTGAAAGGCTACGGAATGCTCGCGGTCGCCGATTATCCGCCAATTTGCTTGTGGGCAAAGCCCGATTTAAGCCCGATTCCTTACGACCCCGAACAAGCCAAAAAACTGTTGGAAGAAGAAGGGTGGAAAGTGGGCAAAGATGGCGTGCGCGAAAAAGACGGGCGAAAGTTCAGTTTCACGCTCACGCTCAACGCGGGCAATCAGCGGCGCAACTACGCGGCAAACATCATTCAAGAAAACTTGCGAAGCGTCGGCATCGATTGCAAAATCGAGCAACTCGAATCCAACATCGTGATGGAGCGCACGCGCAAGCGCGAACTCGATGCGTTTCTCTTCGGCTGGATCGTTAGCCCGCCCGACATTGATCCATCGGAAACGCGCCTTTCGGACTTGGAGAAAACGCCTTACAACATGGTGGGCTTTCAAAACCCAAAGGTCGATGAACTGATTAAGAAGGGCAAAGGCGAGATTGACTTGATGAACGCCGCAAAGCATTGGAAAGAATACGCGAGCATCATCTACGACGAACAGCCCGAAACGATTTTGTATTGGATGACGGGGTTGGTGGGCGTAAGCAAGCGCATCAAGAATGCGCGCATTTCGCCCGTCGGCGCGTTTGAGAACCTGGTCGATTGGGAATTGGAAACCGAGACGAAAGCCAAACCCTAACCCCTTGCTTTCGGAACGCTTTGCACGTCGACAAGCGACAAGCCAAGCCTCTCCGCAATCGTCTCGTCCGACAATCTCAACGCCCGCAATAGCGGTATCATCGCCAGCTTCGCCGCTCGCTCGCCTTCCGCTCTGCCCTCCTCAAACGCTTCCCGACAAAACGCCGCATCCTTCAACAACTCTTCTTGTATCCCCAACATCTCCCTGACCTCCTTTCGCGTTAAAGCGTTGAACTTGTAACTCAATATCCGCTCTATCAAATCCAACTCCGTCTTGCTCGCTCGCCCAACTAGCCATCGCGCCGCTTCTCCCGCCGTCCGCTCTGGCTCGACGAGCAAGCGAAACAACCCAACCGATACGCTCGCCGTTTCGGGCAACTCGTCCAAATATGCTCGCCTGAATTGGTCAAGTTCAAGCAGGTTTGCATAGCCTTGCAAGTTCTTTTGCTCGGCGCTGCGCGAAGCATAAATCACGACGGCGTTCCAGCGATTGGTCGGATACTGTTTGAGATAGAGGAAGATTTCGGCGAAAAAGCGGGCGTAGAACTGTTCGTCGGGTTGAAACTGAGCTTCGACGAAGAGCAGGTCGTCGTCGTGGCTTTTTGGAACGAAGACGCCGTCGAGGCGGAAGGCGATTTCCTTCAACTCGATGGATTTGAAGTCGTAGCGTTCCGCGTCGTTTGGGTTTCTGCCGATGAGTTCAAAGAATCCGCGCGGGGCGAGTTGCAGAAGCAAGTAAACAAGCTTGTCGGCGCGCATGTCTGCTGCGAATCATTCGCCTCCCTCGGAACGGCGCAAGAAAGCGGTTCAATGCGTCAGATGTATTCTTCCATTTCCTTGCGTTTGAGCGCGTCGACGATGTTCTTGACGTCTTGCGAGCGACCACGTTTGCAGACGAGAAGCGCGTCGGCGGTCTCGACAATAATCGCGTCTTCAATGCCGATGACGGCGATGGTCTTGTGCTTGGGTTTATAGACGAGCGTGTTGGGCGAATCGTGCAGAAAGAGGTTGCGATTTTCTTCGCGTTCCAAATCGTGATTGCGGAACTTCATAATCTCGTCCCAACTGCCCGCGTCCGACCAATCGAAATCGCCTTCCAAGACATAGACGGATTCGGCTTTTTCCATCACGCCGTAGTCGATGGAAATCGAGTGCGTCCAACTATACACGTTCTCGATGGTCTTTTTCTCGGCGCGCGTGCCGACGGCTTCTTGAATGGTTTTCATATCCAAAAACAGTTGCGGCATCGAGCGCTCGAACTCGCGGCTAATGGCATCGACATGCCAAACGAACACGCCGCTGTTCCACAGAAAATCGCCGCTTTCGAGAAAGCGTTGCGCCGTTTCAATGTCGGGCTTTTCGGCGAAGGTTTTGACCTTGTGCGCGTTCACGCCGAAGCGAACTTTGATGGACGTGATAAGTTCGGGATCGCCGCCGTTGATTTGAATGTAGCCGTATCCCGTTTCGGGGCGCGTCGGCTTCATTCCAATCGTAACGAGCGCGAAAGTTTTTTCGGCGACCTCGATGGCGGCTTTCAGCGTTTCTTGAAAGCGAGCGACGTTTTGAATCACGTGGTCGGCGGGCAGGACGCACATCACGCCGTTGGGATTGCGCTTTTTGATGAACGCCGTCGCCAACGCGACGCACGGCGCGGTGTTTCTGCCAACAGGCTCTACGATAATGTTCTTGCGCGGAATTTGCGGCAGTTGCTTGCGAACCAATTTTCGCCCCGACGCATTCGTAACGATGATGATGTTTTCGTCGCGCACGAGACCTTTAAGACGCTCGACGGTCTTGCAAATCATCGTGCCGTCGCCGAAGAAATCGAGAAATTGTTTGGGCAGATGACGACGCGAAAGAGGCCAGAGGCGCGTGCCCGAACCGCCCGCCATAACGACGGCGAAGGCGTTTGGATGTTCGGCGGCGTAATTGCTGTCAGCAGGAGCGAGCAAAGGTTCTGCGTTCATTTTTTTCGGCGGAGTTATTTTTTCTTGCGTTTGCCTTTAAGCTCTTTTTCGCACCGCGCGATTCGCGCTTTTGCGTCTTGGTTGTTTGGCTCGTAGAGCAAGACTTCTTGCGCGGCTTTCAGCGAGCCTTCGTAGTCGGCTTGCTCGTAAAGAACGCTCGATAAATTTTCCAACGCCAAAACGAATCGCGGATTGAGTTCAAGCGCTTTGCGGTAATTGGCGATGGCGTTCTCGCGTTTTCCCAACGCTTCATAGACATAGCCCAAATTGTTGAAACCGATTGCGTAGTCTTTATGCTCGGCAACGAGCTGCGAGAAGACGTTGAGGGCGTCGTCGAGGCGACCTGCGCGAAACAGCGCCACGCCGAGATTGTTTTTCGCGTCGGCAAATTGCGGCGCGAGTTGAACGAGGCGAGAGTATAGGTGGATTTTCTCGTCGACGTCTCTCGCCTGCTCGGCTTTGTCGAACAAGGCTTCCGCGTCCCAAACGAGCTTGCCCGATTTGAACTCTTCGGCAAGTTTCAAATTCTCGATGGCTTCGGCATAATCGGGCTTGATGGAAAGCGCTTTTTTGAAGTCGGAAATCGCAAGGTCGTATTCGCGCTGAACGAACTTGACGTAGCCCGAATTGTTGTAGGCTTCGTAGTTCTGCGGCTCAATGATTTGCGCGGCGGCGAAGTAGTAAGCGGCGGAATCGGCGTTGCCCAAGAAGAAAAACGATTTTCCGATGGCGTTGTAGAGCAAGGCTTTGTCGTTGGCGTTGTATTTCGTTCCCGCCAAAATGAACGGCTCGGCGGATTTGAAATGCGCGAGCGCCTGCGCGTAGTCCTTGTCGTTGTAAGCATCGATGCCTTTGACGAAGAACGCTTTGCCGCTCACGATGGCGAGGCTGTCGCGGCGAGCCGCTTCAAGTTCTTCGGTCGCGATCTCTTTCGCTCCGCCGCATGCGCCAAGCGAGGCGACGGCAAGCCAGAACGGCAAGGCGAGAACTTGCGAGCGAAACTTCATAAAGCCGACAGACCTTGACTTTTCAAACGTCGTGGGCGAAAAGATAAGTATCTTCGAACAAACTTGTTTGAGAAAGCCGTCACAGCAAAACGCCGTCGTCCCTTGAATCGCGCCGAACTCCATCAAGTCTGCGAACTTCTCGAAAAAAACGGCTTGTCGCTTTCCGAGCGACAGCGAGAGCAACTGTGGCGATACGCCGAAATGCTTTTGGAGTGGAACAAAAAAGTCAATCTCGTCTCGCGCAAAGACCAAGAATCCGTCTTGACGAAGCATGCGCTTCATTCGCTTTCGATCGCGCTGTTTCACGAGTTCAAGCCGAAAGAGCGCGTTTTGGATTTGGGAACGGGCGGCGGCTTGCCCGGAATCCCGCTTGCCATCGCTTTCCCCGAAACTTACTTTTTGCTCATTGATTCCATCGGGAAGAAAATCAATGCGTGTTCCGATATGATTGGGCGGCTTGGGCTGAAAAACGTTTTGGCGCAGAAGAGTCGCGCCGACGAACTCAGAAACGTGAAATTCGATGTCATCGTTAGTCGTCAGGTCGCGCCAATGCCTGAACTTTGCGCGTGGTGCCGACCGTTGCTCAAAAAAGGCGGAAAACTGCTCTGCCTCAAAGGCGGCGATTTGGAAGACGAAATCGGACAAGCCCTCGTGGACGGCGCGGAGCGGCTCGCCTTTCCCGAAAACATTGAGCAGAAATCGATCGAGTTTCTCGGCGAAAAGTTCAAAGAAAAGTTCGTTTTGATTGCGACTTGAACGATGACGCGCATCTATCTCGACAACGCTTCCACGACGCCCGTCGCGCCCGAAATCGTCGCCGAAATGATGCCTTTTTTCGAAGAGCGATTCGGCAACGCCTCATCGATACACGCTTACGGGCAAGTCGCTCGCAATGCGTTGGAGTTGGCGCGAGAAGAACTCGCCAAAGAAATCGGCGCGAAGCCGTCGGAAGTTTTCTTCGCATCGAGCGGAACGGAAGCCGACAACCTCGCCATCAAAGGCGTCGCGTTTGCGTTTCTGGGCAAACCGATTCACATCATCAGTTCCGCGTTGGAGCACAAAGCCGTCTTGGAAAGTTTGGAATGGCTCCGAAAAAAGTTCGGAGTCGCCATCGACTTCGTCGCGCACGACGCAAACGGGCGATTGGACTTGGACGACTTGAAAAGAAAAATTCGCCCCAACGAAACGCGACTCATCTCCATAATGCACGCCAACAACGAGCTGGGGAACATCAATCCCATCAAGGACATCGCCGCCATCGCCAAAGCGCATGGCGTTCTCTTTCACTGCGACGCGGTTCAAAGCGCGGGAAAATTGCCGCTCAACGTGGAAGAACTGGGCGCGGATTTGATGACGATTTCGGGACACAAGTTCCACGCGCCGAAGGGAATCGGCGCGATTTACGTTCGGACGGGAACGCCGATGGAATCGCTCCTGCACGGCGGAACGCACGAGCGCAATCGCCGAGCCAGCACGGAAAACGTGGCGTTTGGCGTCGCGCTCGCCAAAGCCTTGAAGCTCGCCAACGCTTGCCTCGACGAAACCAACGCGCGCGTGCTTTCGCTTCGCAACGCCTTTCTTGACGCGCTGCGAAACGAGGGCGTTCCCTTCGCGCTCAACGGCGACCAAGAAAATTGTCTGCCGCACATTTTGAACCTTTCGTTTCCGATTCCGCCAAGCCGCAAACTCGCAAGCGACGTGCTGCTGCTCGCGCTCGATGCGGAAGGCGTCGCCGTCTCGAACGGAAGCGCCTGCGCGAGCGGCGCGGAAAAGCCTTCGCATGTGCTCCTCGCGCTCGGCAAAAGCGAACCCGAAGCCAAAGCGAGCGCGAGAGTGTCGTTTTCAAAGTTCAACGCGCTCGACGAAGTGGCGGAAGCGGCAAGGCGATTTGCAAACGCGCTCAAACGCTTGCTGTGAAGCCCTCATTTGAGTTGCGCCACGATGTCCAAAATGCCCACGCGAATCATCATCACGGCGATCGCCGCCATAAAAAGCGACGCGACTTTGGCGATGGCTTTCGCGCCGTTTGGACCCATCAACTTGCGGACGTAGTCGGAAAAATAAAACAGCAAAAAAACGATGACGAGATTCAGAACGAGCGAGAGCGTCGTCATCAAAAAGCCGTATGCGTCGTGCAGAATGAGAAGCGTCGTGAGAACGGCGGGACCCGCGATGAGCGGAATGCCAATCGGCACGATGCTGATGTTTTCGGGGTCGGCAGGCTGTTTGGATTCGTCCGCGCCCGATTGCGCCAAGTCTCGAACCGCGATGAGAAGCAAAATCAAGCCGCCCGCGATGCGAAAATCGGAAATGCTGATGCCAAGAAAACCGAAAATCTGTTGTCCGCCAATCATAATCACGATGGCGATGGCGAAGGCGGTCAGAATGGCTTGCGTCGTGAGGCGACGGCGCTTGTCTTCGGGAAACGATTGCGTCAGTCCGATGTAAATCGGCAACGCCCCTGGCGCATCGATCGCCACGAAAAGCGGAATGAAGGTGAGAAAAAATTTTTCAAGGCTGAAAAACGAGGCGGATTCGTCGGCTAAAAGAAACATTCAACGGCGATTTAAGGATTGCAAATGTTCCAAAAGCAAGGCGTTGAATATGTCGGGCTGTTCGAGGTTGGGCAAATGTCCCGCGGCTTCGATCGTTTTCATCTCGCTGTGCTTTACGCCGTCGTGAATGACCTTCAAAACCGCTTCGTTCATCAAAGCGTCTTCCGCGCCCGCGAGAACGAGCGTCGGAACGTTGACGCTTGGCAACGTTGGCGTTGAATCGTCGCGTTCCGCGAGCGCTTTGAGCGTTTCGGCGATGGCTTCGGGAGACGATTGGCGAATGATGGCTTCGACGCGCCTGACGACGTCGGGGCGAGAGTCGAGAGACGTTTTGCCTAACAAGCGCGGCAACATTCGGGCGACGGCTTCTTCAACCCCGTTTTTCAAGACCGCATCGATGAATTCGTAGCGCGTTTTTTTCGCTTCGGGCGAATCGGCTTCGGCGCGCGTGGCGCAAAGAACGAGCGATTTGACCTTCGCGGGATGTTTGCGCCAAAACGCGAAGGCTTTGTAGCCGCCCATTGAAATGCCGACGAGCGTCGTTTGCGAAACGCCGAGCGATTCGAGAAGCGCGTTCAGCGCGTCGGCATAGTCGTTGAACGTCCAATTCGCTTTGGCGGGCGAACCGCCGAAGCCAAAGGCATGCGGAGCGAGGACGGCGTAGCCATTGGATTGAAGCGCGTCCAATTGCGGAAGCCACATTTCCGCCGAAAGCGGAAAGGCGTGCAAAAGCGTGACGTGGCGTTCTTTCGCATCGAGATTGCGCGCAAGGCAGGCGAGCATCGGCGGTTGCGTTTATGCTCCGTTGCGTTTGTCTCTGTTGGCTCGTTCCGCTTCGCGCAGGAGCGCGTTGGCTTCGCGCAGCAGGCGTTGCGCTTCGAGGCGCGCTTCATCGATGATTTCTTCGGCGCGGCGTTTGGCTTCGTTTTCCACGTCGGCGGGCACGGCGCCCTCTTTGGGCGGAATGCTGTTCGGAACGGGCATTTCGGAGGGCGGCTCTTCTTTCGGATTGAGACTCGCGTTGAGGCTTTCAAACAAAGCGCGGCGCGTTTCTTCGCCCTTGCGCGGCGCGAACAAAATGCCCATCGCCGTTCCAATGCCCGCGCCGATGAGCGTGCCCCAAAACAGCCCCTTGTAAAAATCGTTTTTGTTCATCGCAAGAAAATTTATCGTTGCGTCGTTTTCGCGCAAGCCTTGTAGCCAATCGCGTCAATTTCGGCAATCAGCCGTTCCTCGCTGACCTTCGAAGCGTCGAACTCCACTTCGGCTTCGCCGCTCTCTTGACTGACCTCGACCAATTGAACGCCATCGAGTTTGGCAAGTTTCGACTCGATGGATTTTTCGCAGCTCGAGCAAACCATTCCCTCGATTTTGAGCGAGACTTTCACGACGTTGGCTTTGGATGGCTCTTTCTTTTCCGAGCCGCAACCGATGAAGACGAAAAAAATGAGAAAGAAAACTACGAACCGCATGCGCTTGACGATGAGTTTGAGTTGAAACTGAACGAGCGAAGTTAAAAAAACAGACGCGAATGTTGCGTAAATTCCACGCCAAAACTCCAAAACGATATGAAGCCGATTTACTACTTCTTGGGGGCGGGAATTTCAATCGCGCTTTCGATTTACTTTTTCGTCTTCTCGACAAGCCCCAATCATGAGCTTGCGGGAATTTTCGTCGGGCTTTGGGCGCCAACCATCATCGGCATTGGCATCTACAACGAGCTTATCAGCATTTACGAAGAACTGGTTTATCAACGCAAACAGCGCGAAAGCAAAGAACAACGATTCTAAACGATATGCCAACGCTTTACGAACAGCTCGGCGGCGAACGCAAAGTCCGCGAGCTTGCCGATGCGTTCTACGACGTTATGGAGCGCGACCCTCGCGCCAAGAAAATCCGCGACCTTCACCCGAAAGACCTCTCCCATTCGCGCGAGAAATTCTTTATGTTCCTTTCGGGCTGGCTTGGCGGAGAACCGCTCTATGTCAAAAAATACGGACACCCGCGCCTGCGAGCGCGACACTTGCCGTTTCCCATCGGCGAAGAAGAGCGAGACCAATGGATGCTCTGCATCAGAGAAGCGATGATGAAAGTCAACCTTCCCGTCGAACTGCGCGAAACGCTCGAACAAGCATTTTTCAAGGTCGCGGACTTTATGCGAAACAAAATCGATTGACCGACCTCAAACGATGACTCAAAGTTTAGCGAAGCCGAAGCGGAGGGCGGGCAAGGGGCGAGAAGCCCGAAAGGAAGGCGCGTCGTTTTGGACGATAGAGGATTTGGAGCGCCTTCAGCGCGAGACGAAGCGCAACTACGACCTCATCAAAGGAAAACTCGTCGAGGTTATGCCCGCAGGCGATTTGCACGGCTACATTGCGATGCGCGTGAGCCGCATTCTCGACAATCACATTCAAGACAACCGTTTGGGGCATTCCTACGCGGCGGAGACGGGTTTTGTGGTGTCGCGCGCGCCCGAAAAGCAAACGGTGATGGGAGCGGACTTTGCGTTCATTTCAAAGGAGCGATTGCCGAAACAGCCAAAGAAGAAAGGGTTTGGAGAAATCGCGCCTGACTTTGTGGTGGAGGTTCAAAGTCCCAACGACAACCTCAACGACGCGCTGACGAAGGTGTCGGAGTGGTTGGCGGGCGGGGTGAAGTTGGTCTGGTTGGTCAATCCAGAGACGGAGACGATTACGACCTTCAATCAGAAAGGAGAGGTGAAGAGTTTTTCGGGCAAGCAGAAAATCACGGGCGAAGAGGTCATCAAAAACTTCTCCATCGAAACAAGAAAATTTTTCGAGTAACTCAATCGGCGCGGCGAGCGAGGTTTTCTCTCACGGCTTCCGCATTGCGTTTCATTCGTCGCAATCCCGTTCTGAAAACGGGCGTTTCGCCAAAAACGCGCTTGAACGACGATTTCGTCATCTCCAAGATGTCGCTCTCCGTAATGCGCTGCGCGTCGGGCTTCGGCGCGAACTCCGCGATCGTCGTCGGTTTTGAAAAGCGGTTCCATGGACAAACGTCTTGACAGACGTCGCACCCGAAGAGCCATTCGCCGAGCATTGATTTTTCCTCATCCGTGAAATCGCGCTTGAGCTCGATTGTGAGGTAGGAAATGCATTTGCGCGCGTCGACTTGATGGTCGAGCGTGATGGCTTGCGTTGGACAAAGGTCAATGCAAGCCGTGCAAGAGCCGCAATAGTTGGCGACATGCGGCGCGTCGTAAGCAAGTTCGCAATCGAGCAAAAGGTTGCCGATGAAGAAGAACGAGCCAAGAGGTCGAGAGATGAGATTCGTGTGTTTGCCAATCCAGCCCAAACCTGAACGTTGCGCGAGCGCTTTGTCCATCGTCGGCGCGGAATCCACGAAGGCGCGACCGTTCACGCTTCCGACGAGTTCGCAGATGAAATCGAACAACGCTTGCAATTTGCTTTTGACGACGCGGTGATAATCCGTTCCTTGCGCGTAGATGGAAATTTTGCCGCCAGCGGAAATTGCGCGTTGAGAAGGAAAGTAATTGGCGAGAACGGAGACGACCGATTTCGCTTCGGGCATCAAGGCTTTGGGATTGACGCGCTTTTCAAAATGATCTTCCATATACTTCATTTCTCCGTGCATTCCCGCGTTGAGCCAACGCTCCAATCGCCGCGCTTCGTCGGAAAGCGGCTCGGCGCGCGAAATGCCCACGGCGGAAAAGCCAAGTTCGATTCCGCGCGCCTTGATGCGTTTTGAAAGGTCTTGACGCGAAATCGTCATTCGAAAACGAGTTTCTCGAAAATAAAAAGCGCCTGCGGTTCGCAGACGCTTTGTTCCGACTTGAAAGGCGCGTTAGTTTTGTTCGGGAATTTCAAGGATGCGCTCGTTGCCATCGGCATCGAGGAAGCGAACCTTGAACGGACCCGTCTTCGCGCTAACGGAGGCGCTGTTGAGTTCGTTTTGCGTGGCTTTGCGCTTGCCCGATTCTCCCGTAACCGTTACGAAGGCGGTTTCGCCCGCGCCGACTTCGAACGTCTTGCCGTCTTTCGTTTGCAATTCGCCCCTGCCCTCGACGATCGTGAGCGAAGAGCCTTCGTTGTCGCTCATATACGCGCCCGACGTGCCTTTGATGGACGCGACCGAAGTGGGCGACGTGAATCGGAATTGCTCGCCTGGCTTTTGCTTGACGTTGAAGCCAAGCTTGCCGAAGTTGATGTCGACGGTCTTTTCCATTTTGCCGTCGGCTTTTTCGCCGCGCACCTTGATTTCGGAGTTTTCTTGGACGCGAATCACCGAGCCGTCGACGAAGCGCAAAATCGAGAACGATTGTTCGCCCGTTTTGACCGCGTCGCCTGAGTTGAGATTTTGTCCGCGTTGCGCGGGCTTGAAGGGCTGATTGCCGATTTTGGCTTGAACGTCCTTGACGGTTTTAATCACGATCGCCACGTCGGCGACGGCGGCGCGATTCGATTCGTTCTTTTTCGTCGCGTTTGGATTCGCCATTGCGACGCTTGCGCAGAAGAAAAGCGTCAGCGAGCTGAGAACGATGCGGTTCATTGGCTTTGCGTTGAATGAAGTGGTCATTGTTAGTCCTCCCTTACTTGTTTAACGCTCTGGCGAGAGCTTCGCCATCGGTGCTGTTGGTGTATTGAACGCCGTCGATGGGTCCATCGAAGGAAATGAAGCGCGTGCGCGGATCGCGAAGCCAATCGGGCGCGTTTGAGCCATACTTTTCGAGCAGAAGGCGACGAATCTCGTCAGAAACCGCTGGACTGTTCGGCGATGACGCGCTCGATCCCGAAAGATTTTGCGCCATTCGGAAAACCGCCACGACCTCGGCGCGTCTGCCGCCCGACGCTTCTCCTTCAATCAAGAGGATGTATTGCTGACCTGGTTGCAATTGGCGCACGCCGCCCGTCGGATATTGGTAACTAGGCG
>JANWWM010000072.1 GCA_025055975.1 Chloroherpetonaceae bacterium | reverse complement strand
TCTATTTGAGAAGGATTATGTGAAGTTTCTTAAGATAACCGAGCATTTTGCGTTTAAGCGAAAGCGCTTGACTGAAGAAGATAAAAGCAAAACAGAACAATACCGCGCAGAACAGGCAAGAAAGGTTGCATCTGAAACGATAACCAGTTTTGAGGAATATGTAAGAAAGCTGGAGCTAAAACTTGATGTGTCAGTAAATAACCTAAGCGAGATTGAGCGCTACGCGCAGATGACAGAAAAGACAAATCAATTTAACTTCAATAAGGAAATTTTCTCGGTCAAGGAACTACGGAGCTTTGTAGAGAGAGGGAACTTGTTGTTTGGACTGAAAGTGT
Organism: Chloroherpetonaceae bacterium; assembly: GCA_025055975.1. Lineage (GTDB taxonomy): Bacteria > Bacteroidota > Chlorobiia > Chlorobiales > Thermochlorobacteraceae > JANWWM01. The sequence goes on along the minus strand of JANWWM010000072.1, from coordinate 1,980 downwards.
CAGACAAATTTGGCGATTACGGAACAGTGGGTTTGATGCTTGTAGAGGTAAAGAATAATGAAGCAACTCTGAGAAATTATCTGATGAGCTGTCGAGCGCTTGGCAGAGGAATAGAGGACAAGTTTTTCGAGCATGTGCTAAACGCGCTTTCGGAGAAAGGTTTAACGCTGAGGCACATTGAGTTCAAGGAAACGGCAAAAAACAAACCAGCGCAGGAGTTCTACGCTAAAATTTTGCAACGCTATGCAGAGTTTGCTTGAAAAACTGTCTCCCATTTTCAAGAGCGTATTTGGACAGCATACTGAGATTAGTCTGAATACGAAGCAAGAAGATGTGGCAGAGTGGGATTCAGTCAGTCATTTGGAGTTGATTTTAGAATTAGAGTCGGAGTTTGAGTTAAACTTGACTCCAGAGGAGATTGAGAATATGAAGTCTGTTGAGGCAATTTTGCGGGCAATTCAATCGCGCCAGAAAATAAACTGATAAAAGCAAGATGAGAGAGAGAATAGAACGCTTGGCTGACTGGTATGTCAAAGAGCAGCTAAACTTTGATAGAGTGTTGATATCCTACCGATACCAAACGATTCGTGAATACTTCAAGAAAGGGATTGGCTTGGAAATGGGTTCAGGCGATGGGGTGATGACTGCCTTTCTAAAAGATGACTTTGAGGAGTTAGATGTTGTGGAAGGCTCAATGAAGTTATTGGAGACAATTCCGAATTATCCAAATGTGAGAAAGCATTGCTCGCTTTTTGAACATTTTGAGCCATCACGACAGTATGATACCATCATTATGGAGCATATTTTGGAACACTTGGAGAAGCCCGTAGAAGTGCTGGCAAGAACGAGGTTATGGTTAAAACCAGAAGGGGTTGTAATTATTGGCGTGCCAAACGCGAAGTCGTTTCATCGCTTAGCGGCAGTGAAAATGGGACTTTTAGAATCAGAATATCAACTAAACGAGCGCGATAAGGCATTAGGGCACTACCGCGTATATGACTGGGACTCCATAAAAAAAGATGTAGAAAGCGCGGGTTACAAGGTTAGGCATATCGGTGGAATCTTTTTCAAGCCTTTGTCTAACAAGCAAATAGAGGAGACTTGGACGCCAGAGATGATAGAAGGATTCTATCAGCTTGGAAAAGACTTTCAAGAGAATGCGGCAGAGATTTTTGTTGTGGCAACTTTAACATAGTCTATGACCGTTGTAGAACAAAAGCATAAAATTCCGTTTCTCTCATTTGAGGCGATGAATGCGCAGATTCGTGATGAGATTCATCAGGCTTTTGAACGGGTATTTTTCTCAAATTGGTATATCTTAGGCAGAGAGGTTGCAAATTTTGAGGCAGAATATGCGAAGTGGAATCAAGTGCGCTTTTGCGTGGGCGTTGCTAGCGGATTAGATGCGCTGCATTTATCGCTTCGAGCGTTAGGCATTGGCAAAGGCGATGAAGTCATCGTGCCCTCTAACACTTACATTGCAACGGTCTTAGCAGTATCATTTGTAGGCGCAACCCCCGTGTTCGTAGAGCCGCGCTTGGACACTTACAACATTGACCCAGAGCGAATTGAAGAAGCAATTACGCCAAGAACGAAGGCGATTATGCCCGTGCATTTGTATGGACAAGCGTGCGAAATGGATAGAATTATGGACATTGCGAAGAAATACGGGTTGTATGTCGTTGAGGATAACGCGCAGGCGCACGGGGCTACATACAACGGGAAGCTGACAGGCAGTTTTGGCATTGTGAACGGAACAAGCTTTTATCCCGGCAAAAATTTAGGCGCGCTTGGCGATGCTGGCGCAATTACGACTGATGATGAAGCGCTGTATAGGAAGTGTCAAACGCTTCGCAATTATGGTTCTCAGAAGAAGTACTACAACGAGATAATTGGGTACAACTCTCGCTTAGATGAGCTTCAAGCAGCGTTTTTGTCGGTGAAATTAAAGTATTTAGAGAAATGGACAGAGGAGCGTCG
>JANWWM010000069.1 GCA_025055975.1 Chloroherpetonaceae bacterium | reverse complement strand
TTCCCAATCCTCGCGCCGTAGAGGGTTTGCTCCATTGGCGAAAGTTTGCTCGGTTCGTGAATGAGCGGCGCGGGCACGCATTTGAGTTCGGGTATCCAATGTCGAACGTAGTCGCCATTTGGGTCATACATCGTCGCCTGACGAATCGGGTTGAAGTAGCGATCCTCGCGCGGGTCGTTGCCAACGCCCGCTACATAGTTCCAGTTTCCGTAGTTGCTCGCCACGTCGTAGTCAATCAGGAGCGACTCGAACCATTCCGCGCCCATTCGCCAATCGATTTTCAAATCCTTGACGAGAAAACTCGCCACGTTTTGCCTGCCGCGATTCGACATAAAGCCCGTCGCTGAAAGTTCGCGCATATTGGCATCGATGAACGGAACGCCCGTTCTGCCTTCCGCCCAAGCCCGAAAAGTCGCCTCGTCTTGACGCAGGTCGACGGGCTGATTTTTTATGCCGCGCTTTTTGAAGATTCGGTTGCCGCATTTGAGCGAAAGGAATCGGAAGTAATCGCGCCACAGAAGTTCAAAGACGAGCCAGTAAGTTGACTCGTTGGAGACGCGCTCTTGTTCGTAGCGTTTGACTTCCTCGAAAATCGCTCGCGGGGAAATCGCGCCGTTGGCGAGCCACGGAGAAAGTTTCGAGGAATAGTTCGCGCCCAGAAGCCCGTTGCGCGTTTCCTTGTAGCGTTTGAGCGAATCGGTTTGCCAAACGTATTCATCGAGGCGTTTCCATGCTTCGCTTTCGCCGCCTTTGAAGCGTAGAACGGCGCGCGCGTCGCTTGGCGGCTCGTCGAGACCGAGTTCCGCGAGGGTTGGCAATTTGCCCAAATCGATTGGCGGCAGCGGGTTCAGGCGTGTTGGCGCGGGAAATGTGGAGCGGACTTTGGCGAATTTTTCGGCTTGCTTGCGAAACGTCGTAAACACGTCGGGCAAGCGCTCAACGGAGAACGGCAAATCTTCTTTGCGATAGAGCGTCGTTTGCCAAAACGAGCGATGCGCGATTCCTTGCGCCGTCAAGGCGCGTTTGAGTTCGCGCTCGACGGCAAGTTCCTCGTCGGTGGATTCCTCGCTGAAAAAAACCGCGTCGGCGCGAAGGTCGCGGGCAAGCTCGACGAGCAGTCGTTCAGGTTTTCCGACGCGAATCGCCAAGTCGCTTCCGAGTCGTTGGAGATTGCGCTTCAAATCCGCGACGGTTTCGAGCAAAAATTTCGCTCGAAACGCGCCCGTTTTTTTGAAGCCGAATCGCGTCGCGCCAAACCAACGCTCGTCGAAGACATAGACGGGAACGACGACGCGAGACGATTCGATGGCGCGCGTCAGGGTTTCGTTGTCGCGCAAGCGCAGGTCGTTGCGAAACCAAACGAGAACGGTCGAATGCGGCATGGAACGGGAATTGACATTCGCGCGGAACAACGCAATTTCGAGCGCAAGCGTTTTTTGACGCGAGAACTTCAAAAAACGAAAATGCTTTGGGGAATTGATTTGGGCGGCACGAAAATCGAGTGCGCCGTTTTGGAAAGTCCAACAAGTTCGCGCGCGCTAACGCGCCAACGCATCGAGACGCAAGCGGAAAAAGGCTACGCGCACATTTTGGCGCAAATCAAACGCCTTGTCGACGACGTGGCGGATACGCTCGGCAAGCGTCCGACGAAAATTGGCGTTGGAACCCCAGGCGCGCTCGAACCCTCGACGCAAACGCTCAAAAACAGCAACACCGTTTGCCTGAACGGCAAACCGTTCAAGCGCGATTTGGAGCAGGTTCTCGGCGTTCCGATAAAAATCGCCAACGACGCCAATTGCTTTGCGCTCGCGGAAGCGCGGCTCGGCGCGGCAAAAGGCGCAAGCGTCGTCTTCGGCGTGATTATGGGAACGGGCGTGGGCGGCGGCATCGTCGTCGATGGCAAAGTCATTGGCGGCAGGCAAGGCATCGCGGGCGAATGGGGACACAACGTTTTGGAAGAGAACGGCGAGCTATGCTACTGTGGCAAGCGCGGGTGCGTCGAGACCGTTCTTTCGGGCGTTTGGCTCGAAAAATTTTATCAAGCGCGAAGCGGCGAATCAAGAAAACTCAAAGACATCGTCGAGCGTCATCGGCTTGGAACAGATGAGAACGCGACCCTAACCATCAAACGCCTGACGGAAAACTTTGGCAAAGCGATCGCGGTCGTCATCAACATTTTGGATCCCGACGTCATCGTGTTGGGCGGCGGCGTTGGCAACATCGATTTGCTCTACGGCGAAGGCGTAGAAGAAGCCAAAAAACACGTGTTCAATCACAAACTCGAAACCGCCATCGTGAAGCCCATTTTGGGCGACAGCGCGGGGGTTTTCGGCGCGGCGATGCTCGTGGCGGAATGACTTTCTTGGCGCAATCGCGCGCGTCGTTTGACGTTTTGAGCGCGTCGTTTTTTCGAGGGGATGTTTCCGCAAGCCTCCATTTTTCACGCTTTCTGCGACGCGAGCGACGCTGTCGCGCTTTTGCTCTCCCGATGTCCGTTTCGTATTTTCCGCGAAAATCTCAAAGCCCATCTCGATTTTCAAACGCAAAACTTAAACGGGAGCGCGTCAAATGCAACAGAAGGAGAAGTTCACCATCGGCATTGAAGAAGAGTATCAAATCGTCGACCCCGTTACGCGCGAACTCAAAAGCCAGATTCAGCAGATTTTAGCCGAAGACGGCTCGAAGATTTTGAAGGAGCGCGTCAAGCCCGAAATGCACCAATCGGTCGTGGAAGTTGGCACGGGCATTTGCGCCAACATTCAAGAAGCGCGAGCGGATTTGGTGAATTTGCGCACCGATTTGGCGCGGCTTGCGATTCGCAAAGGCTTTCGCATCGTCGCCGCCTCCACGCACCCCTTTTCCGATTGGAAACTCCAAGACATCACCGACCATGAACGTTATCGCGGCTTGGTCAACGACTTGCAAGACATCGCGCGCGCCAACCTCATTTTCGGACTGCACGTGCACATCGGCATCGCCGACAAGGAAGCGCAAATCGAGGTGATGAACCAAATGCGCTACCTTTTGCCGCACATCTTGGCGCTCACGACGAGTTCGCCCTTCTGGCTTGGCAGACCAACGGGACTGTATTCTTGGCGCACGCAAGTTTTCAAAAGTTTTCCGCGCACCGGCATTCCCGACATCTTTCATTCGTATTCCGAGTTCGACGACTACGTCAAACTGCTCATCAAAACGGGGTGCATCGACAATGGCAAGAAAATTTGGTGGGACATTCGCCCGCATCCGTTTTTCGACACGATTGAAATTCGCATCTGCGACATTCCGACGCGCGTCGATGAATCGATCGCCGTCGCCGCGCTCATTCAAGCCACGGCGAAAACGCTCTACGACCTATATCGGCGCAATATGCAGTTCAAGGGTTACAGCCGCGCCTTGATCGAGGAAAACAAATTCCTTGCGGCGCGCTACGGCTTGACGGGTCAGCTCATCGATTTCAGCAAAAAGCAAAAAATCAACACGCCCGACTTGATTTTGGAGCTTTTGCGCTTCGTCGACAACGCCGTCGAGGAACTCGAATCGCGCCACGAAATCAACACCATCTACAAAATTTTGGAACACGGCACGAGCGCGCGCAAGCAGCTCGAAGTGTATCAAAAAACGGGCGACATCAAGGCGGTCGTGGATTTTCTCATCAGAGAAACGTTGCACGGGTTGCCCGTTCAACTGCCCGAAGACATCGCGCCGCAACCCGCTCGCGCTTGATGGGAGCGGCGTTTGCGATTTTGCCGTCGCCATTGAACTCGCGTCTCCGCCCGCGATGAACGATGATTCGCAACTACTTTGCGCTCTACGCCCTTGCGCGAGAAATGTCGGAACGCTTCGAGGGCGGATACGTCTTTGAGTGTTTTTCCCAAGAAAAAGGCGAACTGCGCGTCTCTCTGTTCGCGCCGTCAAAAGAGCGTTTTGCCATCGTGGGCGCGACGGGCGAGACGCGCCTTGCGCTCTATTTCTCCGAAGATTTCGCTCGCAAAAAACGCAACGTCGCCTCGCTTTTCGCCGCCGCCAACGACCGACAAATCCAGCGCGTTCATCTTTCGGAGCGCGACCGAGTTCTCTACTTCGAGCTTGAAGGCAATCTGCGCCTCGTCTTCCAACTGTTCAGCGCCGACACGAATTTCTTTCTCGTTCAAGACGGCTTGATTCTCGAAGCCTTCAAGAAAAACGACGCTTTGAAAGGCGCGCCCTTCGTCGAGTCTTCCGCGCCGCCCATTTTGCCCACGCTCGAACGGCTCGCGCAAGACGAAACGCGACTGAAAGCCACGCTCGAAAGCCTTGACGCACACGCGCTCGACGAAAAGCGTCTTCAAAAAGAACTGCCGCGACTTCTGCCGGGCTTCGACGCGACGCTTGCCCGCGAAGTTTTGTTTCGCGCCAAAGAACAATCGCCCTCAATCGACATCCGCTCGCTTTGCGACGTCGTCTCGGAACTCTTCTACGAACTCATTTCGCCCGACCCCAAAGTTTATCGCGGTCTGACGGAACAAGGCGAAACGACTCATTGGTTTTCCATCATCGATGAGCGTCATCGCCCGTTTCAAGCCGTCGAGCGTTTCGAGTCCGTCAACGAGGCGATGAAGTTTTATTCGTTCAAGGTTCATCAAGCGGAGCGATTCGGCAAGGAACTCAAAACGCTGCGCGCGCAACTTTCGCGGCTCATCGAGAAGACGCGCGCGCAAATCGCGGCGATGCAAGAGCAAGGCGCGAAAAATCGCGCCGAGGAATGCGAGCGACAAGGGCAACTCCTGATGGCGAATTTGCATCGCATCGAGAAAGGAATGTCGGAAATCACGGTCGAGGATTTCTTCAATGGCGGGCGACTCGTCATTGCGCTCGATCCCAAAAAATCGCCCTACGAAAACGCCGAAGCCTACTTTGAAAAAGCCAAGAAATCCAAAGCGAGCGCGGTGGCTACGGGGGCGCGATTGAAATCGGCGCAGGAAAATTTGTCGACGCTTCACGCCTTGCAAGCGGAACTTTCAGGCATTGGCGACCAAAAAACGTTCGCGCAGTGGCGGAAAGCGAACTTGACGACGCTTCGAAAATTTTTGCTCGTCTCGAAAGAAGAAGCCGAGAAACAAACGCTTTTTCGTCGGTTTCGGATTTCGCCGAGCGCGGAACTTTGGGTCGGAAAGAACGCCAAGAACAACGATTTGCTCACGTTCAAATACGCTCGCCCAAACGACTTGTGGTTTCATGCGCGCGGCGTGGCGGGTTCGCATTGCGTGCTCAAATCGAGCAAGCCGCCCACGCGAGAAGAGTTGGAGCGAGCGGCGGCGATCGCGGCGCATTACTCCGACGCGAAAGGCTCTGAACTCGCGCCCGTCATCTGCGTCCCAAAGAAATACGTGCGCAAGCCCAAAGGCGCGGACGTTGGCGCGGTCGTCGTGGAGCGCGAGGAAGTCTTGCTCGTCAAGCCACGCTTGTGGGCGGAAGAGAGCGAGGATTAAATCGAAAAAATTTTTTCGTAAATACCCGCAACGCAAACCGTCGCGCAACCTTGATAAACGACCAAGATCACAAATACCGCCCGAAGCGCGAAGAGATGGTTCAAAAGCTGCGCGAGATGGGCATTTCAAACGAGCGCGTCTTGCAAGCCTTTTTGCAAGTGAAACGCCACTTGTTCGTCGATTCGGCGTTTTGGGACGTGGCGTATCAAGATTCGCCGTTGCCCATCGCCGCCAACCAAACCATCTCGCAACCTTACACGGTGGCGTATATGACGAGCATCGTCGCCGAGCATTATCCAAGCGACGCCAAGGTCTTGGAAGTCGGAACGGGGTCGGGCTATCAAGCGGCGATCCTTTGCGCGCTTGGTTACCGCGTTTTCACGATCGAGCGACAGGAGATTCTATATCAACAAGCCTTGAAACGCTTTGAGGAACTTGGGCTGAAAATTCAGTGCAAATTGGGCGACGGCACGCTGGGTTGGGCGGCGATGAAACCCTTCGATGCGATTTTGGTTACGGCAGGCTCGCCCGACGTGCCGCGTCCGTTGATCGAACAACTCGCCGACGACGGAAGGCTCGTCATTCCGATTGGCGACATCAAAACGCAACAGATGCGCATCTTCCATCGGCAAGGCAATCAGGTCTTCGAGAGCCTCGCCGACCATTTCGCCTTCGTGCCTCTGATTGGCAAGGAAGGTTGGAAAGAGTAACGAGATTCGCCGAGACGCAACGCGACGACGCTCGTGAGAAGCATCATTTTTCTTTGCACGGCAAACGCGATTCGCAGTCAAATCGCCGAAGGGTATCTGAAATCTCGAACAAACGCGCTCGATGCCTACAGCGCGGGCGTTCAACCGTGCGGCTATGTGGACAAAAACGCCATCGCCGTCATGCGCGAAATCGGCATCGACCTTTCGTCTCACTACTCGAAGCCCGTCGAAGCGTTCAGAGGTCGGAAGTTCGACATCGTCGTTACGGTGAGCGGCACGGCGTATCACGATTGCCCCGAATGGCTATATCAAGGCGCCATCAACGCGCATTGGGGATTCAAGGACGTTTCAGGCGAAAGTCGCCGCCAATTCAGAGCCTTGCGCGACGACATCATCGGGCATCTCGATCGCTTCCTTGCGCTCTATCGTCCCGAACAAACCGACGAAGAAGTGCGCGCCGTGATGCGACGACTTTCAAGGTAACTCAACCCAAACCCGTTCAATCGCCATGGCTTCGGAACACTCGTTCGACATCGTTTCAAAAATCAACCTTCAAGAATTGGACAACGCGCTCAATCAAGCGCGCAAGGAAATTCAACAGCGTTACGACCTCAAAGACACCAGATCGGCGATTCTCTTCAACGAGAAGGAAATGGAACTGACGCTCGAATCGGCGAGCGAATTCACGCTCAAAGCCGTCGTCGACACGCTTCAATCCAAACTCATCAAGCGCGGCATCTCGTTAAAGGTTTTGGACTTTCAGAAAATCGAGCCCGCGACGCAAAACAGCGTGCGCCAAAAGGTCAAGTTGAAGCAAGGCATTGACAAGGAAACATCGAAGAAAATCACGACGGCAATCAAAGAACTCAAGCTCAAAGTGCAGGCGCAAGTTCAAGGCGACGAGATTCGCGTGTCGGGCAAGCAAATCGACGATTTGCAAGCCGTGCAGAAGCATCTGCTTTCGCTCGATTTGGGCGTGCCGCTTCAATTCGTCAATTACCGATGAGTTTCTCCATCAGGCGTTGCGCGCAAACGCGCCAAGGCGCGTTGCGTTCAATCTTTCTTCTTTGCCTCTCGCTGCGCATAGAGCCAACCGAGCGACAGATAGGCTTCAGCTTCTTCGCGCCGCGTGCCGAGTTGGCGACAGAGTTCCAAAGCCTTCGTCAGCGCCGCTTTCGTTTCCTCAACTTGACCCAACGCCCGATGCGCTTCTCCAATGCTGTTGAGCGCAATCGCAACGCTACGCTTGTCGCCGAATTGCTCAAGTATCGCAAGGCTTTTTTGGTAATGCTCCAACGCGCTCGCATAGTCGGCAAGGCGCTCATAAACGAGACCGATGTTGAGGAGTGCTCTGGCGACGCCGTCTTTGTCGCCAAGTTGCTCAAATGTCGCAAGGCTTCTTTGGAGATGTTCCAACGCGCTCGCATAGCCGGCAAGGTGCTCATAAACGAGACCGATGTTGTTAAGCGTTCTGGCGACGCCGTCTTTGTCGCCAAGTTGCTCATACATCGCCAGGCTCTTTTGGTAATGCTCCAGCGCGCTCGCATAGTCGGCAAGGTAGAGATAGACATTGCCGATGCCGTTGAGCGCGCTGGCGATGCCGTCTTTGTCGCCCAGTTGCTCAAATGTCGCAAGGCTCTGCTGATGACAGTCGAGCGCGCGCGGGTAATCGCTCAATACCCGCAGCGCGCTGGCTTTCGCATTCAGCGCGTTGGCTTTTTCTTTGAGCAAATCCCCTCGCTCGCCGATGAGAGCAAGTGCCAAGTCGGCACATTCAAGGGCGCGCTGAGCGTCTTTGAACAGCAATTCTCGCGCTTCTGCGATGAGCGCGCGGAATTTTTCCGCATCGCTCGTCTCTGAGCGTTTCGTCGCTTCGCTTGCGTCCATCGTCGTCGCGTTTTCAAGAGAGTTCCGTTACCAAGATTGCCGTCGCCACGTAAGCCATCGCCTCGATGACGCTTGCGCCGACGTTGCGGT
>JANWWM010000083.1 GCA_025055975.1 Chloroherpetonaceae bacterium | reverse complement strand
GCGTTCACGCAAACGGCGAAGATGGTTTTCACGAAGTAAAAGAACGAGAATAACCGCGAACAAAGGCGATTCAGCGATGAGTCGCCTTTTGTTTTCGACAAGCCATAACGCGCAAGCCCGTTGGCAAAAGTTTCGCTTTGCTCTATTCGCTCCGAGTGGGCGCGTTTTCGCAAACGCGAAAAATGATGTTGATGAAGTAACCAACGGCGCGCATCCGTCAAAGCGGGTCGTCAATGAGTTCGGCGGCGGACAGGTTCAGTTGATAGCGACGCGATTTGCCGAAAATTTGGTCGCGCCGTTTTTCTATCGTGGCGATGAGGTCTTCGGCGCGCTCGCGCAGCTCTTCAAACGAGACTTCGCCGCGAGCGAATTTCATTCGCGCGATGAGCAAGAGATACTTTTTCTCGGCAATGTCTTCTCGGAAAACGCGCATTGTCGTTTTGGCGAAATTTGCCTCGAAGTTAAGCGACGAGGATTTTCCGAAGAGACGCGACGTTATCCAATTCGCCACTCGCGGATTCCTCGCTTTCGCTCGGAATGACGCCTCGCGCCCAGAGCGAGACAACTACTTTTGCGATTCTGAACGAAACGGAGCGAAGCATTCACCCTCGCCCCCGATTCCAGCGCGGTCAGAATCGCTCTTCTCTTTGCAAAGGGGAGGGGTTTTCGCAATGCGCTAACGAGCGCATGGGGTTTGAAGAAACGCTTGTCGTTTTTCGTCAATGAAGGCTTTGATTTTCTCGGCGAAAACGGCGCGGTCGAAGCGCTCGGCGTTGCGGCGAATTTTGGCGGGGTCGAACTCCATTCGCTCGAAGCGTTCAACGGCGCGAATGAGGCTTTCGGGCGTTTGCGCGTCGAACAAAACTCCCGTCTCGCCGTCGATGACGGTTTCCGTCGCGCCGCCTTTTCCAAACGCGATGACGGGCGTGCCGCAGGCTTGCGCCTCGACGAGCGTGATGCCGAAATCCTCTTCCGCCGCGTAAACAAAGGCTTTCGCGGACGCGAGATGTTTTTTCAGCGACTCAAACGGCTGAAAGCCGATTACTTCCACGTTGCGCGTCGCTTTCTTCAAAATCGTTTTGTCGCCCTCGCCGATGAGCGCGAGTTTTTTGTCGGGCATTCGCGCGAAAGCCTCCAAAATCACGTCGACTTTTTTGTATGGCACGAAGCGAGCGACGGCGAGGTAGTAATCGTCTTTGTTCGGGTTCGGCGAAAACTTTTCGACATCGACGGGCGGATAAATCACGGTGGCGTCGCGGTTGTAGACGCGCTTGACGCGCCGCGCGATGTAATGCGAATTGGCGACGAATTCATCGACGCGATTGGCGCTCGCCACGTCCCAAAGGCGCAAGTAGTGAAGCATCGCTTTGGCAAACGCTCCCTTCAACCCTTCGTTCAACTTGGCTTCGCGCAGATACTCGTGATAAAAATCCCACGCATAGCGCATTGGCGAGTGGCAGTAGCAAACGTGCAGTTGGTTTTGATGCGTGAGCACGCCTTTTGCGACGGCGTGATGACTCGAAATCACGACGTCGTAATCGGACACGTCGAATTGCTCGACGGCGAGCGGCATCAGGGGCAAGTAGGCGCGAAACGACGTTTTCGCAAAGGGCAATCGCTGAATGAAGCTCGTTTGAGCGCGCTTGCCCATGATGAGTTTGCGCTCCTCGTCGCCGAAAAAATCCACGAGCGCGAACAGGTCGGCGTTTGGATACAACGCGAGCAATTCGCCCACGACTTTCTCCGAGCCTGCGACGATGGAAAGCCACTCGTGAACGACGGCGATTTTCGGCTGTTTTGAATCCGACATCAAGGCGCGTTTAGTAGCGGTTGAAAACGACCATTGCTTTGAAGATGAGCGTGTCCAGGCGCGAGGCGCGTCTCGCCTTTCCCGTCATCGCGTAGCGCAATCGTCGCCAAACGTTTTCTTTCGAGCGCGTAAATTCCGCGAGCGTTTCTCGATGTTCGGGCGAAAGATAAGGCGCAAAGAGTCGTTCAAATTCGACGGCTTGCCGCCATGCCGAAAAGATGGGCAATTCTTTTCGTCGTCTGAGCAAGGCGACGCGATTGGTCATTCGCGCCCAGAAAGACGTCGTTTGACCAAACACGTTCGCGCCGTGCGCCCGATAGTAGAGCGTTTCCGCGGGATCGTAAAGAATTTCGCCCACGCCCGAAATCACGAGAAAATTCCACCAATCGTGCATATAGAAAAAGTTTGGCGGGTGCGTCGCCAGCAATCGTTGCGCCGCCTTGTTCCACACTTGCGCGCACCCAAACGGCACGTTTTGGAGCAGAGCCGTCTTGAAGTCGCGCCGAGCGTAAGGCTTCGATGAGGCAATGCGCCTGAGATTGGCATCGACGATTTCAAACTCCGAGAAATACAAAGCTGGAATCGCGGGGTCTCGCTTTTGATGAAAGGCGATGGCGCGCTCGATTTTGTCGGATTTCCACACGTCGTCTTGGTCGCAGTAGGCGAAATACTCGCAAGAATCGTCGGCGTTCAGAAGCAATTGATAAAAACTTTTCGCCGCGCCCATGTTTTCGCCTCGCGTGACGCGAATGTTCGGGTGCGCGTTGCGATAGGCATCGAGAATGTCGAGCGTCTTGTCGCTCGAACCGTCGTCTCGAACGTGAATGAGAATGTCGGGATAGGTTTGCGCCAAAAGGCTATCGAGTTGTTGCGACAAAAACTTTTCGCCGTTGTAGGTGGAGAGCAAGACGTTGACTTTGGCTCGCATTAGTCGCGCAAGGTTGAAAGCATCACGATGGGCGACAGCGCGGCGCACTGCAACGCGAGCGGGAGCGTCGGGCGCGCCAGAGCGCGCTTCAAATGCTCGAAGCTTCTCTTGGCAAGATCGAAATGCCCGTCGCGCAAATGATTCAAAATGTCGTGCGTGAAAATTTTGACGATCTGCGTCGGCGACGCGCTTTCGGAGATCTGCAACAAGGGCAATCGATCTTTCCACTTCTCGATGAACTTCAAATAAAAGGCGCGATGCGTCGCGTCGTAAGTTCCGAACGAAAAGTGCGTGATGTCGATTTCGGTCGTCGCCATCACCTTGTAGCGTCGATTGACCTGCATGCTGAAATCCAAGTCGTAGAGATGGAAATGCGTGAAGCGTTCTTCGTCGAAGCGGCACTGACTCCACACGTCTTTGGTCGTGAAGATGAATTGCCCATCGATCGTGGCGACGCGAAACAAGCCTTGAACGCCCTTGGGTCGCCAGATGTTTGCCCGTCGCCCCGTGCGCTTGTCGATGTGCTTGACGCGAAAGAACGCGGCGGCGCGCGGCGTCGATGGCTTCGGTCGCTCGCTTACGAAGCCAATGCCCGCCACGCCAATCGCGCCGATTTCCCTATCGCGCTCAAAGTGCGCGATGAGCCTTTTGCCCCAATCTTTCGTCTCGATGAGAATGTCCTCGTGAGCGAAGCAGAGATACGAATGCTTGGCTTTCTCGGCGCAAAGGTTATAGACCTTGCACAGCCCATATCGATGAAGGCGATTATCGAAGACGATGAATTCGTGGTCGCACCCGACGGTTTGCGACAAGTTCTCGACGACTTGCTTTTGAAAATCGGGCGACGCGCTGCAAATGACGATGGAAATCATTGTCGAGCGAGTTGAAGTTGTCGGCGCGTTTCATCGCTTGCGGCTTACGATGACGTGGCTATCGGCGATCGCGTAGCGCAACGTGTCTTGGTAAAACGTTTGAGACAGTTTCGCCTCGAACCCGAACTTCGCCAGCCGTTCGAAAATGTCGTAGCCAAACGTTCTAAACGCCAAAATTTCGCCGCGTATCGGGTCGCCGTGATATTCGGGCGGCAACAGATGTTTGACGATTCCGTTTTCCAGCGTGGCGCGTTCCAGCGTGGGCGCGTCGAGCAGAAGCGGAACGGTGAACACGTGATAGCCGCCGCGTTTCAAGACGCGATGAATTTCCGAAAAGGCTTTTTCAAAATCGGCGACGTGCTCCAAGACGTCTTCGGTAATCACCAAGTCAAACGCCTCGCTTTCGAACGTGAGCGATTCCAAGTTCTGACACGACACGCCGTTTTTCGTCGCGCCGATGGGCACGTCGGGGAAGTATTCCGACGCGACGAAGTTCGGATTGCCGTCGCCCAACGTTCGATGCAGAGCGTCGCCCGAACTCGCGCTGTAAATTTTCAGCGTTTTCAGAAACGGTTTGGCTTCTTGAATCGAATTTTCCTTGCGTCCGAAGACGCTCAAAATTTCTTTGGCGACGTGCCGATTGCGCGAGACGCTTTTGCAGAAAACGCAGTGCAATCGCTCGCGGAAATGTCGCGCCTCGCGCGTTTCAAAGACGAGAAAAAGGCTTCGCTTGCCGCAGATGGCGCACTTGCCGACGCGATGTCGCAAGGCGTTTTTCGCCAAGCCCGGAAGATTAGCCCATCGCATGTTCGCTCAAAATCCGTCGATAACTTTCTTCAAGCGATTCCGCGACGCGCTCGATGCGAAAGTTTTGCTCGAAATGCCGACGCGCCGCCTCCGACATCCGTCGATGCAACTCGTCGTCTTGAATCAGGCGCGCGATGGCTTGCGCGAAAGCTTCCGCCGAATCCGCGATTAAAATCGCTTCGTTGGGCGGGGCTTGAACGCCCTCGTTGCCAACGCTCGTCGAGACCGCGGGCAAGCCGTTCATCAACGATTCGATCAGTTTCGTGATGATGCCGCCGCCGACGAAGAGCGGCGCGGTCATGACGCGAGCGCGTTCATAAAACGCTCGCAAATTTTCTTGATAGCCGTGAAAGAAAATCGTCCGTCCGTCGCCTTTTTCCAAGAGCCATCTTGGCGCGCCGCCGCCAACGACGTGCAGTTGCGCGTCGGGAATCGTCTTCCAAACGAGCGGCATCACGTCGTCAATCATAAATCGCGCGCCGTCTTGATTTTCGCCGCGCGCCAAATATCCGACGAAGAGAATCATGTTTCGCTCGCGCGTTGCGTCGCTTGAAATCGCGGGCGGCGAGAAGCCCGCTCGTCGCGTCTCCGCTTTGAGCGTCGGCTCGGCTCGCAGCAGAAGGTTTTTGTCGAAATCCGAAAGCGCGTAGACGCGCGTCAAACGGCGATAGGTCGCCAGTTCGTTGCGCTTTTCGAGCGCGTAGCGCAGCGTTGCGAGCGCGCGATGCGCGACGTTTTTTTTCTGAACGCGCATTCGGTCGTAGGCTTTGAAGACGACGTCGTGCGCCGCGCCCACGACGATTGGCGCGCGAATTTTCTTCACGAAATACGACAGCCATTGCGGAAACTCGACTTGCGCGACGTCGTAGCGACGCTCCGAAAGATGCGCGAGAACCAAGTCCGAAAACGCTTTCACGTCGGGCGTGGGAACGGAAAAAGCGTCGTTCAAAAATCCTCTCGCCCACAGTCGCGCCTTCGACGCGAATCCGCCGTTTGCGAGCGCGGCGAGGCTCTCTTCGCTCGTCTCGCGGCGCGGAAAATCGACGACGACCTCGACGAGCGATTTGAGTTCTTCAACCTTTTCTTTCTCGAAAGGCTCGCGCATGGCGGCGAGCGCGACGTCGTTTCGTCGAGCGAGCGCTTCCATCAGGCTGAACAAAATCGCGCCGCCGCCGTGTCTGACGTTGCGATACGGGAGAACGGGACTAATGATTAAAATCTTCATCGCTGAAACGTGGCGTTAGGCGGTTTTGCGTTTGAGCAGGTCGCGCAAATCGGCGAAGCGAATCATTCCAAAGCGTTCGCCCAAAACGAGCTGCGTTCCGACAAACGCGCTTCCCGCCGCGAGCAACTTGACCAACTCTTCCTGCCGAATCGACCATTCTTGCGGACGCAGCCCTTCCTGCGCGAGCGCATAAACGCCAAGCGCGACGAGCGACGAGCCTGCGACCATCAAAAGATTCGGCAACCAAATTTTTCCGCACAATTCCAGCAGCGACGCTTCAAACTTCGGCGAAAGAAGCGCCATCAGCGAAAGGCTCGCGGGCGCGAGCACGAGAGCCGTCGCCACGCCAACGCCCGACATTCCGAGCCAACGTAGCAGAGCGACGTTCAGCCCGACGTGCGAAACCACGATGACGAGATTGACGACGAGTTCTTGGCGCGTTAGACCCATCGCGCGCGTCAGCGAGATGGTCGCGCTCGTCAGCACGTTGGCGCAAAAGCCCACCGTCATCAATCGCATTGGCAAGGCGGCGAGTCGAAATTCGTCGCTATCGAGCCAAAGCCGCAACAGCGCGTCGGCGAAGCAAAAGAAGAACGCCGAGACCGAAAAGGCGAAAAAGGCGAGGTAAGCGTTGGCGCGCTCGTAGAGGCGTTTGAGTTCGTCTCGGCGCGCGCTCGCATGAAGCATCGTCGCCGTTGGCAAGAGCGCGCCAACCAAGAGAGACGGCAAATCGCGCGAAAGCCCCGCCAGACCATTGGCGAGGCGATAGTATCCGACCGCCGTCGCCCCCAAAACGCTTGAAATGATGGGGCTTTCCGTCCGCACCACGAGAATGAACGCGAGCATCGAAACATGCAATTGCGCGCCGTATTTGAGCATCGCTTTGAAGAGCGACGTTTCAAACGGCTTCAGCCGCAAGTTTGGAACGCTTTTCCAAATCGCCGCAAGCGCAGCGACGAGCGTCAAAAAATTCGCCGCGGCGAAGACGACCGCAAGCCCCGCAACCCCGAACCCCAACCCAACCGCGATCGCGCTTGCGACATTCATCGCAAGAATTCCAATCGAGCTAATCGAGCCGCTCACGTTCATCTTTTGCAAGCCTTCGAGAATCTGCGAAAACGCCATCGCCAACAGCGAGCATGCGCACCCGAAAATCGTTGCGACGTAGGCAAGGTCGAGCGATGGGTCGTCGCTCAGTTCGATCCGAAAGAACGCGCGGATCTCTTTCTGCCAAGCGAGCGTCGCCGTTACGAGCGCAAGGCTCAACGCCGCGTAGAACCACAAGGCGACGGAGAAAATTTGCGACAACCGTTCGTCGTTGCGCGTCGCGTCCGCCTCGGCGACAAAACGCGCGATCGACGACGCGAAACCAAAATCCGCCAAGAAAAAGTAGAGCGAGAGCGAGAACAACAGCGACCAAACCCCGAACAGCGAAATGCCCAACTGACCGACGACGTAGGGCGTTACGAAAAGCGTCAAAACCCAGCTCAACGCGCGAGGAATCGAGACGAAGATCGTGTTCAAAACGAGCTTGCGCTTGACGCTCATCGTTCAGGCGCGAGGGTTTGACGCTCCCGCTCTTCGCGCTCAATCAGGGCGACGATGGCGAACAGAAGCGCGTTCAAAAAGTTGGTGTTCGAGTAGGTCATCACCGAATTCGTCATCGAGATGGTCATCATTCCCGCCAGCGTTCCGAGCGACGTGAGCAAAAGGACTTTCTTCTTTGGCTCGCTTGCGCGAGCGAAAAGCGAAAACGATTTCCAACACGCGCTCAACCACAAGAAAAGAAGCGCGACCAGTCCGAACAGCCCTTGCTTGTGAAGGGTTTGCGCGTAGTTGTTGTGAATGAACCACCAATCCGTCATTCCGACTCTGCCCACGAGTTCCGTGAAGCGATAGACGCGAATCGTCGCGCCAACGCCCGCGCCGAAAATCGGGTGATTTGGCATTTCGTTCAGCACGGCGACGACTTCCAACACGCGCTCCGCGCTGCTCACGTCGATGCCGCCCGACACTTCCATTCCGCGCTTCGTAGTTTGCTCCACCATAAAATCGATCGTCAAGCCGAACAGCAATGCCGTTCCCAGCACGACCGCCGCAATGAGCGCGAAAACGATCGTCAAGCGAATCGCTTGCCTCCCGCCAATTCGCATCATCACGACGATCAAACCGACGAGCAAACCCAAGAACAATCCGCGCGTGTAAGCGATCAAAATCGCAAACCCAAACGCTATCAACAGCCCAGCGAACAACGCGCGATTCTTTTCAAATTCTCTGACCAAAAACGCCGACAGCGCGAAAAAGAACCCGCCCAACAGCAAAAACGAAATGCCCGAATTGTAACGCGCAAACTTGTATCGGATCGCGCAATCAATTACGCTGATGACGGCAAACGCCGCGCAAAAGCCAACGAAGACGAGAAACCACTCGCAAGCGCGCTCGAAACGCGCCGCATAAGCGATGATGAGCCAAAACAACAGCAAGTAGCAGAAGTCGCGCGTCTCGGTCAAAAAAAATTCCATTCGGTTGCCTCGCGCAACGCCCACGACGAGCGAACACCCGAAGGAAATCGCAAACAACAAAAAGGCTTTTTCAACGAGAGTTTTAGGCTTCGGAAACGCGACATTTTCGCTTGCGACGTTTATCGCAAACAGAAACAGCGCGACGAAAAGCAATGCGTCTTGCGCCAAGAAGCCGTTGAACAGAATCGGAGAACGAAAGTGCTTTTCGTGAGGCGGCACGTTGGGGCTGACGAGAAAAAAAAACGCGACGATGGCAAAAAAGAGCGCCGAAAACGCGACGAATCGCCGAAACGCGAAAACGCCTATCGTCAAGCCCAACCCAAGCGGCAGAAGCGGATGAAGCGCGTAGGTCGCTCCAACCAGCAGCGCGAGCGCGGCATAAACGACGGAGAGTTTTCCGACGGGAAGTTTCGCGGATTGCTCGGCGGACGTGACGGACATCAAACGTTTTCGTTCAGCGCGTTGCGAAAGTAAATCTTCCACCTAACGAATTCGGGCTTTTGCGCTTCGTAGTAAAGCCAAATCACCGAAAGCGAAAGCAGCAAGCCCAACGCCGCGCCGCCGAGAATGATCCACAATCGTTTGGGCTTGGATTTCCATTCGGGAACGCGGGCTTTGTCCAACACGAGAATCATCGGGGTGTCTTTGGCTTCCTGAATTTTGGCTTGCTCGTATTGCACGGCGAGAAACTCGACGATTTTCGTTTGCAAGAGCACGTTGCGATACAACCGCAAATACTCCATTCCCAAATCGGGCATTTGCTCGAGCGGCACGATGATGTCCGACTCCAATCCGCCTTGTTCGAGGCGTTTGATCTGCCGTCGCAGTTCTTGCATTCTGCTTTTGGCTTGCAGGGCTTGCGGGTGGCTATCGCCAAGCGCGTTGCGCAGCACGTTGTATTCGACCTCGCTCGCGATCGCCGAGGCTTCGATTTGCGCCGACGCCTCCAAGCTGGCGCGAATTTGATCTTTGATTTCGGCGACCTTATGCCGTTTTTGAAACGCCTTCAAATTTTCTTCGGCGCGCGTCAGTTCCTCTTGCGCTTGAAAGTATTTCTGCTCGACGAAACGGCGTTGATTGCGCGCCGACTCGGTCGAGAGTTGTCGGTTGATGGAATCCATCATTGCGACGATGAAATTCGTCATCTCGGCGGATTTTTCGGCGCTGCCCTCGTAGTAGGCGGAGACCGTAATCGTGCCGTTTTTGTTGTCTTTGAACGAAATGTTTTTGTCGAGCTCTTTGAGCGTGCTCAAAATCGGTTCTTTGACGTCGGGGTCGTCGTATTCATAAACCTTGACGAGATCGAATTTCTCAATGACGGCAAGGCGCAAGCGTTCGCTTCTGAAAATCGCTTCGTAGCGGTCGACTTCGTCGGCGAGTTTGTTTTTCCCAAGCAATTCGCTCGCCAATCCCGCGCTCACGCCGAGCAACTTGGAAAGGTTCAACACGTCGCTTTGCATTCCAACGACGATGACCGACGAGGAGAGATACCACAGCGGCAGCAAAAACGCGACGAGCGTCGAAATCGCCGTCGCGCTCGCCGTGCCAATCAGAATCCACTTGCGATGACGAAGCGCGATTTCCAACAAACGCGCCCATGCGGGCATCGAGCCGTTTTCGAGCGACGAACGCGAATCGCCGTTGATCGTTTCTAACGCGACGGATTGTTCTTCTTGTCTCGACGTCATTTCGTTGCTTGAAAAATCAACACGCCCAAAGTTACCGCCGTCGTGAACAGCGAGATGATCGGCGCGTATTCGGAAACGCTCTGCGCGAAGGTTTTGCGGACTTTTTTCGGCGCGATGATCCAATCGCCCGATTCGATTTCGGTCTCGCTCGGCGTTTTCCACTCGTCGCTGCCCGCTTTGAGCACTTTCACGTCGCCCGTCGATTCCGACGTTTCGCCGCCGACGGCGTTCAAATAATCGCGCGCCTTCCAACCTTTCACGTATTTCACGAAGCCCGGACGCTGAACCTGACCGAAAACATAGACGGTTTGCTCGTCTCGCGGAATCAAGATGATGTCGCCGTCTTTGAGCAGAATGTCTTGCTCGCTTCCCGCCTTGAAAATTTCGGGAAAGTTTGCGGAAACGTAATTCCGTCGCGCGCCATAATCAATGTCGAAGGTCTGCGCTTCTTCGGGATTGAGATTGCTTCCGCGCACGATGCGCGCGCGCTCGAAGCCGGGGTCGGTGATGGCGATTGGCTCTTTGGCGTTGGGATCTTCGGGACGCGGCTTGCGATAAATTTTCGCGCCGTTTAAGAGCGCCTTGTCCGTAAAGCCGCCCGCGAGTTTGACGACGTCTTTCAAGGTCGTTTTTCCTTCCTCGATCGCAAAGTAGCCCGGAAATTTCACCTCGCCCTTGATGGTGACGTTGCCGATTTTCGGCGCGCTTTTTTCGGGAACTTGGATTCGATCGTTTGGCAAGAGCGGAACGTCGGGAGCTTTTCGCGCGAGAATTTCGGCAAGGTTGATTCGCCGCGTCTCAAAGCCTGACGCGGTTTTGCGGACGAGTTGAACGTTCTCCAAATCGGCGTTTGGGGTCGCGCCCTGCGCGAGCCTCAGGAGCGTCGAGAGGCTATCGAAGGGCGAGTATTCGTAGAGCGCGGGAATTTGAACCGCGCCGTAGATGCCCACCTTCTCGACTTGCTCGACGGCGAGATTCGGCACGGCAATCACGTCGCCCTCCCGCAACAACGGGTTCATCGAGTTGTCGCCCGCCAGGAAGAATCGAATCAAATCGCACTCGATGACTTCCCCGCTCTTGCGACGCAACTGGATGCGCCGCAGCGATGGTTGCAGCAACGGCGAGTAGTTCGGATACAGACGCAACGCGAGCCTATCCGCCGTGAGTTTTTCGGCTTGCAGGTTCGGCGCGAGATTGGAGTTGTCGCCCATTGGAGCGTTTGCGACGAGAATGGCTTTGTCGACGCGGTCAATGGCGGAAACGACGTGTTTTCCCGGCGCTCGTATCGCGCCCGTTACGGTTACGAGAAACGTTCGCGGTCGTTGAAGCGTGATGGAAATCGCGCCGCCTTTGTATTGCTTGGAAAGTTTTTCGAGCAATTCGGGCTTTGCGGACGCGAGCGTTTTGCCGCTCACGAACACGGAGCCGACGTTTGGGATCGTCAGATTGCCATCGGCGGAAACCGTCGTTCGAAACGTGATGGGCGCGAGGCTGAAAATGCTAATGTCGATCACGTCGCCCGCGTTCAGCATGTATTTTTCCGCATCGATGACGTCTTCGAGCGGAATGGTTTGAAGCGACGGCGCGGGTTGAACCGACGCGCTGAGCTTATCGAGCAAGTTTTGGTCTTGCGAAAACGACGAGAAGTAATTTCGGAGCAAAGACGAGCGACTTTCGCCCGTGGCTGGCGACGCGCTGGTTTGGTCGCGCAGTTGCCGAAGTTGGTCAAGATCCTGCCCTTGAAGCGACGGCGAGGCGCAAACGAGCGCGGCGAAAAGCGCAAACGCGAATCTTGACATTCAAGAAACGATTGGTTCGAAAGCGAGGGGCGAAAATACGGAACGCCGAATTGTCGTCCAATGAATCAACCTCCGCTCTCGTCCGCGCGTTTGCTTCGTCAGCCAACGCCTTCGGCGAGCAAAAATTTCAGTAGCGGCGCGACGTGCAAGGCTTGAATGAACTCGCCTTGAAAAATCAGGTCTTTGACCTCCGCGGGCGTTTTGAGATGCACGGTGATTTCTTCGGTCGCGTCGAGCCGTTGAAGCGTTTGTTTTTCCACGCCCTTGGCGAGGAAGGTGTAGGTGCGATTGGCTTGAATGGCGGGGTTGGCGCAGAGCGTCATAAAGAGCGACCATTCGCCGCCGCCGTAGCCCGTTTCTTCCATCAGCTCGCGTTTTGCGGCTTGAAGCAAGTCCTCTCCGTCGTCGCACACGCCCGCGGGAATTTCATAATAGACCTCCCCAATCGCATGCCGATATTGACGAATCAAGACGACTTGATTTTCCTTCGTGAGCGCGACGACGTTCACCCAGCGCGGATACTCGAAAACGTAGAATCGCTCGATGATTCCGCCCGATTGCAGTTGCAACCGTTCTTCTCGAATCGTGAGCCACGGCGGATTCTGAAACAAGTATTTGGACTCCAAGACGCGAAACGGCTTGGGGTCGTTCTCGAAAGAATGCGGCATCGTTGAAGCGCGTTGTGGTTATCTTTGCCTGAAAAGGAACGACGCAATGGACGCGCCAATTCCGACGCATCAACGCAACGTAACGCTTCTTGAACTTTTGGACAGAGTTCTCGACAAGGGCGTTTTCGTTTCGGGCGACATCACGCTTTCCGTCGCGGGCGTTGATTTGATCGTCATCGATTTGCGCGCTCTCATCTGCTCGCAAGAAACCTTCAATCGAATCAAAGCCAAATATGAGCCGCCGCGATTGCGAGAGCCAAACGATTCAAATTCGCCCTGACGCGCCCGAAACGCTCGACTTGGCGCAAGAACTCAACGCGACGGAAACGACGCTCGCCAATTTGCCAAAACGCTTGAACCTTTCGCCCGAAAACGCCGAACAAGGTTTGGCGCAACTGGCGCTCGCGCTCATTGAACTGCTGAAACGATTGATGGAGCGACAAGCCCTTCGCCGAATGGAAGCGGGCTCGCTCACCGACGAAGAGATCGAGCGCATCGGCGAAACGATGATGAAACTCGATGCCCGCATCGACGAACTCTGCAAGGCGTTCAACATCGATCGCCGAAAACTCAACATCGATTTGGGTCCGCTCGGCGACTTGATGTGAGGGTTCAACGGGCTTCGAGCGATCGCGCCAAGTTTCTCCAACGCTCGCGTATATTGCCGCGCGAAAGTTCGTTCAACCAATAAACCGTTTCGAGTCATGCGATTTCCGCGATGCGACTTGATGCCTGCCGAAGACGGCTTCTACTGCCAATGCGTCGGTTGCGAAGTCATCTCGAACTCGACGCCAGGGTGCGTCATCCGCGAAAAGCCCGACGGCATTTACGAGTATGTGGGCGCCACGCCCAACGGCGGCGTAAGAGCCGTGCTCGTTTTCACCAACGACGAGGGCGAGATCGTTCCAAAGCCCGACGCCAAGCACGTCGAAATCCGCGAGTTCGATGCCAACGGCAACGTCATCGCCGTGCAGTTTGGCGTAGCCGACCCGCAAGGCTTCTCGCTCAAATAAACTTTCAATGGGAGAATAACGATGAACCACTCGCCCGAACTCGTCGATATGAACATCGTCGGCGGCGGACCGACGGGAATTTTCGCCGCGTTTCAGTGCGGAATGAACGATCTTTCCTCGCGCATCATCGATTCAATGCCGCAGCTTGGCGGACAGCTCACCGCGCTTTATCCCGAAAAATTCATCTACGACGTCGCGGGTTTCCCCGAAATCACGGCGGCGGATCTCGTCGCGCAACTTTGGGAGCAAGCCTCGAAGTTCGAACCCGAAGTTCGCCTCAACGAGCAAGTCGTCAAGATTGAAAAACGAAGCGACGGCTCGTTTCTGGCGCATACGGCGCAAGGCAATGCGTATCCATCGCGCGCCGTGCTGATCGCGGCGGGTTTGGGGTCGTTCTCGCCGCGCAAATTGGAGCAACTTGGCGACGTCTCGCGTCTGGAAGGCAAATGCGTCTTCTACGCCGTGCGCGACATCGAGACGTTTCGAGGCAAAAAGGTCGTCATCGTCGGCGGCGGCGATAGCGCGCTCGATTGGACGATGGGGCTTTTGGACGTCGCGGAACGCATCACGCTCGTGCACCGAATGAAGCAGTTTCAAGGGCACGGCAAAACCGTCGCCGACGTGATGGACGCGAAAGAACAAGGCAAGGTCGACGTGCATCTGCTCAGCGAAGTGAGCGACCTCGTCGTCGAGGGCGAGAGACTTCGCAAAGTCATCGTTTCCTCGAAGCCCGAAACCTTTGAAATCGAAGCCGACATCTTGTTGCCGCTCATTGGCTTCAAGTCCGATTTGGGTCCCATCAAGGAATGGGGCTTGGAACTGAACGGGAACAAAATCGTCGTGGACGCGACGATGAAGACATCAATTGATGGGATTTACGCGGCAGGCGACGTGGCGAGCTACACGGGCAAACTGTGCTTGATTCAAACGGGGTTGAGCGACGCGGCCATGGCGGTTCGGCACAGCCTTTCCTACATTCGCCCCGATGTCGAGCACAAGCATCAATTTAGTTCGATTAAATTCGCGGCGAAAAAATCCTAACTCTGCCTCAATGTCCAAAAACCTCGTCAAAGTCGGGCTTGTTCAGATGTCGTGTTCCCCTTCGCCCGCGGACAATCTCGCCAAAGCGACTATGTTCATTCGCAAAGCGGCGGAACAAGGCGCGAACATCGTCTCGCTTCAAGAGCTGTTCAACACGCTCTACTTCTGCCAAACCGAAGACTACGCGCCCTTCGATTTCGCCGAGCCAATTCCTGGCGAAACGACCCATGCGCTCTCCGCGCTCGCAAAGGAACTTGGGGTCGTCATCGTCGCGCCGATGTTCGAAAAGCGCGCGCAAGGCATTTATCACAACTCGGCGGCGGTCATCGATGCGGACGGCGCTTATCTCGGCAAATACCGCAAAATGCACATTCCCGACGACCCTGGCTTCTATGAAAAATTCTACTTCACGCCCGGCGACTTGGGCTTCAAAGCCTTCAAGACGAAATACGCGACGATTGGCGTTTTGATTTGTTGGGACCAATGGTATCCCGAAGCCGCAAGACTCACGGCGCTCAAAGGCGCGCAGATTCTTTTTTATCCGACGGCAATTGGGTGGGCGACGATGGAAAAAGATCCCTCCGTGCGAGCCGCGCAACGCGATGCGTGGGAGACGATTCAGCGCGGACATGCCGTCGCCAACGGCGCGTTTGTCGCCGTCGCCAATCGCGTCGGCACGGAGCATGCGCCGCGCTCCAACGAAGGCTTGGAATTTTGGGGACACAGTTTCGTCGCCAATCCGTTTGGCGTTACGCTCGCCAAAGCCTCGTCGGACAAAGAGGAAATTTTGATTGCCGAATGCGACCTCGCGCAGATCGATTTTTACCGTCAACACTGGCCCTTCTTGCGCGACCGTCGCATCGACGCCTATCACGACCTTGCCAAGCGATACCTCGACGAAACCTGACAAAAACAAAGGGCGAGTTCGCGCTCGCCCCTTTCTTCGCATCTCTCTTGCGCGTCAGAAATACGCTTGCACGCCGCCAATCAACCGAAACGGATTTTGCGGCGCGCCTTCGGGAAACTCCACCAACGCCGAACCCGCAAGACCATCAGGACCCGCCCCCAAATTCACGGTTCGATAATCCCGATTTAGCGCGTTGTAGGTCTTGATGAACAGCGCCACCCCGTCAATCACCTCATACCGCGCCGTCAAATTCAACAACGCATACCCAGGAATCGTCTGCCGAAAACGGCTCGTCGAAGTCAAAACCCGCGACGGATCTCTTGGGTCGCGCTCGGGCTTGAACGACGAACCTTGCTGCGGATGCGTGCGCTGACGGCTCACGGCAATCAGGCGCGGCGAAAACGAAAACTTCTTCCAAACCACGTCGCCTCCAAGCCGCAGAATGAACGGCGAAATTCCTCCAATCTGACGCTTCGTCAAGGCGTTTTGCACCTCGTTAAACGCATCCACTTCCCCATCAATGAACGAAAACGCCGCATACAGCGCCAAACGCGATGAGCGAAAATTCTTCACGTAATCCAACTGCGCCGTGCCGCCGTAGTTCGTCTGCTTTCCTTGATTGATGATGCTCTCGATGTAACCAACGGGGAAATTGAAGCCCGCAACGGGATAGAATCCATCAACGGGACTTGGGGTGTTGGGATTGCCCGCATACACGCCCGCAGGCACGGCGGCAACTTGACTGAACAACCCTTCAAGCAAGTTGTAGTAGCCCGCAAACGACACGCTCAAATCCTTCGAGAGCGCGTATCGCGCGCTCAATTCAAACGTCTGAATCTTTTGCGGACCCAAGTTCGGATTCGCCAATCGGAAAAACGCCGAAATCGTTTGTCCTCCTGCGTTGAAGAATGTCCCAAACTCGTCATAAGCCGAAAGCGGCGAGGGCGCAAGAAACGCGCGCCCATACAAGCCTTTGAGCGTCAGGCGTTCCGACGGACGATACACGATGCCCAGACGCGGATTGACGAGCGTGCCGAAACGCGAGTCTCTATCGAGGCGAGACCCCAGCGTGAAAATGAGCGGTTCAATCGGACTGTATTGCGCTTGCAAGAACGCGCCCACGTTGTTGAAGCTCAATCGGAAAATTCGAGCGGGAACGCCATTCGGCGCGTTGGGCAACCCGACGCTGTTGACGATGATGGGCTGAACATTCCGATTGCCGTCATAGGGCGCGCTCAAATCGTGTCCGCGCGGAATGGAAAAATAGTTCTCATATGTAACGCCGCCCGACAGCGTCAGCGCGCTCGTCGCCGTCCACGAAACGAGTTGCTCGACCTTGAACAAGCGTCCGTGCGAGAACAGATACGCCTTGTTCATTCCCGTGTAGGCGTTGCGAAAGTTCGTCTCGCGATCCAAATCGTATTGGCTGTAAATGACGAAAGAGGTCGTGTTGAAATTCGGCGTCCAAAACTTCGAGTAGGTGGCGTTGCCCATCGTAACGGCGTGCCCGAAGAAGGAATCTTCGTTATAAACCGCATTGTTCGGTCGGTTCGCCGTCGTGGAAGGATTGCGCGAATAGTTGCGGAAAAAGTTCAAGCGCAAGTCTTCGATTTGAAGCATGGCGTTAAGCGCGTAGGCTCCAAGCGGGTTGCGAATCGACTGCGAAAGCGGTTGCGTCGAGCTTTGCGGAAACCCCAAATCGGTCGGGAAGCGATTTTCTCGCAAGAAATCGTCGATGCCCTTGCCGTCTCGGCGAAAGTTTTTGACCGCGTCCAGAAGCGGCTGTTGGTCGTAGAAGTATTGACCCGACGCGGTGAAACTGATTTTGTCGCCAAATCTTTTGCCCGCCGCAAAGTTGCCCAGGTAGGTGTTGAACATTCCGCCCTGAACCAGCCCCGTGTAGAAATCGCCTTCGGCTTTGCGCGTAACGATGTTGATAACGCCCGACAGCGCGTCCGCGCCATAAACCGCCGACGCAGGACCATAAACGATTTCAATTTGCTTGGCTTGATGCACGGGGTAGTTTTCCATCACGGGCAGAATGTCGTTGGTCGGCGACGAGATGCGCACCCCATCGAGCAGAATGATGAACTTGTCCATTCCGAACACGCCGCGCACTTGAACGTCGTGCTGCCAACGCGGGTCGTTGTGGGTCTCGATTTTGAAGTCGGGCTGATCGAGCAACACGTCCAAGAGCGATTGGTAGGCGCGCAAGCGAATTTGCTCCGCCGTTACGATGCGAACCGTCGCGGGCGCGTCGCTCGATCTTTGCGCCGAGCGCGTTACCGAAACGACTTGCAGGTTTTGCAGGTCTTCAAGGCTCAGCCCTTGAAAGAGCGACGAGTCCACTTGGGCGAAAACGTCTGCGACGAACAACGTCAGAAGAAAAGCAAGCAGAGCGCGTTTCATGGCGATTGCGGATTTGTTGTTTTGTTGATGAGTTTTATTGGCGGGCAAGAAAATACGAATAAACTTTTAAGCAATCGTTAATTCCAAACGAGCGAGAGCGTCACTCCCACGAGTAGAGTCGTCGCAGTTGCGGGGTTTTTTTGCGTTGATGTTGTTCCATTCGCATCAGCACGTTGTCCAAAATTTCGATCGCGTTCAGAATGAACTCGCCCTTGTTGAGCATCACGCATTCGGCGCGTTCCGCCATGGCCGCGTCGGTGATTTCGGCGCGCGAAGGCACGCCCTTTTTGACGAGGCTTTCCAAGACCTGCGTCGCCCAAATCACGGGCACGTGCGCGGCTTCCGAGAGCCACAAAAGCTCCTCTTGAATTTCGGCGATGCGTTGGTATCCGATTTCGACCGCCAAATCGCCGCGCGCGATCATCACGCCGAAAGGCTGTTTGCCCGCGCCTTGAACGACGATTTCGGGAAAATTTCCGACGGCGCGCTTCGTTTCGATTTTGGCAATCAAGGCAAGCGGCTGTTTGCGTTTGGCGTTTCGCTTCGCCAACTCGTTTTGCAAGCGTTTGACGTCGTTGGCGTCCTGCACGAAAGAGTAATTGACCCCGTCGGCGAACTCGCAAATGAAGTCCAAGTCGCGCAAATCTTTCTCCGTGAGCGGTTCGATGTCGAGTTCCGTCGTCGGAAAGTTCAATCCCTTGTCGGGCTTGATGACGCGCCCTTTGGCTTCGACGGACGTGACGCGCAAGAGCAATCCCGACGGCGAGGCTTTCTCGACGACCGCGCCAATGTGTCCGTCATCGATCCAAACCTCGTCGTTTTCCTTGACCTGCGGCAGAATTTCGGGCAAGGCGCATTTGACCTGCTGAACATGCCGATAACGCGGCGAGGCGCGATGCGCGTAGAGATAAATGACGTCGCCCTTTTTCGTTTTTTCTTTCGGGCGGCTGACTTTGGCGGTGCGGACTTTCGGACCCGCCAAGTCCATAAAGACTTTGCACGAAAGCCCGGTGGATTTCTCGGCGCGTCGGACGTGATGAATCATTTTTTCCCACTCGTTTGGGGAATCGTGCGCGCAGTTGATTCGGGCGCAATTCATTCCGCGTTCCAGCAGTCTGCAAACGAAGTCGTAGTTCGTGGCGGCGAGCGCGGGCAGGGTTACCATAATGCGCACGGAGCGGCGGTCGGGCGCTTTGCCCAGCGTCAAGTCCGCGTTTTGCTTCAAAACGTTTTCGCCCTTGAAAAACTCCTCCGTCGTGGGTCGCTCGATGCGTTCCTTCTCGTTGCAGATGGCTTGCAGAGAGGCGATGACGGCATCGAGATTGGGCAACACTCTCGATTCGCTTCGCCCCAGCGACGACAGCCCCAAAACCAACAGCGCCGATTGCAACGGACGCAAATCACGGCGGCGCAACGCCAAGTAGCGAGCGAAGTTTTTGGCGCTGTACTCAAACTCCTTTCGCGCGATCGTTTTTTTCCATTCGGCAAACGTCGCCTCGGCTTCTTGCTCGATGTCTTGTCGCAAGGCTTTGAGCGCGTTGAGAGCTTGTTTCGGCGTGCATAGCGCCGAAGGGTCGAGGTAGTCGGGCGTGGCGCTCATTGGAATCAAAGGTTGGAAACGTTCGTTTTTCGCAACGCAAGTTACGCCGCGTCTTTGGATTCTCGCTTTACGATTTCTTTACATCCGTTCTTTCCCGTCTCGCTCTATTTTCGCGTTCCAACATTTGACAATTCAACGTCGCAAAGCGAGTTATGTTGACGCGCCTCCTTTCTTTTCTCGTCGTTCTTTCCTTGTCGCTTCACTCTGGTTGCGGCTCTTCGAGCGCCGTCCGCAAAGACGTTTCGTCGAGATGCAAAACGCTCAAAATCATTCATTGGAACGATTTTCATGCGCAGAACGAAACGCGAGTTTTGCGAAAAGACGGCAAATCCTATCGCGTCGGCGGCGCGGCGGTTCTGAAAGCCTACATCGATTCGCTTCGAAATCTCGCGCCGAACCATTCGATTCTGCTTTACGCGGGCGACGATTTTCAAGGCACGCCCATATCGAGCCTCACCAAAGGGCGATCGCAAATTCTTCTGATGAACCAAATCAAGCCCGACGCGGTCGTGCCCGGCAATCACGAGTTCGATTACGGCAAAGAGAACTTCGCGGCTCTGCTCACCGAAGCCAACTACGACGTCGTTTGCGCCAATCTCGTCGTGGCGAAAACGGGCGAGCCTCTTTTTCCGCCCTACAAGGTCATCGAGCGCGGCGGCTTGAAAATCGTCGTCATTGGGCTTATCACGACCGACCTTCCCGTTCTCACCATTCCCGAAAACGTCGCGGGCTTGGAAACGAAAGACTACGGGGTCGTTTTGAGCAAGTATCTGCCCGAAATCAAGGCGAAGGAAAAGCCCGACGCCATCATCGTTTTGAGCCACATCGGCTTGCTGAACAAGCTCGATTACATCGACGATCTGACGCTCTCGCGCATTTATCCCGAAATCGCCGCGTTCATCGGCGGGCATTCGCACACGCCCATTTTCGAGCCGATTCGCAAAGGCGGCGGCGTCATCGCGCAGGCGGGTTCGCGCGGACAATATGTCGGCGAGTTGGACTTGGTCATCGATCCCGTCGGCGATTCGCTCGTGAGTTTTTCGGGCAAATTGATCGAAACCTTCGCCGATAGCGTCGCGCCCGATTCGCGCGTTCAAGCGATGGTCGACTCGATGGAAGCCCCCATCAAAAAAATGATGGACGAGGAAATCGGCGCGCTCAAAGCCGATTGGAAATCGCGCTTTAACGAATCCACCAACATCGGCACGTGGCAAACCGACGTGATGCGCGAAGAACTCAAAGTCGACATCGCCATTCAAAACAGCGGCGGCATTCGCAAATCGCTCAACGCGGGACCGATTCGCGTTCGAGACATCTGGGAAATTTCGCCCTTTGGAAATTCCTTCGTCCTCTTTGGCGTAACGGGCAAAGAATTGCGCTCAATGCTTGAATGGCAAATCGACGGGCGCGGCGAGTTCTGCGACATGTCGGGCGTGGTTTGCAAATACAACGGCGCTTTGCCTTACGGCAAACGCATCAAGGAAATCACGGTCGGCGGCAAGCCGCTTGAAGAAGAGAAAGTCTATGTGGTGGCGACGAACAACTACGCGGCGGCGCAACTAAACGCCCTCTTCGGCTTGCAACGCGAGGTGAAGGTCAAAGGCACGCCCTACATCGACCACGACTTTTTCGTCGAAGCCGTCAGAAAGCGCAAGGTCGTTTCGGGCGAAAAACGCGAATGGCTCATCAACGTCGCCAAAGACAAATGACCTCGCGCCGAAACGACGTCACCAAAATCGTTTGGACAAATCCACGTTGCCGCCCGACAAGATGACGCCAACGCGCTTGCCCGCGAAAGCGGCGTTGCGTTCGAGAACGACCGCGAGCGGCACGGCGGCAGAAGGCTCAATGACGAGTTTCATTCGCTCCCAAACGAGTTTCATCGCTTGAACGATGGTCTCTTCTTTCGCCGTGAAAATGTCGGCGACGTAACGGCGAATGATGGAGAAGGTGATGTTGCCGAGCGACGTGCGCAGTCCGTCGGCGATGGTGTCGGGCGCGGTTTGCGGAACGAGTTTGCCCGACTTGAACGAGCGATAAGCGTCGTCGGCGTTTTTGGGTTCTGCGCCAATCACTTTCGTCGAGGGGCTTTTGCCCGCGGTCGCGATCGCCGCGCCTGAAATCAAGCCGCCGCCGCCAATCGGAACGACGACGCAGTCGAGTTCGGGCGCGTCTTCCAAGAGTTCGAGCGTCGCCGTCGCTTGTCCCGCGATGACGAGGCAATGGTTGTAAGGCGGAATGAACGTCGCGCCCGTTCGCTTGACGATGGCGTTCAGCGTTTCTTCTCGCGCTTGAAGCGTCGGCTCGCAGAAGACGATGTCGCCGCCGTAACTTTTGACGGCTTCGATTTTCACGGTTGACGAGTTTTTGGGCATCACGATGGTCGCCGATATGCCGCGCAGTTTCGCCGCCAACGCCAAAGCCGCCGCGTGATTGCCCGACGAATGCGTCGCCACGCCACGTTTGGCTTCGTCGTCGGAAAGCGCGAACGTCGCGTTGCACGCGCCGCGAAATTTGAACGCGCCGACCTTTTGCAAATTCTCGCACTTGAAAAAAAGCTCGGCTCTGGCGATGCGATTCAAACTCTCCGACGTCATCACGGGGGTGCGCTTGACGAAAGGCTTGATGCGCTCGCGGGCGCAAAGCGCGTCGTCGTAGGCAGGACCGATTCGTATCGGCAACTCCAACGGCATAAACGATTTCGCTATCTTTCGCAACGCGAAAATAACGACTCACGATGACCTACGCCGAACAAAAGTGGAAAGCCTCCGAAGAGAAAGTTCGCTTCGCCA
Organism: Chloroherpetonaceae bacterium; assembly: GCA_025055975.1. GTDB lineage: Bacteria > Bacteroidota > Chlorobiia > Chlorobiales > Thermochlorobacteraceae > JANWWM01. The sequence continues at coordinate 33,000 of JANWWM010000083.1, read as the reverse complement.
AAGCCTTTCCGCCGCTTCTGAAACGCAAAGACGAGTCGCTGACCGTCCTCGACACGATCCCGCTTCAATTTGGCGCGCTCATCGTCTACGCCGACCATCGCTTCACCTTTGAGCCGCTCGACGAGAACGACGTGCCGAAATTCCTTTCCAACCTGCGCGAATCGCGGCGATACCTCTACGAACATCACCGCGAGCATTACGACAAGCTCGACGAACTCACGGCGCGCGACAAAGAACTGACGAGGCTCGCTCGTTTCGAAAAACTTTTAAGCGCGATCGTCAACAACGCGCTCGAATTTCCCGAATTGCGCGAGGCGATTCCGAAATGTCTCGCCAATCCCAGCGCGCCCGTCGAATCGCATTTGCCGCCCAACCCCAACATTAAAGCCATTCGCTTGCTCAACGCCTTGCGCGACAATCTGCCCGACATGCCCGAACTCCTGCAAGAAGCGCCGAAAGCTCTGAACGGCGAAAGCGCGCTCGTTCCGTGCGACATGCTCAAACGTCTTGCGACTCGTGAAGCCTAAAACGAACAGAGAAACGTTGATTTTGGACGGCGGCGGCTCGTCGCTCAAAGTGTATTTGCGGACGGATTCGGGCTTGGAGTTGAAGGCGCGCCACGACGGCGACTTCAACTGGCAAACGGGCAAGCGCCCACGCATCATTCGCGCCCTTTCAAACGCGATGGCGCGCTTTCCCGTCAAGCGCGCGATGATTGGACTGGCGGGCGTCGTTTCGCCGAAAGACAAGGCGTTCATTCGCGCCCTTTTCGCCGAGCGGCGCGTCAGAGCGATGAGCGACCTCGAACTCGCCTTCGAGCTTCATTTTCCGAATCAAGACGGCATCGTCGTCATTCTCGGCACGGGTTCGATTTTCGCGGCGAAGCTTGGCGGGCGCGTCGTCAAAATCGGCGGCTATGGTCGAGCGATTGGCGACGCGGGAAGCGGCTACGCCATCGGGCAAGAGGCGACGCGCAAATTTCTTCAATCGCTCGATGGCTTCTTCCGCGACGAGATTTTTCTTGCGGCGATGAAAAGAACGTTTCGCTCGAAAAACGACGCGATTCGCAAAGTCTATCAAGAAGGCTTCGCGTTGCAAACGCTCGCGCCCGTCGTTTTCGAGTGCGCCGAAAACGGCTCGCCGCTCGCGATCGACATTGTCGAGAATCAGATTTCAAACGTGGCGCGCTATATTGAGCGGTTGCGCGAAGCGAGCGATTCGGCGTTGCCCGTTCGCTTGTTGGGCGGCTTGTTGGAGAGAGAAACGATTTACTCGCGCCGATTGCTTGAAACGCTAAGGCGCGCCAACGTCAAACTTCAACCTTGCGATTATGGCGCCTCTCCGTCGTTCCCGAAACAATAAAATCATCGCGGGCGTGTGCGGCGGCATCGCCGAGTGGCTCGGTTGGGATCCGACCCTCGTGCGCGTTCTTTACGTGCTCGTCTCGATTTTCAGCGCGGCGTTTCCTGGGATTCTCGTCTATCTGATTCTTTGGGCGATTATGCCCAAATCGTAGCGACGCGACGCGCGAAACCTTTGCAAAAGCGATTAAATACTGCTATAATCATTGCGCGACAAGCGACAACCAACGCGGTCGCCATCGCCGAGTTCAACTTTCCGATTCAGAAACAACACGACCAAGCGACAAACTATGGAAGGGAATTTTTCCAACAGAGTTCAAGACGTGATACGATACAGCCGCGAGGAAGCCCTGCGGCTTGGTCATGATTACATCGGCACCGAACACTTGCTTCTGGGAATCATCAGAGAAGGCGAAGGCATCGCCGTCAGGATTTTGAAGAATTTGGGTTGCGACCTCTACAAGCTCAAACGCGCCATTGAAGACACGGTTCGCTCGACGGGCGGAACGCTCACGCTCGGCAACGTGCCCCTCACGAAGCAAGCCGAAAAAGTTTTGAAAATCACGTATCTCGAAGCCAAAATCTGCAAATCCGACATCATCGGCACGGAGCATCTGCTTCTTTCGCTGATGAAAGACGAGGACAACATCGCCGCGCAAATCATGGCGCAATTCGGCATACGCTACGAAACCGTGCGCGAAGAGCTCGACAACATTATGAGCGGCAAATCGGGCAGCGCCACCGTTACGGCGGCGACGACGGGTTCGCACGGCGGAAGCGGACAGTATCAACAACAATACGAGGGACGAAAGATGGAAAAGACGAAAACTCCAGTGCTCGACAACTTCGGTCGAGACCTGACGAAACTTGCGCTTGAAGACAAGCTTGACCCCATCATCGGGCGCGAAAAGGAAATCGAGCGCGTCGCGCAAGTGCTTTCGCGCCGAAAGAAAAACAATCCCGTTTTGATTGGCGAACCAGGCGTCGGCAAAACCGCCATCGCCGAGGGTCTCGCGCTTCGCATCGTTCAACGCAAAGTCTCCAGAGTGCTCTACGACAAGCGCGTCGTCGCTCTGGATCTTGCCGCGCTCGTCGCTGGCACCAAGTATCGCGGGCAGTTCGAAGAGCGCATGAAAGCCGTGATGAACGAGCTTGAAAAATCCAAAGACGTGATTCTGTTCATCGATGAACTGCACACCATCGTCGGCGCGGGCGGCGCGTCAGGCTCGCTCGACGCTTCCAACATCTTCAAGCCCGCCTTGGCGCGCGGCGAGCTCCAATGCATCGGCGCGACCACGCTCGACGAATACCGCCAATACATCGAAAAAGACGGCGCGCTCGACCGACGATTCCAGAAGATTATGGTCGAACCGACCAGCGTCGAAGACACCATCGCCATTCTCAATCACATCAAGGAGAAATACGAGGCGCATCACAACGTTCGTTACAGCAAAGAATCCATCGAAGCCGCCGTCAAACTCTCCGACCGATATATCACCGACCGACACCTGCCCGACAAAGCCATCGACGTGATGGACGAAGCGGGCGCGCGCGTCCACCTCTCCAACATTCACGTGCCGAAGGAAATCCTCGAACTCGAACAAAAAATCGAGGACATCAAGGCGCTCAAAAATCAGGTCGTCAAATCGCAAAACTTCGAAGAGGCGGCTCGCCTGCGCGACCAAGAAAAACGCCTCATCGATGCGCTTGAACGCGCCAAGCAAGAATGGGAACGCTCGACCGCCGACAAAATCTTCGACGTCAACGAGGAAAACGTCGCCGCCGTCGTCGCTATGATGACGGGCATTCCCGTCGTGAAAGTGGCGCAATCGGAATCGGAAAAACTCTTGAAACTCGCCGACGCGCTCAAAGCCGAAGTCATCGGTCAAGACGAAGCCATCGAGCGCATCGCCAAAGCCATTCAACGCACGCGCGCGGGCTTGAAAGATCCGAATCGCCCGATTGGCTCGTTCATCTTCTTGGGTCCGACGGGCGTGGGCAAAACCGAACTCGCCAAAGCGCTCACGCGCTACCTTTTCGACACCGAAGAAGCGCTCGTGCGCATCGATATGAGCGAGTATATGGAGAAATTCACCGTCTCGCGTCTCGTGGGCGCGCCGCCCGGCTACGTGGGCTACGAAGAAGGCGGACAGCTCACCGAGAAAGTGCGCCGGAAACCGTATTCCGTCGTTTTGCTCGATGAAATCGAAAAAGCGCACCCCGACGTTTTCAACATCTTGTTGCAAGTCCTCGACGACGGCATTTTGACCGATGGTCTTGGCAGGCGCGTCGATTTCCGCAACACCATCATCATTATGACCTCCAACATCGGCGCGCGCGACATCAAAAATATGGGCATGGGAATGGGCTTCACGCAACCTTCCGAGAAGAGCAAATACGAGAATATGAAGTCCACCGTCGAAGACGCCTTGAAGCGCGTCTTCAATCCCGAATTTTTGAACCGCATCGACGATGTCGTCGTCTTCCGTCAGCTTGAAAAAGAGCACATCTTCCGCATCATCGACATTTCCGCCGAAAAGCTTTTCAAGCGCATTCGTGAAATGGGCATCTCGATCGAAATCACGAAATCCGCGAAGGAATTTTTGGCGAACAAGGGTTACGACCAACAGTTCGGCGCGCGCCCGCTTCGCCGAGCCTTGCAGAAGTATGTCGAAGACCCGCTCGCCGAAGAAATCCTCAGAGGCAAGTTCAAGGAAGGCTCGTCCATCAAAATCAAATACAGCAAGAAAACCGACAGCCTCGTTTTTGCCGACGTGACCGAAGCCGAAAAAGAAACCGACGAAACCGTCGAGGAAAAGTAAATCGACTTCGCTTGTCAAAAGAGCCTGTTCACAAACAGGCTCTTTGCGTTTGCAAAATCCCGCGCTTCTCGCGGATAGGCGCGGAAATCGACTACAATCCGCGTCGCGCGATGTCGTGAATGCGAATCAAGCCGACGCACTTTTTGCCCGACACGACGGGCAAGACGGAAATCTGAGAGGGGCGATTCTCCATTAGGTCCAACGCCTCGACGGCAAGTCGCTCAGGGGCGATGGTGATTGGGTTGCGCGTCATCATTTTTTCGGCGGTGAGACGTTCAAGGTCGGCGGGTTTGACGCGCTGCACTGTGCGCCTCACGTCGCCATCGGTGATGATGCCGAGCAAATTGCCGTCGCCGTCGACGACGTTGACCGCACCCAAACTTTTCTCCGTAAGCGCGCCAATGACTTCAATCCAAGACGATGCGGGCGACACCGTTGGATTGTCGCGTCCGCTGTGCATCAAATCCTCGACGCGCAAGGTTAGGCGCTTGCCCAAGCGTCCTGCGGGGTGATTGATGGCGAAGTCTTCGGCGTTAATGCCCTTGGCGCGCATCACCGCCATAGCGATGGCGTCGCCAATGGCGAGCGCGACGCTGGCGCTCGTCGTGGGCGCGAGGTTCAAGTATCCCGCCTCCTTTTGAATCGTGGCGTTCAGAACCGCGTCGGCTTTGCGGGCGAGGGTCGATTTCAAGTTGCCCACGATGGCGACGATGGGCACGCCACGATGTTTCAGATGCGGCAGAAGCGCGAGCAGTTCGTCGGTCTCGCCGCTGTTGCTGATGGCTAAGGCGACATCGTTTGACGAGACATAGCCCAAATCGCCGTGCATCGCGTCGGTCGGGTGAACGGCGACGGCTTGCGTGCCCGTGCTCGTCATCGTTGCGGCGATTTTCTGCGCGATGATGCCCGACTTGCCCACGCCAAGCGCAACGACTTTCCCTTTTGCCGCGCAAATCAACGAAACGGCGCGCTCCACATCGACGGGGTTGAGTCGCGCCGCGCATTCTTCGATCGCTTTCGCCTCGCTGCGCAGCAACTCGACGACTTGCTGAAACGCGGTCGTTTCCGCAGATGAAGGCGTCATCAGTGAACCATTTGCGCCGAAGTTATCCATTTTCACGGAAGGTTCAGCGCGTCAAGACGGACGGCTTCGGCGTTTTTCCGAAACGACTTTCCTCCTTCGAAAACGAGCAGGCGCGTTTTGCCCTTCGCCAAAAACGTCGCCGAGTTTTGCGAGAAAAGTTTGCGGAATTTTTCCTTCGTCAGAGACGACGTGTAGCGCGCCGACGATTCCGAGCGCGAGACAAACATTAATTTCAGGGAATCCAATTCAATCTCTTCGCCGCCCGCTTTGAACGTGGCGCGCTCGAGCGCGTAAATTTCCTGCGATTCCGATTTCAAGGTGAAGTTGCACGTCGTCGGCATTGCATCGTTCTCGCGGTAGGTGAAATCAAACTCCGCCTCGCCGTCTTTGCCCGAAAACTCGACGCTCTTGACGAAATGCATCATTCCGAATTGCGTCGAAAACGACTCAATCAGACGCGGCGACTTGCACGACGCGAAAAGAAGCAGTGCGAGAAAAGCGCGTTTCATTTTTTCGGAAAATAAAAAAGGAATCGCCTTTGAGGCGACTCCTTCTGCGAGACAAAACCAAAATTATTCGCCCGTAACGATGACCGTGTAAGTGTCCACCAATCCCAAAATGCTGTCGTGCTGAATATCGACGGTCGAGATTTTGGTGATGCCGCCGTTCTTTGCCGCTTTTTGAATGCTCACGTCAACGCCGAAGGCAAGTATGCCAAGATAAACGGTGCCCGAGGCTTTGCCGACCTTCGGTCCAACGGGATTGCTGGACACGGCGACTGGCGTCGTGATGGAGCACGCGCTAAGCGTCAACGCAACGAACAGCGCGGAAGCGAACAGAGCAAGATTTTTTTTCATCGTCGTTGGAGTTTTCAGGTTAATGTGGATTGGAAGCAAGCGTTTGCTTGCCGTCGCAAAACTATCGTCTCGTCTAAAAAGAATCAACGCTTTAACGATTATTTTACAAACGACGTATTCGTTTATGTCATCATCAAGTTCAAATTCAGATGTCTATCTAACCGCAAGGCGCGCCTATTTTTGCGCTGCGACTGTCAAACCAATTCCATTCAAACGATGACGTTCCAAAACTTCATTGGCGGCACGTGGAAGCCGTCTGCATCGAAAAAAACTTTTCTCAAAGTCAATCCCGCGAACATCGACGACGTGATTGGCAAGTTTCCGCAATCGTCTCGCGCCGACGTTCGAGAGGCGGCGGAAGCGGCGCGCGACGCCTACAAACATTGGCGGCTCGTTCCCGCTCCGAAACGCGGCGACATTCTGCGCAAGGCGGGCATGATTCTCGAAGCGCGCAAAGACGAACTCGCCCGCGAAATGACGCGCGAAATGGGCAAAATCTTCGCCGAAACCAAAGGCGACGTGCAAGAAGGCATCGATACCGCCTACTACGCCGCCACCGAAGGGCGCCGACTTTTCGGACACACCGTTCCTTCCGAGCTGCCCAACAAATTTGCGATGAGCGTCCGCCAACCCATCGGCGTGGCGGGGTGCATCACGCCTTGGAACTTTCCGCTGGCGATTCCCTCGTGGAAAATTTTTCCCGCGCTGCTCTGCGGCAACGCGGTCGTCTTCAAGCCCGCGATGGAAACGCCCAAAACCGCGCAACTCTTCGTCGAGGTCTTGATTGAGGCGGGCGTTCCCGACGGCGTCCTCAACCTCGTTCAAGGCGGCGACGAAGCGGGCAAAGCCGTCGTCGACGACCCCAACGTCAACCTGATTTCTTTCACGGGTTCGTCGCAAACGGGCGCGATCGTCGCGCAAAATTGCGCCAAGCGACACAAGCGCGTTTCGCTCGAAATGGGCGGCAAAAACGCCATCGTCTTGATGGACGATGCCGACCTGAAACTCGCGCTCGACGGCGTGGTTTGGGGCGCGTTTGGCACGACGGGACAGCGTTGCACCGCCACGAGCCGATTGCTCCTGCACGAGAAAATTCACGACAAATTTCTCGATATGCTCTTGAAGCGCGTCGAGAAACTCAAACTCGGCTATGGCAACGACGAGGGCATCGATGTCGGACCCGTCATCAATGAAACGCAATTGAAGCGCGTTTTGAATTACATTGAAATCGGCAAAAGCGAGGGCGCCAAATGCCTCATCGGCGGCAAACGCGCTACGGGCAACGGATTGGGGAAAGGCTACTTCATCGAGCCAACCGTCTTCGCAAACGTCAAGCCCGACCATCGCATCGCGCAAGAAGAAATTTTCGGTCCCGTGCTCTCGGTGATGAAGTTCAAAACCTTCGAGGAAGCGACGCAAATTCTCAACGGCGTGCGCTACGGGCTTTCGTCATCGCTCTACACGAAGAACGTCAATCTCGCCTTTCAAGCGATGCGCGACTTCGAAACGGGCATCACCTACATCAACGCCCCGACCATCGGCGCGGAAGCCCACTTGCCCTTCGGCGGCGTCAAGGAAACGGGCAACGGACACCGCGAAGGCGGCTGGCAGGTCTATGACTTTTTCAGCGAAACGAAAACGATTTACGTGGATTTCAGCGGCTCTTTGCAACGCGCGCAAATCGACAACTACGAGTCATAATCGTTCATCAACGCCGAAGCGAAAATCGACGAAGTCGTCGCGTCGACGCAGCGAGCCAAACATTCTGTCCCAAATCGATAGCAGCGAACCGTAGTTCGAGTCCGTTTCCTCTCGCTTCGCGGAGTGATGAACGCGATGCAAATTTGGCGAAGGGATTGCGATCGCCAGCGCCTTGTCCAATCGTTCAGGCAAGGCGACGTTGCTGTGGTGTAGCAAAATGACGGGGAACGCCAGCAAATTGTAGAGCGCAAGTTCCGTCGCGCCCATTCCAAGCAACATAAGCGCGGGCAAGCGCAGCAGTTCCGACAGCGCGAGTTCAATCGGGTGAAAGCGAAAGCCCGTCGTTACGTCCATCGCCTCGTCTTGATGATGAAACCGATGAAACCGCCAAAAAAACGGAACTTGATGATTCAATCGATGCCAGAGATACATCCAAAAATCGTAGCCCACGACGAGCGCGATCGACGCGAGAAGGTCGTTCTCGAACAATCCCCTCAATCCCTGCCAATGCGGACGGACCCAAGCCAAAACGCCAAGAGAGCCAATGAGCAAAGTCGCGCTCAACGCGGCGTTGAAGGCGGCGACGGCAAGATTCGGAATCGCATGCCTGAGACGATTTCGACGACCTTTGAAAAACGGCATTGCGCCTTCCAAAATCCAAAGCAAGCCCCCCGACGCAATCGCCGCAAACGTCGCGGCTTGATTCAACGCGCTTTCAGACATCTTTCGGCAGAGCGGTTCTCGTTGAGAGAAATTCGGCTTTCAACTCGCGCAAACAATTGGCGCAAAGACAATCGCAATAGCGTTGCGCGACGAAGTTTCGTTCCGCCTCGCTAAGCGGGACGGCGGCGCACTGACAGAGCCAGACCTCGTCCGCTCCGCACTCGAAGCGCGCCCCGCAACGCGGGCAGGATTTAAGTTTGCCCTTGTTCATCGCTTTTCGGAATCAAGTCGCAGAACCAAAATCGGCTTTTGTCGCCGTCGCAATCGTATTCGCGCAAAACGACTTCGCCAATGGAAAACTCGACGGCAAATTTGAAATACGGCGCGTCAAAACAAAACGTGTGAAACTCGCCATTTTCGCCGCACGGGTCGATGTTCTTGGGCAAATCGTTCAGAAAATTTTTGTCGATCTCGCGCCCAAGAAACTCGCGCTCGAGCAAATCGGCGTTGGCGCAAATGACGACGGCTTTGAAGCCCAAGTCGATGAACTCCTCAATGAGCGTTTTGGAGTCGCGTTTCCAAATCGGAAAGATGGCTCGCATGCCGAGCGGCTCCAACTGACGCTCGCGGTATTGGCGCAAGTCTTCGAGGAAAATGTCGCCAAACGCCGCGCACTCGAAGCCTTCGCGCCGCAGACTTTCCACGGCTTGGCGCATCGCGGATTCGTAGAGGGCGTTGGTGGGCTTTTCGGGCAGTTCAACGACAAGGTTCGGAATGCCGATGGCTTTGATTTGCTCTTCCAACAACGCGCGTCGCAAGCCGTGCATCGAGACGCGGTCGTAGGCGGCGTTGACGGTCGTGAGCAAGCGCTCAACGCGATGTTCGTCGCTTTTGAGCAGTTCGTAGAGGGCGCGCGCGGAATCTTTGCCCGAACTCCAATTGAAATAAGTTTTCTTGCGCGGCATAATGGCGTCGCGTTGAATTGAGCCTCGCGCAGAGTTCGCTTCAATTTAGCGCTTCTCGAACATCTCAAACGCAATGCCGACCAAGTCGCGCCAAACTCGTATTTTTCGCGCTTCAAATTTGAACCTCTAAACAAGAACGAACTTGTCGACTACGGCTCTGAATCTCGACCAACTCAATGCCGCGCAACGCGAAGCGGTTGCGACGACGGAAGGACCCGTGATGGTCATCGCGGGCGCGGGGAGCGGCAAAACGCGCGTCATCACCCATCGCATCGCTTATCTCATCGGAACGCGCCGCGCTCGCGCCTCCGAAATTCTCGCGCTCACCTTCACCAACAAAGCCGCCAAGGAAATGAAAGAGCGCGTCGAAAAACTCTTGGGCGCGGACGCGGCAAAAGACTTGTGGATTGGCACGTTTCACTCGAACTTCGCTCGCCTCCTGCGCCAACACGCCGAGCTTTTGGGCTTCTCGACCAACTACTCCATCTACGACCAAGACGACGCGAATCGGCTCATCAAAGAAATTATGGGCGAACTCGGCATCAACGCGCAAACCCTTTCGCCCGACACGATTCAGAATGTCATCTCAAACGCGAAAAACAAGTTCGTTCTCGCCTCTCAATTCGCCTCGCAAGCGCGAGACTATGTCGAAGACCAAGCCGCCAAAGTTTATCTCCGCTACGCCGAGCGACTTCAAAAAAACAACGCGCTCGACTTCGACGACCTGCTCATCAAGCCCATCGAGCTTTTTCTGCAACGCCCCGACATCTTGGAGCATTACCAACATCGGTTTCAATATCTGATGATTGACGAATATCAAGACACCAATCGCGCCCAATACATCGTCTCCAAAATGCTTGCCGCGAAGCATCGCAACATCTGCGTCGTCGGCGACGACGCGCAAAGCATCTACTCGTGGCGCGGCGCCGACATCTCCAACATCTTGAACTTTCAAGGCGATTACCCCGACGCCAAAATCATTCGCCTCGAAGAAAATTACCGAAGCACTCAAACCATTTTGAACCTTGCCAACAAGGTCATCGCTCAAAACAAAGAGCAACTCAAAAAGCGGCTCTTCACGCGCAACGAAGAGGGCGAACCCGCGACGCTGTTCATCTGCGAAGACGAGCGACGCGAAGCCGACAAAATCGCGCAAACCATTCGCAACCTCAAGCTCGCGAAAGGCTATCAAAACTCCGATTTCGCCGTTTTCTATCGCACCAACGCGCAATCGCGCGCCATCGAGGAAGCGCTCCGAACTCACGGCATTCCGTATCAAGTCTTCGGCGCGCTCTCGTTCTACAAGCTCAAGGAAATCAAAGACGTGGTCGCTTATTTGCGTTTCGTTTTGAACCCGCGCGACGAGGAATCCTTGCTTCGCGTCATCAATTTTCCCGCAAGAGGCATTGGCGAGGCGAGCGTCGAGAAACTTCGCGCGCTCGCAAACGAGGAGGGCTTGACGCTCTACGAACTCGTCTGCGGCGCGGCTCGATACGACCTTCCGCCGCGCCTCGTCTCCGCGTTGAACGAGTTTAGAATGTTGATTGAATCGTTGGAGCAAATCTCGCGCCATGCGAGCGCCTACGAGGTCGTCGCCGAACTCTATCGCCAAACGCGATTGCTCGAACTCTTGAAAGAAGAAAATTCCCCCGAAGCCAAAACGCGCTTCGACAACTTGCAAGAGTTTCTCTCCTTCGCCCGTCGTTTCAGCGACGAAAATCCCGACGAAAATTCGCTCAACGCCTTCGCGCAGAGCGTCGCGCTGATGAGCGAAACCGAAGACAAAAACGGCGACTCGAACAAAGTCTCCTTGATGACGATTCACGCCGCAAAAGGCTTGGAATTTCCCGTCGTCTTCGTAACGGGCTTGGAAGAAAAACTTTTCCCGCTCCACCTCGACGACCGCAAGCAGTTGGAAGAAGAACGGCGGCTTTTCTACGTGGCGCTCACGCGAGCCGAAAAGAAACTCTATTTGAGTTACGCCAAAAACCGCTATCGCTTCGGCAACCTGCAACCGTCGCTGAAATCGCGCTTCATCGATGAACTCGACGGCGAACTCGTCGTTACCGAAGGCGGCAAATCGCTTTGCGACCTTCGCGCCGAAGAGAAAGAGCGCAAACGCATCATCCGCGACGACGATCATGCGCCAGACGATTTCGGCGACCTTTCGGAGCGATGGCGAGAACCGAAATCGAAAAAGTCTTTCGTTCCGAAGCCCGCCGCGCCAAGCGTTCCAAGCGAAACGACGTATCGGGCGGGCATGAGGGTTTCGCACAAAATGTTCGGGCGCGGCAAAATCATTTCCGTTCAAGGCGCGGGCGACGACGCCAAAGCGAAAATTTATTTCGAGCGAGCGGGCGAAAAAACGCTCGTTCTCAAATTCGCCAACCTCACGGTGATTGAGTAGCCATTTCGCCCTTCGGCTTTCGTCGGCGCGTCCAAAAGTTCCCGAAAACCCTCGTATTTTCTTCGCGGTTCGAATGGCAAAGAAAAATGAGAGTTCTGCTCGTCTTCGCGCGTTCCGCAAGCGGCGTTGATGGTCCGCGCTCCGTTTTCGGCGACGCCCCCGTTAGCCGATTCACGAAGTTCAAAGATTCCGTTTTGCAGCGCCTCATTCAGCGCGCGCAGTTCGCCGTGCCGCCGATGGCGTTGATGGTGTTGAGTTCCATCGAGGTTGAAGGCGTTGAGCAGCGCATCTGCGATATGCGCTTCGATGAGTTGCCGCTCGACGAGCGTTGGGATTTGGTGGGCATAACGGTTCACACGGGCGCGGCGCGAGAGGCTTTCGATGTCGCAAGGCGTTTTCGCGCGCGTGGGACGAAGGTCGTTTTGGGCGGACCGCACGTGACGCTTTTTCCCGACTTGTGCGCCAACGAAGCCGACTCGCTCGTCATTGGCGAAGCCGACGACCTGTGGCGCGTCGTCTTGGAAGATTTGAAACGCGGCGCGCTCAAAGCGCGATACCAAAGCGACGCGCTTCCCGACCTGTCGATTTATCGCCCCGTCAGCAAGCGCGCGCTCGACATCAAGCGTTACTTCACGACGAATCTCATTCAAACTTCGCGCGGTTGTCCGTATCGATGCGACTTTTGCAACGTGTATGTGATGAACGGCAATCGCTCGCGCCATCGCCCCATCGAGCACGTCGTCGCCGAAGTCGAGCGATTCTTGAAAGAAGACAAGCGCATTTTCTTCTTCGTCGATGACACGATAAACGCCGACCGCGCCTACGCGACGGAGCTTTTCACCAAACTCATTCCCTACAAAATTCAGTGGGTTGGGCAAGCCACGACCTTGCTCGGTCAACAGCCCGAAGTCCTCGAAGCCTTCGCCAAATCGGGTTGCAAAGGATTGTTGCTCGGCATCGAGGGCGTTACGGACGCGGCGAATCATTCGCATCGAAAATTTCAAAATAAGGAAAACGCGCTCGTCCGCAACGTCAAAGCGATTCGGCAAGCGGGCATCTGCGTCTATGGCAGTTTCATCTACGGACTTGACGGCGACACGCTCGAAACGCCTCGCAGGCTCTACGACTTCATCGAGGAAACGGAGATCGACGTGCCCGGCATCAACGTGCTGCGACCGATTCCCGGAACCGCGCTCTTCGATCGATTGGCGGCGGAAGGCAGATTGATGTTTCCAAAAGACGACATTTATGCGTTCCGATACAGTTGGGGACAAGAGTTGCTCTGCAAGCCGAAGAACATCTCCATCGAGGATTTCATCGAGAGTTATTGCGACCTGACGAAAAAACTCTTCACCTTCAAAAACGCCTTCAAGCGCGCTTTGAACGCGCCCGCCATCCCGCATGCGATTTTGATGTTCAACTTGGCGTATATTCAAATGTATGGCTTGTCGCGCCGCGACTTGCGCCAACAACTCTCTCGCCTGAAACAAACGTCGCCTGAACGCTCGCGTTCTTTTTCGCTCGACGCGAAGGCTTCTCCGAATTCCGCCTTTCGTCTTTGAACGAATCAACGTCCGTTTCAAATGTTTTCTTTTCAAGTCGATCCGAAACTCAATCGAGACGCGGTTTTTCAGTATCGAGAGTTTTTGTTGGAGCGCCACAGAGAAACGGTTTCCAAAAACGTTCTGCTCGCCGCTTGTCAGAGCGTCGAGCAAGAAACGCGCCGACAAACCCAATACGCGCAAGCGCCTTCGAGCGACCCCAACGCCAAGCGAGCCAGAGAGATGTATCAAGTCGCGCAAATCATGACAGGCTCGTTTCTTGGCGGCGTAACGCTGGCTCAAAACTTCGCCAAGCGATTGGACGATGCCGACGAGGAATCTTTCGCCCGCCACGCCTCGACGCTCGATTGGGGCTTTTGGCTTCCGCTCGATCAACGCCTCGCCAAGCAACTTTTGGACGATGACTTGCAGATGCTCTTGCAAGTCGGCGACGAGGATCAGAATTGGCTCGCGCGACTCGAAGAAGCCCTCCGCCTTTACGCCGAAGCCAACTTTTCAAACGACTTTTTCCGACGTTCTTTCAACGCCTTGATCGATCTTCTCGCCTCCGCAAAGCGCGAGAGCGGTCGCTACGTTTTGTCGCAACGCATCGGAACGCTTCTGCTCTATCACCCCGATTTTCTTGACCTGCCGAGAGCCGAGCGGATTTTTCTCGACGCGGTCGGCGCCATTGAGGCGGAAAGCGAGGCGCAAATGAAACGCTTGCTTTGCACTCTTGCGCGACAAGGCAGCAAAGGAATGATTCAGGATTTCGATTCGCTCAAACGGCGGCTCGCGTCGGAGCATTATTTTCACGCGGGCGTTTCTCGCTACGCTCGCGCCGATTACAAGCGCGCCGCTGAGCTGTTCGAGACCGCCTACTACCTTTTTTCAACGCCCGAACTCGATTACCTGCTCGCCAAGTCGTTTTTAGCCGTCGGGCGAATCGGCGATTTTGTTCGCGTTTTGGCGAACCTGCTCAAAAAGAACGAGTTTTATATGCTCAAAGCCTCGCTCGATGGCGGCTTTGCCTCGCTTCCGAACGTTTTGGACGCGCTTTCGTCGTTGCGCGACGCGCTTCAAGCCGAAGTTCGCGTCAAAATGCAAACGATGCGCAGCGCGATCGTCGAAGACAGTCAAGCCCTGCGGCTCTTGGATGGCATCGACAAACGCTCCAAAGAGCGCAGTTGCTTCTCGATTCTTCAAGCGCGCAACGAAATCGAGCGCCCGCGTCGATGGATTCTAACGCCCAGAGTCTTTCAGCCAAAGTCTCTCGTCTTGGGGCATTCGTTGCGCGTCAACGCGATGCGATTCAGCCACGATAGTCGCCTGCTTGCGACGGCGAGCTGGAAGGTTCTCCTGAACGACGCGGAAACGGGCGCGGAACTGCGAGACTTTCCGGGCTTGACTTACAAATCAACCATCAACGTCCTCGCCTTCTCGCCCGACAATCGCTCGCTTGCGGGCGCGGGAAGCGACAAGCGCGTTCTGATTTGGGACATCGAATCCGGCAATTTGACGCGCGTCTTCGCAGAACACACCCAAAGCGTCATCGCTCTCGCCTTCAGCCCCAACAGCCGCTACCTCGCCAGCGCGGGCGTTGACCGCTCCATCATCGTTTGGAATCCCTTTACAGGCGACATCGTCTTTCGCTTGAAAGGACACGACCACAGCGTCTCCAAAATCGCGTTCAGCCCCGATAGCCAATTGCTCGCCTCCGCCAGTTTCGACAAAACGATCGCGATTTGGGACTTGAAGACGGGCAAAAAACTTCTTTCCTTGAACCGCCACAGCCACGCCGTTACGAGCGTCGAGTTCAGCTCCGACGGCAAAACTCTCGTCTCGTCCAGTTGGGACAAAACCGTCAAAGTGTGGGAACTCGCTACGGGAATGGAACTTCAAACGTTTCACGGGCACGCCAATGGCGTTGACTCGGCGACTTTCTTGTTTCAAGAAAAATGGGTCGCTTCCACGAGTTTCAATCGCGCCAGCAAAGTGTGTTGCGTCAAACTGTGGGAAACGGGTTCGGGACGCGAAATGGAATCGTGCTACGGGCGTTTTTACGGCGCGACGTTCAGCCCCGACGCGAGCAAACTCGCCATCGCCAGCGCCGACCGAACCGTCAAAATTTTAGCCGCTCCCGAAATGTCGTTGAGCGATTTCGTCGCCTTCGAGCAAAAACTTCGCCTTGACATCGAAGCCGCTCGCAAGCAAGAATCCGCCCTCGAACGTCGCCCCAGAAGCGACGATCGACGCAAAGGCGAGCGACGCAAACCGTCGTTTTGGATTGGCGGCGTAGATTTGCGTTCGGGAAAAGATCGCAGAAAAAGTTCCTGACTATGCAACGCGCGCCATCCGTCAATCGTCTCTCGCCCGAAATCGCCAAAGAAATCGCCTTGCAAACCCTCGCCGCGCAACTTGGCTTCGAACTTTGCTTCGCG
The DNA here is from genome assembly GCA_025055975.1 of Chloroherpetonaceae bacterium. Taxonomy (GTDB): domain Bacteria; phylum Bacteroidota; class Chlorobiia; order Chlorobiales; family Thermochlorobacteraceae; genus JANWWM01. The sequence goes on along the minus strand of JANWWM010000083.1, from coordinate 17,158 downwards.
GGCGAAAAAGTTTATTGCAGTTCGGAGTTCCACTACAAAGTTTTTTCCTCGCGCGAGGAAGCGGAACGATTCTTAATTTCGGAGCGTCTCAAACGACAACCGTTTCAATTCAAATGATCGCCATTGAGAACGCTTCAAAAATTTTCGCCAAAGGCACGCCCAACGAAGTTCACGCGCTCAAAAACGTTTCGCTCCGCATCGAGAAAGGCGACTTCATCACGGTCATCGGCACGAATGGGAGCGGCAAATCCACCTTGCTCAACGCCATTGCGGGCACGCTCGCGCTCGATTCGGGGCGAATCAAAATCAACAACTTGGACGTCACCAAACTGCCCGATTTCAAGCGCGCCAAATACATCGGGCGCGTGTTTCAAAATCCGTTCAGCGGCACGGCGCCCACGATGACCGTTGCCGAAAACCTGCAACTTGCCTACCTGCGCGGCGAGCGCAAAACCCTCACGATCGCGATGACGAGCGCGCAAAAAAAATTCCTCCGCGAGCGCGTCGCCGAACTCCGAATGGGTCTCGAAAACCGAATGGACACGCCCATCGGCTTGCTTTCCGGAGGACAGCGTCAAGCCCTCACGCTTTTGATGGCGGCGTTCAAAAAGCCCGAAATTCTCCTGCTCGACGAACACACCGCCGCTCTGGATCCCATCTCCGCCGAACTCGTCTTGGCTATCACGCAAGAAATCGTCTCCAAGTATCAACTCACCGCCTTGATGGTTACGCACTCCATGTCCTACGCCACGCGCTTCGGCAACCGATTGATTATGATGAATTTGGGAGAAATCGCTTGCGACATTCAGGGCGAAGAAAAACGAAACCTCACTGAGCAAAGTCTGCTCAAACGCTTCGAGGAGCGGCACATTCACGTGGTCATTTAGCCGCGATGGATTCCTCGCTGCGCTCGGAATGACAAGAAGAAGATGTCATTCGGAACGGAGCGAGGCGAAGAATCCATTTCAGAGAAGCGAGAATTGAGAAGCGAGGATGTTCAATTCGCAATTGACGATTCGCAATCCGCAATCCGTCTTGGATTCCTCGCTGCGCTCGGAATGACAAGAAGAAGATGTCGCTCGGAACGGAGCGAAGCGAAGAATCCACCTCAAAGAAGCGAAGCGCGCTCAATTCGCAACGGAACGGCGTTGTCAACGCAACCCTAACTCGCTTGCGTTTGAAGGCGATTCTTCAATTCGCTCAATTCTTTTTCCATTCGCCTGATCTGTTCGAAAAGCTCGCCGAGTTTGGCTTGATAGGCTTCTTGGCGCAACTGTTCTCGAAGCGGACGCGCGGGATAGCCTCTGATGAACTCGCCCTTTTTGAAATACGATTTGGTAACGCCCGACTGCGCGCCAATCGTAATTCCGTCGCCAATCTCGATGTGCCCGACGAATCCCGCCTGACCGCCAATCAAGCATTTGGCGCCAATTTTCGTGCTTCCCGAAACGCCCGCCTGCGCGGCGATGACGGTGTGTTTTCCGACCGAGCAGTTGTGCGCGATTTGAACGAGGTTGTCAATTTTAACGCCTTCCGCGATGCGCGTTTCGCCCATCGTGGCGCGGTCGATGCACGTGTTCGCGCCGATTTCGACGTCGTCTTCGATAATCACCGCGCCGATTTGCGGAATTTTCCTGTAAGAGCCGTCTTTCTGCGGCGCAAAGCCGAACCCATCGGCGCCAATCACCGCGCCCGCGTGAATCGTAACGCGATTGCCGATTTTCGTGCCGCCGTAAATCGTCGCGTTTGGAAAAATCGCGCAGTCGTCGCCGATGACGCAATCGTCCATAATCACGACGTTTGGGTAGATTTTCGCGCGCTCGCCGATGCGGCAATTTTTTCCGATGTAAGCGTTTGCGCCCACGCGACTCGTTTCGGGCACGGGCGATAGGGTTACCGCCGTCGGGTGAATTCCCTCGTCCAGTTCTTCTCGTTTCGGCGCGAACCTCTCCAAAATGAACGCAAAGCCCGCGTAAGCGTCTTCCACCTTGATGAAGGCTTGATTCGCCTTGGGCTGACCGTGATTGAGTTTGTTCGAGATGATGACGGCGGAAGCGTTGGTTTCGGAAAGATACTTTTCATACTTCGGATTGGCGACGAAGGCGATTTCGCCCGCCTTGGCGTTTTCGATTTTGCCGACGTTTTGAATTTCTATGTCGTCGCTTCCGACGACTTCGACGACGGGCAAGGCTTGCAGAAGGTAGTCTCTGATTTCGGCGACGCGCATGATTGCTTTCGAGAAAACGATTTTCGTATATTTGCGGCTCTTTTTTTGAGGCGGTCAAGAAATTCGGGGCAAATATACGCCAACTTTCAATGCTCAAAATCATCAAAATTTTCGCGGGACGCAGCAATCGCGCGTTGGCGGAAAAAATCGCTTGGCATCTTTCGCTCCCGATTTGCCGCGCCGATTTGAAAAACTTTTCCGACGGCGAGCTTTCCGTCTCGTTCAACGAGTCGATTCGCGGCAGCGATTTGTTTTTGATTCAATCGACGAATCCGCCCGCGGAGAACTTGATGGAGTTGCTCATTATGATTGACGCGGCAAAGCGCGCTTCCGCCAGTCGCATCACCGCCGTGATTCCGTATTTCGGCTACGCGCGCCAAGACCGAAAAGATCAGCCGCGCGTTTCCATCACGGCGAAGTTGGTGGCGAATTTGCTCACGACCGCGGGCGCCGATCGCGTTCTGACGATGGATTTGCACGCGCCGCAAATTCAAGGCTTTTTCGACATTCCCGTCGATCATCTTTACTCGTCGCTCGTCTTGATTAATCACATTAAGCAGATGGGGCTTGAGAATTTGGTCGTCGCTTCGCCCGACGTGGGCGGCGTGAAACTGGCGCGCAGTTACGCCAAACAGTTGGAGACGGATTTGGTCATCGCCGACAAGCGCCGACCCAAACCCAACGAAGCCGAGATTATGAACATCATCGGCGACGTGTCGGGGAAAAACGTGTTGCTCGTGGACGATATGATTGACACGGCGGGCACGATCGTTCGCGCCGCGCAAGCGATGAAGGAAAACGGCGCGCTCAAAGTCTATGCCGCTTGCACGCACCCGATTCTTTCGGGCAACGCGGTCGAGCGCCTCGAAAACTCCGTCATCGAAAAAGTGATCGCGACCGACACCGTCGTTACGCATCACGCCAAGTGCTCGAAGTTGGAAATCGTCTCCGTCGCGCAAATTTTCGCCGAAGCGATCAAGCGCATCTACGACGACAGTTCGGTTAGCTCGCTTTTCGACGAGCCGAAAGTTTCGCACAAATAAACTCGCAAACTCAATTCTTCGCACCAATGCAAACCATCACGCTTGAAGCTGAACTTCGCTCGCCAAGCACGAAAGGCAAACTCAAAGCGTTGCGCAAAAACGGCTTCGTTCCCGCCGTCCTTTACCACAAAGGCGACGCGCCCATAGCGCTCGCCGTCAAAGAAATTCCCTTGCGCAAACTCATCTACACGACCGAATCGCACATCGTCAATCTCAAACTCCCCGACGGCACGGAGCGTCAAGCCGTGATGAAAGACGCGCAATTCGACCCCGTAACCGACGTCGTTTCGCACGTCGATTTTCAAGGTCTCAAAGCCGACGAACCCATCGAGCTTGAAGTTCCGACGCTGTTCAAGGGCACGCCGCAAGGCGCCATCAAGGGCGGAAAGGTGCAAGTCTTGATGCACAAACTTTCCATCAAATGCCTTCCCGCCGACATTCCCGAACACTTGGAATTCGACATCTCGCATTTGGAGATCGGGCAATCCTTGCACATTTCCGACGCGCGCAAAGTCTACGCGGGCGGCAAAATTCAAATTTTGGGCGACGATAGCGTTTCCATCGTTACCATCTTTATGCCGAAGTCCGAAATCGCCGCCGCCACCGAAACCGCCGCTGCGGCTCAGCCCGAAGTCATCGCCAAAGGCAAGGAAGCCAAAGAAGCCAAGAAAGAAGGCGACGCGAAGAAGTGATTTAACGCGCCTGTCATTCGGAGCGATGCGAGGATTGCGAATTTCGGATTGTCAATTGCGAATTGAACATCCTCGCTTCTCAATTCTCGCTTCTCTGAAAGGGATTCTTCGCTCCGTTCAGAATGACATCTTCTTGTCGTTCCGAGCGCGAGCGAGGAATCCAAGCGGATTGCGGATTGAGCGCGTTTCGCTTCTCTGAAAGGGATTCTTCGCCTCGCTTCGTTCAGAACGACATCTTTTTCTTCACAAGGTTCTTTTCACTGCTTCTTCGCCACCGCCATCAAGCCCGTGCCCGTCTCGTTCTTGACGCTGAAATCGAGCAGCATAAACAGCAACGCGAAGGGAAACGTGAAGAGGTAGTAAATCGGCAAGACGAGGAAAAACGCTTTGGAAACGCCGAGCATCATCATCGGATACTTCAACGCCAAATGCCAATACAGATTTCCCCAAAACCCATATGTGTAAGCGATGCGCGCGTTTTCGAATCCCGCCTTCGCTAATTTTTCCGCCAGTTCTTTTGGGCTGTATCCGTCGCGCACGTGCTCTTCGATGAACGAGGAGCTGCCGTCGCCGTGGTGGTCGTGATCTTCGGAAAGGTCGGAGGGCGTATTGACGATGAGAACGCCGCCGGGCTTTAGGGCGCGATAAAAATTTCGAAAGACCTTTTCATCTTCCAAAATGTGCTCCATCACATCGACGGAGAGAATCACATCGAACTCGTTTTCGCGCTCGATGGTCGTTAGGTCTTGAACGGCGAACGTCGCGTTCCGCAAGTTTTCTTGTTGGAAAAAGCGATGGCAATCGTCGATTTGCTCCGCTTTGACATCGACGGCGCAAACGCTCGCGTTTTTGAAAGTTTTGGCGATGAAGTAAGCGTATTGCCCGAACCCGCTCCCCGCATCGAGAACGGAAACGCTTTTGCCGTTGGATTTGGAGAGAATTTTTCGCAACTCCGCCTTCACATACCACTCGCGGAGAAACAACAATCCGAGCAAGAAGTAGAGGACTTTGCGCAGCAACGGGCTTTTTCTCGCCACGTCGCCGATGCTTCGTTTGATTGGGTCGTATCGCATTTGAGATTTGCCGAACCGATTTTCGAAACGAGAAGCGCAAAGAACGGCTTTTCTTGTTCGAAAACCAAACCCTTTGCGACCCCAATTTATGCGAGCGTCGGCGTATATTTCGGCGTTCCGATTCTTCAGCTTCGCTGCGTTTTCGCCAAATGCGCCACCTTGCCGCGTTCTTGCTTTTGATTTTCGCCGCGTGTGGCTCCGTTTCGCAAAGCCGAGACTTGCGCGACGCGCGATACGTGGTCGTTCTCCACTCGAACGTTTCCTTTGGCGGCGAAACGGCGATTTGCGCCGACGATTCGTTGGAACTTCGTTCCGAAAGGCGCGATGTCAATCGCTTTGCGCTTTCGGACATCGCCTTCATTGAGCGACCGCCCAACGCCGTCGGGCGATGGATTTTCGGCGCGATTGGCGTTCCCGTCGGCGCGTTGATTGGCGGCGCAACGGGCTTGGCGATCGTTTCGGGGAGCATCGATAGCGACCCAAAAGCGTTTGTCTACGGAATCGTTACGGGCGCGGTCGCGGGTTTTGCGGGCGGCGTGGCGCTTTGGGAACGCATCGATTCCGACCGTCTCAACGTCGCCGCTCTGCCCGCATCAGAGCGCAGGGTTCGCGTCGAATCCTTCATCAAATAGCGCGATGAAATCTCTGATTCTTTGGCTCGCGCTTCCCGCCTCTCTTTTGGCGCAAGATTCGTCGCTCGTCTTGATGGGACTTGCCGCTCACCCCGACGACGAAGACGGCGCGACGCTCGCCTACTACGCCAAACTCAAAGGCGCGAAAGTTTATAGCCTCGTCTTCACGCGCGGCGAGGGCGGTCAAAACGAAATTGGCTCGTCGCTCTACGACGACCTTGCCGAAATTCGCACCGCCGAAACTCTCGAAGCCGCCAAACTTCTCGGCGCGCAAACTTGCTTCCTCAACTTCCGCGACTTCGGCTACTCGAAAACCGCGACCGAAACGTTCAAAGCGTGGGGCGGAAAAGACGAAGTCCTCGCGCGGCTCGTCTACTACATTCGCAAACTTCGTCCCGACGTCATCATCACCAATCACGACACGCTCACGAGCAAACCCTTTCGCCAACACGGGCATCATCAAGCCGTTGGCGTTTGCGCCTACGAAGCCTTCGAGAAAGCCGCCGACCCGAACTTCCGCCCGGAACAGCTGCGCGCTGGCGCGTCGACTTGGCAACCCAAAAAACTTTTCTTTCGCCTCTTTCGCCCCGACGATTCGAGCCATCCGCTCTGGCGCGATTCGCTCGTTGAAATCAATGTCAGCGCAAAACTCGATTCCGCAAGAACGATCCTCCAACTTGCCGAAGACGCGCTCGCCAAGCATCGCTCGCAAGGAATGGACAAACTTTCGCCGTCCTTCTCCGCTTGGTTTTCCGCGCCTCGACGGTTTTTGCTCGCGCGAAGCGACAAGAGTTATCCCTTCGTCAAAGACGATTTGTTCGGCGGCATCGAGCCTTCGCTTCGCGCGCCGATTTCGCTCGATGATCTTGCCGAACCGCCCGCGCCGCTTTTTGCGATGAAGGTCTATCCATCTGCGTTGCGCAAAGCCGTTGCGAGCGAGGCGGAACTCGTCAAGGAAAAGTCGCCGAAATTTTCTCGCTCGATTTTCCTCTTGTTGCAGAATCGTTCAGGCGAAATTTTGCCCGTCTCTCTGACGGTTTCGCTCGATGGAAAGCCGATTTTTCGCAAGCCGTATCTGTTCAGCGGCTTGCAACTTTCGGAAATCCGCGACTCGATCGCGCTTTCGATCGAAAAAGATTCGCGCTTTGCGCCGTCGGAACTCATCGTTGAAGCCAAGCCGCTCGGCGTGGTGGCGGAAACGAAGAATCTTTTGCCCGTTTCGCGCCGCGTTTGGCTCAAACCCGTTCAAGCCGAGCGCAAGGCGAACCTGCTCGTCGGATTGGTCAAGACTTACGACTCGACGCTCGAAGAATTTTTCTCAGCGTTTGAAATTCCCTTCGCGCTTTTGGACTCCAACAAGCTTGCCAACGAGAACTTGCGTCGCTACTCCGCCATCGTTTTGGATCTTCGCGCCTACGGCTATCGGAGCGATTTGGTTCGATGCAACGCGAGAATCTTGGACTACGCCAAGCAAGGCGGCAACGTGATTTGCTTCTACCACAAGCCGCAAGATTGGAACGACAAAGTCGACCTTGCCCCATATCCGATTTTCCTCACGCAAGAGCGCGTTGCGGAAGAAGACGCGCCCGTGAAACTTCTTCTTCCCTCGCACCCGATTTTCAACTTCCCCAACAAAATCACGGACGCGGATTGGCAAGGCTGGATTCAGGAGCGAAGCCTGTATTTGCCGAGCGCGGAAACCGACAAAACGTCGCCGCGATATTTGCGATTGCTGGCGATGAGCGATTCGGGCGAGGTTCAGCCCTCGACATCGCTGTTGTGGGCGAAGGTCGGCAAGGGAACTTACACGTATTGCAGTCTCGCGCTTTATCGGCAGTTGCGAATTTTGAACGAGGGCGCCACGAAGTTGCTCTTCAATCTTTTGTCTCAATAGCCAACGCCGAGACGGTTTCTATGGCGTTTCGCCGTTTTCTCTTTCGGATTCTTTGAGGCGGCGATACAGCGTGGCGACTCCGATGCCCAAGATGCGCGCCGCTTCTTCTTTGTTGCCGCCCGTCATTTCGAGCGTGCGCGCGATCATCACGTCCTCGACTTCTTCGAGCGTCGCGCCGATGCGGAACGTCACGACGCGCGAGCTATCCGTCCCCGTGATGTAATCGGGCAGATGTTCTTTTTGAATTTGCTCGCCGCCGCACAAGACGACGGCGCGCTCGATGACGTTTTCCAACTCGCGCACGTTGCCGCGCCACGAGTGCCCTTCCAACAGCCGAGCGACTTCGGGCGAAAGTCCGCGCACGTTTTTGGCGTTCAATCGGCTGAACTTTTCGATGAAATGTTGCGCGAGCGGAATGATGTCGTCGCGTCGCTGCCGAAGCGGCGGGAGCGTGAGTTTGATGACGTTGAGGCGGTAATACAAATCCTCGCGGAATCGTCCTTCGGCGACTTCTTCGTCGAGGTCTTTGTTCGTGGCGGCGATGACGCGCGCGTCGACTTTGAGCGTTTCTTCTCCGCCCAAGCGCTGAAACTCGCCGTCTTGCAACACGGAAAGCAACTTGACCTGCAAGTGCGTGGGCATATCGGCGATTTCGTCGAGGAAGATCGTGCCGCCGTGCGCCAGTTCGAATCGCCCGCGCCGTTGGCGAATCGCGTTGGTGAAAGCGCCCTTTTCGTAGCCGAAGAGTTCGGATTCCAGCAGTTGTTCGGGAAGCGCGCCGCAATTGACTTTGACGAAAGGTTTGTCGCGCCTGCCGCTCAATTCGTGAATCGCTCGCGCGATGACTTCCTTGCCCGTGCCGCTTTCGCCCAGCAGAAGCACGGTTGCGCGAGAGGGCGCGACCTTCTCGACCGTCTCCATCACGTCGCGCCATAAGGGACTAAATCCGACGATGTTTCGCGGCAAATAACGCGCGCTGACTTGCTGACGCAGTTTGGCGTTTTCGACCAGCAAGAGTCGCGTTTCCAACGCGCGCTGAACGAGCCGCCGAATCTCGCTCATCCGAAACGGCTTCTGAATGTAGTCGTAAGCGCCGAGTTTCATCGCCTCGACGGCGGTATCGATCGAGCCGTATGCCGTCATCACGATGACGACGATGTTCGGGTCGTGTTTTTTGATGTCTTTCAGAAGGCGCGCGCCGCTATCGGGCTCTTGGATTTTGAGGTCGGTAAGCACGAGGTCGATGTCTTCTTCGCTCACGATTTTCATCGCCTCTTTGGGCGTTTCGGCGGTGAAGACCTGACGCTCGTCGGGTTTCATCAACCCGTCGCAGAGCGCGTCGCGGGTATTTTTCTCGTCATCGACGATTAGAAGCTTGACCATCGCTGATTAGCGCGCAAAATTTTCTTAAAACTGCCATTGAATTTCGCCAAATAAGTTTGGCTCTGTCGTCTTTTTTCGCTCTATTTCGAGCGACGCTCTATGGCGCCACGTTTTTGGGATAAATCTCAATGGAAATGGAATTTCTATGAATTTGCGACGCGACGACCGCCGTCGTGCCCGTGCCCGCGAAGGAATCCAAAACCGTGTCTCCGACTTTCGTGGATGTCAGAATGATTCGCAACAGCAAGGCTAATGGCGTTTGCTGTTTGTGAAATCGCTCGCCGTTTTTGGTTCTAATCGCTTCCTCGCCCGCGAAATAGCCTGACGTGAGTTCGCGTATGTCGTCCCATGCGTCCGTTACAAACGCGCCGTTTTCGCGCTCATCTTTGTAGCTCGGCGGCAATTCGGGATCGATTCGCAAGCGATGAAAGGTTTTTGGTTTTTCGCCTTTGGTCGCAAACGCGACGATTTGATACCGCTTGCCATATCCGCCTCTAACGGGCGCGGCGGACGTTCGTTTTTTCCAAACAATCAAATTTTGGAATCCGCACCCCGTTTCTCGCAAAGTTCGCAAAACGAATTCAGCGTTTTTTTCGCGTTGCATAAAGTAAATGGCGCCGTCTTCATTCGTAAGGTTGAAAATGGACGCGCACACGTCTTTCATCATCGCCCAATACTCTTCTTCGGGCATGTCATCGTCGCGCAAAGCGTAGTCTTTTTGCTGATTGAACGGCGGGTCGAGAAAGGTCAAACCTACTTTCTGCGCGAGGTCTTTAAGCGCCTTGACGCTGTCTCCGCATAGAACTTGATGAGGCATCGTTATCGCAGTCGAGCGAATTTTGGGTTGCGTTGGCAAGTCGCGTCTTGCTTGGAAACGACGTCGGGGGAGCGGGGATTTCTCCCCCGTCGTTCAAATAAACAGCGGCGCGAGCACGAGCGTAATCGTCGAGAGCAACTTGATTAAAACGTGGAGCGAGGGTCCTGCGGTGTCTTTGAACGGATCGCCGACGGTGTCGCCCACGACGGCGGCTTTGTGCGCGTCCGATTTTTTGCGATGCACGACGCCCTTGTCGTCTTTGAAGTTGCCCGACTCGACGAACTTTTTGGCGTTGTCCCATGCGCCGCCCGTGTTGTTGAGAAAGAGCGCCATCAAGATGCCCGCGATCGTGCCCACCATCAAGAGTCCCGCGACGACTTCCGAGCCTTTCGCGCCCGCGCCGCCGTTGAGGTTGTAAATCGCCTTGAAGGCGATTCCCGTCGCAACGGGCATAATGACCACGAGCGCGCCGGGCAAGACCATCTCGCGCAACGCCGCCGCCGTTACGATGTCGACGCACGAGCGATAATCGGGCTTGAAATCTTTGGCGAATTCAATCTCGCCGTTTGCCAAGCGTTTGAGCGAGGAAAATTGCCGACGCACCTCGCCAATGACGGATTGCGCCGCCGCGCCGACCGCCCGAATCGCAAACGAACTGAACACGAAAACCAGCATCGCGCCCAGCATTCCGCCAATGAAGACTTCGGGCTTCGAGAGATCGACCGATTCCAACGGCGAGCCGTAGTTGCGCAGTTCATCGAGGTAAGCGCTGAACAAAAGGAACGCGGCAAGCCCCGCCGAACCGACGGCGTAGCCTTTCGTGAGCGCTTTGGTGGTGTTGCCCATCGCGTCGAGCTTGTCGGTTTTCTCGCGCACCGATTCGGGCTGTTCCGACATTTCGACGATGCCGCCCGCGTTGTCCGTAATGGGTCCGAAGTTGTCCATCGCCAAGATGTATGCCGCCGTCGCCAACATTCCGAGCGTGGCGACCGCCGTTCCGAACAAGCCCGCGTTTTGCAAGCCAGAGGTTTGCCCCAAGTAGTAAGCGGCGATGATGGCGGCGGAAATCGTCAGAATCGGGAACGCCGCGCTTTCAAGTCCGACGGCGATGCCGCCGATGACGTTCGTCGCTGGACCCGTCAGCGAGGCTTTCGCGATCGATTGCACGGGTCGATAGGCATACTCGGTGTAGTATTGCGTGAGGTAGACGAAAATCTGCGCGGTCGCAAGTCCCACCACGCCGCACAAGAAGAAGTTGAGCCAATACGCGCCCAAGAGCCATCGGCACGCGACGAAAAAGCCCACGAGCGCCAACGCCGTCGAGACATAGTAACCGCGATTGAGCGCGTTCATCGGGTTTTCCTTTTCGTCGGTTTTGACGATGAGCACGCCGACGAGCGAGGCGATCATTCCAAACGCATTGACGATGAGCGGAAACAAAATCACGCCGAGCGCGCCAATGCCCGCGCTCTCAAACAAGGCTTGATTGCTCGCGTAGAGCGCCGAGGCGATGATCATCGCGCCGATGTTTTCGGCGGACATCGATTCGAAGAGGTCTGCGCCGCGTCCCGCGCAGTCGCCCACGTTGTCGCCCACGAGGTCGGCGATGACCGCGGGGTTTCTGGGGTCGTCTTCGGGAATGCCCGCTTCGACTTTGCCGACGAGGTCTGCGCCGACATCCGCCGCTTTGGTGTAGATGCCGCCGCCAAGTTGCGCAAAGAGCGCCACAAACGACGCGCCAAACCCGAAGCCCGCGATCAAGAGCGGGATTTTCTCGACGCTCGTGGCGCCGACGGCGTTGATGACGGCGAACAGCCCCGCAATGCCCAAGATGGACAGCGTAACGACCAAGAATCCCGACACCGCGCCGCCGCGCAACGCAATCACCAACGCTTCGTTGAGCGACTTGAGCGCGCCCGCCGCCGTGCGAATGTTGGCGCGAATCGATACCCACATTCCGATATAGCCCGACACGACCGAACACGCCGCGCCCAATAGGAACGACAACACGATCCACAATCCCAATTGAATCGGGTTTGCGACGGGGTCGTGCTCGTTGGTGGCTCTGACAAATCCATACAAAATGAAAATCAACGCGGCGACGGCGACGGCAAGATAGAGAATCGTCCGATTCTGTCGGCTCAAAAAGGCTTCCGCGCCTTCCCGAATCGCGTCGGAAACCCTTTGCATTTCGCTCGTGCCGCTGGATTTCGAGAGAACTTGGCGCGTGAGAAACGCCGCAAACGCCACGCCAATCGCGCTTGCGCCGAAAACGAGACTGAGCTCCATTGTCGTTTGGTTTTGTTGAGAAAAGTTGAACAGCGTTCAAAAATGAACGCCGAAAAATTACGACGCGGGGCGCGAGTTTGAAACTTGCCCGCCAACGCTCGCTCCGTCCGACACGCGAAATTGAACGAGACGACTTGCGCGCGCGTTTTTCAGGCGTTCAATCTCGAAACTCAACCGTCGCTTCAACGATGATTTCCGAAGGCTCCATCGCGCCCGACTTCTCGCTTCTCAATCAGCGCGGCGAAACGGTCTCGCTCTCCGATTTCAAAGGCAAGAAAGTCTTGCTCGTCTTCTATCCCGGCGACAACACTCCCGTTTGCACGGCGCAACTTTGTTCGTATCGGGACAATTTTTCCGCCTTCGAACAAGCGGGCGTTCAAATTCTTGGCATCAGCACGGATAGCCCCGAATCGAAAAAGAATTTTGCCGAAAAACATCAGTTCCCGTTTCCGATTTTGAGCGATAGCGACAAACAAGTCTCCAAGAAATACGGCGCGCTTAGCTTTCTTGGCGTGTCGCAACGCGCCTACGTGTTGATTGACGAAGACGGCATTGTGCGATACGCGCATAGCGAACTTCTGCCCGTCGTTTATCGCTCCGTCGATGAACTGCTCTCGAAGGTTCAAGCGGTTTCAAAATGAGGGGCGTTTTTTGGTTGGCGTTGTGCTTGCTCGTCTCGCCCCTGCGGGCGCAAGATAGTTTGATGATCGCGTTGGAATCGCGCCTTGCGGCGTTGCCCGATTCGCAGAAACGCGACGCATGGCGCGAGTTGGCGCGTCAGCATTTCTTCCATTCGTTCAAACATCCCGACAGCGTCGAGTTTCGCCAAGCGGCGCTCGCCAAAGGGCTTTTGCGCGCGACGGAAGCCCGCGACACGCTCTTGATGGCGGCAAATCACCTCGAACTTGCGCGATTTCTTCCCAACGATTCCGCCGTCCGCGTCCTCAATTTCTACAAGCCCATCGTCGATAGCGTCTTGAAGCGCGACCCATCGAACATCGTCGCCTCGCTCATTTACGCGTCGTTGAGCATCGAGATTTTGAAGCTTGGAGGGTTCAAAACGTTCTTGGCGAAACTTTTTTATGGCGGATTGCCGCAGGCTAGTTACGACAGCGCGTTGCTCTACCTGCTTCAAACGAAGTTGGAAGGCGAATTTTTGGCGATGACCTACTATCGCTTGGCGGAATGTTACTTCGGCTTGCGCAATCATCGAGACGCCATTGAATCGCTGAACGCTTGTCTCAAAACCGAAGAACGATACCCTTATCTCGACGCTTACTTCAAGCGCGAAGCCCGAAAGGCGTTGGAGCGATACTACGCGGAGCGTCGGCGATAAGCGTTGCGGAATTTTTTGCGATGTCGGAGAAAATTGCGCATCGCCGATTGGCGAAATTATGGCTTTTTCGCGCCGACGACGGTTTGGCACGTCGTTTGCCGATGCGGACGAATTGAGTTAGTTTCAACGCGCCTCTCGCAACGCGCCTAACTCACGCGGGCGGCGAGCGCCAGAAGCCTGTCCAAACTCAAACCGTTTCAACGATGCTGGATTACAAAAAAATCAAAAAGTCGCTCAAAAAAGCCCTCAAATCCATTGAGCAGATGGAAATGCTCGATGAGCTTTTGAGAGCGCAACAGACGGGACAATTGCCCCCGCATCTTTCGCCGCGTCTTTTGGCTTCGGAATTCGCTTCCGCGACGCAAGAGTTCATTCAACATCTGCAACTGCCGATGTCGGCGGGCGATGGTTCGCGCCCGTCTCTCGCTTCGGGCGATAGCGCCCCGCCGCCGATGGGCTACGAAGAGTGGCTGAGAAAATTGCAGATGCGACAAGGCGGACAGCCCTCTGCGCCCATTGCGCCTTCGGCGTCGCCCGCGATTCAATCCGCCGGTCAAGTCGATGAAGCCGTGCGTCAAAGCGAAGCGCGTCTGCGCGCCATCATCGATGCCACGCCGCTCGGCATCTGCATCACGAATCAAAACTACATCTTCGAGTATGTCAATCGCGCCTACGCGGAAATCTACGGCTACGAGCCGCACGAAATGCTCGGCAAGCCCTTCACGATGATTGTCGAGCGCGACAAAGAACCCTTCTGGCGCGATTTGCACGACAAGTATTTGGCAGGCTACAAAGAAATTCGCGGCGAATGGCGAACCGTGCACAAATCGGGCAAACCGCTTACGATTTTGGCGGACGCGGCGCGCATCGTCGGCGCGGACGGCAAGCCCAAGAAAGTAACCTTCGTCATGGACATCACCGAGCTGACGAGACTGCGCGAAGAATCGCGCCAGAACGAAGTGATGCTGATGCAAACGGAGAAAATGTCGTCGCTCGGTCAGATGGCGGCGGGCTTGGCGCACGAAATGAACACGCCCCTTGGGTTCGTCAGAAACAATCTCGAATTGCTCGAAGGCAAACACAAAGAGACGAAAGAACTACTCGCCCTCTACGAAAAACTCCGCTCGCAAATTATGTATGGCAGTCCCAACGACGTGGCGATGCTCCTTTCGCAAATCGATAGCGTCGCGCAACGGGTGAAAAACCGCGTTTGGCAAGAATCCGACAATCTCTTCCGAAGCGCCATCGAAGGCATCGACCGCATTCAAGACCTCGTGTTGAGCCTCAAAAACTTCTCGCGCTTGGACGAAGCCGAACTCAAACCGACCGACATCAACGAAAACATCGAGTCGACGCTCAAAATCGCCTCGCACCTCTTCAAAGGCGGCATTCAACTCGTCAAAGAGTTCTCGCCGCTTCCGATGGTGCAAGCCTATCCCGCGCAATTGAACCAAGTCTTTTTGAACCTCATCACCAACGCCGTTCACGCCGTCGATGAAAAAACGGGCAGAATCGTCATCAAAACGATGCAACACGGCAACCACGTGGTCATTAAGGTGATAGACAACGGCAAGGGCATTCCGCCCGAAAACTTGAAGAAAATTTTTGACCCGTTCTTCACGACGAAGCCCGTTGGCGAAGGCACGGGGCTTGGGCTTACGATCGCCTACAAAATCGTTGAACGACACGGCGGCAAAATCGACGTCCAAAGCCAAGTCGGACGCGGAACGGAGTTTACCATCACGCTTCCCGTTTCGGGCACGGCGACGGCGGTTAAGCAAAGCGCAACTTCGCCCTTCGCTGATTCGCCTTTTGCGGAATGATTTGTTTCGTGAATCAAAACGTCGTTCAAAATGTCATCGGCAAAATTTCAACTGCTGCTCGTCGATGACGAGCCTCTGATTTTGCAGTCGCTCGCTCTGCTCTTCGAGGATTATGTCGTGCATGCTGCGGAGAGCGGAATAAAAGGACTGGAAATCTTGAAGCATCACCCGATAGACGTCATTATCAGCGACCAGCGCATGCCGCAAATGTCGGGCGTGGATTTTCTGCGCATCGCCAAAGACATCTCGCCCAACAGCATTCGGATTTTGCTTACGGGCTACGCCGACTTGCAAGCGGTCGTTGATTCCGTCAATGTCGGCGAGATTTTTCGCTATGTCCATAAACCTTGGAACGCCGAAAAGCTCCGCGAGACGGTGCGTTTCGCCTGCACGGTCGCCGAACAGCGCCGAGCGATGTCCATCGCCAAAGCCGCCAGCGGCGCGATTCCCGCCTTGCATCAGCCCAAAGACGACGCGCCTTCTGAATTCGAGCTTTTGTTCGTCGATAGCAACGAGCGACATTTGGAGCAGTTCAAGGCGTTCTTCGAGCCAAAGTATCGGACGCACGTTTCCACGAAGGCAAGCGAGGCGTTCCGATTGATTCCGAATCACAACATTGCCGTCGTCGTCGCGGATTCTCATCTCAACGACGTGGACGGGAGCGATTTTCTCATTGCCGTCAGAGACAAGTTTCCGCACGTCGTAACGGTTCTAATGACGGGTTCGCAAGACGCGAAGCTTGCCATCAAGATGATTAACGACGGGCAAGTGTATCGCTATCTCGTCAAGCCTTTCCCGCGCGAAACGTTGCGCCTGACGATCGAATCGGCGGTCATTCATCACAAAATTCTGCGCGAAAATCCCGCGGCAAACTCCAAGACGATGGAAAACGCGCTCTTCCGCAACGCCGACTCGACGGCGCGCTCCATTGAAGAAATGCTTGCCGCCCTGCGCGCCACCATCGCCTCGAAGCCGATTTATTGAGTTCGCGTCGGAAACCGCCTCGCCCCTGATTCCGACAAGTCGGGGGCGAGTTATAAATCCTTCCCCTTCGCTTCGTTCAGGGTCAGAACGACGCAGAGGGTTCGCTTCAAGCAACGCTTTTCCCGTCATTCCGAGCGCGGTGGGGAAATCCGCCTGCGATTCGCGTTGCCAATTGCGAATCGAAGGCGCTCGCCTATCATTGCGTCCAAAAGACCTAAATCCGATGAAAGCTCTTTCGTTGTTTAGCGGCTCTGGTGGAATGGACATCGGCGTTGAAGCGGCAGGCTTTGAAAACGTCGCCAACATTGAGCTCGACCAACACGCCGCCAAAACAATTTTGAAAGCGATATGAAAACGATTCGCGCAAGTCTCACTCAAAGAGCGGAACGCTTTTGACGATTGTCGGAGCAGATTGGGCAGGGAGACTTTTGACCTTTCCGTTGCGGCAAAAAATTGGCGTGGTTTCAATCGCCTCAATCGGTTCGGGAATGACGAAATGCCTTGACAATTCCGCCCAATCGCAATCACGAATCGTTGCGATTTCGTCTAAATACGCGCTCACCCACACGTCGCCGATTTTTGAATTGGCTTCTTCTTGCGCAAGTTTCTGCTTGGAAATTTTCACATAGCGCTCGTCAAGCTCAAAGCCGATGAAATGGCGACCTAATCGCTTGGCGGCAATGGCGGTCGTGCCCGTGCCGATGAAGGGATCCAAAACGATGTCGCCCTCGTCGGTCGTCATCAGCAAGATGCGTTCAAGCAGGTGAATGGGCAGTTGACACGGGTGTTCATCACGATACTTGTTGTGTTTGATGCGATGAATATCCGTCCAAACGTCAGACGCGAGCGGACCAAAAGGGTGGAGCGCAGGCTTCTTGCCGCCGTAGTCTTTCTGCAGGTAGTTGCACTTGCGACAACGCTTGTGTTGATAGCGGACTTCGTAGAATTTCAGTCGCTTTGCGTCT
>JANWWM010000065.1 GCA_025055975.1 Chloroherpetonaceae bacterium | reverse complement strand
TGAACCGTCAGAAGTTTTTCTTTGACCCCTTGTTTTTCAACTTCCTTATCGATGTGTTCCTTCACTTTCCGCTCGTGCCCCGAATAGGTGCGCACCGCATACCACTTCGCGTCAGGGTGGCGTTTCGTTGAGGTCTCCTGTTTTTCCGCGCTCGTCTGAACAGGCGATTGAGCCGACTCTTCCTGCGACAGCGTTTCTTGCTCCTGACTTTGCTCCAGTTCTTTCATTCTGTTCAATGCTTTATCTCAAAAACTGCTTGATGATCAAATTCAAACTCTCATCAATCACGAACGTGAAGAGCGCGAGAATGCCCGCCACCGTCAGAACGACGATTGTCGACTCGCGAAGTTCGTCTTTGGAGGGCCATGTCACTTTTTTCATTTCCGCAACTACGTCGTTGTAATAGTTGCCAATGCGTTCGATCAGTTTCATCAATCTTTATGCTCCGTGATTATCGCTAAACGAAAAACTTGAGCGTCGCTACGCTTGCGACTTCGCACGGGCGGTAGGACTCGAACCCACAACCAACGGTTTTGGAGACCGCTACTCTACCAATTGAGCTACGCCCGTATTCGTCGAGCTGATGACCGGGATTGAACCGGTGACCTCGTCCTTACCAAGGACGTGCTCTACCAACTGAGCTACATCAGCGAGCGCGTGGGTAGGGAAGGATTCGAACCTCCGAAGACCGAAGTCGACTGATTTACAGTCAGTTGCGTTTGACCACTTCGCTACCTACCCAAACCGAGCTGGTGAAGGGACTTGAACCCCTGACCGGCTGATTACAAATCAGCTGCTCTACCAACTGAGCTACACCAGCGCTTTTCCGAAGCCTTCAAAGAGCGCGAGACGCGCCCCCTCGTTTCAGCCGAAATGGAATGAAAAGCGCGATTTCGCAGAAAAGAGGACTGCAAACGTAGAGGTTTGTTTTCAAAATTCCAAATTTCTTTCCGACTTCGGTCGCGCTTTGCGCATGCCGCGCCATGCGAAGCGCGAGAGCGTTTGAAGAAACGCTCGCCTTTGTTTCGCAAACGGCTCGAAATCCTTATACTTGCGGCTCGTTTTCGCAATCATCAAACGCATTGGCGCGCTCGCCTCAAAAATGAAAGCTCTCATTCTGGACAACATTGAAAAGACCTGCGGCGAAATTCTCTCGCGCAACGGCTTCGCCGTTACGGAAAAACCCAAACTATCCAAAGACGAACTCAAATCCCTCATCGCCGATTTCGACGTGCTTCTCGTGCGAAGCGCGACGAAAGTAACCTCCGACGTCATTGAGCGGGGCAAGAAGCTCAAAATCATCGGCAGAGCGGGCGCGGGGGTCGACAACATCGACATTGAAGCCGCCACTCGTCAAGGCGTCATCGTGATGAACACGCCTGGGGGCAACACGATTTCCGCCGCCGAGCACACGTGCGGCATGATTCTCGCCGTCGCTCGTCTCATTCCGCAGGCGCACGCCGAAACCAAACGGGCGATTTGGGACAGAAAGAAATGGATGGGACGCGAACTTGACGGCAAGATTCTTTCCATCATCGGCTTGGGGAAAATCGGGCGAGAGGTCGCCTTGCGAATGCAAGCGTTCGGAATGAAGATCATCGGCTACGACCCGATGCTTCCCGCGGAGGTCGCCGCGCAAGCGGGCATTGAGCTGTTGCCGTTTGAGGAGAACTTGCGTCGCGCCGATTTCATCACGATACACACGCCGCTCAACGAGGCGACGCGCAATCTCATTTCGGCGAAAACGATGGCGTTGATGAAAGACGGGGCGCGAATCGTCAATTGCGCGCGCGGCGGCATCGTGTGCGAAGCCGATTTGGCGCAGGCGTTGAAGTCGGGCAAAATCGCCGCCGCCGCTCTCGATGTCTTCGATGTCGAGCCCATCGCCCCCGACAACCCCTTGCTCGAATGCGAGAACGCCATTCTTACGCCGCACATCGCCGCCTCGACGATCGAAGCGCAAGAAAAGGTCGCCATTCAAATCGCCGAGCAAATCGCGGAGTGGAAGCGGACGCACAAGCTCATCGGCGCGGTGAACGCTTCCGTCGCGGAACTGGCGCAGCACAGCGACGTGCAAGCCTATCTGGCGCTGGCGGAAACGCTGGGCGTGATGCAAGGCAAACTCTCGCAAGGCAAGCCAAAAGCGCTTCGCGTTACGTATTCGGGCGATTTCTTGCGCAAGTTTGGCGACGCCATCGCCGCCGCCGTGCTCAAAGGCTATCTCTCGACGACGGAAACCAACGGGGTCAATTACATCAACGCCTTTGCGAAAGCGCGCGACATGGGGCTTCGCGTCGAGCAAAGCCGCGAGAAAGAAAATCAAAACTACACGAGCCTCATTCGCGTCGATTACGAGACCGACAAGGGAACGCGCGTGCTGGGCGGCATCGTGCTGGGCAACAAAGACCCGCGCATCGTGCAGGTCGACAAGTTCGATTGCGAGTTCAAGCCCGAAGGCACGATTCTCATCTACACCAACGACGACAAGCCAGGCGTGCTGTCCAACGTGGTGTCGGTGTTGCATCATTGCAACATCAACATCGCCAACGTGTCTCTTTCGCGCAACGAAGAGAAAACGATGGCGCTAACGCTCGTCGGCATCGATGGCGATTTGAGCGACGAGGCGCTTCGGCAAATCGCGCAAGTCGAGGGCGTCTACGAACCGCGATTGCTCAAACTCTAACCGACACGAATCGCATGCATCAATCTCTGCTGCTCGTCTCAATGCTTTTTCTCGTCATCGTCGTTGGCGCGCAAGCGCAGACGAACTCGAGGTTGCTGCCGTTGCCCGCCTTCGATTTTGAGGGGCATCGCGGCGCGAGAGGGCTTTTGCCCGAAAACACCATACCCTCTTTTCTCAAAGCGTTGGAGCTTGGCGTAACGACGTTGGAAATGGACGTCGTGATCACCAAAGATCGTCAAGTCGTCTTGTCGCACGAGCCGTATCTATCGAGCGAAATTTGCTCCAAGCCCGACGGCGCGCCCGTTTCGCCAAGCGAAGAAAAGGCGTTCAACATCTACCAAATGACCTACGCCGAACTGTCGCGCTACGATTGCGGCAATCGCGGAAACGCTCGCTTCCCCGAACAAAAACCGATGCCCGCCAAGAAACCGCTCTTGCGCGACGTGATTCGAGCCGTCGAGAACGCTCGCGCGCAAAAAGGCTTGCCGCCCGTCTTTTACAACATCGAAACGAAATCGACTCCCGAAGGCGACGACGTGTTTCACCCGCGCCCCGACGAGTTCGCAAGGCTCGTCTATGAAGAGGTCAAGCGAAACGGAGCCTTGAACCGCGCGATATTTCAATCTTTCGACGAGCGCGAGCTTGAAGCGTTCCGCAAAATCGATCGCGACGTGTATCTGTGCTTGCTCGTCGACAATCAAGACGGGCTTGAAAAGAATCTCGCTCGGTTGTCTTTCACGCCGCAGATTTACAGTCCCTTTTACAAACTCGTTACGCCTGAGCTAATCCAAGCGGCGCGTCGAAGGGGAATGAAGGTCGTCGTTTGGACGGTCAATTCGCTCGATGAAATGAAAGCGTTGAAGGCGATGGGCGTAGTTGGCGTCATTACCGACTATCCGAATCTGCGCGAGGATTTGTTGGCGGAATGAACGACCGAGCGGCGCGCTCCGCGCGATCGGTTAAGAAAAATTTAACGGCGACGTTTCCAAAACTTTCTTACTTTCGCGCGATTTTGCGCGAAAGGACTGTTCGCGGCGTTTTTCTTTCTCGGAAATTTTTTTATACTCAAAGCCGCGTCTCCAGCGGTTTCGTTTGACGAGCGTCAAGTTTTTTCTAACCACAAACAACAAACAAACGACCACTTATGAAGCAAAGCGCATTCACGGCGGTCTTGATTACCCTTGCCGCCAGCGTCTCGTTCGCCTTTTACTTCCTCTACATGGGGAATCAACCCAAGGAATCAATGTGGCACGCGATGTATGAAGGCGGACCACTGGTTGCGGTCTTGTTTACGCTTATCATTATGGTTTTCGCCTACATCATCGAGCGATCGATCGCGTTGAAGAAGGCTTCGGGCAAGTCGACCATGACCGATTTCGTGAAGAGCGTCAAAGAAGAAATCGAGACGGGTCGCATCGACAGCGCGATCGAAAAGTGCGACCAGCATCAAAGCTCGCTCGCCGTCGTCATTCGCGCGGGCTTGGAAAAGCACAAGGAACTCGTCGCCAAGAACGTAACCGATCCCGACAAGAAAACCGCCAGTCTGCAAAAAGCGATGGAAGAAGCGACGCAGATGGAAATGCCGCTTTTGGAGCGCAACCTCGTGGCGCTCTCGACCATCGCCTCGATTTCCACGATGGTCGGCTTGCTTGGCACGACGATTGGAATGATTCGCTCCTTTGCGGCGCTGGCGACGGGCGGCGCGCCCGACGCGGTCGGTCTTTCGCGCGGCATCTCCGAAGCGCTCTACAACACCGCGGGCGGCATCTTTGGCGGCATCATCGCCATCGTGGCTTACAATTACTTCACCACGCGGATCGATAACTTCACGCACATGATCGACGAAGCCGCGTTCTACATCGTGCAAACCCTGGCGACGCAAAACGAAAGAGTCAACGTCTGACGAATCAACTCACGCATTCAAACGCCGTTAAGCGATGCCAAAAGTCAAAACCAAGCGCGTTGGGTATCAGCTCGATATGACGCCGATGGTCGATGTGGCGTTTCTGCTCCTGACATTCTTTATGCTGACGACGCAATTCAGACCGCCAGAACCCACGCCGATCGACCTGCCTTCGTCAAACGCGACCGTGCCCCTGCCCGACACCGACATCTTGATGGTGCAAATCGGCAAAAACGACGAGCTGTTCTTGGGCGTGGATTCGCAACCCGCGCGCGAGCGCATCTTCGAGAGCGCGATTCGAAAGCAACTTCAAAACGCGGGATACCCCGCCATCGAGGATTCGCTTCGCAAGTTCAAGCTCAGCGACGCATTCCCCGTCAACAAAGACAACCTTGAACGAATGATCATCGCCGCGCGCTTCGCCGATCCAAAGGTTCGACCCGTCATCAAAGCCGATGTCAACTCGAGTTATGAAATGGTTGACTTCGTGATGAAGACCTTTAAGAAAACCAATATGCCGACCTTCAATCTCATCACGGGAATGGAAGGCGGCATGAAGGATTAAACTTCAAACGGAACTCAACGATGGCTGCCGTAGGCTCGCCCGAACCGAAAAAGACGAAAAAAAAGGGCAAGAAGATGCCCAAGCGCGTCGGCTTCAAACTCGATATGACGCCGATGGTCGATGTGGCGTTTCTGCTCCTGACGTTTTTTATGCTGACGACCACGTTTTCGAAGCCGAAAACGATGGAAATCAACTTGCCCGCCGAAAAAAACACCAACGAGGTCAAGGTCGCCGAATCCAACGTGCTCACGGTGCGCGTGATGGAGGGCGACAAAGCGTATTGGAACATCGGCTTCAAGCCGCCCCAAGCGATTCCGCTCTACGAAACCGACGGCGACGCGAAGCCAACCATCAGCGAGAAGTTTCGCAAAATGCTCCGCGAAAACCGCGACCGCATTCGCCAAGAAGTCGGCGAAGACGTGATGGTGCTCGTCTTGAAGCTCGACAAGAAAGCGCGCTATCGCAACCTCGTCGACATCATCGACGAGTTGAACATCGCCAATCCGCCCATCAAACGATTTAGCATCGCCGATTTCACCGAAGAAGACGCCAAAGAAATCGCGCAAATGCTCGCGGGCGGCGCGCCGCCTCAGCCGCAACCTCCTCAACCTCAACCAAAAGGAAAAGGGAAGAAAAAATGACGGACGAAAAAGACGTGATGCAACCGCCGTTGGAACAGCAAACGCCAGAGCGACAAAACGGTTTCGACGGCTTCGTAAAGACCGATTACTTGGACACCGACAAGCTTCGCCGCATCAACTATGGAAACCTTGTTCTTCGCCGTCAATACCACGTGTTCATGGCGAAGGGCATTTTGTATTCGCTCAGCGTTTTCATCACGATCTTCATCATCTACGTGAGCTACGGCTGGATCAAGCAATTGCTCACGGCGTCTGACGATGAAATTGCGATGGTCAAGCCTCGCCAGCTCTCGATTTCAGACTTGCAACCGCCGCCGCCGATGGACGAGACGAAACCGCCGCCACCGCCACCGCCCGCGTTCAAGCCGCCAGCCGCTCCCGACGTGGGCGAAGTCAAAAAGGTGCGCGACGAAGAAGCGCCGCGTCAGAAAACGTTTGCCGACCAAGACCTCATCAAAAAAGCGACGGCAAAAGGCGCGGCGGGCGAAGGCGACACGACGGGGCTTTCCGACCCGAACATCGGCTTTGCGAGCGGCGCGGGAAGCGGTCCAGTTGAGCCTGCCGACGAAGGCGACCCGCCAGACTTCGTCGCCGTCGAAAAAGACCCTGAATTCGTCAACCGCGTTCAAGCCGTTTATCCCGAAATGGCGAAAAAAGCGGGCATCGAAGGAAAGGTCATCGTGAAGGTGCTCGTCGGCAAAAACGGCAAGCCTGAAAAAGCGCAAATCATCAAAAATCCGGGGACGGACATTTTCGACGAGGCGGTCATCAACGCCGTGATGAGTTCCACCTACACGCCCGCGATCCAAAACGGACGTCCCGTCAAGGTGTGGCTGATGGTGCCCTTCGTCTTCAAGCTCAACACGCGGTAAGCGCGGCGCGGAAAACGTTTGCCGACGCGCCAAATCGCGTCGGCTTTTTTATTCGAGGTCGATTTCAACAACGCAAACTTGGCAACGATGGAAAACGGCGCATACCACCAAAATGGGTCAGGCAAGAAAGACGAAGACGAACTTGGGGTCAAGCCACCCGACGACGCATTGCGACAACCTCGCGGCGAAATCGCGCCAAAACGCTCTCGCAAGCCCGTCGCTCGCGGAATGTGGTTCGGCTTGACGACCAACGAAGTGATTGGATACAGCGTAACGCTGATGTTTTTCGTTTTGGGCGTGATGGTCTATCTCGGCGCGCTCGTGCCCGAATGGGCGACGACTCAGTATCGCAACGTCTTGATGACCGTGATGTTTCTCTATGGCATCTATCGCGGAGTCGTAACATATGCCAAAGCGAGTCAATGGCGCAGACGGCAAGCCTACGAAGCCCAACGCGATGATGAGGACGCGCTCAATTAGTCGCGCTGCTTTGCAATTCCGCGATGTCGCGGATCGCTCGCTGTCGTTAAAATGACAGGCGAGATTTATTCGAAGCGACGCGCCGTTTTCGCCCGACGTGGCGCGAGGTTTCGGCTCTCGCCGATGCGACTTGACGCGAAGCGTCAGCCCACAACCATCGGTCATTTCTCGTAGATGGAACTGCCTTCCTGAATGGACTCAATGAGCCGAGCGAACTTTACCCACGAAAAGCGCTCAATCGTTTCTATGCTCGTCTTGGGAAGAGGGCTATCCAGTTCAATGACCATGCTCGCCATCGGGGGCGTTTCGTCTCGATTGCGCGAGACGAACATTTGCGCGATGTTGACATTGCTCTCGGAAATGACCCCGCTAATGCGCTGAATGCTTCCTGGAATGTCCTGCGCGATGACGACCAGCGTATCCAACTGCGCGTTGAACTCGACCGAAAATCCCTCGATTTCTTGAATTTTGATTCTGCCGCCGCCGAGCGAAGCGCCGACGATTTCGATTTTGTTGCGTTCTCCGACGAGAAGCAATCGAGCGGCGTTGGAATGAAACCGCGTCGCGTCGCCGTGAAACTTGAATTGCCACCGCAAGCCTTGCGCTTGGGCGATTTCGAAAGCGTCTTTGATGCGCTCGTCGTCGGGCGCAAAGCCCAAAATGCCGCCGATGATGGCGCAATCCGTTCCGTGCCCTTTGTGCGTGCGCGCAAACGAGTTGTAGAGCGTAATCGTGGCATGGCGCGGCGTTTCGCCGAGCAGGCGACGCGCGATGTATCCGATTCGACTCGCGCCCGCCGTGTGCGAGCTGGACGGTCCAATCATAATCGGACCCAAAATGTCGAAAAGGCTTGGTTCAGGCGCGCTCATCGCAAGAGCGATTTGAAAAAAGTTACGAAAGTTCGCCACGAGAACCGCAGCGACTGCGCTCAAACGAATGCGTCAATGTCGTTGCGGAACGCTCGAAAAAACGATAAACTTGCCGCGACTCGCAAACTTCAATTCGACCGTTTATGAAAGCCATCATTCTTTACGACGCGCTCTCTGCGGGCGGCTCAACCGATCGCATCGTTGATGCGATTGGCGAACATCTCGTCAAAAACGGCTTCTATGTCGAGAAAGCCAAAACGCTTCCGAGAGCCGACTACGGATTTTTGGAAGAATTCGACCTCGCGTTGATAGGCTCTCCGATTTACAATCTGCAACTCTCGCCAAACCTTTCAGGCGCGCTCAATCAAAGCAATCTTCTGAAAACGCTCGCGGGAAAAAAGGTCGCCACGTTCATCATTTGCGGCGGTCCCGAACTTTCGGCGGCGTTTCTCTACTTGCCTCAACTGAATTTGCGCCTCTTCCGCTCGCAAATCATCGCCGAAAAAATTTTCGGGCTTGCCGAGAAGAACAACCCGCAAAGCCCGATTGACTTCGCGGAAGAGATTTTGAGAAAAATGTCCGTGCCGCAAAACTGAGCTACCCTTTGAGCCGATTGATGCCGTTGCGCGCGATTTCGACGAGCAACGGTTCATATGTTTTGTCGTCTTGCGTGTAGCGGACGCAATCCGTGTTTTTGAGATTTCTCAGATGTTTTTGCAACTCCGCCTTTTGCATTCCAAGTTCGGAAGCGAGCGTCTCGAACGGAATGTGAGCGCCGTTGTTGGAGTCTTGGTAGGTTTTGATGGCGCGCAAGATGTTGAGATGAAGTTCGCGTTCCGTCATCGTTTGAAGGGTTTATTGATTGGACTTCCATTCCTCATACCACGCCATTTGAATCGCCTCTAACTTGGCTTCGTTGGAGGCTTTCGGGTCGTCGCTGAAGCCTTCGAGTTCGGTGACGTATTTGTGCAAATCGGTGAAGCGCACGGTGAGCGGGTCGATGTTCGGATATTTTTCTTGCAACGCGATGGCGATGTCCTCCGCGTCGTTCCAAGTGAGTTTCATCGTTGGATAGGTTAAAGGGTTGAGATTGTCGGGCGCAAATTTACGCATTCCGCTCTTTTATCTTCGCCATCAGGATGCCCGCCGAGACGGCGGCGTTGAGCGATTCGACACGGCGCGGGTTGCCGCCAATTCTGACTTTCGCGTCGAGCGTGGCGAGAACGCCGTCGGAAATGCCGTTGGCTTCGTTGCCGATGACGACGACGGATTTGGCGGCGAAGCGCGTTTTGAGGTAATCCTCTCCGTCCGTCGTCGCGCCGTAAATCGCAAAGCCCATTTCTTTGAGCCGTCTCAAATCCGCGACGAGATTGTCGCTCCGATAAAGCGCGAGCGCAAAAAGACTGCCCGCCGTCGAGCGCACGACTTTCGGGTTGAAGAAATCCGCCGTTCCCGCGCTGGCGATGAGCGCGTCGAGCTCGAACCAAGCCGCCGAGCGAATGATGGAGCCAAGATTGCCGGGGTCTTGCAAATCGTCGAGCGCAAACGCGATGGCAGATTGCTTTTGCGAGAAATTGGAGAAAAGCGCGGTTGGAGAAAGCGTCGGTTGCTCGAAAACGCCGATGACGCCTTGCGGATTTTCGACGTCGCAGAGCGAGGCGAATTGCTTTTCGGAGGCGAGAAACGTGCGTTCAGGGGCGATGTCGGGAGCCGAAAAACCTTCGCGCTGAATCAAGGCGACAAGCGAGTTCGGGGAAGCGGAGAAGAGTTCTCTTGCGACGCGCAAGCCTTCGGCGAGGAACAAACGCTCTTTGTCGCGGACTTTTTTTTCGCGGCGCAATCGCGCGTAGAATTTTTGTTGCGCGTTGGTCAAACGCTTCGCCATTCGCGCGAGCGATTAGCGAAACTGTTGCCGAAACTCTTGATACGCCACGTTTGCCGTCCAACCGTCGCAGACGTCGTTGTATTCGACTTCCAATCCGATTTTCGAGCAAAACGAAAATTCGGCTTGATAGAATTGGCAGTTGTCGCACTTCTTGACGCCGCCGCCTTTGCGCACGCCGCGCAGGCGCGCCATCGCTCTGGCGCCGTTGGATTGAAGTCCCGCGGAGGCTTGTTCCAAAATGTCCATTCCCGAAATCGTCGGCGCTTGCTTTCTCGACTCCATATCGTTGCCCGACATGCAGCGCTTGATGTAGTCGTAGAAATCGACCGTGTTGAGCGACGTTTTGATGCGATAAGAGCCGCCCTTCGATTCGACGGTCGCTTCCGCTTCGCCCTTGACGATTTCGGCGACGATGAGGCGCGCTTCCGACGCGCTCACTTCGGCGTATCCAAAACGTTTGAGCATCTTGACGATTTTCGCGTCGTCGGTCTGCTCCATCATCGCCGCGAGTTTTTCGATGCCGCCAAACATCGGGGCTTGCGCAATCAAGCCTTCTTTCAAGCGCTGTTGCGGCGTTTTTTCCGCGACGGGAGTCGAGACTTCAACCGTGGCGGAGCTTGACGGAGGAGCGTACTGGTATTTCTCTCTGCGACGCGGAAACTCGAAGCGCGTCTTTTTGAGAAATTCTTCGTCGATTTTGTAGCCGTCTTGAAGCATTTTGTCGCGTTCTTCTTTGGA
This sequence comes from Chloroherpetonaceae bacterium, assembly GCA_025055975.1. Classification (GTDB taxonomy): domain Bacteria; phylum Bacteroidota; class Chlorobiia; order Chlorobiales; family Thermochlorobacteraceae; genus JANWWM01. The sequence continues at coordinate 31,519 of JANWWM010000065.1, read as the reverse complement.
ACGTCCCGCTCGGCGCATAGAGACGCTCTCGACGACGGGGCGACCAATCGTAATCTCGCCCGCAAACGCGACGATGACGACGCTGGCGATGAAAACGCCGAGCGAAATCAAAATCAACTCCAAATCTTTTCCGACCACGACCAGCAGAACGACTTGCGAGGCGATGTAGAGCAGGGCGAGCGCGAGAATGATTTGTTGCTTGTTCATTCTGAAACTCCTTTCCGAAATGAAATCCTTGCGTCAGAAAGATACCTTCGACGCGCTGAATCTCCTTGCGTTTGCGAGCGTTTTTGCGATGGTTGGAAGTCGCCCAAATCGGCTTTTGAGCGAGCGAAATCGAACCTCCGAAAAACTTTTTTTGAGAAGAAAGTTTCCAAGCATATTTGCGACCTGAAACGAACAAGAATGGCTCGGAGAACGCCGCGTTCCAACCCCGTGTATGCGCTCGCGTTTGGGGCGCACCCCGACGATGTCGAGCTTGCTTGCGCCGCCACGATGCTCAAACTGCGCCGCGAGGGCAAAAGCGTCGCCATCTGCGACCTGACCGAAGGCGAGATGGGCACGCGAGGCTCGCGGGAAATTCGTCGCAAAGAAGCCCATGAAGCGGCGAAAATTTTGGGTCTCGCGGAACGACTCAACCTCAACTTGGGCGACACGACCTTTCAACTCGACGCGGAGACGCGAGACAAGGTCATCAGCGTCATTCGCTATTTCAAGCCCGTCGTCGTGTTCGCCACGCAACCCGAAGAGCGACACCCCGACCACATGCGCGCCTCTCGGCTCGTCGCCGAAGCCTGCTTTTACGCGGGATTGCGAAAGGTTCAAACCCAGTGGAACGGCGCGTCGCAAGAAGCGCATCGACCAAAACATTTGCTCTACTACATTCAAGACCGCTTCGCCAACCCCGACGTCATTCTCGATGTGAGCGACACGTTCGAAGAATCGCGCAAGGCGATTCTCGCCTACAAGTCGCAGTTCTACGACCCCAATTCCAAAGAGCCTGAAACCTTCATCAGCCGCAAGGAATTCTTGGAAGGCTTGGACGCGAAAGCCAGAGTCTTCGGCGAAATGATTGGGGTCAAATACGGCGAGGGATTCTTGATTCATCGGCATTTGGGGATTGGGACGTTTTCTGACGTGTTTCGGTAATTTCAACGCACCAAAAAATCCAACGAGAATGGTCAAGGTCAAAATTTGCGGGATTACGAATTTGGACGACGCGCTCGCAGCGGCGGACTTTGGCGCGGACGCTCTCGGCTTCAACTTCTATGAACGCTCCTTGCGATACATTTCGCCCCGAAAGGCAAAAAAAATCATCGACAAACTTCCTTCCTTCGTTCAAACCGTCGGCGTTTTCGTCGATGACACGCCCAAAGAAATCAACGAAATTTGCGACTACGCGGGCATTGCGACCGCGCAACTGCACGACGAGAAGATGTCGCTGAAAGACACGCTCAAAGTCGTGCCGCGCGTCGTCAAAACCTTCCGCGTGCATTCCAAATTTCAAGTCTCGGAGGTCAAGTGGTTCTATGAAAAAACGGGCGTGAACACGTTTCTCTTCGATGCCTATCACGAAAAAATGCTCGGCGGCACGGGCAAGCAAATTCAAATCGAGTTGGCGAAAAAACTCGCAAGTTCGGTCGAGAAGTTCGGCTATGTCGTCATTGCGGGCGGATTAAACGAAGACAACGTGCAAAAGGTCATCAAAGCCGTCAAGCCTTACGCCATCGATGTCGCCAGCGGCGTTGAGTCCGACATCGGCAAAAAAGACCACAAGAAACTGAAACGCTTTATCGAGCGCGCCAAAACCGAAGCGAATTGACCCCTGCCAATGCGCGCCGACAAACTCGTCCATCTGGCTTCTACGCCCGATTCTTCGCCGAAACGTTCCGCTACCTCAAACGGCATCCGACGAAAGAAGCGTCGAGCAAACGAACCGTGCGGGCTACGAGGATTTTCTTGACCTTGCGCGATTTCAGCGCGTATATTTGAACGAAGCGCCTAAAACGGAGAGCGTCCGCGTCGGGTTGTTTCAGTTGCTCATTGAGACGGACGGACCGCAAGCGGATTGGCGCGACAAATCGGCGCGAAAACGGATTGGACGGAATGGGACTGGATTGAGCGATCTTGACCACAAGTTCAAAAATTCTAACGCGAATTGCGCTTTCCGACGTCAAAAGCGTCGCTTCCGAAGAAAAGCCTTGAAAACCCGCGCGACGCGCCGCCTGCGCGCAAACTTCAAACGACGCAAAATTTGACCTTCTCGCTCGTTCATCTCGCAAAGCCGACGACTCAAAAAGAGCCTGCGCCGCTTCTTTTGATGCTACACGGCTACGGCGCAAACGAATACGACCTCATTGGGCTTGCCGACGCGCTCGATTCGCGTTTCACGGTCGTCAGCGCGCGCGCGCCGTTGTCGCTGGGCAACGGCGGCTATGCGTGGTTTCCAATCGCTTTCACCGACGAGGGCATCAAGGTTTTGGACGCGAAACCCGCCATTCAAAGCCGCAACTTGATTCTGCGCTTTCTGGACGAAGTCGTCGCGCATTATCGCATCGACCCGAAGCGAATTTTCTTGATGGGGTTCAGTCAAGGGTCGGCGATGGCGTATAGCATCGCGCTCACCGAGCCGCGTCGCCTCGCGGGAATGGTGGCGATGAGCGGACGCTTGCCCGACGAAAAATTGTTGCGCATCGCGCCCCCCGAACAACTCAAAGGTTTTCCCATCTTCGTCTCGCACGGCGTTTATGACGACATTCTGCCCATTCAAAACGGACGCGACAGCGAAGCGCGACTGCGCGAACTGCAAATCGACTTGACCTACAAAGAGTATCCGATGGGACATCAAGTTTCGGCGGAATGCCTTTCCGACATTTCACGATGGCTTTCCGAGAAACTCAATCACGCTCACGACTAAAAAATCTTCCAAACGTCGAGCCCAACCCATGTGCGGCATCGCGGGAACGATTGGTTTTGCGGATAGAGCCTTGCTCGAAAAAATGACCGACGTCATCTACCATCGCGGACCCGACGACGGCGGCATCGAACTCTTCGAGCAAAAAACGCCCGTTGGCTTTGGCTTTCGTCGCCTTGCCATCATTGACCTTTCGCCGCTCGGACATCAACCGATGTTCAACGCCGATGGGTCGCTCTGCATCATCTTCAACGGCGAGATTTACAACTACAAAGAGATCAAAGCCGAACTGCTCAAAAAAGGCTATGCGTTCAAATCGGCGACCGACACCGAAGTGATTTTGCATGCCTACGCCGAATGGGGCTTCGAGTGCCCGCGACGCTTGCGCGGAATGTGGGCGTTTGCGATTTACGACGCTCGGCGCGACGCTGTCTTCATTTCGCGCGACCGCTTGGGCGAAAAGCCGCTCTACTTCGCGCGCCTCTCGAACAATCGCCTCATCTTCGCTTCCGAAGTCAAGTCCATTTTGCAATCGCCCGAAGTTCCGCGCCAAATCGAGCCTGACGGGATTCTCTCCACGCTCTTTTTTCTTTGGACTCCCGAACCCAAAACCGCCTTCAAAGGCATTGAGAAATTGCCCGCAGGGTGCAATCTCATCGTCCAAAATGGCGAGGCGACGATTGAACGCTATTGGGACATAACCTTCGAGGGCTACGGCGAAGACAAAGGCGAGCGCGCCTATGTCGAGGAACTGGACGCATTGCTTCGAAAAACCGTCAAAGAGCAAATGGTCGCCGACGTCAAGGTGGGCGCGTTTCTTTCGGGCGGGCTGGATTCCTCGCTCGTCGCCGCGTTGATGACGAAAGAAAAAGGCGAGCCGATTACGACCTACACCATCGCCTTCACGGAAGAAGACAAGAAGTTCGAAGCGATGCCCGACGACCAAAAATACGCCAAACTCGTCGCCAAGCATCTCGGCGCGGATTACCGCGAAATCGTCATCAAGCCCGACATCGTCGAGCTTCTGCCCAAAATGATTCATCACCTCGACGAACCTATCGCCGACCCGGCGAGCATCAACACGTATCTCATCTGCAAACTGGCGAAGGAAAGCGGGACGACCGTGATGCTGTCGGGAATGGGCGCGGACGAGATTTTCGCTGGGTATCGCAAACATCTTTCCGTCAAGGTGGCGAGCCTTTACAAGCGCATCCCGTCGTTTGCGCGTTCCGGCGTGATTGAGCCGCTCGTTCAAGCCTTGCCGGTCGCCAGCGAAAGCGGCGGCTATCGAGCGACGCGCTGGGCGAAAAAATTTCTCAAAGCCGCTTCGCTTCCCGACTTCGACGCCTTCATCGGCAACTACTCCTACTACAACGCTTCCGAAATGGCGGAACTGCTCTCGCCCGATTTCCGCGAAGCGTGCTACAAATCGCACGACGAATGTTATCCGATTCGCCGTCATTACGAACTGCGCGAGGAGTTCTTGAAACGAAAACCGAATTTGGATTTGGTTACCTTGATGTGCGCCGTCGATACGAAGTGCTTTTTGGCGAGTTTGAATCTCGCCTACTCCGACAAATCCTCGATGGCGGCGAGCGTTGAGGAGCGCGTGCCGCTCGTGGATTTCAAGGTGGTCGAGTTCGCGCATCGCTTGCCTGAACGCTACAAGCTTAGCGGCTTGACGCAAAAGCATTTGCTGAAAAAAGTCGCCGAGCGATACTTGCCGAAGGAAATCGTTTATCGCCCGAAAGCCCCGTTTGGCGCGCCTCTGCGAGCGTGGGTGAAAAAAGACTTGGACGCGCTGATTCAAGATTGCCTCTCGGAAGAGCAGATAAATCGGCGCGGCATTTTCAACGCGAAAGCGGTGCGCGACATCATCGCGCGCGACAAGGCGGGCAAAGAAGACAACGCGCATCGCATCTGGGCGCTCCTGACGCTCGAACTCTGGACGCGACATTTCATCGACCAGTCGCTTTGATTCCTTTCCTCAATTTCAGAGACGGCTTGGCGCAAACTGCGTAAATTGAACGCGAAATGGACGCTCGCGGAAAGTTTATTCTCGCAACTCGGCAGATGAAATCCATAATAGCTCAGCACGCGCAACCACACCGAAGAATCTTGGAAAGCAAAAAATTCAAAGACCCAAACATTGAAAAAGCGATTTGGGATTGCTACGAAAAATGGAGCGAGCGTTCTCAAACGCTAAGCTCGGAGCGCGTCGAGGAACTCGAAGAAAAAGTGAAACTTTTGAACGAATACAAAAACTTCATAGACCAAGTGGAGAAGGAGCGTTTCAAGCCACAGGACAAAATCGCTTCTTCGGTCTTGGAAGAGTTTTTGTATTACTTGTTCAAAGACATTCCCGCCGTGAAGTTTAACTTGGAACGAAACGCGCTGCATTTGGGAATGGCGAAAATCTATACGGATTTGTCGTTTGCGTCCCGCAATCTGAAAGACTTTACGCAAAGCGCGGGCGTGTATGTCAATCAGAAGAATCAGGACTTTACCATTTCAAAAGTCGTCAGGTGTCAATTCGGCGTTCAGCAAAACGATCCTGAAACGATTGAGATATTCGTGCCCGCCGTGTGCGTTGAGTGCAAAACATACCTTCCCTCAACGATGCTTGGGCAGTCGGATTATGAAGCGCATCGCGTCAAGCAGGGCAATCCATACTCGCTTTACGTCATCGTGGCGGAACAAAACGCTTTGAGCGAAACCGCGATGCTGAGAAACAGCAAGATTGACGAAATTTTCATCTTGCGAAAACAAAAAAGAAACTCCAAGCAACGTTTAAGCGACAAAAAGCCTATCGATTGCGACGTGGTGAGGGAGTTGTATGAATTCGTGAAATCTTATTTGCACGCGGAGTGGTTTAACCCTGAAAACGCGACCGAAAAAGGTCGCTTAATCAAGAATTAAAACGTCGCTTTGCCAATGAACCGAAAAATTTTATCCGTTTTGGCGGTCGTCGCGGGTTTGTTCGCGTTGAACCTCGTCGTTTCGGCGCATTGTGAGCGCAGGGAAGCCTTTGCGTCGGCGTTGAAAAAACTTCGGACGGAAAAGCGTCAAACGTCAATCGCAAAAGAACGCGCGTCGGAAACCTTCGTCAGAACGGCGTTTGTCGGAACGCCCGTCCGACTCACCTTCAACGATTTGCGCGAGTATCGTTTCAGCCGACGCGCCAACAATCCGATTCCCGAAAAGCTCAAAGCCTTGGAGGGCAAGGAAGTCAGCATCGCGGGCTATATGATTCCGATGTCGGAAGCGTTGGACGTGACGGAGTTTATGCTCGTGCAGATACCGTTTTTCGGCTGCTGCTACTCCGTTCCGCCCGAACCCAACGAAACCGTGATGGTCAAAATGCAGAAGGGCAAATCCACGCCCTACGTCTATTCGCCGATTCGAGTAACGGGCACGTTCAAAATTCAAGAGACGAAAATCGATGGCTTCGTCGTGAGCGTTTATGAAATCGAAGCCTCGCACGTCAAGGAAGCCGACCCCAACGACAAGGACGTCATTCAGCATCAAGCGGGAACGCCAACGCCAATGCGATGAAGCGGATTGCGACTCTTTTCGGCGCGATGATGTTGCCGACGCTCGTGGCGGCGCAAGAAATTCCGATTCTCGACGAGCCGCCAACCAAACCCAACGCGCCGCATAAACTTTTGCCATCGGGTTTGCCCGACGAGATGAATTGCCTTTGTCCGCGACACATCGCCGCTCGTCAGAACGCGCCGCTTCAAATGGGCTTCTCGCCTGCGGGCGTGGCGACGCTCGATAGCGTGCCTGAACGCGCCGAAATCGTCAAGCCGCTTCGCCTCGCCGACCTTGCCTCGCGCGATTCGAGCGAAAACGTCGGCTACAAACGCTTCTACGCCTTGATGCGACTCAAAGCGCATGCGTTGGAATGTGGCGCAAACGCCATCGCGCAGTTCGCTCAAACCATCGAAGGCGATTCGCTCATCTTCACGGCGACGGCGCTGCGCATCGAGAGAAAATGAAGCAAGTCCTGACGAAATCCAACGAAGAGACGCGAGAACTGGCAAGGCAGTTCGCTTGCTCGCTTCGGCGCGGCGATTGCGTCGCGCTCACTGGCTCGCTGGGCGCGGGCAAAACCGAGTTCGCGCGCGGCATCGCCGACGTGTTCAATTGCGCCGACCAACTCAACAGCCCAACCTTCACGATTCTCAACATCTACGACGGCTCGCTCAAAGGCATTCCCTATCGCCTCTATCACTTCGATTGGTATCGCTTGAATTCGCCCGAAGAACTCTACGACATCGGCTTCGAGGAATTCCTTTATGGCAACGGCATTTCCGTGATTGAGTGGGCGGATAAATTCCCCGACCTCGTGCCGAAAACCGCCAAACGCATCGAGCTGCGTCGCGCCAGCGATTCGGAGCGGCTCATCACGTTTGAACAAGATTATCCCTTGCGATGAACTTGCTTGCGATCGATTGCGCCGAACCGCCGCTCAGCGTCGCCGCCACGAGCGCGGAAAAGCGCGTCCTAAAACGCGGAACGCTTTGGCAGAAAAGCGGCGAGCAAATCGTCCCGCTCATTGATGAAGCCTTGCGAGAATTGGGCTTGTCGCCAAGCGACCTCGATGCCGTCGCGCTCTCGTCGGGACCAGGTTCTTTCACCGCCTTGCGAATCGGCATAGCGACGGCGAAAGGGCTTTGCTTCGCTTGGGAGATTCCGTTGATTTTGATTCCGACTTTTGAAGCGATGGCAAGTTCGACTTTCCCCAAAACGAAAGCGGAGCGACTCATAACGGTCGCTTATTCCAAAGCCGACGAGTTTTACGTTGGAATCGCCTCGCGCTCGGAGCCGATGGAATACGACTATCTCTCGCTCGATGCGCTCAACGGCAGACTTCGCTCGCTCGAAAACGTCGCGCTCGTCGGGCGCAACCTTTCTCGATGGCGGTCGGCGTTTGACGCGACGGAGATCGTTGAGGGCGATTTTTTTTCGGCGGAATGTTTGCTGGCGCTCGCGGAGGCGAAATTGACGCGAGGCGAAATCGCCGACCTTGCGAGCGCCGAACCGCTCTACCTGAAAAATTTTGAGGCGAAACGAAAGCGCGAGCGGTAACAAGTTCGCGCAAGCGGTTGGCGCGTCTCAGAATTGAATGCGGCAAAGCGCGCTGCTGCCTTATCTGACCGAAGATGGCTTGAAGGTCTGCTCGCCGTCAGAAATCAAACGAAACAGAGCAACGCCCGATGCATCCGCGAAATTCAATGCAATGGTTGCTCTCGCTATCCGTTTTATGATTTGGCTCTTTTTGCTTTGAACTCGTCCACGAGTTTCTCAAACAAGGGCAGAGCGCGAATGTTGTTAAGGTCTACGTTAGAAGCGAGGCTCTCAAAGTCATCGTATCCCGTTTCTAACGCTTTTTGAAGATACTGCAAGGCTTTCTCTTTCTGACCCAGCAGCGAATAAGAACGGCAGATGAAGTAGTAAGCCGAGTTCAGGCTTGGGTCAAGTTCCGTGGCTTTGATGTAATCGGCTATCGCGCCATTGTAGTCTTTTGACTGAAATTTCGCGCCAGCGCGATGGCTGTAAGCCTCCGCGTCTTTCGGATTGAGTTCAAGGGCTTTCGTGAAATCCGCTATCGCTTCGTTATACTCGCCCAAGCAATAACGAGCGGAACCGCGATTGTGGTAAGCGATGGCGTTGCGCGGGTCAAGGTTTATGGCTTGCGTGAAATCCGCCACTGCGGCCTTGAAGTTTTTTGCTTGAAACGCGGAATTGCCGCGCTTGATGTAGGCGGCGGCGTCTGGCAACGGAATTGGCTCTGACGCGAGCACGACCGTTTCCTTTCCTACTTTAACGAAATCCACTTGCGCGACGTCGCCGTCTTTGCAGTTTAATGTTGAGAAATTGTATGTTCCTGCGTCCGTCTTTACTTCCCAGTATGCGCTGTATGTTCCATCATCGCCCATAAAGTCTCCCAAACTCGCTCTTCCCGTAATTCTCCGCTTTGCGTTCTTGGCAATCACGCTTTGCATTGAAAAGTAACTTGCGATTTGCCGCGGAATTTGCATCAAGAAAAAAACGATGAATCCAAAAACCGTAACAAAAAGATTCAGAACAAGCATATCGGTCATCATTTCCACGCGCTCTTCGCCAGTTTTTTCATTGAAATTGGCAATGAAAATTATGATTTCAATCAGCAATATCACCGCGAAGATGACTATAGCGATAAGCATTGTTTGCGAAATCGCTCTCCAAATCACGTCGAGAAAGTCCTTGCCATATTGTTCCTTCAACAGGTCAATATCACGCTGTTCAAGCGGAAGCGTTTTTTCTTCATTCTGGTTCATTTTTATTGGACGTTTGTGGTTGAAAAATTTTGCGTCTTATCCGCATGCCCAAGCGAGTTTTTCATTGAGCAAATCAATTTGACAGGCGCCGTCGCCGCCGAGATTCGGGTTTCCAAGCGACTCGTCGAACTCCAAATACGCTGGACTGAATGGCGGCTCGACCGTCGCAGGCGAAGCCGTGCCGCCAAAATGCGCGTAACTCCAAAATCGCTCCAGCTTCATTCTTCTTCCTAGCTCCGAAAACATTGGGATATACTCGGTTGCGATGATTTTTTCTATCTCGGCTTCATTGAGTGTGTTGATTGCGCGTTCCCATTTTGGAAATCCGTTCAACGCTTTGCCCGCGTTGATGTCGCCCTTGCGCAGAGACAATTTGAGTTTTTGCGTTCTCGGCTCGAAGAAAAGGTCGTTTCGCGTTTCAATGCCCAAGTGCGCGTCAAGCGCGTCGAGCGGGGGCGGTTCGCACATTAGCGCGGCAAACTCTTTTTCGGTCAGCCAAATCCACGCCCACCCATCGTCGTGGTTGTGTTTGGCAAAGACTTCTTGCGCGTGTCGCTCCGCGAGGTAATCTGACAGATTTTTCCAAAATGGGATTTTGAGGCGCTTCGCGTTGACTTGTTTTCGTCTGAAACTCTCTTCTACGCCCTCAATGCGTTTATCCGTCAAGTCTTGAAAGACGCTGATTGCTACGAATGTTTTGCCCCTTGCGCGATATTCTTCAGGGACGCGCACCGTAAAAAGATGCTTCATTGGCAAGCCGCTCTTGCGGCTGCGACACCACTGCGCAGGTTTGATGCCCGGCGGCATTCCGCCGCACCAGCCATCTTTGCCCGTTTCGCTGATGATAATGTCATAGGCATTCATTGTCGTTGCTCGTTTAGCGCATTCTTGGAATGAATCAAATTTGGCGGCGGCGCATCGGCAGTGGCATCATCCACCGCTTTTGCGCCGCCGTCAGACGATTCAACTGCATAATGTTCTCATTACTTGACGAGCATCATTTTCTTCGTCTCCGCAAAACTGCCCGCTTGCAAACGGTAGAAATACACCCCGCTCGCCAACCCGCTCGCGTTGAACTGCGCTTGATAGCGTCCCGCCTCTTGCCGCTCATTCACCAGCGTCGCCACCTCACGACCCAGCATATCGTAGATTTTTAACCGCACCTCGCTCGCCACAGGCAACTGGTAACCAATCACCGTCGTCGGATTGAACGGATTCGGATAGTTCTGCGAAAGCTCAAATGTGCGTGGAATGCCTGCTTCCACTTCAATGGTGGGCAGAATTTCAAACTGACCGTCAAAATCCACTTGCTTCAAGCGGTATTGCATCTTGCCCGACGCCGTGCGGTCAAGGAAGGAATACGACTGCGCCTCGCTCGTCGTGCCCTTGCCTTTGACGAAGCCCAAAACTTGCCAATCATTCTCTATTCCCGCTCCTACATTCTCCATTCGGCGTTGCACTTCAAAGCCCGCGTTGTTGAGTTCAGAGGCGGTCGTCCAAACAAGCCGCACGCCCTCGCGCACCGCTTCGCCCGTGAATGCCGACAGCTCAACGGGCAAGGGATTGCTGGCAGGGTCGCTGCCAATCGTGAATTCCGAAAAGCCCGTTATGCCTGACTGAACGACCGTTGGGTCTGCCGCTGTGCCGGTGTTCGCCGTGCCCGTCCCTGCGCCTGTCGCCGACCAACTGCCGCCATTCGCACGCTTGACGATGCGCAGCGCAGAGACATTGCTGATGCCGCCCGCGTTTTGTCCTCTGAGCGAGAGCGTGTAGTCGCCCGGCGCGCCCGTGGCGTCAATGCGCCAGTAGAATGGCGCGACGACGCTAATGGTCTGTCCGAGAATGGTTTGGGGCAGTCCTGCGTTGCCGGGCGGCGTGTTGAAGAACTGGTAGGTCAGCGTGCCCGTGCCTGCGCCTGAGGTAAATTGCACGGTGGCGGTGCGGTCGTTGCCCGCTTGGCTGTATGGGAAAGCGTAGGCTTGGTTGCCGTTGAAGAAGCGAGCGAGCGAGCCAGAGCCTGTGAGGAAACCCGTGCCCGCAACGGCATTTGAGGCGTCATTCGTAACGGTGATGGTATGACCGTTGAGGTTGGAGACCACGCCAGAGTTCAGCGTGAGCGTGCCGTTGACGGTGACATTGCTGGGCAGGTTGCCGCTGGCGGTGAAGGTTACATTGTTGTAACTGCCCGATGCGATGCCTGAGGTGGGACCTGCGTAATCTGGAAAGGTGAATGCGCTGATGCCTGCAAAACTGGCTTGCGCAAGGTTGCTGACTCCCGTGAAAAAGCCGCCCGCATACGCCACGCCGCCACTCACCGCCAGCGCACGGACTGTGCCATTCACATTTGGATTCCACGCGGTTGCCGTGCCTGTTGTCAGGTCAAACGCCGCCAAGCCGTTGCGCAACACGCTCCCATTGACCGTCGCGATCCCGCCGCCCGCATAGAGCGTGCCCCCACTCACCGCCAGCGCATAGACATAGCCAAACACATCAGGATTCCACGCGGTTGCCGTGCCCGTCGTGAGGTCAAACGCCGCCAAGCCGTTGCGCGATACGCTGCCATTGACCGTCGTGAAATCGCCGCCTGCATAGAGCGTGCCGCCACTCACCGCCAGCGCATAGACTTCTCCATTCACATCAGGATTCCACGATGTTGCCGTGCCTGTCGTGAGGTCAAACGCCGCCAAATAGTTGCGCGCAATGCTGCCATTGACCGTCGTGAACCAGCCGCCCGCATAGACCACGCCCCCGCTCACCGCCAGCGCACCGACTGTGCCGTCCACATTGGGATTCCAATTCGGGTCAAGCGTCTTGTCGGCTCGGATGCGCGCCAAGTAGTTGCGCGGCACGCCCCCCACCGCCGTAAAGTCTCCCCCGATAATCCAACCCCCGCTCCCGTCTGGAACGACCGCACGAATGTTGCCCAACACTTTCGGAAAAGCGGCATCACGAACTCCCGATGTCGCGTCCAACGCCACGCCTGACCCCGTCGCTGGTCCGACCTGCGTAAAACTGCCGCCGATGTATGCCGTGTTGCCCACAGTCACAACGGCATAAACCGTTCCGTCGGTAACCCAAAGGTTTTCATTCACCGTTTGCGCCCTCGCGCTGCTTGCCAAAAAGAGCATCAGCAAAAAAATGATACGCTTGTTCATTGTTGTCATTGTTTAGCGTTACTGAGGCGAGTTGAACCATCAGGGGACATCGCCGCCTCGCCTCATCGCGCGGCGATGCGCCCACAACCTTCACAGACCCTCGCTACTTGACGAGCATCATTTTTTTCGTCTCCGCAAAACTCCCCGCTTGCAAACGGTAGAAATACACCCCGCTCGCCAACCTGCTCGCGTTGAACTGCGCTTGATAGCGTCCCGCCTCTTGCCGTCCGCTCACCAGCGTCGCTACCTCACGACCCAGCACATCATACACCTTCAAGCGCACCTCGCTCGCCACAGGCAACTGATAGGCAATCGTCGTCGTCGGGTTGAACGGATTGGGATAGTTCTGCGAGAGTTCAAAAGTTCGCGGCAACCCCGCCTCCACTTCAATGATGGGACTGTATTCAAACGACCCGTCAAAATCCACTTGCTTCAAGCGGTATTGCATTTTGCCCGACGCCGTTCTATCCACAAACGAGTAGGACTGCGCCTCGCTCGTCGTGCCCTTGCCTTTGACGAAGCCCAAGACTTGCCAATCATTCTCTATTCCCGCTCCTACATTCTCTATTCTGCGCTGCACTTCAAAGCCCGCGTTGTTGAGTTCAGAGGCAGTCGTCCAAACAAGCCGCACGCCCTCGCGCACCGCTTCGCCCGTGAATGCAGTGAGTTCAACCGGCAACGGCAAGGCATCGTTGGAGACTTGGAAGTGCGATTCGGTTGGCGCAACGCCCGCAGGGTAATACCACCGCGAGCGCGGCAAGAGAGTGTAGCCGAGACCACTGGGACGCTCCGCTTGGCGAACTCGCCACTTGTAAAGCGTGCGATTGGCAAGTGCGCCGACCGTCAAATCCGTTGGCGTGCCCGTCGGGGCGTGCAGGGCGAAACCGGTCTCTTGCAAGCCCGTGCCGTTGAAGGGCGTGCCGAGCGGCTTGACTTCAATCTGGATTTTGGTGTTGCTGCGTCCGACAATGGATTTTTGGCGTTTGCGGAGCGTAACGCCCGCGAGCGACTGGGTTTTGAGGGCGGGCACGATGGGCGTGGCGGTGGAGGGGCGGAACTGGCGCAGGTCTTGGCGCAAGCCGCCGCCTGCGTTGCCGTAATACACAAACGCCGCGCCTTCTCCGCTTTGTCCGTTGGTAAAGAGCCTTGACCCGACGATGACATCGCTGAACCCGTCGCCGTTGACATCGCCCGCCGATGCCACTGACCAGCCAAACTCCGCGCCTGCTTGATTGATCTCCGCTGTCCAATTCGGAGTGGCGGAAAGCCCCGACACCGAGCCGTGATAGACAAACGCCGCGCCTTCATCGGTTTGCCCATTGTCAAAGCGATGCGCGCCGATGATGACATCGCTAAACCCGTCGCCATTCACATCGCCTGCTCCTGCAAGCTGTCCGCCAAACAGCGCGCCCGCTTGATTGCTCTCCGCCGTCCAGTTCGGCGTTGCCGAAAGCCCGCTTGCCGAACCGTGATAGACAAACGCCGCGCCCTCATCGGTCTGTCCATTGTCAAAGCGACCCGCGCCCACAATCACATCGCTGAACCCGTCGCCATTCACATCGCCCGCGCATACAGCCGCGTTTCCAAACTCCGCGCCTGCTTGATTGCTCTCCGCCGTCCAGTTCGGCGTTGCCGAAAGCCCGCTTGCCGAACCGTGATAGACAAACGCCGCGCCTTCGTCCGTCTGTCCGTTATCAAAGAAGACCGCGCCGATAATGACATCGCTGAACCCGTCGCCGTTCACATCGCCTGCCGACCCGACCGAATTGCCAAAGTATGCAAACGCTTGATTGCTCTCCGCCGTCCAGTTTGCCGTTGTGGAAAGTCCCGTCGCAGACCCGTGATAGACAAACGCCGCGCCTTCGTCCGTCTGTCCGTTGTCAAAGAAGTATGCGCCCACAATCACATCGCTGAACCCGTCGCCGTTCACATCGCCCGCCGACCCGACCGAATTGCCAAAGTATGCAAACGCTTGATAGCTCTCCGCCGTCCAGTTTGCCGCTGTGGAAAGTCCCGTCGCAGACACGTGATAGACACACCCCGCGCCTACGACCCTCTGTCCGTTTTCAAAGAAGTAAGCGCCCACAATCACATCGCTGAACCCGTCGCCGTTGACATCGCCCGCCGACCCGACGGAGATGCCAAGCCGCGCATTCACTTGATTGCTCTCCGCCGTCCAGTTCGCCGTTGTGGAAAGTCCCGACGCAGACCCGTGATAGACGAAGGCGCGTCCCTCATTCATCTCGCCGTTGTCAAAGAAGTATGCGCCCACAATCACATCGCTGAACCCATCGCCATTGACATCGCCCGCCGACCCGACCGAATAGCCAAACTCCGCGCTTGCTTGATTGCTTTCCGCCGTCCAATTCGGCGTTGTTCTGAGCCCTGATGCCGAGCCGTAATACGCAAACGCTGCGCCCTCATTGGTTTGCCCGTTGTCAAATTCGCGCGCGCCGACGATGACATCGCTGAACCCGTCCCCATTGACATCGCCCGCTGATGCAACCGAACCAAATACCGCTCCCGCTTGATTGCCGACCGCCGACCAGTTCGGCGTTGCCGAAAGCCCGCTTGCCGAGCCGTGATAGACAAACGCTGCGCCTTCATCCACAAAGGCGCTGTCGAACCTCCATGCGCCGACGATGACGTCGCTGAAGCCGTCGCCATTGACATCGCCTGCCGAGCCCATATTGGCGCCAAAACTTGCTCCTGCCTGATTGCCCTCTGCAGACCACGCCGCGTTGGTTGGGTTGCCATTGACGCCGCCATTGACGCCCGATGCCGAACCGTGCCAAACAAACGCCGCGCCCTCGTCGACTTGCGGATTATCGAATCCGCTCGCTGTTGCGCCAACATCGCCGAAGCCGTCGCCATTGACATCGCCAACTGAAATCACCACAGAGCCAAGAAAAGCGCTTGCTTGATTGCTCTCCGCCGACCATGCTGCGTTGGTTGGGTTGCCATTGACGCCGCCATTCACGCCCGATGCCGAACCGTGCCAAACAAACGCCGCGCCTTCGTCGACTTGTCCGTTGTCAAACAAAATCGCGCTTGCGATGATGTCGCTGAAGCCGTCGCCATTGACATCGCCCGCCGTTCCTACCGCCGCGCCAAACCATGCGCTTATCTGATTGCTCTCGGCTCGCCAGTTTGCCGTTGCCGATAGCCCGCTTGCCGAGCCGTGATAGACGAAGACGCATCCTTCATCGGTCTCGCCGTTGTCAAAGCGATATGCCCCAATGATAACATCGCTGAAGCCATCGCCATTGACATCGCCCGCTGATGCCACCGAATAGCCAAACCATGCATTTGCTTGATTGCCTTCTGCCATCCAGTTCGCCGTTGCTGAAAGCCCGCTTGCCGACCCGTGATAGACGAAGGCGCGTCCTTCATCCGTCTCGCCATTATCGAAGAGATGCGCGCCGACAATGACATCGCTGAACCCGTCGCCATTCACATCGCCTGCGGATCCAACCCAAATCCCGAATTGCGCGTCTGCTTGATTGCTCTCCGCTGACCAGTTGGGCGTTGTGCTGAGCGGGTCAATCGTTATCGGATACGCCGCATTCTTGTCATTCACGACAATCGCAAGACGCTCGCCCTCGCGCTCAAAGCGCGCTTTCAAGCGCCGCTGATTCGCGTCCCACACCTTCAAGTCGCTATACCGCATCGCTTCCGCGCCGCTCTCCGTCAAGAACGAGACGGCATCGGGCTTCACATCAATTTTGCCGCCCGACATTCTCGCCTCAAGCCACAGGCGCAATGGCTTCCTGCCCGCAGGTTTCTTCTTCACGATGAAATCTTGCCGCATTCCCTTCTCGTCGTTTCGGTAGCGCATCAAAACGCGCTCGCCGCTCGCCGTGAGCGTATTGGCGTCGGCAGAAAGTTGGAAGGGCGCGTCGTCAGGTTGGACATCTCGTTGCTTAGAGATGCCGACATATTTGAGTTCAACTTTCCACAGATGCGCAAGGCTATCGCGCCGCGTGGCGGAAAAGCCGCGCTCGGAATAAACGAAGCGCAGGTTTTGCGCGCGGTTTGGCGAGGAGAACATTTCATCGCCTTTCGGGCGAATGTGGTATTCGCTCTCGCAGATGTTTTTTTGAGCTAGTTCCCACCACGACGCAGACGCGCCGTCGGGCAGTTGCGCTTGCGTCGTCGGTTTGAGTTGCGCATTCGCGCTTGCTTTAACGATAAGCAGCAATGAAAAAAGCAGAATGATTCGTCTCATTTTTCGTGATAGTTTAAGTTGATGTAAAAAGCGCGGCGAACAGGAGAATGCGCGTCGCCGAATCGCGCAGCAGCAGGAAAAGTCCGATGAAAAGCCGTAGGGTATGCGTCGTTAGCGTTCCTCCTGTGTTTTTTGAGAAAAGATTTTGCTCAGTTCTGGGGTTGCTTTGCTTAGGATTGGCTCAATTCGGGAGAGTTGCTTCGACGATGCTATTTCAGGTTATGCCCTTGCTTTCCCGAAGGGAGAGACGGACAGCGACGCGCCGTTCCTTCTCCCTCCGAGACTGCGTTATGAAAGCGTCTAACATTTACCCATCACTGTGCCAGCCCTTGTTTTGCAACGCCTTTTCATTGTTCCTCATTTTTTCCCTTTTGCGGCTTTCTTGTCGCTTGCCGATGATGCGCTTGGGGCTTTGTAATTCAGCCACTTCGCATACACGTCGCACGGAATGCTATACTCCATAAGGTTGCCATGCATCAACGCATTAACCTTGACGCTTCCGTATTTATCGCCGCCCAAATTTTCCTGATAGACATTATTATATCCCCAAATGCATTCGCCTGACTTGGTATTTTTCGCCAGATAGTTGTATTGCGCCCAACGCGAGGTAATTACGCCGAAATCATTTCGCTCATAATTCCAGTCGTTCATTCGAACGATGACCCTTTCAATCACCACGTCTTCATACTGAATAGGGTTGCCCAACTTGATGGCGTTTCTGGTCTGCTCAAGAATGGCGGAAGTGAGTTTTTTGTCCGCGTCCAATTTTCCGAACTTGAGCTCGACATCTTCGTCAATGTTTTTGAGAGGATTGCGCTTTACGGCGGCTGTTTTGTATCCGAAACCGTCAGAGAAATCAATCGTCAGTTGGTCTTGCGCCGTTATTTCTCCAGCGCGTTGCTGGTTTGGCAGATATTTGAGGGAAAGTTTGCACATGATTTTCTGTTTCGACTTGGCGACTTTTGCGAACTCTTTTTGAGCGTCTTTCATCCAGCCTATGTTCAAGTCAAGTTCCGCTGGCAGAATGAGAATCGTGATTTCGCTTTTGTCAAGATCTTCATTGGTCAGTTTGTAAGCGTCCATTCCAAATCCGCCGCCGTCCCAACTCAGAGAGAGCCTGATTTCGTCAAACGTGATGCGTCCTCTTAGCCTATCGCTGAATTTGAGGCATGCGTAAATCGGTTCGCCTGCCTTGAAAACCTTGTCTTTTCTGCCTTCGCCAATGCTTTTTATGGGCTTGTCAGAGTAAGCGGCGTCGGTTATTTGTATCGGTCCTTCTCCGACAACGTCAGTCGGCAGTTTCGCGCTTGCGCTGGAAGCAAAAGCGGCGAGGCAAAGAACGGCGGCAGCAGAAAGAATCAATCGCGTGTCCATCATCGTGATTGGTTTTGCGTTGTGAAAAATTTTGCTTTGCGGAAATTCTGCGTTCCAAAAGTTGAACGACGGCAATATGCCGTTTATCTTGTCGGAGCGCAACGCTACTCTAATACGCCTTTTGCCTGCAAGCGCTGATTTTATCAGGGGTTAAGATGGAAGGAAAAAAGAGTGAACGATGACGAAAGTTTAGGCTTGCGTCATCCTCGCGCAAAGGCTTCGAGAGTCGGGCGCGAGTTTCTCCGCTTCGCGCCGCTCTTCTATCTTTGCGCTTCGTCAAATAACGGTCGTTTTCAAGATGTTCAAAAACCTATTCCTTTCGATTGCGATTCTCGCAACGCTTTCCGCCGTCAATTGCTCTCCGAACAACGCCATGAAACGCCTACCGTCGCTCGACTCGCTCTATTCCGACAAGCCGCTTGGTTGCCTCGTCGAAAACGGCAAAACCACGTTTCGCGTCTTCGCGCCGCGCGCCACCGAAGTCAAACTCGCGCTGTTCGACAAAGCCGAAGACGAAACGGGCAAAGAAATTTTGATGAAGCGAGACGCGGACGGAGTTTGGGAACACGTCGAGCAAGGCGAACTCTACGGCAAATTCTACGGCTACAAGGTCAATGGCGCTCTGGGCAAAGGCGAAATGTGGAATCCCAACGTCGTGGTCGCCGACCCCTACTCGAAAGCCGTCGCCACGAAAAACACTTACCGCCACGAAGCCAAAACCCTCATTCTCGATACGCGCTACGATTGGGAAGGCGACACGTGGGTGATTCCGAAAAATCACAACGAACTCGTCATCTACGAAGCGCACGCGCGCGACCTGACCGCGCACGCTTCGTCTGGAGTCGAAAAGAAGGGAACTTATTTGGGGCTTGTCGAGAAAGGCAAAACGGGCGGATTGGATTACCTCAAATCGCTCGGCGTGAACGCGATTGAACTGCTCCCAATCCACAAGTTCGGAACGATTGAAATTCCTTACCGCGATAGTTCCGTCCTGCGCGAAGGCTATCCGCTCAATACGTGGAATCCCTACGAGCGCAATCACTGGGGGTATATGACGAGTTACTTCTTCGCGCCCGAAACCTACTACGCCACCGACGGCACGCTCGACCCGAAGAAAATGAACGGAACGGACGGCAGAGCCGTCAGAGAGTTCAAGGATATGGTCAAAGCCTTGCACAGAGAGGGCATCGCCGTCATTCTCGATGTCGTCTATAACCACGTCTCGCAATACGATTACAATTGCTTCAAATACATCGACAAGTTCTATTACTTCCGAACCGACTCGGCGGGCAACTTTCTGAGCCTTTCAGGGTGCGGCAACGACTTCAAAACGGAGCGACCGATGGCGCGTCGCCTCATCGTCGAGAGCGTCAAATACTGGATGACCGAATATCACATCGACGGCTTTCGCTTCGACCTTGCGGCGATGATTGATTTCGAGACCGCCAAAGAGATTTACAAGGAAGCCAAGAAAATCAACCCGAACGTGATTCTCATCGCGGAAGCGTGGGGCGGCGGCGAATACGAACCGCATTTGTTCAGCGACATCGGTTGGGCGAGTTGGAACGACCAAATTCGCAACGGCGTGAAAGGGCAAAACCCCGACAACGGACTTGGCTTCATCTTCGGCAAGTTTCAAGGGCGCAACAACGTGCGCTCGCTTCGCTCGTTCATCACGGGAACGCTCCGCGAAGACGGCGGCTTGTTCCGACAAAAAGAACATTCCATCAACTACCTCGAATCGCACGACGACCACACGCTCGGCGACTTCATTCGCTTGGGCTTGCGCGACGTCAAACGCGACGACGTCATCAAAGACCTCGACCAACACGCCAAACTCACGCCCAAACAACTCGCGCTCAACAAACTCGCCGCGCTGTTCCTCTTCGTCTCGCAAGGACCGATTATGATTCACGAAGGGCAAGAGTTCGCTCGCAGCAAGGTCATCGCCCCGACCGACGCGCCCGACAAGAACGTCGGAAAAATCGACCACAACAGTTACGAAAAAGACAACGAGACGAATTACCTCAACTATCATCACGCCAAACTCAACGCGGAACTTGTCGACTACTACAAAGGTCTCATCGCGCTGCGCAAGGCGAGTCCGATATTCAGTTCCGCGCCGAAATCCGCCGTCAAGTTCATTGACGCAAAGGATACGCTCGTCGTCGCGTTCCGATTGGACAAAGCCGAATACAATCAAAACGCCGACAAGAAATCCGAGTTTGATTTTCTCGTCGTGATGAACGGGCACCCGCGCAAGGCGACGGATTTCGTTCTGCCCGAAGGCGAGTGGCAAATCGTCGCCAACGAAAAGAAGGTTTCGCCGCTCGAACCGCTCGGAACGGCGAAGGGACGCATCGCCATTCCCGCAAGTTCGGGCTTGATTTTGAGGCAGTAACGTCGTGGCGACGCAACTTCTTTTCGAAAACGCTTTCCGATAATGAACACAGCCGAGACCCTATCCGCAAAAGCCGAATGGGACGCGCTGCTTGATAGCGACGCGCCGCGCAGTCCGATGCGTCAGGCATGGGCGCGATTGACGAGAAATCGCTTGGCGGTCGCAGGCTTGACGATCGTCGCGTTTTTGATTTTCGTCGCCCTCTTCGCGCCGATTCTCGCGCCAATGAACCCCAACGCGCAGATTTACGAGTATGAAATCAAGCCGCCGCTGTTTCGGGGCAATTTGATTTTGAGGAAAACGCAAACGGCGGACGGCGCGTCGTTCAAGGCGATTCCGATTCGATCGTTTGAAGCGCGCGGCGACACCCTCTTCGTCGCGGATTTCGAGGGGCGCGAAGAGAGAATTCCGACCAGCGAACTTTTCGGCGAAAGCGAATCCGATTGGCACAAAACGCCGCTCTACCTGATGGGAACGGACAAATACGGGCGCGACGTGTTTTCGCGCGTCATTTACGGAACGAGGGTTTCGCTCGCGGTCGGCGCGATCGCAACGACGATTTCGCTGTTGATTGGACTGACGCTGGGCGCGCTGGCGGGATATTTTCGCGGCAAGGTCGACCTCATAATCACGTGGTTGATGAACGTCGCATGGTCGTTTCCCGAACTGCTCTTGGTGATTGCCATCAGCGTGGCGCTTGGACGCGGCTTTTGGCAAGTGTTTCTCGCGGTTGGACTCGCGTCGTGGGTCGATACGGCGCGAATCGCGCGCGGTCAATTTTTCTCGCTCCGCGAGCGCGAGTTCGTCGAGGCGACGAAAGCGCTCGGATTTGGCGCGGCGCGAACCATCTTCAAACACATCTTGCCCAACGCTTTGGGACCGATTACCGTCGTGGCGACGGCGGGTTTTGCGACCGCCATCATCGCCGAAGCGAGCCTTTCGTTTCTGGGCTTCGGGGTTCAACCGCCGACGGCGTCATGGGGTTCGATGCTCCGCGATGGCTACGCCTACATCGTGTCGGGCAACGGCTGGTGGCTGACGGTTTTCCCCGGCCTTGCGATTATGCTCGCCGTGTTGGCGATCAATCTCTTGGGCGACGGCTTGCGCGACGCGCTCGACGCGCGATTGAACTCTTAAACTTCTTTCGTTCCCTCTTCCGCTTTCGGCGTTTCGGCAGGCGGCGGTTCGTTCAACGCCTCTTTGGGTTCAGGATCGAAAATGCGCTTGTGCCACACGAACATAATGCCAACGCCCGTCGAGATGGCGATGTCGGCGACGTTGAAAACGGGCCAGAGCGAGAGGTAATAAGAGCCAATGTAGCCCCGATACAAATCGAAGTGCACGAAATCGACGACGCGACCGTAGAGGATTCGATCGATGAGGTTGCCAATCGCGCCGCCCAAGACGCACGCGAAGGCGAGTTTGTAACAAAGATTTTCGCGCCGAAGCGAGTAGAGGTAAAGGCTGATGCCAAGCACGGCGAAAATCGAAAGCAGGGTCAGCGTCCATTGCCCGCCCAGATTGATGCCAAACGCGATGCCCTCGTTTTCGACGAAGGTGAGTTTGAGCCAATCCTCGACGAGCGTGATTTGCCCGACGGGTTCGAGGTAGAGTTTCGCCAAACGCTTCGTGAATTGGTCGAGCGCGACGATGACGAGCGCGCCGCCAAGCACTTGCGCGAGAAGACGCGATGCGGAGTTCATTTGCGTTGTTCGTTTCTCAAAGGTAACGAAGAAATCTCGCCGTTCAAGACGCTGCGTGCGCCAACGGCAAGCGTTCAAATTCGGGTTTGGCAAAATAAAATCCCTGCATATACCGAACGCCCGACCGAGCGAGAAATTCCATCTCCTCCTTCGTCTCGACGCCCTCGGCGATGATGCCAATGCCAACCTCCTCGCAGACGATCATAATGCCGTGCAGAATCGCCTGCTTGACGCGGTCTTGATGAATGTTGCGAACAAGCGCCAGGTCGATCTTGATGAAATCGGGTTGAAATTCCGCGAGCAGATTCAGTCCCGAATAGCCCGCGCCGAAATCGTCGATGGCGGTCTTGAAGCCTTGTCGCTTGTATTCCTTGATGATGCCGACAAGATGCGCCTTGTCTTCGATGTTCTCGCCTTCGGTAACTTCAAAAATGATGCGCTCAATCGGGAAGCGATAGAGTTTCGCCGCTTCGAGCGTGGCGCGAATGCATGTGTCGGGGCGATAGACGGCGTTGGGCAAAAAGTTGATGCTGAGATGCGTCGATAGGTTCAATCGCGCGGCGAGATCAATCGCCCTGACGCGAATGGCTTGGTCGAAGCGATAGCGATTGTTTTCGTTGACTTGCGAGAGAATCCACGCCGCGCTTTCGCCGTTTTTGCCGCGCGCGAGGGCTTCGTAAGAAAAAACGGAGTTCGTTTGAACGTCCAAAATCGGTTGAAACGCCATCGAGAACTCAAACGAAAGCCCCGCGCCGTTCAAGCAGTCTTGGCAAGAAAGAACGGCGTAATTTTTCTGCTCTTTCATCTTGCCGTCATCGTTTCAGGAGTTTGAAAGCGATTTGTCCGCCCATTCCTTGTTTGAAGGCGAGGTTGAGAAAGAGGAGCGTCATCGCTTCAAGGTATCGGGCTTGCTTGATGTCGCCGCAGTCGACGGGTTCGAAGCCGCTTTGGGCGATGAGTTCGGCGACGACTTTTTTCGCGTCCGCGTCGTTGCCGCAATAAAAGCCCGTGGCGATGGCGCCGTCGTAGTTGGGGTTGAGCAACACTTTCGCGCCGATGGTGTTGTAGGCTTTGACGACTTTGGATTCGGGAAGCCACGACTGCACAAGCTCGCCCGCCGACGTCGTGGGCGGAATCGCAAGCGAAAGAAAATCGGGCCCGAGCGCGTTGGCGCAATCAATGACGATCTTTCCCGCAAGATGCTTGCCAAGCGCTTTGAGCATCGGCTCCGTAACGCTCCAAGGCGTGCCGATGAAAATCACGTCGCCAAATTTCGCCGCGTCGTCGTAACTGCCCGCTCGCATATTGACCGACTTGGAAAGTTCCAAGGCTTTTTCGGGCGAGCGCGTGCCAAAAAAGACCTCGTTGCCTTTTTGCGCCCAAATTCTGCCGAGCGTTCCGCCCATGTTGCCCGCGCCGAGTATGCCAATGTTCATCGCTTCGTTGCGCTGGTTTTGAAGGGAGAAGCAAGTTAACGCATCGCCCGCAATAATCGAGCGCTTGACGCTGCGGCGCTACCATTCTGAACGATGCCGATCCCTTTTGTCATTCTGAACGAAGCGTAACGCGGCGAAGAACTTGCAACCTCGCCCCCGATTCTGACTGCGTTAGAATCGTTCCCCTCTCCTTAACAAAGGAGATGGGTAAGGGGGCAACTCCTCGCTGGCGCTCGGAAAAAAGAGCGCGGGAAGGCGTTTTTAATCGGAGCGACTATTTCGTTTCGGCGGCGATGAGCCTTTGAACGATGGTTTCGGGCTTGACGCCGTCGGCTTCCGCGCTGAAATTGGTCAGAATGCGATGACGCAAAACGGGCAAGGCGACCTTCCGCACGTCGTCGATTTCGGGAGCGAAGCGACCTTGAAGAAGACATCGCGCTTTCGCCGCCAAAATGAGATACTGCGACGCTCGCGGTCCCGCGCCCCAACTGACGAACTGTTTGACATCGGGATTTGTGGTGCGACTGGGGCGCGTGCTATCAATCAAACGCACGGCGTAGTCAATCACATTGTCGGCGACGGGCACTTGGCGCACGAGTTTTTGATACGCCAAAATTTTCTCGGCGTTCATCGCTTTTTTCAGGTCGGGCTTGTAGGCGGACGTGGTGGCTTTCACGATGGCTTTCTCTTCGTCAATCGTTGGGTAATCGATCCACAAGTTGAACATAAAGCGATCGAGTTGCGCTTCGGGCAAGGGGTAGGTGCCTTCTTGCTCGACGGGGTTTTGCGTGGCGAGAACGAAGAACGGTTCGGGCAGTTGATAGCGCTTGCCGCCTGAGGTTACTTGATGTTCCTGCATCGCTTCGAGCAAGGCGGCTTGGGTTTTGGGCGGCGTGCGGTTGATTTCGTCGGCGAGCACGACGTTGGCGAAGACGGGTCCTTTGATGAACTTGAAAAACTTGCGTCGCGTCTCGTGGTCTTCTTCCAAAATTTCCGTGCCCGTGATGTCCGACGGCATCAAGTCGGGCGTGAATTGGATTCGGCTAAATTCCAAGTCCAAAATTTTGGCGAGCGTCGAAACGAGAAGCGTTTTGGCAAGACCGGGCACGCCGACCATCAAGCAGTGTCCGCGCGCGAGAATCGTCATCACGAGTTGCTCGATGATTTCCTCTTGCCCGATGATGACCTTGCGAATTTCGGCTTTGAGCGACTTGTAATCGTCGGCGAGTTGTTCGGCGAGTTGCAGTTCGGGTGCGGTTTCGACGGACATGTTATCAGGCGATGAAATTTCCTTCCGCGTCTTGAACGCTCGCAACGCCAAAGCGTTCCGCTTGCGCTCGAACCGCCTGCGATTCGCCCGCGATTACGAACAGGAACGATTCGGGGCGAAGATGTCTCCGCATCGCGTCTTCGACGGTTTGGCGTTCAAGGGCGTTGATGGCGTCAATGTAATCGTCGTAGTAGGATTTTGGCAAGTCGTAAATCTCCACGTTGGCGAGCCGAATCGCGATCGAGGAAGGCGATTCGTTTTGAATGACGAAGTTCCCCGCGACGTAACGCTTTGCCGCCGCGAGTTCCTTTTCTGAAATTCCCTCGTTCAAGAGCCGATCGATTTCGAGAAGAATCTGCTCGATGGCGGCGCCCGTTACGTCGGTTCTGACTTGCGTGGCGACGTTGAAATCGCCCGCAAGGCGCATCGCGTCGAAGTTGCTCCGAATGCCGTAGGCGAAGCCTTGCTTTTCGCGCAGATTCATGTTGAGCCGCGAGCCGAAGTATCCGCCCAGAATCATATTGCCGACATAGAGCGGAATGAAATCGTCGTGGCGGCGCGGAATCGCCAGATGCCCGATGTTCAAGACCGATTGCGCCGCGCCGTCTTTTTGAACGATGACGACGCGCCGCTCGCTTGGCGGTTTGGGCGGCTCGAAGGTCGGCTCCTCGACCTCGCGCGCTTGCCACTTGCCGAACAGCGTTTCCAACAGCGCCCACGTTGGTTCAGGGTCAAAATCGCCCGCGACCGTGATGAACGCTCGATTGGGTCGGAAATAGGTTTCGTAGAACGACGCGATTTGCGCTCGCGTCAGCGCGTTAAGCGACTTGACCGTGCCGAGCGTCGGGTTGCCGTAGGGATGCGGCGCGTAAATCAGATGGTTGAAAACTTCGGAAGCGAGGGTCGTGGCGTCGGCTTTGGCGAACCGCAATCGACTCAAACTCTGCTGACGCGCAAACTCGACTTCGCTTTCGGGAAACGACGGATTCAGGGCGACGTCGGCGAAAAGCTCCAACCCTTTCGCAAGATGCTTGCTCATCATCGAGAGCGAAACGCTCCCGAAATCGAGAGAAGCCGATGATGACAGGTCAGCGCCGAGAAACTCAATCTCGTCGGCGATTTCCTTCGCCGAGCGTCGAAGCGTGCCGTGCGGCAAAAGCGCGAAGGCAAACGACGCGGCTTTGAGCGCGTCGCCCTCCAAGACTGAACCGGCGCGAACATAGAGCCGAACATTGACCAACGGCGACTCGCGCTGAACGTGGAAATAAATCTTCAAGCCGTTTGGCAACGCATGCTCAATCGCCTTCGGAAAGGCGGCGCGAATCGGCGCGGGATTGACGGGCGCAACGCTTCGATCGAAGGTCGCGCTGGCGTCGCTGAACGTTTCAGGCATTGATGCGCGAGGTTTCCGTCTCTCGCCGTCAAACGACGCATTGACAGGCGGCAAGAGACTGTTTATTTTTCCGTCCGAGGCTTGTCAAACTCAAAACAATTTAAGACGACAATGACGAAGAACGTTCTCCGATGGTCGATTTTTTGCGTCGTGGCATGCGCGCTTTCAGGGTGCGCCCCCAAGATCAACGAGCCGAATGACGCTTTGCCGAGCGCGCAAGCGCGCTTCATTCACGTCGCGTCGACGGCGGGCAATCTGGATTTTGCCGTGATGAACGTCGCAGGCGCGACGTTGCTCTACGTGCAGCGCGAAACGGAATACGGTCGGCAGTATCGCTACGACGTTTTCAAGGCGGGCGAGCGCGAGTTTCGAGCGTTGCGTTCTCGCGCAAACGCAAACCTTGCTCGCGCCAAGCGAACCCTCGAAGCGAACGCCAAATACACCGCGTTTGCCATCGATGCCGCAAACGCCGTCGATACCCTTTTGCTCGTCGCAATGGACACGACGGCGACTCCCGCCGCCGACAAAGCGTTTGTGCGCTTCGTTCATGCGTCGGGCGACGCGGGCGAAGTTTCCATCAGCGGCGACGGCGTTTCGCTCTCCAATTTCAAGCGGCGCGACGTGTCGAGATATTTCGTCGTGGACGCGGGAACGCGGTCGTTTGCGATTCAATTTTCCGACGGCGCGACCGCCACGACGACGCAAACCTTTTTTCCGAAAGGCGTTTACACCGTCGTCATTTCAGGCTCGCGCGCGGGCGGCGCGGGGCAAGTTCCGCTCAACGTGAAAAGCTTTTTGGACGCAAGCCCCTAAAGTCAGTATCGCTCGACGTTCAGCGTCGAAAGTCCGCTCTCCAACTCGACGCGGATTTTCTTTTGAGCGCTTGAAAAGTTCTCCGTTTGGAGCTTCTTGCTTCCTTTTATGACGAAGTCTTTGGCGTTGATTCGGGAGACGAAATCGTCGCCGCCGAGGATTTCGCAACCTGCGTCTTTGGGCACGAACAGTTTGACGCTTGAAGCGGCGGCGGACAGCCGAATGAGGACGGAATCGCATCGGTCGCCGACTTTGAGGGTCAATGAAGACGCGCCCGCTTCAATCTCGACGCGCTGAACGCGAAAAGGAGAAAGGTCGAAATCCGCTTTTGCCGCGCCAACGTCGGTCTCGATCGTCCAAAGCGGATTGGGATTCAGGGCGATTTCAAACTTGTTCGTCATTTTGCCGCTCACGACGACGCGAGCCTCCTGTTGTTCGATCTCGACCTCTTCGATGTCGCCTTTGCGCGTTTGGCGCAATTCGTAACCGCCGAAGGAAGTTTTCGCATCTACGCGCAGCAGGTCGCTCGTCGTGTCTTTGAGCGCGAACTCGCCCACGCCCGCCGAAAATTTGAGCGTCGCTTTCGGCGTTTTGCCGTCATAGACGGCGACGAGGCGTTGCGTTTCGGCTTTCGGATCGTCGTTGTCGAAGACGACGAACATGCCCGCGTCAATCGAAGTTTGAGCCATCGCCCAAACGACTACGCCCGCAAACACGCCCGAAATCGCCGAGAGAACTTTCGCGATCGCTTCGTTGCCGACGAGATACGACGCGCCAAGCGCGATAAGAATCAAGGGCCAAAGCTTGGCGACGCCCTCGCCGCTTGCGGCGGAAAAGCCCAAGTTCTTCGCCAAAAAAAGCCCGCCGAGCGCCATCAAAAACGCCCCCAAGAAAATGCTGGTCGTCTTCATTGATTCTTCGAAGCTTGATTGTTGCGAAACGCTCTGATGACGATGAACGCGCCAACGGCGATGAGAGCTATCGGAAGAACGAACTTGAAGTCAAGAGCGGGAACAAGTTGACGAATGAGAAAGAAAAAGCCAACCGAAACGAGCGCAAGCCCGACGACGACGGAACTTTTGCGCTTTTCGGCAACGACGCCTTCGTCAAGTTCAGAGCCGCTTTGTTGCGCGGCGGACGCGGGCGAAGAAACTCTCGATTCTTCGGGCATAATCACCCACAGCGCGACATAGGTCAAAACCCCCACGCCGCCCGAAAACGCCGCCACGACGAAAAGCGCTCGAATCAACACGGGGTCGATGTCAAAATACTCGCCGAGTCCGACGCAAACGCCTGCGACGATCTTCCCGCGCGGAACGCGACATAGCTTTTTGGTCATAGTCAGTCTTGTTTGCGATTTGCGATAAAGGCAGGATAAGACCGCATAACGCACGCGCTCGGATTATGTTTCAGGCGCGGGGGCGAGATTAGCCGTCGGTCTTGAAGCGCGATCGAGCGTTGTTGCGTTGATGAGCGTCGCGTGCGTATTTTGAGCCACTCTCTTTGATTCCATTTTCCATCTTTCATCAGGCAAATCCCCTGATGAAACGCTTCCTGCGCAAGCCCCTGCGCAAACGCACATTGCTTGCGACGCATCTACCTTCTCGGCAAACTGCCGTTAACGAGGCGAAGCGCGGATGCCGAGTTTCCAAAACCCTAAGAATCGCCTCATAACTCCAAACAAGCGCAACAATGAAAAAGACCGTTCTCCTTTTGTCGTTATTGGCTTGGGCATCAAGCGTCAGCGCGCAGACCTTCTCTGCGCAGTCTCCCGTTGGCACTGGGGGTAATCCTCAAAGCGTATTTGTGGCGGACGTGAATCTGGACGGCAAACCCGACTTCGTTACCGCTAACTCTGGCAGTGGCACGGTCTCAGTGCGCTTGGGTCAAGGCAACGGCAGTTTCACCTTTCCCTCTACCCCAGAAGTTAGCGTTGGCAGCGGTCCTTTTGACGTGTTTGTGGCGGACGTGAATCTGGACGGCAAACCCGACTTGCTCACCGCCAACATTGGTAGCAACACCGTCTCGGTGCGTTTGGGTCAAGGCGATGGAACTTTCACTTCCCCGCCGACCCCAGAGGTTACCGTCGGCAATAGTCCCCGCAGCGTGTTTGTGGCAGATGTGAATCTGGACGGCAAGCCCGATTTGCTTGCCGCGAATGCCAGCAGCGGCACGGTGTCGGTGCGTTTGGGTCAAGGCAATGGGACTTTTGCTTCTCCGCCGACTCCAGAGGTTAGCGTCGGTAGTGGTCCTTTTGATGTGTTCGTAGCGGACGTGAACTTGGACGGCAAACCCGATTTGGTGGCGGCTAATGTTGGTAGCGGCACGGTTGCGGTGCGTTTGGGTCAAGGCGACGGCAGTTTCACGGGCGCGCCTGACATCAGCATCGGGGGCAGTCCTCAAAGCGTGTTTGTGGCGGATGTGAATTTGGACGGCAAACCCGACTTGCTCACCGCCAACTCTGGCAGTGGCACGGTCTCAGTGCGCTTGGGTCAAGGCAACGGCAGTTTCACGGGCTCCACCAACATCGGGGTCAGTGGCGCCGTCGATGTGTTCGTAGCGGATGTGAATTTGGACGGCAAACCCGATTTCGTTACCGCTAACGGTGGCAACGACCTATCGGTGCGATTGGGCGATGGGACGGGCAACTTTACAGGCTCCACGAGCCTTCTCGTCGGCATCGGTCCTCGAAGCGTGTTTGTGGCGGATGTGAATTTGGACGGCAAACCCGACTTGCTCAGCGCTGACGAATTCAGCGGCACGGTCTCAGTGTTGCTGAATGCGACGCCTGTTGCGGTCAATTTCCTTGGCGTAGTCGGCAATGTCAGCGTCGATCCCGAGCCCGTCAGCATATTTGTGGCAGATGTGAATTTGGACGGCAAACCCGACTTCGTTACCGCCAACCAGTCATTTGGCACGGTCTCGGTGCGTTTGGGTCAAGGCGATGGCGGTTTCACGGGCACCGCCAACATTATCGTCGGTAGCGGTCCCGTTGATGCGTTTGTTGCCGATGTGAATTTGGACGGCAAACCCGACTTGCTCACCGCTAACTTTAACGGCAACAATGTCTCGGTGCGCTTGGGTCAAGGCAATGGAACTTTCACTTCCCCGCCTACTCCAGAAGTCAGCGTTGGCAGCTTTCCCCGCAGCGTATTTGTTGCCGATGTGAATTTGGACGGCAAACCCGACTTGCTCACCGCTAACTCTAACGGCAATGATGTCTCGGTGCGCTTGGGTCAAGGCGACGGCACCTTCATCTCTCCCTCTACTCCGGAAATTGGCGTCAGCAGCAATCCTTACAGCGTGTTCGTGGCGGATGTGAATTTGGACGGCAAGCCCGACTTGCTCGCCGCCAACTCTAGCAGTGGCACGGTCTCGGTGCGATTGGGCGATGGAACGGGCTACTTTTCACCCTCAACGGAAGTCAATGTTGGTAGCAGTCCTCGCAACGTATTTGTTGCCGACGTGAATCTGGACGGGAAACCCGACCTGCTGGTCAATAACGAATTCAGCAATACCGTTTCAGTGAGGTTGGGTCAAGGCGATGGCACTTTCACCTCTCCCTCTATTCCAGAAGTCAGCGTTGGCAGCTTTCCCCGCGATATATTTGTTGCGGATGTGAATCTGGACGGGAAACCCGACTTTGTCACTGCCAACTATGCTGACGGCAACATGTCAGTGCGGTTAGGCGATGGAACGGGCAACTTCACAACCACGCCTGACATCAACGTTCTTGGTTTTCCTTTCAGCGTGTTCGTGGCGGATGTGAATTTGGACGGCAAACCCGATTTGCTTGCCTCCAACTCCATAAGCAACGAGGTATCCGTCGCGCTCAACAATCTACCCGACTACAGCGGTTCAGTATCGGGCATCACGCCAAGCGCTTACCGAAACGTAACCTTTTCTGGCAGTGGAAACCTGCCCGGAAACATCACGGTTGCGGGCACGCTGACGTTGTTTCTTGGAGCCATCGTTAATCTTAACGGGAATGCCATTACGGTTACCAACGGTTCATCGCTAGCGATTCAAGGCACGGGTTTCTTGACGGGTTCTGGTTCGTTGGTGCGCGCCTTCGTTGGCAATCAAGACTACAAATTCCCGTATCGGCAAGGTGGCAACGATCGCTCTGCAACCGTGCAGTTTGGCACTTTCACGGGCACGGGCACGCTGACCTTTCAATTCTTCAACTCCCCACCCGGCAACGCAGGGCTGCCTCTTACGATTCTTGGGCAAACTATTGATGCGACCGCCCCTTACTTTTGGCGCATTGACGCCTCTGGCTCGCCTGGCACTTACACCCTCTCGCTCCGCGCTCAAAACACGGGCGGCATCAGCAATGTCTCCACCCTGCGCATCGTCAAGCGTCCCAACGGCGGCAACTGGTCCGCAACGGGCATCGGCACGGGCAACGCCAATGCGGGCACGCCTGCTGACCCCACCATCGTCCAATCGGGAATGACGGGCTTCTCCGAATTCACCATCGGCGGCAACTCCGCCCAAAACCAA
>JANWWM010000064.1 GCA_025055975.1 Chloroherpetonaceae bacterium | reverse complement strand
GAGCTGTTCAACGCGACGGGGCGCGTTTCCAACTGTCCGCCGATGCCAATGCGCTGATGGCGACGAGCGAAGGGCTTTTGATGCGTTACCGCAACGACGAGAAGGGAATGCGGCAGGATTTCATCGTGAAGAAGAAGCCTGCGGGCAAGGGGGCGTTGCGTTTGTGGCTGGAAGCGATGATGTCGGGCGGCAAAGTTGAGGTGAAGCCCGATGCCGTCTCGTTCCTTTCGGAAGGTGGTGCGGAGGCGATGCGGTATAGCGACTTGAAGGTTTGGGATGCGAACCAGAGGCGCTTGGAATCGCGCTTTGAGCGCGAGGGCGAGCGTCTTGCGATTGTGGTGAATGACAAGAATGCGGCGTATCCAATCACGATTGACCCGTTGAGCGCCACGCCGAATTGGACGGCGGAGAGCAATCAGGCGAATGCGTTTTTTGGCTATTCGGTCGCGTCGGCGGGGGATGTGAATGGGGACGGGTTCAGCGATGTCATCGTCGGCGCCTATCTCTTCGACAACGGGCAGACCGATGAGGGACGGGCATTTGTCTATCACGGCTCGGCATCGGGGCTATCGGCAACGGCAAATTGGACGGCGGAGAGCAATCAGACAGGCGCGGAGTTTGGCTATTCAGCGGCATCGGCGGGGGATGTGAATGGCGACGGATTCAGCGATGTCATCGTCGGCGCACGCTACTTTGACAACGGTCAGACTGATGAAGGCGCGGCGTTTGTTTATCACGGCTCGGCAAGCGGGCTTTCCACCACGCCAAACCGAACAGTCGAGAGCAATCAGGCGAATGCGTGGTTTGGCATTTCGGTCGCTTCGGCGGGGGATGTCAATGGCGACGGGTTCAGCGATGTGATTGCGGGCGTAGCAGGCTTTGACAGTCTTGCGACCAATGCAGGCGCGGCGTTTGTTTATCACGGCTCGGCGAGCGGGCTATCGGCAACGGCGAACTGGACGGCGGTGAGCAATCAGGCAGGGGCTTTTTTTGGCGATGCGGTCGCGTCGGCGGGCGATGTCAATGGCGACGGGTTCAGCGATGTCATCGTCGGCGCGTCGTTTTTTGACAACGGTCATGATGATGAAGGACGGGCATTTGTCTATCACGGCTCGGCATCGGGGCTATCGGCAACGGCGAACTGGACGGCGGAGAGCAATCAGGCATTTGCGCGGTTTGGCATTTCGGTCGCTTCGGCGGGGGATGTCAATGGCGACGGATACAGCGATGTCATCGTCGGCGCGTGGCGCTTTACCAACGGCGAGACCAACGAAGGACGGGCGTTTGTCTATCACGGCTCGGCGAGCGGGCTTTCCACCACGCCAAATTGGACGGCGGAGAGCAATCAGACAGGCGCGGAGTTTGGCTATTCAGCGGCATCGGCGGGGGATGTCAATGGCGACGGATTCAGCGATGTCATCGTCGGCGCCTATCTCTTTGACAACGGCGAGACCGATGAAGGACGGGCGTTTGTCTATCACGGCTCGGCATCGGGGCTATCGGCAACGGCAAATTGGACGGCGGAGAGCAATCAGACAGATGCGCAGTTTGGCGCTTCGGTCGCGTCGGCGGGGGATGTCAATGGCGACGGGTTCAGCGATGTCATCGTCGGCGCACGGCTCTTTGACAACGGCGAGACCGATGAAGGAATGGCATTTGTCTATCACGGCTCGGCGAGCGGGCTTTCCGCCACGCCAAATTGGACGGCGGAGAGCAATCAGGCATTTGCGCGGTTTGGCATCTCGGTCGCTTCGGCGGGGGATGTCAATGGCGACGGGTTCAGCGATGTCATCGTCGGCGCCTATTTCTTTGACAACGGGCAGGGCGATGAGGGACGGGCGTTTGTCTATCACGGCTCGGCATCGGGGCTATCGGCGACGGCAAATTGGACGGCGGAGAGCAATCAGACAGGCGCGGAGTTTGGCTATTCAGTGGCATCGGCGGGGGATGTGAATGGGGACGGATTCAGCGATGTCATCGTCGGCACGCCCTATTACGACAATTCTCAGACCGATGAAGGAATGGCATTTGTCTATCACGGCTCGGCATCGGGGCTATCGGCAACGGCAAATTGGACGGCGGCGAGCAATCAGGCGAATACGTATTTTGGCTTTTCGGTCGCTTCGGCGGGGGATGTGAATGGGGACGGGTTCAGCGATGTCATCGTCGGCGCGCTCTCCTTTGACAACGGCGAGACCGATGAAGGACGGGCGTTTGTCTATCACGGCTCGGCGAGCGGGCTTTCCACCACGCCAAACTGGACGGCGGAGAGCAATCAGGCGCATGCGGGGTTTGGTTGGTCGGTCGCGTCGGCGGGGGATGTCAATGGCGACGGGTTCAGCGATGTCATCGTCGGCGCGTGGCTCTTTGACAACGGCGAGACCAACGAAGGACGGGCGTTTGTCTATCACGGCTCGGCAAGCGGGCTATCGGCGACGGCAAATTGGACGGCGGAGAGCAATCAGGCGAATACGTATTTTGGCGATGCGGTCGCTTCGGCGGGGGATGTCAATGGCGACGGATACGGCGATGTCATCGTCGGTGCGCCCTATTACGACAATTTCCACATCGATGAGGGGGCGGCGTTTGTCTATCACGGCTCGGCAAGCGGGCTTTCCGCCACGCCGAACTGGATGGCGGAGAGCAATGATGCAGGAGCGTGGTTTGGCGCTTCGGTCGCTTCGGCGGGGGATGTCAATGGCGACGGGTTCAGCGATGTCATCGTCGGGGCGCCTGGCTTTGATAACCCCACGCCCAACGAAGGATATGCATTTGTCTATTACGGCAACGCTGGCGGCGGCTTTCGCCAAGACCTGCGTCAGTTCCGTCCCTCCACCACCACGCCCATCGTGCCCGCGCTCAAAACCCAATCCCTCGCAAGCGTTACGCTCCGCAAACGCCAAAAATCCATCATCGGACGCGGCATCACCAGAATCCAAATTGAAGTCAAGCCGCTCGGTGCGCCCTTCAACGGATCGGGGCTGACGCAAAGCAGTTTCGCCCTGCACGCCCCGACGGGCACGCCAACGGATTTGACGGTCAGCAGTCTTCTGAATCAAACTCTCTACAAGTGGCGCGTGCGTCAGGTGGAGCGTCCGAGCAGTTTGGGGCACATCTTCCTGCCGCGCTCGCGCTGGTATTACCCTGCGGGCGTTGCGCCGACCGAGTCGCACTTCAAGGCGGGCGAGAATGACTACGTTGGTTCTGCGGCGGGGTTTGTGCCTGGCGGTTCATATGGGAATGTTACCTTCACCGCCAGCGGCAACTTGCCTGGCGGCGTGGCGGTTTCCAACACCCTCACGCTCAACGCAGGGGTCGCCGCAAACCTCAACGGCAATACCATCACGGTTACCAATCCCGCCTCAGGCGCGATTGCGGGCGCGGGCTTCCTCACGGGTTCAGGCATGCTTGTGCGAGCCTTCAACGGCAACCAAACCTACGCCTTTCCTTACCGCCAAGACGGCAATGACCGCACGGCGACGGTGCAATTCACCTCAGGCGCGGGCGCAGGCATGTTTGCCTTCCGATTCTTCAACTCCCCACCCGGCAACGCAGGGCTGCCTCTTACGATTCTTGGGCAAACTATTGATGCGACCGCCCCTTACTTTTGGCGCATTGACGCCTCTGGCTCGCCTGGCATCTACACCCTCTCGCTCCGCGCTCAAAACACGGGCGGCATCAGCAATGTCTCCACCCTGCGCATCCTCAAACGCCCCAACGGCGGCAACTGGTCCGCAACGGGCATCGGCACGGGCAACGCCAATGCGGGCACGCCTGCTGACCCCACCATCGTCCAATCGGGAATGACGGGCTTCTCCGAATTCACCATCGGCGGCAACTCCGCCCAAAACCAA
>JANWWM010000013.1 GCA_025055975.1 Chloroherpetonaceae bacterium | reverse complement strand
ACCGTTTCGCCCGGCTTGCGAAAGCCATATTTTTCGCGGGCGAGTTTCTCAATGGTTTCCAAGCTTTTGGCGTTTGCGATTTGCGCCGCGAGCGTTTCGGCGCGTCGATGCTCGGCTTCGAGTTCCGCTTGCAAGCGCGCGCGTTGGATCTCCAAACGAATTCGGGTCGCAAGACCGTAGTCTCCAAACAGCGCGCCGAACAAGAGAAATCCGACGATCGCCAACCCGACGTATTTCTTCGGACGGGCGACCGCGTCTTCGCCGACGCGCCTCAGCCACGACTTGAGTTGAATCTTGCGATAAAACTCCTTGCGCAAAAACTCGCCGCGTTGCGCCAGCGAAGTCGAGACGAGAGCCGAAACTTGCGATTTGAGTTGGTCGAGCATCGACGACGAAATTATGATTTGGCAAATCTACGAAATCGAGCGTCCAATCGTGAAAATTTCGCGTCGGTCTTAACTTTGAAGAAACTCAAACCTCTAACGGCGATGGACAAAAGCGTTCAAACCTTGCTCTACCTGCAACATCAAGCCCACAGCGTTTTCATCGACGGAAATTTGACAATGCCCACGAACTATCTCGTCGAGGAAGAGAACATTCTCGCGCTTCTGCTCAAACGCTTGCGAGAACAACCCGACGAGACGTTCATCACGTTCTACGACGCGGAAGGAAATCGGCAATCGCTCTCGTATCACGACTTCGTCAAGAAATGCTTTCGGACGGCGAACTACCTCAAAGCCCAAGGCTTGATTGAAGAAGATCGCGTGGCGACCGTTTCGCACAATCACATTGAAACCGTGATTCAGTATTTCGGCGCATGGTGCGCGGGAATGACGGTCGTTCCCATCAACGTGGGCG
This sequence comes from Chloroherpetonaceae bacterium, assembly GCA_025055975.1. Taxonomy (GTDB): domain Bacteria; phylum Bacteroidota; class Chlorobiia; order Chlorobiales; family Thermochlorobacteraceae; genus JANWWM01. Next base: position 29,046 of record JANWWM010000013.1, on the reverse strand, counting down.
AATCGCCTGAACGCGTCAAATACGTCCTGCAAGACGCGGGCGCAAAGCTCGCCTTCGTCCGCGACGAATACTTGCCGATGATTCAATCGCTCGACTATGAAATGACGATTCTGCCAACGAGCCGATTTCAAGCGGAGATTGAAAAACATTCCGACGAGTTCTTTCAAAGCAGAATCACCGACACGCGCAAGCAAAGCGGCTCGACCGACGCGCGCTCGACGCTCGCCGACCTTGAAACCGAAGCGCTCATCGTCTACACGAGCGGCACGACGGGCAACCCGAAAGGCGTGGTGCTCACGCAATACAACTTGCTCTGCGACGCAAAACACATCGCCGAATGGCATGGCTTGAAACGAGGCGACGCGATGATGTGCGTGCTGCCGATTCATCACGTCAACGGCGTGGTCGTAACGCTCGTAACGCCGATGTTCTACGGCGGGCGCGTCGTTCTGAATCAAAAGTTCCAAACCGAAAAATTCTTCGAGCGTTTGGCAAACGAAAAGGTCAAAATCGTGAGCGTGGTGCCGACGCTCCTTGCGTTTTTGCTCCACGGCGACATCGATACGAGCCAATACGACCTGTCGCATTTTTCGCATTTCATCTGCGGCGCGGGTCCGCTCACGGTCGAGCTGGCGGCAAGGTTCGAAGACCGCTACAAGATGAAAATCATTCACGGCTACGGCTTGTCGGAAACCACCTGCTACTCGTGCTTCTTGCCGCTTGATTTGAGCGAGGAGGAGCATAAAAAGATGATGCGTCAATATGGCTTTCCCTCCATCGGCGTGCCGCTTCCGTGCAACGAAATGGCGATTTGGAACGAGCGCGGCGAAAAGGTGAGAGCGGGGTGGCGCGGCGAAATCGTCATTCGCGGGCACAACGTGATGAAAGGCTACTTCAACAATCAAGAAGCCAATCTCAAAGCCTTCGAGAAAGGGTGGTTTCATAGCGGCGACGAAGGATTTTTCCAACAAGACGAGCAAGGGCGAAAATTTTTCTTCATCACGGGGCGCATCAAAGAACTCATCATTCGCGGCGGCGTCAACATTTCGCCCTTCGAAATCGATGAAGTGCTCAATCGCATCAAGGGCGTGAGAGCGGCGATCGCGGTCGGCTTCGAAAACGATTGGTATGGCGAGGAAGTCGGCGCGCTCGTGCAACTTTTGCCCGGCGCGGAACTCACCAAAGAGGAAATCTTGCGGCAATGCGCGGAAAAACTGCCGTTTTCGAAACAACCGAAAGTCGTCGTGTTCAGCGACGAAATTCCCGTAACCTCGACGGGCAAATATCAGCGCAACAAGGCGCGGCATCTTTTCGCGGAGTGGAAATCCGTGCAATTCAAAGAGCCGAAATGAGCGTCGCAAATTTGCGACAGATGAGGGCGCGAACGTCGCTTTTGGGCGACAGCGACTTTGCGCAAACGGCGGGAAATCGGACGAAACGAGCGTTGGCACGATTTTAGAGGGAAATTTGAGCGAAGACATTTTGGAACGCACTTTCAACAACCAAAACATTTCCAAAAATGAACGCGCTCAACAAGACAAAATCGCTGCGATTTGCCCTCCTGCTGCTTGCGATCGGACTTCTTGCGACGACGGGTTGCAAAAAAGACGAAAACCCCGCGGGCGCAGGCGGAGGCGGAAGACCATCGTTGCCCCAAACGCCAACGAACTTTGGCGGCGTTGCGCCGCAAAACGTGTTGGTCGCCGTGCGCGGTTCTTACTCGATGAGCACGGGCATTCCAGGTCTGCCGAACGTGGAAATCGATCTTGGACAAGCCGTCGCCAAGTTCAATCAAGGCTCGCCGACCGCCGTGAGCGTCGTTGCTGGCGGGCAAACCTACAACCTCACGAAAGACGGCAACACGTTCTACTACATTCCGAGCGCCACGAACATTCAGCCCGGTGCTACGTCCATCGGCATTGAGTACGGAAGTTCGGCGCAATTCAACGTGCAGGGCTACAATCTCACGACAAATACCGTCGCCGTTCCGAGCCGAATTTCCATTTCCAATTTTGGTTCGGGCGCGACGCTCAACCGAAACAGCAACTTCACGGTCGCTTGGACGGGCGGTTCGGGCGGAAACTTTTGGCAAGTTTTCATCGTGGATTCGCGCGGCAACTCCGTAACGCAAGAAGGCACGTCGGGTTCAAGCGTGACCTTCGCGCCAAGCCAATTGAGCGGACTAGCGACGGGAACGGGGCAAGTCATCGCGTTGCGATACAACTACGTCTTCTCCAACAATCAAGAGACGGTTCTCGTGGGCGAAGCCATCTCGACCGTGAGCGTCAACATTCAGTAAGTCTCGTTTTCCGAAAAACGCGAAAAGCGACTCGTCAAGGGTCGCTTTTTCGTTTTTGAAAAGATTTCGGCGGGCTGTGGCGAAAAACGCAAGTTTGCGCGTATTTTGCGCCTCTCAAAACGCCACAAGTGGCGGCTCGCTTTGCGCCGTTCAAAGATGCGAAACCGCTTCGCAACGCCAATCCTCGCGGGAAAAACCGCCGTCGATCGTCCGATTCAAAGCGGCGCGAAATGGAGGACGCGAAGCGCGATGAACGCGGTTCTGCTGACGCTAACGCTGATGGCGTGCCAAACCGCAAAGCCCGTTGCGACAAACCAGTCCAATCCGCCGACCATCAAGTCGCTCGCCGACGCGATGAGAGCCGCCGATTCGCTGCGACAGGCTCTTCGAGACACGCTGGCGCCGCCACGGCTGACGGATTCCATCTTTGCCGCTCGCGTTTCAGACGCGCTGGCGACGAAAGATTCCTTGCGCCCCGCCGCAAACGACGAGCTCGACACCGTCGTCGTCTACTCGGCGAAGGATTCCATCGTCTACGACCTTGCCCACAAAACGATCTCGCTCTACGGCGACGCGAAAATCGCCTATCAAGATTTTCGGCTCAACGCGCCGAAGGTCGTCATCGATACGCGCGTCAACACGCTCGATGCCGAAAGCCAACGCGACAGCGCCAACAAGCCCATCATCGTGCCCAAGTTCAGCGACGCGGCGGGAACTTACGACGCGGTCAAAATGAGCTACAATTTCAAAACCAAGCGCGGCAAAATTCGAGAGGTAACGACCGAACTCGACAACGGCTATTACAGCGGCGAAAACATCAAGCGAATGGAAGACGGCTCGCTGAACGTCAAGAACGGACGCTACTACGCCTGCAATCATAACCCGCCGCATTATTGGTTTCAGTGCGAGGAGATGAAAATCATTCCTGGCGATCGCGTCATCGCGCGACCTGTCGTGATGTATGTCGAGGGCGCGCCCGTTTTCTACTTGCCCTTCGCCTTTTTTCTCACGCGCAGCGGCAGACAATCGGGAATCATCGTGCCGCGCTACGGACGCGACAATTTGCGCGGCTTTTTCCTCGCGCAAGGCGGCTACTACTGGGCGCTCTCGGACTACTACGATTTGCGACTGGAAGGCGACATTGGCACGTTTGGCAGTTGGGCGACGCGCGGACGCTTTCGCTACAAGGAACGCTACGACCTCGACGGCTCGATCGAAGGGCAGTTCGAGCGACTCGTCAGGGGCGAAATCACCGACCCCGACTACGTCCGAAACGAAAACTGGTATGTCAACCTTCAACATCAACAGCGATTCAATCCGACGACGCAACTGAGCGGCAACTTGCGTTTCGCGGGCGGCAAACAATACAGCGTCAATTCCTTCAACCCGACCGACGCGCTTCAACAGCAAGCCGCCTCGACGCTCACGTTCACGAAAACCTTTGCCGAAGGTCGGCGAAGCGTCAGCCTTGGCTATAGCCGAAATCAAAACTTGCGCGTCGTCGACGTCTCGCAAAGCGTAACGGCGAATTTTTATCAAGCCCGATTCTTTCCGTTCAAGACGCGCAAAAGCGGCGAGGGGTTCTTGCAACGCATCGCCATTGACCTTCCAAACGCGAGCGTCAGCGGAACTTACAACAACACGGATACGACCTTCGCTCGAACGCTCAACGGCGCCTTCAACGCCAGCTTGAGCTACCAATTCTCCGAACAATCCAACTACTTGCTTTCGCAAGGCTTCTCGTTCAATGCGTCGCAGATTTCTCGGACGAGAACCGAAGAGTTGTCGGGCGCCTCGCTCACGATGCCGCTCTCGTTCAGCGGCACGCTGTTGCGATACTTCAACGTGAATCTTTCCTTCGTCTACAACCAATTCTTCAACGACCGAAGCGTCGAGAAATTTTTTAACCCCGTCGATTCGAGCGTCGTTACCATCGTCAATCGTCGCTTGACGCGATACTACGCCTACCAACTCTCGGCGGGCGTTCAGACGCGCCTTTACGGAACGTTTTTCACGGGGTTCTTGGAAGACATCGTCGGCTTGAAAGCGATTCGACACGTCATCAATCCCGTGATTTCATGCAACTACAATCCCGACTTTACGCGAGAGGAATTTGGCTACTTCAAGAGTTATCTCGATGCCAATGGTCGGCGCGTCCGTTACAATCGCTTCGAGGGCGCGCTCTTCAGCAACGTGCCAAGCGAAAGCCAATCCATCAATCTCAACTTCAACAACGTTTTTGAAGCGAAGGTCAAATCGCTCGACACGGCGAAAGCCATCGACGACCCTGAACGGACGGAGAAGAAGGTTCAATTCTTGCTGGCAAGCGTGAGCGCGTCGCATAACTTCGCCGCCAGAGACGGCTTCAATTGGTCGGATGTCAACCTCGTCGCCAGCAGCACCACGATTCCGAACGTGTCGCTCAACGCGGGCGCGACCTTCACCTTCTACGGCTTCGATCGAAGAACGGGCGCGAAAATTCCCGTCCTGAACCGCAAGCAAGGCGGCGGTTGGTTGCGATTTCTCGCGGGAACGTTGCAACTCTCGACCAGTTTTCGCGGCGAGCGCAAGCCAAACCCCAACAGGCTCGTTCAGCAAGACTCGACGCGGCTTTCGCAAGAACAGCCGAGAGCGCAGGCGGGAACGGCGGGATTGCCGCAAACCGACTTTCGCTCGCTCGGTCAGAACGTCGACTTCGACATTCCTTGGGACTTGAGCTTCGCTCTGAACGTTCAAGCGAGCCGACAAAATCCGCTCTTGCCGACGCAATACGACGCGCAACTTTCGGCGAGCGGCGCGATTTCCATCACGCCCAATTGGCAACTGCGCGGAAACTTGACCTATCTGTTCAAGCAAAAGCAATTCGTCGCGCCGCAAATTTCCATCAACCGCGACCTGCATTGTTGGACGATGAGTTTTCAATGGACTCCCGTCGGTCAGTTCCGCAGTTACTTTTTCACCTTGCAGGTCAAGGCGCCGCAACTGCGCGACATTCGCATCGAGCAGAACGAGCCATCGCAAAATCTGTTCGGCGATTAGGCGTTGCGAATCGCGTTCAGAATGTTCTCCGCGCCTCTTTCGCGCAAGCGCTCCGCAAGTTCAACGCCCGCTTCTTCCGCGTCGCGGACGCTCTCGATGCGCGGTTTGAGGAGCGTTTCGCGGATGGCGTCGCGCCCATCGAGCGAGCCAATGAAGGCGGAAAGTTTGAACGCGCCGTCTTCAAACGCGCCAAACGCGCCGATGGGAATTTGGCAACCGCCTTCGAGCGAGCGCAGCAAACGGCGCTCGGCTTTCGTGGCGAGTTCCGTCGGGCGGTCGTTGATGGATTGAGCCAACTCGATCGCGTCGGGGTCGTCTTGTCGCGTCTCGACGGCGAGCGCGCCTTGTCCAACCGCGGGCAAAACGAGTTCGAGCGAAATGATTTCGGAAATGTTCTCGTCCATTTTCAAGCGACGCACGCCCGCGAAGGCGAGAATCATCGCGTCGCAATCGCTCTCGAAAAATTTTTGAAAGCGCGTGTTGAGATTGCCGCGAATGTCTTGGATTTGAAGGTCGGGGCGAAGCGCGAGCAATTGCGAGCGTCGGCGCAAACTGCCCGTTGCGACGCGAGCCTTTCGCGGAAGATCGAGCAGCGCGCTGGGCGTTTTGGAAATCAGCACGTCCCTCGCGTCTTCGCGCTTCGTGATGGCGGCGATGAACAGCCCGTCGGGCGTTTCGGTGGGCAAATCTTTGAGGCTATGAACCGCAAGGTCGATCTCGTTGCGGAGCAAGGCGCGTTCGATCTCGCGCGTGAACAAGCCCTTGTCGCCGATTTTGGAAAGGGGCGAATCCAGAATTTTGTCGCCCGTCGTTTGAATGAGTTTGAGCGAAAAGCGCAGGTCGGGAAAGCGTCGTTCAAGTTCCGACTTGACGAACTCGGCTTGCCAAAGCGCGAGCGGACTGCGGCGCGTGCCGATGAGAAAATCCGATTTCTTCATCGCCGTTGAGCGCAGTCTTGGCATTCGCCGCGAAAAACGACCTGATGCTCGATGTTGCGAAAGCCCGTCTTGCGAGCGATTTCGTCGGAAAGCTCGGCGAGATTGCAAAGGTCGATTGGGAAGATTTTGCCGCACGAGTTGCAAACGATGTGATGATGATGTCGCTTGACAAGCTCGAAGCGGACGAACGCGTCGCCCAGTTGAACGCGAGCGATCAAGCCCGCGTCGGCGAACTTGTTGAGGGAGCGATAGACGGTCGCAAGGTCGGTTTTCCTGTCGGCGATTTTGGCGTGAATTTCCTGAGCCGTCATCGGCTTTGCGGCGTTGTCCAAAAGTTCAAGCATGCGGACGCGCGCTCGCGTCGCTTTCAGGTCGCGTTGGCGCAAAAGCGCGGCGTATTTGTTCATCGGCGTTGCCAAAGGTTAGAGTTCGATCTCGGCTTTTCGCGTTTCGGTGTCGAAAATTCTGAACGTCATTTTTTCTTTTTCGTCTTTGCGCTCGTAGCCCCAAATCATCGCCAATTCTTCCAGTTGCGTTTCCATGCTGAACTTTTGCGATTCGCCCAAGTAGACCTCCGAAGCGCCGAGTTCTTTGGCGGTATTGACGATGCTGTAAAAAGCGTTGTAGCCGGGCACGATGAGCGGAATGACGGGCTTGCCGACGTCTTCGGCGATGTTGACGATGTCGGTGAAAAGCCGTCGCTCGTCGCGTTGCATTTCGGGCTCGAACTTCTGCCCGTTTTTCAAAACGCGCACGCGCATCACGATGATGTCGACCTCGTCCGTGTCGGTGCGCTCCAAGCAATTGGCGAAGTGTTCCAAGTTCGCCCGATTTTTGACCGCGACCAAAACGCGCTTGGGCTTTGTCGAGCCGATTTCTTCGGGCGTGATTTTAAGCCCGATCTCTTGATTGAACTTTTCAAGCTTTTGCAATTCCTCGATCGAAAGCGCGTCTTTCTGATGATGCGTCTTTTGCGCCTCTTTGGCGCGTTGGTTCAAGCGTTCCGAGACGCTGAACAGCAAAAGGAAAAAAAGCGTGAAGAGAACGCCCGAAACGGTGGCGACCGATTTCGTAAAGAGGTTCATCGTCGCCACGCTAAGCAAGACGGCGAGCACGAGCAAAATGCCGATCGGAAATTCGACCTCGCCAAGTTTCAAATTCAACGGCACTTTGAAACGGCGCGGACGCTTGTCTTTGAAACGCAACACCATCATCGAGAACGCATTGAACGCGAAGCTCCAAATCACGCCGAAGGCGTAGGCTTCGCCGAGCAAATACACGTCGCCGCCGCTCAAAACGATGGTCGCAAGTTGAAAAAACGTGATGAGGTTGATCATTCGATAGGTCGTGCCGAACTTTTTGTGCGGCTCTCGAAACCAATCCGCCAAAATGCCGTCTTCGGCGACGCGATTCAGCACGCCGTTTGCGCCGACGAAGGACGTGTTCACCGCGCCCGAAAGAAGCAAGAACCCGACGAAAACGACGAAGGCTTGCAAGCCCAGCCTGACTTCCTCGGAGCCAACGACATGCATCGCCAAGCCCGCGAGCAGATTGTCGGCGTATTGCGAAAGGCGAACCTCGTCGGGAATGATCATCACCGCCAAAAACGAAAAAACGCCCGTGAAACTCAGGCTCACGACGAAAATCACGAAGCCCGCGATTTTGAGATTGCGCAGTTTCGGCGCTTCGATTTCGCGGTAGACCTGCGCGAGCGATTCCTCGCCCGACATCGCCAGCATCGAGTGCCCCAGCGCGATGAGAATGCCGATTGGACCCAGAATCTCGCCCGAAAGCAATTTTTCCCCCAAGCGAAAATGCGTCAGGAAGCCGAGCGATTCTTCGTTGAACTCAATCGTGAATTGAGGGAACTCCACTCCGCGCTCGTAGAGCGTAACGCCGCACCAAACCAGCATAATCGCGATCATCAACGCCGTGATTTGCATGATGCGAAGCGCGTTCTCGGACGATTCGCCAATGCCTTTCGTATTGACGCGCCAAAAGTAAAGCACGACGCAAATCGCGATCAATTGCGAGGAAAGATTGACGGGCAGAGAGAAGCCAAGCTTGAACTGAGACGCGAGGCTGTTGAAAAGCCCGACGAGATATTGCCCCGCGGAAACGGAACTAATCGGACCCGTGAGCACGTAATCAAACATCAAGGCGGAGACGGCGATCTTGGCGAAGTTCTCGCCGAGCGAACTGCGCACGACGCGATACACCCCGCCGCGCGTGAAAATCGAGCACGACTCGATATAGACGAGCCGAACCGCGTAGGCGAAGAGCATCACGCTGAAAATGAAATACGGAGCGGCTTCCCCGATGGCGCGTTCCGTGATGCCGCCGATGTAGTAAGCCGTCGAAGCAAGGTCGCTGAGCACGATGGCGGCGGCGCGCCAAAAGGAAATGAAGGAGAGCATGACCGAAGTTACCACCAGCACTTTCGCTCCTTGTGGCGAGTCGGGCGGCGAACTTCGAGAATTTTCGGAACCTTCCATAGCAAACGCAAACGGCTCGCTTCCGAGCGCCAAAAACGGCGACGCGAAAGCCCGCAAAGTTATCAAAATCAACGGAGAATTTTGGACGGGAGAAATCGCTCGCATCGATGTCGCTTCGTCGTTCCGAAAGACTTTTCTTTTTGTCGTTCCGAGCGTCGGCGAGGAATGCGCCGTCTCCCTGAACCCTCTCCTTTTGCGAGACAAAATCGTAACTTCGCGCTTTGCAAAAAAACTCTGACGATGAAAATCAAATTCTTCACGACGGGCGGCACGATCGACAAAATCTACTTCGATGCCAAAAGCGAGTATCAAGTCGGTTCGCCGCAAGTGCTGGAAGTGTTGGAGCAAGCTCATGTCTCGTTTGAGTATGAGGTCGTTCCGATTCTCAAAAAAGACAGTTTGGATTTGACCGACGACGACCGCGAGTTGATTCGCAAAGCGGTCGAAGTCGACGCTTGCGAGCGAATCGTCATCACGCACGGCACCGACACGATGACCGAGACCGCCAAGCGGTTGCAAGGCGTGGTCGGAAAAACGATTGTGCTCACGGGCGCGTTGGAGCCTGCGATTTCCAAATACACGGACGCGCCTTTCAACATTGGCGCGGCGGTGGCGGCGGTTCAATGCTTGCCGCACGGCGTCTACATCGCAATGAACGGGCGAATCTTTCCCGCGACGCAAGTCCGCAAAAACCGCGAACTGCGCCGATTCGAAGAAATCAATGACTCTCGATGAGCTTCGCTGACTATCCGTCGCCATACACCAAGTTTTTCAAAAGCCAAGAACCGCTCGCGCTGGAACTCGGCGGCGAGTTGCCCGAACTGCAAATCGCCTATCGCGTTTGGGGAAAACTCAACGAATCGGGCGACAACGCGATTTTAATCTGCCACGGACTTACAGGCTCGGCGGACGCGGATATGTGGTGGAAGGAAATGTTCGGACGCGGTCGCGCCTTCAATGAAGAAACCGACTTCATCGTCTCCACCAACGCGCTCGGCAGTTGCTACGGCACGACGGGACCCGTCTCCATCAATCCGCTCACCGAAAAGCCCTACGGCGCGGCGTTCCCGCTCATCACGATTCGAGACATGGTTCGCGCGCAAAAACGCTTGATGGATTTTCTCGGCGTTCAAAGGGTCAAAATGGTCATTGGCGGCTCGCTCGGCGGAATGCAAGCGTTGGAATGGGCGCTAATGTATCCCGATTTCATCGAAAGCGTCGTAACGATTTCCGCTTCGGGCAGGCACTCGGCTTGGTGCATCGGCGTTAGCGAGGCGCAACGACAAGCCATCTACGCCGACGCGGATTTCAAAGACGGCAACTACGACCCGCGCCAACAGCCGCGAAAAGGACTTGCCGCCGCGCGAATGATGGCGATGCTCACCTACCGAAGTTTCTCCGTCTTCCAAGAACGTTTCGCCCGTCGCCGTCAGAACGACGATCTTTTCGAGGTGGAAAGTTACCTGCGCTATCAAGGACAAAAACTCGTCGAGCGCTTCGATGCGAACGCCTACATCACGCTCACGAAGGCGATGGACACGCACGACGTCGCGCGCGATCGCGGCGAATATGAAACGGTCTTGAAAGAACTCTCTCAACCGACGCTCGTCGTTTCCGCTTCTTCCGACATTCTCTATTTCCCCGAAGAGCAAGAAGAACTGGCGCGATTGATTCCCAACGCCGAACTCGCCGTGATGCAGACGAACAACGGACACGATGCGTTTTTGATCGACATTCCCGAAGTCGCTCGTCTCGTCGCCGATTTTCGTCGTCGAGTGTTTCTTGCCGAAAAAGCCTAAACGCCTCCCAAACGAGCCGTGTCTAAATCCTTCGCGTTCAATCAATTGCCCGCCATCGTTTGCGCGGTCGCCATCTTCGCGCAATCCAGCGTGCCGGGCGAGAAGATTCCGCCATTCGAGTTGTTTTCGCACGACAAGCTCATTCACGTGGGCATTTACTTCGTCTTCGCGTTTGCGCTTCTGCACGCTTTGAAGCATCAAAACCGATTTCCATATCTTGCCGAAAACGCGCTGCTGAGCGGAATGTTTTTCGCCACGCTCTACGCGATTAGCGACGAGACGCACCAACTTTTCACGCCGAATCGAGCCTCGGAAATTTGGGACTTGAACGCGGATTTGCTCGGCATCGCGCTCGCCGCGCTTCTGTTTTGGAAATTTCCGACGAAAAAACTTTGACCGATGAGAATCGAGCCGATGAAGGCATTTCGTTGGGCGGTGATGGCGTTGCTTTTGCTGGCGCTGTTGCCGATGCCCCACAATTACTACCTCGTTTTGCGCCTCGCGGTTACGATTTACTCCGTCCTTGAAATCTTCTACGCCTACGAAACGGGACGCAACGACTTGATGGCGATGTTCGTCGTCGTGGCGATTCTTTACAATCCAATCATCAAAATTGGCTTCGAGCGAGAGGTTTGGTCGTTTGTGAACGTTGGTCTTGCGGCGATAATCTTCTTGAAACGCAAGGAATTAAAGCCTTAAATCGCTCGGCAAAAACGACGCGAGCGAGTTGCATTTTTGAAGAAGTCTCTTAACTTTGCGCCTGCCATCACGTTTCAATGAGAAGAATCAATGCGCTTGCACATTTTGAAATCCAAAATTCATCGCGCCACCGTTACGGGAGCGGATTTGCGCTACGAAGGAAGCATTACGCTCGATGCGGATTTGATGGAGGCGGCGGATATGTTGCCAAACGAAAAGGCGCAAATCGTCAATAACAACAACGGCGCGCGATTCGAGACCTACATCATCGAAGGAGAACGCGGGTCGGGCGTCGTGCAACTCAACGGCGCGTGCGCGCGTCTTGCCGCCATCGGCGACGAAATCATCATCATGACCTACGCCGAAATGACCCGCGAAGAAGCCAAGCAACACAAGCCCCTCGTCGCATTGGTCGACAAGCAAAATCGCCCGACGAAAATTTATCGCGTCGGCGAAGAACCGCTCGTGCTCGTTTGACCGCGCCGTTTGAACATCGCAACCCCTCTCGAAAATGTCGTTAGCCATCGTGATCATGGCGGCGGGCAAAGGAACGCGAATGAAGTCCGACTTGGCGAAGGTGCTTCATTTGCTCAATCGTCGCCCGATGATTCACTATGTTCTCGATGTCGCGCTCGAACTGCGTCCCGAAAAAATCATCGTGGTCGTTGGGCATCAAGCCGAAGCGGTCAAGGCGGCGACGCAAGGCTATCGCGTCGAGTATGCGCTTCAAGAGCCGCAACTGGGCACGGGGCACGCCGTGATGCAAGCCGAACCCGCGCTGGAACGTTTCGAAGGCGACGTGGTCGTGCTTTCGGGCGACGCGCCGCTGGCGAAAGCCGACACTTTGTCGATGCTGCTCGACGCGCATCGAGAAAAAAACGCCGTCGCCACGGTTCTGACCGCCATTCTCGATGACCCAACGGGATACGGCAGAGTGATTCGCAACGCGCAAGGCGACGTGGCGAAAATGGTCGAGCACAAAGACGCTTCTCCCGCCGAGCGCGCCGTCAAGGAAATCAATTCGGGCGTTTATGTCTTCGACAAGCGCAAGCTTTTTGGCGCGCTCAAACGCATCACCAACGACAACGCCCAAAAGGAATACTATCTGCCCGACGTGTTCAACGTCTTTCTCGCCGAAGGGGAGCGCGTCGCCGCCGTCGTCGCGCCGAACTTCGATGAAATTCGCGGGGTCAATACGCCCGAACAACTCCGAGAAGCCGAAGCGATTTTGCTCGCCAGAACGTAACTGCGATGCACCTCGTTGGAGCGCGCCTTTATCTTCGCCCCTTGAACTTTCCCGACGCGCCGCGTCTCGTTGCCCTCGTCAATGCGTCCGCAAGCGAACTGCGCGAGCAAGCGCCGTGGATGAAAGACGGAAAAATCACGCGCAAAGAACAAGAGGATTACTTGCTCCGCGCCGTTCAAGAAATGAACCTCAACCAAGCCTTGCACTTCGGCATCGCGCTCAAAGAACTCGACGACCTCGTCGGCGTAATCGCCACGCACCCGATCGATTGGCTCAACGAATCGGCGACGATTGGCTATTGGGTGGCGACGGAATTTTCAGGCAAAGGCTTCGCAACCGAAGCCACGATTTTGATGTTGGAAGGCTTGTTTATGGAACTCAAACTGCGGCGCGTCGCCGTAACGGCGGCAACCGACAACGTCGCAAGCAATCGCGTCATCGAAAAAATCGGCTTTCGCTTCGAAGGCGTTTTGAGACAAGCGGGCAAAGTCGCTCCGTCGCGTTGGAAAGACCTTAACGCCTACGCTCTTTTGGACGAGGAATACAAAGCGACGCGCAAATCGCTCTTCGAGAAATTTCTCGCGGGGAGCTATCCGAAAGTGAAATTGACATAGCGAGACGGAACGAACCAAGCGCGAATGAAAAACGAAAGGGCGGAGATGGAATCCGCCCGTTGATTCGTTGCCGTTAGTTTTGCGACGAACCTTGTTCGCTTGCGAGCGAGTAGCCCGCGACGTCGCTTCGCTCGATGTGCATAATCCCGCCCGATTTCAACTTCAAGCGCAGATACTCTTTGTTGCCGCCATCGAGCAGATAGCCCTCGATGGTCGAGCCGTCTTTCAGCGAGACGCTGACGAAGGGCGCTTTGCTAACATCGACGAGACGATAAAGCGTTTGCGCTTCGCCGCCGCTCAACTTCGCCGCAACGGCGTTGAGCAAAGTTTGTTCGAGAATGCCGTTGCTCTTTTCGTCGGAAAGAACCTCGACGGAAAGCTCCGACTTGACGTTGGATTGCGGCAGAATCAAGCAGCGAACCGCGAAAACGCCGCGCGTCGCGCTCGTCAAGCCTTCATCGAACAAAGCGTTTGCCGTTTGCGCGTCGATGACGCTCGGTTCGCTTTCAATCACGCCGCGTTGTTTGTCGGCGACGGCGATTTTGAACCCTTCCGATTGAAGCGCCGCCAAAGCCGCGTCGAAAGTTTTGTCCGACGATTCGTTGTAGACGCGAGCGGCGGAACGCTCGGAAGCGGCTTGACGCAATGGCGAACAGCCCGCAAAAACGATGGCAAGAAAAGTCGCAAGAAAAACGAAGCGATGCATAAAGTTTGACAGGTTAGGTTGAAGAGATCGTAGTCGCTGATTTGACAAACGATTACGGGCGAGGCTTACGAAAGTCGCCCGAAAAGAGTTGCGAGCGAGGGCGTTTGTTTACGAAAGCGTAACGAGCCGCGGCGACGAGGGAAGCGAGCCAAAGGCTTTCGCTCACATTTCAAGATAGCGCAAGAAGGCTTGGGCTTTTTGCGCCAGATCGTCTTCGTAGGCGCTGGAAGGGTGAGAGTTATACGTGACGCAGTAGCCGTAGCGTTCCAACGTGCGTTGCAGGCGAAAAGCGTCGCGCGTTTGAATTTGCATCGTGATGAGTTGCGCGTCTTCGTTCTCGTCGGAGCGGCGCGTCGAGAGGCTCAAAACTCGCGTTTCGTTTTGTTCCAAGAGTCGAATCAAGTCCGACAGCCTGAACTGCGCGGGCGCTTCGATTTCCAAAAGCGATGCGTCGTCGGAAAAGTGGAAACGCTCGAAGAACTCTCGCATCGCGTCGTCGCGCAAAACGACGCCGTGATAGTTCATTTCCTTGTCGACGACGGGCAGAAAATCGTGCTGAATTTTTCCGAAAAGGGCGATGGCGTGATACGGATGCGCGTTCACATCGAGCGTGATGGGCGCGTAGAGCGGAAACGACGAGATCGAGCGATGCAAATTTTTTTCGCCCGCGTCGGTGAGCATTTCGACGTCGCTTTCCAAGAGCGTGCCGACGAGCTTATCCTGTTTGAGAATGGGCAAGCCGCCAAGTTGGGTTTCTTGAATGAGCAAAGCGGCGGCGGCGAGCGTATCGGCGAGTTTCAGCGTTGGAACGTCCGAGCGAAGAGTTAATCGGCTCATAACGATTTGGCGATTTGGTTAACGAGAAACGACGCGCTCGCCTTAGGCTTCGATTTTGGCGACTCGGCGCGCGTGTCTGCCGCCCTCGAACTTCGCCCGAAACCAGTTCGTCAAGCATCGCTCGATTTGTTCGGGCGCGAGGAATCGCGCGGGAAGACACATCACGTTCGCGTCGTTGTGCTCGCGGGAAAGATGCGCGATTTCCTCGTTGAAAACAAGCGCGGCGCGAACGCCCTTGACCTTGTTGGCGACGATCGATACGCCCACGCCGCTGCCGCAGAGCAGAACGCCTTGTTCGGCTTCGCCTTGCGCGACGCTTTGCGCGACGGCTTTGGCGAAATCGGGATAGTCGACGGATTCGGGCGAGAACGTGCCTTTGTCAATCGTCTCGTAGCCGTTGCGACGAAGCCAATCGGCGACGATTTTTTTGGCTTCAAATCCCGCATGGTCGCTTCCGATGGCGATTTTCATCTTTCGAGACGGTGGCGTTCAGGGTCAAGATACGAAAGCGAAAGCGCGGTTCAATTCTGGCTTTTGAGTTCGGTTTCGGGTTCGGGAAGCGACGGGCGTTGCGCTTGGAGCGAGCGTTGCGACGCATCGGCTTCTTCGGGCGCAAGGTCGTCTTGCGCGACGCTTCTGCCGAAGAATAGGCTTTGAAACAGCCCGAAAAATCCGCCAAGCCAAGCGGCATAAACGACGGCGTAGAAGGCGAGTTGGACGGGCGACTCAATGCGACCATATACCGCCGACAAGACCTTTTCGGCGATGGGCGAGCACAAAATTTTCGTCGTCGCGCCCGAAATCGCGCCCGCGACGAAGCCCGCAAAGCCATTCCACAAAATGCCGCCCTCTCCGATTTGCCGCGCAATCCAACGCGAAAGCAGCGAGAAGAGCGCGCCAAACGTCAAGCCATAAACGAAACCGTAGCACGTGCCGTCGTAAGAGCCTGAAAAGAGGGTCAGAACGAAAGAGCATATCAAGCCGAAGCCTGCGGCGTAGAAGGCGACGCGCCATGAGGGCGAGCGCCATTTCGTCTCTCGCGTCATCGCGTCAAGCAAAGCTTGTCTTCGCATGTCGTCGCAAAAGTTAGGGTTGTCGAAATTGGTTCGCTCTTTGAACGACGATTTTTCTCGCTTCGTTCAACGCGCCGTAAATTGTCGGAAAACGATTCGTTGCTTGCGCAAATGTTTTCGGCGCTGATGGCGATTTTGCGAAAAGAGTTTTTGCTCGAATATCGGGCGCGTTACGGCTTGAACGCGATATTGCTATTCGTGCTGGTTTCGGTCTCGCTCGTGGCGTTTTCGGTGTCGGCGGAACTTCTAACGAGCGAATTGGCGGCGGCGCTGTTTTGGAACACGGCGTTTTTCGCGGCGCTTTCCGCGCTTCAGCGGGCTTTCGTGAGCGAAGTCGAGCGCGGCACGATGCTGTTTTTGAGGCTTTCCGCGCCGCCGACGGCGATTTTTTTGGGCAAACTCGTCTACAATTTTCTGCTTTCGCTGCTCGTCAACGGCGCGATTGCGGCGCTGTATTTGGGTCTGCTTTCGCTCACGATTCGGAACGCGACGATTTTTCTTGCGACGCTTGCGCTCGGAAGCGCGAGCATCGCCATCGTGCTGACGCTCATCAGCGCCATCGTGGCGAACGCGACGTCGCGCGGGAGTTTGTTCGCAACGCTGTCGTTCATTCCGCTTCTGATCCCGATTTTTGCGACGACGCGCGCCATGCGAGCGGCGACGGAAGAAGACGCGCCTTTCTTTCGCGCATCGACGGAACTGGAAATTCTCGCCGCTTACGCGCTCGTGACGTTTTTCGTCGCGCTGATGCTCTATGAGTTCGCATGGGAAGAATAGCAACTCTTTGCGAGAAGATGCGTAATTTTGAGCGGCGCAAAATCGCGCAGAGGCAATCGCTACGCGCCAGTTGGGGCGTAGAGGAAAGTCCGAACATCGCAGAGCAGGGCGCTGAACAAGGCGTCGCTTCGGCGACGCGCAAGTTCAGGCAGGCAGGAGCAATCCTCGCCTGACAGATAGCGCAACAGAAAGCAGACCGCCTCGCCGAAAGGCGCGGCAAGGGTGAAACGGTGGGGTAAGAGCCCACCCTCGTTTGCGGCGACGCAAACGCGAGGCAAGCCTCCCCGATGCAAGGCGATGTAGGAAGGCGTAGACTTCGGTCGGAAAGGTTGCTCGCCTGATGAGCCGCTTAGGCTCAACGCCTTCGGGTGCGCCGCTTAGACAGATGATTGCCTTCGCGCCAAAACGGCGCGAAAACAGAATTCGGCTTACTCGCGCGATTTTGCGCCATTTGTTTTTTCTCGCGCTTGATTGCTCGCCCGACGCGACGTAAATTCTCGCGCGTCCGTCTCGGATTTGAACATTTTGCTTCCTTCAAAAAATGAACAAGGCGCTCTACTACTTCAACCTCGCTCGCCTCTCGTTGTTTCAGATTTCCTTCGGCATCATCTACGCGATTCTCACCGACACGCTCAACCGCGTGATGACGATCGAGCTTGGCATCGCGGCGTTCATCGTTGGCGGATTGATTGGCATACGCGAACTGATGGCGTTTTTGGGCGTGAAAATTTGGGCGGGGAATCTTTCCGACAAAACGCATTGGTTTGGGTATCGTCGCACGCCATTCGTGTTGGGAGGCTTGCTGTTGAGCGCGGTTTCGTTTGCGCTCATCGCGCCCGTCGCGTTCAAAATGCAGGAGCGTTTTTGGGCGAGCCTGCTTCAACTGGTCGTCATCTTCACGGTCTTCGGAATTGGCTATCACGCTTCGCTCACGACCTACTACGCGCTCATCGCGGATTACGCGGGCGAAAAAAATTTGAGCAAGGTCGCCGCCGTGAGTTGGTGCTTGATGGTTCTCACGGGCATTTTCACGGCGGTGGCGATGTCGAATTACCTCAAAGACTTCACCAACGAAAAGCTCGCCACGGCGATGACGATGGCAAGCCTCGTCGCGCTCGCCATCGGGTTTTTGACCATCGTCGGCGTTGAGCGGCGCGGCGAACTCGCCGAAGCCAAGCGCGACGAATCGCTCACCTTTTGGCAATCGCTTCAACTCATCAACGCGTCGCCCATCACGAAAGCCTTTGCGTTCTACATCTTCATCTCGATTTTCGCCGATTTCGGACACGAACTCATTATGGAGCCGTTCGGCGCGGACGTGCTGGGGCTGACGGTGTCGGAAACCACGAAGTTTCGTCAGTATCTTGGCTCGGCGCAACTTCTGTTTATGTTGCTGACGGGATTTTTCATCAATCGCGTCGGGGTCAAAAACGCGGTCATCGCGGGCAACACGATCGCCACGTTTGGCTTTCTGACGCTAATTGCCGCGGGTCTATGGCAAAACGCGCAGACGCTTTATGGCGGTCTCGTGACGATTGGCGTTGGGCTTGGAATGTGCACGATTGGAAACATCGTCTTTATGATTTCGATGCACGCGGGACGATCGGGGTTGTATTTGGGGCTTTGGGGCACGGCGCAAAGCGTGGCGATGTTTTCGGGCGACGTGGGAATGGGCGCGCTGCGCGACGCGATGATTCATGCCTTTCCGCCGATCGTGGCATATGGCTTGCTCTTCGCGCTCGTCATTCTCGCTTTTACGATTTCAAGCCTGATGGCGCCGCGCTTCTCGATTGAAAAGTTCGAAGAAGAAAGTCGCGTTTCGCTCGAAAAAATGCTCGCCGTCGCAGGCGATTGACGAGGAAACGGCTCCGCGTCGAGACCCAAAGCGCGCGGAGCCTGTTCGATGCCGTCGGTTTCGACCTCACTCCGCTTCGTAGACCAAGCCTTTGTAGAGCGCCTCTATCTCGTTTTTGAATTTTTCCTCGACGACCTTTCGCTTGATTTTGAGCGTTGGGGTCATCTCGCCCTTTTCGATCGAGAACTGTTCGGGCACGAGCAAGAAGCGGCGCACTTTTTCGTGGCTGGCAAGATTGCGAGAGACGCTGCGAATCAAGTCGTCGTAGATTTTCTTCACTTCCTCTTTTTGCATCAGGTCGAGATTCGATTCGTAGCGAATGCCGTGTTGGTCGGCGTGAGTTTTGAGCATATCGAAGTTCGGAACGATGATCGCCGAAAGAAACGGACGCTTTTCGCCGACGACGACGACTTGCTCGACGTAAGGGCTTGCCGCCAAGAGATTCTCGATCGGAAGCGGCGCGATGTTTTTGCCGCCCGAATTGACGATGATGTGCTTTTTGCGATCGGTGATTTTGAGGTAATTGTCCTCGTCGATTTCGCCAATGTCGCCCGTGTGAAACCAGCCGTCTTCATCGATGACTTCCTTCGTGGCGGCTTCGTCGCGCCAGTAGCCTTTCATCACGTTTGGACCGCGCAAGAGGATTTCGCCGTCGGGCGCGATTTTGTGCTCGACGTTGTGAATGGGCGGACCGACCGTGCCGTATTTGACTTTGTGCGGTCGATTGACGTGCGTAACGGGCGAGGTTTCCGTAAGCCCAAAGCCTTCAAGAATCGTGATGCCCATCGCTTCGAAAAGTTCGCCCGTTTCTTTTGGCAGCGCCGCGCCGCCCGAAACGAAGTAGCGCAATCTGCCGCCGAAGCGCTCTTTGATTTTGGACAGCACGAGAGAATCGGCAAGGGCGTATTGCGCGGAAAGAAACGGCGCGAATTCGTGATGGCGCTTGGCTTTGGCGTATTTGTAGCCCGTCTCCAACGCCCAGTAAAAGAGTTTGCGCTTGGCGGGCGGACTGGAATCGACGCTCTTGAACAAGCCGCTTTTGATGCGCTCGAAAAGACGCGGCACGGTGATGACGACCGTCGGGCGCACTTCGGAGAGGTTCATCGTAATCGTCTCGATGCTTTCGGCGTAGTTGATCGTCGCGCCGCACCCGAACATCAAGTAGTAGCCCGCCGTGCGCTCGTAGGTATGGCAAAGCGGCAGAAACGAAAGCGTCGAGTCGTTCTCGTCGATGGGCAAAATTTTGCACATCGATTCGTTGCACGACTTGATGTTTTCGCAAATGTTGCGATGCGTGAGCATAACGCCTTTGGGATTGCCCGTCGTGCCGCTGGTATAGACGAGCGTCGCAAGGTCGTGTTCCGAAAGCTCGACATTGGCGATGGCGTTGGGGTGAGAGTGGTTGAAGGTCTCGCCGAGTTTTTTCGCCGCCTCGAATTCCACGACGCTTTCGTCGGGCGAGTCGAGCGGGTTGATGGAGACGACGGTCTGCACCGATGGAATCTCCGAGCGAATTTTGCGAATCTTGTTGAGTTGCAGCGCCGTGGAGAGGACGATGGCTTTGCATTCGGAGTTTTGAATGATGTAGGCGATTTGATTGGGCGGCAAAGACGGATACAGCGGCACGTTGACGGCTCCAATCATAATCGTCGCAATGTCGACGACGACCCATTGCGGACGATTTTCGGAGAGAATGGCGACTCGATCGCCTTTTTCGATGCCGACGGATTTGAGGAAGCCCGCGAAGGCGAGCGCGTCGTCGCGCAGTTGATCGTGCGTGATGCCTTGATACTTGCCGTCGACCTTGCGCGAAAGCGCGAACTTGTCCGTCCGCCCGTGGTAGTGCGCAAACACGGCGTTGAACATTTCCGCCAACGTCTTGAACGAGGTGCTTATCAGTGGCATAGTTAAAAGTGGTTAAGGTTGCTGATTACGCTTTTGCCGTCAGCCAAGACGACCAACGCATCGTTTTGGACATTGGACTGCCTTTTTCGGCGACTTCTTCGGCGAGGTTCATCAAAAATTCGGTCATCGTGGAAACGATCCACGCATAGTTGTCGTGCCCGACCGAATGATAATCCGCGTCGGGCGCGGGGTTCATAAAGTCGATCGCGTAGGGAACGCCGTCGCGCACGGCGAATTCGAGCGTGTTGAGGTCGTAGCCCAACGCTTCGCAAAGCCTGATGGAATAATCTTCGAGCGTCGCCTTCATTTTCTCCGACGGCTTGAACGAGGCTTGATAACGCAAGTGATGCGGGTTGCGCGGCTCGTAGGGCATCACGTGAACTTTTTTCCTTCCGACGCAATAGCACCGATAATATTCGCTAAACTCAATGCTCTCTTGCATCACCATGCAAATCGTGCCCGTCTGATTATACTTTTCAAAAAACTCGTTGGGGCTGTAAATCTTGTAGACGTGCTTCCAGCCGCCGCCATCAAAGGGTTTCATCCACAACGGGAAGCCGACGTAGTCGAAGTAACTTTTCCAATCCATCGGATAAATCAAGTTGCGGAACGATTCGGACGTCGTGTTGGGCGGGTGTTGGTTTGAGGGGAGAATGATGGTTTTCGGAACGGGGATTCCCATTTTCGTGGCGAGCGAGTAGTTGAAGAATTTGTCGTCGGCGCTCCACCAAAATGGGTTGTTGACGATGTAAGTTCCGCCAAGCGCCGCAAGCTTCAAGTAGGCGCGATAATGCGGAACTTCGTGCGAGATGCGATCGAGAATCACCGTATAGGGCGTTTCTTCCGCCATTTTCAAGCCGCCAATTTTGATGAATTCGGCGACGATGTTTTTGTTTTGCTCTTTGGCGACTTTGTTGATGTTGGCGATAAGCCCTTCGGGAAAGGAGTTTTCTTGTCCGCGCAAAACGCCAATGCGGATCGGTTCGGTCGTTTTTTTGGATTTTGCCATTGCCTGAAAGTTGAAGTTCTGTTTTGCGATAGAAAACGCAGTTCTGGAAAGTTAAGAAATGACTGCTATTCGCCAACGCGCCGAAGCGCGCGGAACGCGCGAGCGCCTGCGGCGAACTACTTGACGATGGCGACTTTGAGCCGAATCGTTTTTTCCTCGCCGCGAGCCGAGCGCGCCGTGAGCACCGCGTAATAGACGCCGCTTTGCGCCGAGCGCGCGTTCCAAACGATTTCGTCGTCGAAGCCGCCCGCGCTTTGCTTCGAGCCTTCCCACACTTTCGCGCCCGTCATGTCAAACACCCTCACCGTTACCGTGCCCGATTCTTTGAGATAAAATCGGAACGCCGTTTCCGCGCTGGCGGGATTGGGATAATTGAAAACGGATTTTTCGGGCAAAAACTCGCTGACGCTCGCGCTCGCGCGAGCGCTTGAACGAATGGGCGAATAAGAATTGGAGTTGAAATTGTCGCCGCAGAACGCGCCCCACTCGATGTTGCGCGTCGCGTTGGGGAATTCGTAGCCGTAGAGCATTCCAAACTTGTCGACGCTGAACAACGCCAAGCCTTGACCCGATGGCGATGGCGCGATCGTCGGCGTGGTTTCCGTGCCTTCGGCGATGGGAAGCGCAAAGAGAGGTTTCCCGAATCGATTGAACGCCAGCAATCTGCCATCGGGCGTTTGAACGATGACGTCGGCGAACGTGTCGCCATCGATGTCGGCGACGATGGGGCTTGACGCGATCGAGCGCGAGGAGTTCGTGAGGATCGGAAAGTTTGAAATCGGGAAGCCTTGAAGATTGTAGGCGAAAATTTTGTCGTCCGCCGCAAAAACGATCGCCAGTTCGCCGCGATTTTCAAGCTCGGCGACGATGGGCTGGCTTCGAACGATGTCGCTCGCGGGCAAGCGAACCGTTACGGGCGGTTTTTGAGCGCGGACGATGCGGAGCGTTTTGTCGTCGCAGAGCGCGACGAGGGTTTCTTCGCCGCCCTGATTGGAAGAGTGAGCCGACGGAATGCGATTGACGAACTTCGTCGCCGAGAGCGTTCGCGCGCCTTGAATCAAATTTTCCGCAAAGAACGCGACGCGGCTCGAAAGCGGCGACGAAAGCGGCAAAACCGAAAGCCCCACGACGCGCGCGCCGAAATCGCGTTCAACGAGCGTTTGCAGGTCGTCGAGCGAGAGCAAAAATCCCTTGCCCGACGCGGTTCCAAACGCAATCGCCGCGCTATCGCTTGAAACGACGAGCGCAGGCGCGGTCGAAATCTCGCTCTCAACTCTTCGGCTCAGTCGAGTGGCGTTGCCGTTTGCGTCGATTTTGACGATGGAAATCGAACGTCCATTGGCGATCGCCAAGACGCGAAAAAGTTGCGAGCCGATGCGAACGTCGGCAACGGCGATTTTTTGCGTCGCGCTGTCCAAGCGAGAAAGCGTCTGGCTCAACGCGCCGACGAACAGCGCGTTCTCGCCGCTCACGAAAAGCGAATCGGCGAAGAGAATGCCCGCGCGTCCGCCAAACGCATCGGGCAGGCGTTTGGGAAAGCCGTTCAGAACGCGCGCCAAATTGTCGCCGCGTTGGAGGCGAATCGAATCCATCACGGCGGCGGGAGCGGGAAAGTTCGAGATGCGAATTTTGCTGGGCGCGCCGCGATTGGAGCGCGCGCTTGGAGTCGTGCGGTCGTCAAGGAAGTTGCGATACGGAAAGGCGAGGTTGCCTTTGAAAAACATATCGAAGACCGTTCCGCTTTGCGCGCCGAGTCCTGGGCTCGTGATGTCGTAATCTTGCCCGATGTCGTCGGAGCCATCGGCTTCCAGAAGTTTCACGCCCTTGATTCTGCCGGCGTTGACGCGGTTCTGCGGGCGATTGGCTTCGATGATGTCGTCGTCGATGCGCCAAATCAAAACGCCGCCGTTGTAGCGGACGCGATTGACTTCGGCGGTTGGGAGCGTCCAATCATAATTGTCGCAAGCGACGACCTGTCCGCGAAGGGCGCGCAAGTTCTCGAAGCGAAAATCGTCTTGGTCTTGCAAGAACGCGCGTTGAACGGTTTGTCCGCTTCGATAAATCGTGAGCGTAACGCCCGTTCCTCTCGGATTGCGTTGGCGATTTTCAAGCAGGAAGCATTCGCGCGAGGTGATGGGAATTTTGGCGATGGCGGAATCGGGATTGAGGCGCAAACTCTGCGCGGGCAATTTGAAGAACGCATCAACGCCCTGAATCTCAAACGGCGTTGCCCAGCCCAACTCGATGCGTTCCCACGCGGAAGGTTCGGGCGGAATCGCGCCGTTGTAGTTGAAGAAGCCTTCGCCGTCCATCAAGCCAAATCTGCCAATGCCGCTTCGACCATTTTCCGTGTTGAACAAATCGGGCAAGCCCAAGTAACTGCCGAAACTGGCGCACAGGAGTCCGTTGGTGGAAAGTTCGAGCAACGTTTTCCCCGTCGCGCCGTCGATTTCGCGCGCTTCGGTGGAAGGAATGATGAGCGTGTTCGCAACCCGCGCCGCGCCGTTATTGACGGGAAAGCCCTGAAAGTTTTGACCGTAAATGCGCTTGAAGCCATCGAGTTTGAACGTGATGGAAGGCAAGTCGGACGGCGCGGGATCCGTGCCCGTGAGGGCGACGAGGTCGATGTCGCGCCCTACGCCCGCATGAAAGATGACGAAGCAATCAAATTGCGAGAAATCCACGACGGTCGTCGAGTCGATGAGCCGCCACGTTTCGCGCGCCATTTCGGCAAGACGCGAAAAATCTTGCGAGGCGCGAGGCGGCGCGTAGTGCGACATCTGACGCGAAAGGCGATAGACGCTCGGCAGGAGCGTGAAGGTTATCGTGGTGCGTCCGTTGCTGACGGTCTCAAAGTAGTTTTTGAGGAATTGGAGCTTGCGCGAAAAGTAACCGAAGTCGTGCGGATACGGATCCAGAATCGTGTCGCCGCGCGAAGCGAGGTAATCCAACCCGCCGAAAACGCCCGTGCCCGTGGTGCGTCGATCGTTGTCGGGCTGAAACTCGACCATTGCGGCAAGGACGCGATGCGACGAGGCAGGCTTGCGCGTCGGCAAGTCGCTCCCGAAGGAAAGCGCGTGATTGAAGACGAACTTCGGTTGCGCCGAAAGCGCGAAAGGAAAAAGCCAAGCGAGAATCAAAAAACGCATTTGCGAGACGATGAAAGTTGCGAGCGCGAAAATAAAAACCGCTTAAAAGCGTCTTCAAGCCCCAAACGTTTCCGCCGTTCATTTCTGCGCTTTGAGCGTAATGAAAACGCCCACGCCGAAGAAGACGAGGTTCGGCATCCACGCCGCCAAAACGGGATGGACCGCGCCTTTGTAGCCAAGCGTTCCGAAAACCTGTTGAACGCCCATATACAGAAATCCGATTAGGACGCTGATGCCCATTTCGAGCGCGACGCCGCTGCGCTTTTTTTGCGCCGAAAGCGGAACGCCGATGAGAATGACGATGAGGCACGCGAACGGAAACGAAAGTTTGGCGTGATATTTCACGATGGCTTCGTCGGAAGATTCAAAGCCGCCGCGCTCGCGGGAAATCAAAAAAGCGCGATGTTCGGGCAAGGTCATCAGTTCCAACGCCTGCGTCGATTCGCCGAGTTCTTTGGCGGTGAAGGAAAGCGCGAGCGTATCGAGCGTCTCGATGCGCAAAAGCCGTTCTTGTTCGCCCTCAATGAAGCGCAAGTAGCCTTTCTCGAAGATCCACTTTTGCGCGGTCGTGTCGAAGAGCATTCGTTCCGCGTCCAATCGCCACAAGAGGCGTTTGCCGCTGAACTCTTGGGCGCTGACGGAGTAGCAGATTTTTTGATAATCGTCGTAGTAGCCAATGCTGACGAGCCGCGAGGGAGAGTCCATCACGTTCACGTTGGAGCGACTGCCGCCGACCCAAAAATTTTTGCCGAGATTGAGCGATTCGAAACGCTGTTTTTCGCGCGTGGCTCTTGGGACGAGCCAGCCCGAAAGGTAAAAATCCAACGCCGTGATGAAGGCGGCGATGACGAAAAACGGAACGAGCAGGCGATAAAGGCTGATGCCGCCCGCTTTCATCGCCGTCAGTTCCATCTGCTTCGAAAGCGACCCCGTTACGAAAAGCGCCGAAAGCAACGCGCTCACGGGAATGATGAGCTTCAAAATTTCGGGCAGGAAGTAGCCGTAGTAGGAAAGAATCGCCAACGGTTGAACTCTGCGATCGATGAAATCGTCAATGTGCTCGATGAGATCAATCAGAATGAAAATGGCGACAAACGCCAAAGAGCCGAAGAGAAACGCCGAGAGGTAGCGAAGGGCGATGTAGCGATCGAGAATTTTCACGGATTGAGGTTGGCGGTTATTTTGTCGCTTGGTTTCCTTGAAGGCAAAAAATCAATGTCATTCGTCGTCTCGTCGTTTTGGCTCTTGGCGCTCTTTGCAATCGTTGCCGTCGCGCTGGCGATTTGGACGTATCGGCGCGCGTCGGTTTCCGCCGCGTTGCGCGCGTGGCTTGTCGGGTTGCGCGCGCTGTCGTTGTTTTTTGCCTTCTCGCTCTTTCTCGAACCCACGTTGCAAACGATTTCGCGTCAGACGCAAAAGCCCAAGCTCGCGGTCGTCATCGACGATTCCGAAAGCCTCACGATTAGCGACGACGGAGTTCGACGCGATAGCCTTCTGCGAGAGTTGATCGAGCGGCATTTGTCGGATCTTTCTCGCGTCGCCGACGTGCGATGGTTCGCCTTTGGAGAAGCCCTGCGCGAAGCCAATCCGAGCGACCTCTCGTTCAAGGAAAAACGCACGAACCTTTCCAACGCGCTCGCCTCGCTCAATCGATTGAACGCGAAAGAGAAGTTCAACGCCGCGCTGCTAATGAGCGACGGCGAATTCAACGCGGGCGAAAATCCCATCTACGAAGCCGCGCGTTCGCCGATTCCGATTTTTGCGACGCTCTTGGGCGATTCGTCGGCGCGCAAAGATATCGTCTTGCGTCGCATTTTCGCGCCCGAACAGGCGATCGCGAACTCGAAGGTTTCCGTCTCCGTCATCGTCGCGCAACAAGGCTTTTCGGGCAGGGGCGCGGAAGTTCTGCTCAAAAGCGGCGAGACGATTTTGAGTCGCAAGCAAGTGACGCTCTCCGCGCCCGAACAAGCCGTCGCCTTTGAGTTCGTCCCCAAAGAAATCGGCGAAGCCAAATACGTCGTGAGCGTTTCGGCTTTGCAAGGCGAATTTTCGGCAAGGAACAATTCGCAAGCCTTTTTCTTGCGCGTCTTGAAGAACAAGAAGAAAGTTCTCGTCATCGCGGGACTTGCCGATCCTGAAATTTCGGCGGCGCGGCAAACGCTCAATCGCGCCGAAAACATCGAGGCGGTTTTCTTCTCGCAAAAAACGTCGAGCGAATTTTTCGAGGGCGCTTTGAACCTATCCGAGCATCAAGACGCGGACGTGTGTTTGCTCATTGGATTTCCGAGCGCGAGCGCCAGCGACGAACTCGTCGAGCGCGTCTGTCAATTTTTGAACGCGCGCAAAATTCCCACGTTTGCGCTCATCGGCGCGCAAAGTTCGGGCGCGAAGTTGAAGCGATGCGAGTCGCTTCTCGCCGTGAGCATAGGCAGAACGTCGCCCGCGGAAATTCTCGACAACAACGCCTTCATCTCGCAAACCGCGCAAGCGCAATCGTTCGTCGCCTTCAAGCCAATGTTGAGTTCGCTTCAAGACGCTCTGCAAGCCGCGCCGCCGCTCTCGCATTTGGACTTCAATTTTCAACCCAAGCCCTCGACGCAGACGCTTTGGAAAGCGTCGGTTGCGGGCAAAGCGACGGAAAAAATCGCCTTCGCCATTTCGCAAAGCGCGGAGCGAAAAGCGGCGACGATGTGCGCCTCGCAATTTTGGCGCTTTGCGCTCTCGCCCGACGAGAACGTCCGACGACTTTACGCCCAAACCCTCATCGGCACGATTGAGTGGCTTTCGGCGAAAGACGACGCGAAACGCTTTCAAGTCTCGACCTCGCGCAAACTCTACGACGAAGGCGAAACCGTTTTCTTCGCGGCAAATCTGCAAGATGAACTGCTCAGCCCCGTCTCGACGGCGCAAATCACGATGCGCGTCAAAAACAAACAAACGGGCGAAACTTACCAAACCGCCTTCGAACCCGCATCGGAAGCGGGCGTTTATCACGCTCGATTCGACGGCTTCGCCAAAGGCGATTACGTCTATTCCGCCGAAGCCAAAGACGGAGAACGCATCGTCGGAACGGCGAGCGGAATGTTCTCGGTGAGCGAAACGAGCGCGGAGTTTCGCAACCCCGCGGCAAACCCTGAAACGATGCGCGCCATCGCCGAGCGGAGCGGCGGAAAATTCTACGACGCTCGAACCTTCGCAAACTTTCTCGACGAAATGAAACGAGAACCCGCCTTTCAGCCCCTTGCCGTCGAGAAAATCTCCGCTATGGAGTTTGCGAACTCTTGGGCGACGTGGCTGGCGATTCTCTTGCTCCTTTCCGCCGAGTGGCTCTTGCGCAAGCTCAACGCCTTGCCTTGATTGAAAACAAACGCGACAAGACGCATTCGCGCTTGCGGATTTTTTTTGATGTCATTCTGAACGGAGCGAAGAAAGCAAAGAATCTATCTCCAAAAAAACGAGGAGCGAGAATTGAGGAGCGATGTCGCTTGGTTCGCAGTCGCGCCCGCGATTCGCAATTTCTGAATCGCTCGCCGCGCCCGAACTGACGATGCTTTTACCGAAAGTAATACCGAAATTCACGAGAGATCTTATCTTTGCCCAAGCAATAGCCAAAATGCCCCTAATAGCCCCAAAATCGCGCAATCCGCGCAATCAAAAAAATGGAACGCTTTTTGAGACGCAAAAAGAGAATCAAAAAAGTTACCTAAAAATGAGACGACTCAGTATCGCCACTTTGCTTTTGTTGCTTGTTGCCGTTACGGCAAACGCTCAAAACAGGCAACTCTATTCCTACCAGAGCGGCAACTTCGGCGACCCAAACATCTGGACGCTCACCAACGGCGGCGTGGACTTCACAACGCCTCACCCTGATGACAATTTTACCATCAATCCAGGGCATACGATTACGCTGACTGCGAATTCGCAAATCGTTCAAACCGCTGCGAGCCGCACGGTTACGATTAACGGCACGCTGAACATTCAAGGCTTTACGACGCAAACCTTCGGCACGCTGCAAGGCACAGGCACCTTGCGCATCAGCGCAGGCGCGTTTCCAACCGTGCTCACGCCGCTTGCGAGCAACCCCTTTCTCCAAACGGGCGGTGGCACGGTGCGCTACGAGGGCGGCACTTATACCTTGCCCAGCGGCACAACCGTCTACAACAACCTCACGATTGCAGGCACGGGCGCAAAGTCTTTTGCGCCCACATCGGCAACAACCTTCACCATCAACGGCAACCTGACCGTCGAGAGCAATACGCTCACAATTGGCGGCACGGGCACGCCTCCCGTCGTGACGCTCAACATCAGCGGCAACCTCACCGTCAACAGCGGCGCGACGCTCAACGTGGGCAGCACAACCAACGCCGTGCAACACGCCATCAATTTGAGCGGCAATCTCACAAACAGCGGCACGATTGACCTCACAAACCTTGCCGAAGGCGCAAATCCCTTCACGGCGACGGGTGGCTCGGCGCGCATTCGCTTCATCGGCGCAAGCGACAATACCGTAACGCTCAACGTGGGGCACTCGACGCAATTCGGCAACTTCATCGTGAACAAAGGCACGGGGCAGACGCACGTGCTTTCCGTCGTCGTGCCTGCGGGC